>NZ_JBDGIR010000002.1:201557-483552 GCF_057657315.1 Lysobacter sp. Soil_C_15
CGCAAGCCCCGCCCTTTCGAGCCCCTCTCCTGCGTGCGGGAGAGGGGTTTAGGAGCGGCGTAAGCCGCAACATCCGCAGCGGTGCGCGAAAGCGGGCTCTCCGAAGCCCGGTCGATCAGCGGGGCCGCATCAACATCGCGATATTTTATCGCTGTCGCCCGTGTCGAACCCGGGCTGCGGCAACGACGCTTGCGTCCGTCGCTGCGGCTGTCGCGGCTTACGCCGCTCCTACAAGGCGATTCGTGGGCCGCTCGATACGGCGCGGTCGCGGCTTGCGCCGCTCCCACCCCTTCGAATCGCCGGCTTTTGCTAGGAGCGGCGTAAGCCGCGACTTCCGCAGCGGTGCGCGAAAGCGGGCTGTCCGAAGCCCGGTCGATCAGCAGGGCCGCATCAACATCGCGATCTTTTATCGCTGTCGCCCGTGTCGAACCCGGGCTGCGGCAACGACGCTTGCCTCCGTCGCTGCGGCTGTCGCGGCTTACGCCGCTCCTACAAGGCGATTCGTGGGCCGTTGGATGCGGCGCGGGCGCGGCTTGCGCCGCTCCCCCCCCGGCTCAGCCAGGTTCGCCTGTGGCCTCACCGCGCCGGCGAGGTCGGCACCAGGCCGTTGCCCGAGGCCCACTGGGCGATGTCGTCGCGGCGGATCGCCGCCGCCATCAAGCCCGGAAAGGCGTCGGGAGTACAGGCGAAGGACGGCACGCCGAGCGCGGCGAGCTTGGCCGCCAGCGCCTGGTCGTAGGCCGGGCGGCCTTCGTCGCTGAGCGCGAGCAGGACGATGAACTGCACCCCGGCCTCGACCAGTTCCTGCGCCCGCGCCAGCAGCCGCGTCTCCACCCCGCCCTCGTACAGGTCGGAGATCAGCACCAGGATGCTGTTGCGCGGTTCGCGGATCAGGCTCTGGCAATAGCTCACCGCGCCGTGGATGTCGGTGCCGCCGCCGAGCTGCACGCCGAACAGCAGGTCGACCGGGTCGTCCAGTTGCTCGGTCATGTCGACCACGGCGGTGTCGAACACCACCAGCCGGGTCGCCACCGCCGGCAGCGAGGCCATCACCGCGCCGAAGATGCTCGAGTACACCACCGACGCGGCCATCGAACCGCTCTGGTCGATGCACAGCGTCACCTCGCGCTGCGGCCGGCGCGACTTGCGGCCGTAGCCGATCAGCTGCTGCGGCACGATCGTGTTGTGACTGGCCTGCCAATGCTTGAGATTGGCGCGGATGGTGCGGTTCCAGTCGATCTCGGCATGGCGCGGCCGACGCGAACGGCGCGCCCGGTCCAGCGCGCCGGTCACCGCCGAACGCATCGGTTCTTCCAGCTTGCGCATCAGCTCTTCGACCACCTTGCGCACCACCAGGCGCGCGGTCTGCTTGGTTTCGGCCGGAATCACCCCCGACAGCGAGACCAGGTTGGCGACCATGTGCACGTCGGGCTGCAGGCCTTCGAGCATTTCCTTTTCCAGCAGCATCTGGCGCAAGTTCAGCCGCTGCAGCGCATCGCGCTGCATGACCTGGACCACGCTGGTCGGAAAGTACTTGCGGATGTCGCCGAGCCAGCGCGCCACGTTCGGCGCCGAGCCGCCGCGGCCGCCGCGCCGGCCCAAGCCGCCCGGACCGGCGGGTTCGTACAACGCCGCCAGCGCCGCCTCCATCGCCGCCAATCCGGCGCCGGGCGCGCCGCAGCTGTCCTGCGACTCGCTGCCCAGGATCATGCGCCAGCGCTCGGCGCGGCTGCTGGGCGCCGCCGCCTCGTCGCTGACCGCGGTCGCGGTCGCTACCGGGATTTGCAGGTCCGCGCTCGCCGGCGCGCTCGTCGGCGTGACCATCGACATGTTCATCGGATCTCCACGGCCTCCAGGCCGAACAGTTCGCGCAACACCGGCAACGCGCGCGCGGCGCGCTCGCCGTTCCAGGCCGGCGCCGGGGCGGTCGCCCGCGCCTGCCCCTGCGGCCGCTCGACCCGCTTGCCGAGATCGCGCCGGTCGGCGGCCTCGAAGCGGGCGAAGCTGCGCCGCAACAGCGGCACCACGCGCAGGAAGTGCTCGTGGCCGAGCCCGGACACCCAGGCGTCGATCAGCGACCAGACCGCGTCGTCGTGCAGCAGCACGGCGGCGTTGCGGTTGAGGAACCCGTCCAGCCACTGCGCCGCCTGCAAAGGCTCGGCGCCGAGCGACAGATTGAGCCCGAGTTCGTCCGCCACCGAAGCGCCGTCGAAGCCGCCGGCGTCGAACAGCAGCCGCGTGCACAGGCCGCGCAGCAAGGGCGCGGCGCTGTGCGAGCGCGCGACCAGGCCCAGGCTGCGTCGCCAGGCCTCGGTCTGCGCCGGGTCTTCGCGCAGTTCGACCGCGCGGTCGGCGCCCAGCACGACCTCGCGCGCGGCTTCGGCCGCCTCTTCGTCCAGGCCGCCCACCGCCAGGCCCAGGCCGATGCAGGCGCGGGCCAGGATGCCGTCGAACAGGCTGCGCACCTGGGCGGCGTCGGTGTTGCGCACGTTGCCGTAGCGCTGCACGTTGGCCAGCGGCGGCAGCGCCGCCAGCAGGGACAAGGGATCGCTGTCGGTGGCCGCGCGCGCCTGCAGTTGTTCGGCGACGGCTTCCACCGCCTGGGCCAGGTTCGCCAGCAGCACCCGGTCGATCAACGCCGACAAGGCCGGCAGGCGCTCGGCCTGGCGCGCCTGCTCGATCGCGCGCGCGGTCGCGGCCTGCTCGACGCTCTGGCCGTAGCGGCTGGCCACGACCAGGTCGATCTCGAACCCGGGTTGCCAGGCCAGTTCCCAGACTTCGCGGAAGCTGCCGCGCGAGGAGCGGCCGACGCCGCCGAGCCGGCCCCAGCCGATGTCGAGCAGCAGCAGGCGATGCAGCAACTGGCTGCGCTGCAGGTCGGTGTCGTTGCGCAGGTCCAGTTCCAGCGCCTTGCTCAGGGTCTCCGGCTTGAGCCGCAAGCGCTTGCGTTGCGCTTCCAGGTCGCGCTGCAACGGCACGGTCGGCACCGCCTCGGGCACCTGGCCCAGGCGTTCGCCGATCATCAGCGCCTGCCCGATCAGGCGCATCGGCGCGTCGTCGCCGTTGCACAGGATGCTCAGGCTGGCTTCGTTGAGCTCCTCCAGGCTCGGCGCCGGCCGCTCGCGCAAGGCCGCCAGGGTGTCGGCCAGGCGCGCGGCTTCGATCAGATGCGCCGAGGAACAGTCCAGCCCGTGTTCGCGCAGCACCCGCGCCACCCGCGCGAACCAGCCCGCCGCGCGCGGGCCGTCGCCGTGCAGCCACAGGTGTTCGTACCAGCCCGGCGCGTCGATGCCGGCGCCGTAGCCGCTGGCGCTGCTCAGGTGGCGATAGGTCCAGGGCACCCAGGTCGCCGCCGCCTTCAATTTCGGCAGCTCCTTGAGCAGGGCCTTGTCGGCCGCCGCCGAGGTCTTGGCGACCAGCGCCGGCACGTGCCAGGCGCCGCAGACCACGGCGATGCGCCGATGGCCCTGCTTGACCGCCTCGCGCACGCCGGCGCGCATGTGCGCCTCGCGCAAGGCTTCCTGGCGCGCGTCCAGGCCGGTGTCCAGCCCGGCCTGCTGGCGCAATTCGGTCATCGCCGCGCCGATCGCCTCGAACAGATCGGCGCCGTCGCCGCGCTCCTCGACCATATGGTTCCACCAGCTCTCGCCGTCGGCGTAGCCGGCGGCCTGGGCCAGCCAGTCCAGCGGATCGCGGTGCCGGGCCGGCGCGGCGGGCTCGGCGAGCGGCGCCGCGGCCGAACCGTCCGCGGCCGCGTCGACGGCCTCCTGCGCAGCCGCGGCCCGGGCCGCATCGTCGGCCGGAGCGGCCGGTGCCGGATCCGCCGCGGCTGGGTGGCCGGCGTCGTTCTCAGTGCCGCTGTGCGCCTCACCGCTCCCTTCGCCCGCCGCCGTGTCCGCCGCACCGCCGCGGCGCGCGCGCTCCTGCGCTTGCCAGGCCAGGCTGGCGCCGGCCGGCACGTCGATGAAACGCACCGGCACGGCGTGTTCGACCGCCCAGCGCATCGCCTGCCATTCCGGCGAGAACTCGGCGAAGGGGTGGAACACCGCCAGTTGCGGATCGTCGACGCCGTAGGACAGCAGCGCCACCGGCGGCTGCAGTTGCGGATCGCGCAGATGCTCGATCAAGGCTTCGCTGCCGGCCGGGCCTTCGATCAACACGCAGTCCGGCTGCAATGCGTCCAGGCTCCGGCGCAGACTGCGCGCGCAGCCCGGGCCGTGGTGGCGGATGCCGAAATAGCTGACCGGACCGCTCATGGCCGGCTCAAAGCTGTTCGCGGAAGGCGCGGTACAGGTCCTTCCAGTCCGAGCGCTCCTTGACCACCGTTTCCAGATACTCCGTCCACGCCACCTGGTCCTGCACCGGGTCCTTGATCACCGCGCCGATCATGCCCGCGGCCATGTCGGCCGGACGCAGCACACCGTCGCCGAAGTGCCCGGCCAGGGCCATGCCGTTGTTGATCACCGAGATCGCCTCGGCGGTGGACAGGGTCGAGCTGGGCGACTTGAGCTTGGACTTGCCGTCTTCGGTCTGGCCGTTGCGCAGTTCGCGGAAGATGCGCACGATCCGCGCCACTTCCTTCAGCGCCGGCGGCTCGGCCGGCAGTTCCAGGGCGCGGCCGAGTTCGTGCACCCGCTTGACCACGATCGAGATCTCCTCCTGCTCGCTGGACGGCACCGGCAGGATCACCGTGTTGAAGCGGCGCTTGAGCGCGCTGGACAGTTCGTTGACGCCCTTGTCGCGGTTGTTGGCGGTGGCGATCACGCTGAAGCCGCGGGTCGCCTGCACTTCGCTGCCCAGCTCGGGCACCGGCAGGGTCTTTTCCGAGAGCACGGTGATCAGGGTGTCCTGGACGTCGGCGGGGATGCGGGTGAGCTCCTCGACCCGGGCGATCTTGCCCAGCTTCATCGCGTTCATCAGCGGACTGGGCACCAGCGCGTTCTCGCTCGGGCCGTGAGCCAGCAACTGGGCGTAGTTCCAGCCGTAGCGGATCTGCTCTTCGCTGGTGCCGGCGGTGCCCTGGATCAGCATCGTCGAGTCGCCGCTGATCGCCGCGCTGAGGTGCTCGGAGACCCAGGACTTGGCCGTGCCCGGCACGCCGAACAGCAACAGAGCGCGGTCGGTGGCGACCGTCGCCACCGCGATTTCCATCAGCCGGCGGTTGCCGATGTACTTGGCGCTGATCTCGAAACCGTTGTCGAGCTTGCCGCCGATCAGATAGGTCACCACCGCCCACGGCGACAGTTTCCAGTTGGCCGGGCGCTGGCGGTCGTCGGCCTTGGCCAGTTGTTCGAGTTCTTCGGCGTATTGGTGCTCGGCATGTTGGCGCAGGACGGCGGTGCTCATCGGAACTCCCCAGAATTCGGTACGTGATGCGTAAGGAAGAAAGCGGCCCGACCCGGCGGGTTGGGCGTATCGGGCATATCGGACGTTCAGGCGTGAAGCAGGCGACGCAGCGCGACGGTGCGTTCGACCGCGAGCAGGCATTCGCTCATCGCCGCGGTCTCCTCGGCGCTGCGCGGCAGCGCGCGCCATTCGCGCAACGCCTGCGGATGCAGCACCTCGACCAGCGACTGGATCACCGGGCGCAGGTTCCAGTCGTGGCGCAGGCGGTCGCGCTCCACCGTCTCGTACAGGCCCTCGACGATCGCTCGCGAGTAATCGGCCGGCAGGCTCTGCCCCGGCGCGCAGGAATCGATCACCTCGTCGTGGCGGTTGTGCCGCCACAGCTGCTCGAAGCTGCGCGGCCAGTGGCGCACGCGCTCGGCCGCCGGCAGCATCGCCAGCAGGCGCGCGTGCTCGCCCTGGAACGCGCGCCCGGGCGCTTCGAGCATGGCCACGATCCAGTCCGGATCTTCGGCCCCTACCCGCTCCAGCCAGCCGCGCTGCAGCGCGGCCTTCCAGTCGCTTTTCTCGGCCCAGGCCAGACACTGCGCCGCGCTCATGCCGGTGTGCGCGCACCACCAGGCCAGCGGCGCCTGGCGGGCCAATTGGTACAGCCACCAGGCTCGTTCTCCCAGCGCGTCGTGCTGCGGGCGCGCGGTCTCGATCGCCGCGCCGGCCCAGTCCGGATCGGCCGTGTGTGGCGCCTCCACGACCCAGCGCTTGACCAGCAGGGCGCGCTCCTGGGTCACCAGCGGCGCCAGCCAGGCCAGCAGGCGTTGCGCATGCGCCGATTGCGGCAGCCGCGCCAGCAGGCCGGCGGCGATCCGCCGCACGTCGCGGCCGCGGTCCTTGAGCAGGCCGGCGAGCAAGGCTTCGTCGTCCGCCGACAGGCCGACCTCGAGCGCGGCGGCGAACTCGGCGCGTTCCTTCGCCGGCAATTCGCCGAGCTGTTGCTGCAGCATGCCGCGCGCGGCGCCGGGATCGGCCGCGCGCACCGCGCGCAACAGCTGCAGGCGCTGTTCGAAGCTGCCCTCCTGCCACAACCGCGCCGGGTCGTCGCCGTCCGCCGCCGCGGCATCGCCGCCGCCGGCATAGGCCCAATCCGGGTTCAGCCCGGCCAGCCAGCGGCCGCGTTCGCCGAGCACCGGCAGCAATGCGCCGCGCAGGCGGGTCGAGCGCTGCCCGGCGGCCAACGCCGTCGCCAGGGCGCTGGGCGGCAAGCGCCGGTCCAGCGCCTGCAAGCGCAGGCAGGCTTCGTGCTGCAGGCGCTCGCCGCCGTCGCGGAAAATCGCGCGCAGCGCTGCGGCCAGCGGCTGATCCTCGGCCAGCGCCGCGGCATCGTCGGCCGCGCCGGCCGGTAGCGGCGCCGCGGCCATGGTGTCCACCGCCGCGCGCCGGCACGCGGCCATCGCCGCCGCGCCGCGGGCGTAGCGCACCGCCGCGTCGTCGTCGGCGCAGGCCTGCAGCAACTCGTCGACCGGCGCGCCGAACGCGAACGGGCGGGCGCCGTCGACGCCGATCAGCGCCGGCTTGATCCATTGCCCGCTCATGCCGCCTCCGTCCAACCGGCGAGTTCGTCGCCGCACTCGCGCCAGGCGGCGAGCGGACGCAGCGCGCGGCCGTCCCACTCGCCCATCAATTTCAGGCCGCGGCCGCCGCTGTGCGCGAGCAACCGCCAACCGGCCGCATCGGCCAGAGCCAGGCGCAGGCCGCCGGCCGGCGTGTGCGCCTGCCAGCCGTCGCCATCGCGCACCGGCACCGCCGCGTCCAGGCTCATCGGCCAATAGCCCAGCCAGGGATTGGCGGCGAACGCCCGCGACGCGCGCTCGATCGCCTCGGCCGCGTTCTGCGACCAGCGCGGCGCGGCTTCGCCGGCGCCCTGCTCCAGCACCAGCGCGCGCAACGGCACGCTGCCCGGAAAGAAGCGCAGGGTCGCGGCGACCCGGCGGCCGTCCAGCCACTGGTGCTCCCAACCGCGGCCGCCGTAAGCGTAATCGTGCAGCAGCGCGTCGCGGCCGCTGGTTTCGCCGCGCAGCCAGACCCGGCGCTCGAACAGGCGGTCCTCGCGCTCTTCGATGCGCTGGCCCTGCACCTGCCAGCGGTCGGCGACGGTTTCGCCCAGGATGGCCAGGTCGTCCTTGTCGTAGACCCAGCCCAGCGCGGTGCGCACATCGGCCAGGCGCGCCGGCGCCAGACGCTGGCGCCGGCTCACCGCCTCGCCCAGCAGCCACAGCAGACCGAGGCGTTCGATCACCCCTTCGGCCGCTTCCAGGCCCTCTCCCATCGCCTCGGTCGCCGCCAGCAACTGGCCCGCCAGCGCCGGCGCCTGGGCGTCGACCATGCGCGCGGCCATCGCCTGCCATTCGCCGCGCTGGGCCGGGCCGAACGAGGCCAGGCCGCGGCGGAACTGATCGGCGATCCAGCGCTGCAACTCGGCGCCGCCCTGCTCGATGCGTTTCCAGCGCGCCGCCTCGCGTTTGGCCGCGCTCGCGGCGGCGGCTTCCGGGTCGGCGGCCTGGGCCGCGGCGGCCTTGGCGGCGGTCTGTTCTTTCTTGACCGCGCGGTCGCGGCGCGAAGCCAGCCATTCCTCGACCCAGCTCGGCCGCGGCTGCGCCGCCGGGATCGCGGCGCGCGCATGCATCAGCAACAGCGCCAGGGCGTGCTTGCACGGGAACTTGCGGCTAGGACAGGAGCAGCGGGTGACCAGCGCGGCCAGGTCGACCTGGGCCTGATAGGGCTTGGCGCCGCTGCCCTTGCATTCGCCCCACAGCGCTTCGGCGTCGCCGCCGAGGCTGGCCCATTGCGTCGCCGAAGCCAATCCGGTGGCGGCCTTCGCGGAAGATGCGTCGGGCGCGAGCGCGAGCGCCTGCTCCGCGGTCAAAGCTGATTCCATTCGATCCGGTCCCCGGCCGGCGATCGTCCTTGCGGTCGCGCAGAATAGCCGAGCGCGGTCTCACCCGGCGAGAGCGCGACGTCGCCGCGCAGGCCGGCCGACGGTCACAACCGCGGCTGCCACTGCGCCGAGGTCATGCGCCATTCGCCGGCCTGTTCGCGCCAGCCGGTCTTGACCGAATACCACTGCGCCGCCTCCGGCAAGGGCTGGCCGGCGCCGCCGCCGAGCGCGGCCTCGAACCGCACCCGCGCGTGGCCTTGCTGCAACTCGATGTCGACCTGGCCGATCTTGACCCAGGTGCGGCGATAGCGCAGGAAGCTTGCCGCCGCCAGGCGCCGCGCGCCGGTGCGGTCCATGCCCTCCGGGCCGACGAAATCGTCGGCGAGCTGGGTTTCGATCGCGCTGGCGTCGCGCGCGTCGATCGCCGCCTGCAGCCGCCCGATCGACTCGCGCAGGCGCTGTTCCGGGGACGCAGGCTCGGCGCAGCCGGCCAGCGCCGCCAGCGCCAGCAGCGCCGCCCCGCGCAGCAGCGCGCGCCGGCGCATCGACGCCGGTGCCGGCGGGGCTGGCGGAAACTCGGTCGTGCGGCTGGGGTGGCGGCTGCGCATGGCGGGGAAATCCGGCGTTCGGAGAATCGCACGACCGTTCGCCCGGCCGTATCCGACTACGATCCTGACAGGTCCGCGCTACCGCCGACAACGCCCGCGCGGACGCCGCGGCGGCGCCTTGCCAGGGGGTAGAGCCTATGCTCCAATCGATCAAACACCGTACGGCGGCGCACACAGCCGCCGGCGCCGCATCTAAGCGATTAAAGAGGGGATCGCGATGAGTTTGGAACGTCCGTGGCTTGCCCAGTATCCGCAAGGCGTGCCGGCACAGATCGATGTCGACGAGTTCCCGTCGATCGTCTCGGTGCTGCAGAACGCGATCGATAAATACCGGGACCGTCCGGCCTTCTCGAATTTCGGCAAGGTCCTCACTTACGGCGACATCGATCGGCTCAGCGCGCAATTCGCCGCGTACCTGCTCGGCGAGCTCAAGCTCAAGAAGGGCGATCGCGTCGCGATCATGATGCCCAACTGCCTGCAGTACCCGATCGCCACCTTCGGCGTGCTGCGCGCCGGCCTGAGCGTGGTCAACACCAATCCGATGTACACCCCGCGCGAGCTCAAGCACCAGCTCGACGACTCCGGCGCGTCGGTGATCTTCGTGCTCGACAACTTCGGCAAGACCGTGGCGGAGGTCGTCGCCGGCACCCAGGTCAAGCAGGTCATCACCACCGGCTTGGGCGACATGATCGGCGGGCTCAAGGGCCCGATCATGAACTTCGTGCTGAAGTACGTGAAGAAGATGGTGCCGGACTACGACATCCCCGGCGCCGTGCGTTTCCGCGACACCCTCACCCTGGGCCAGATGCACAAGCTGCCCGAGGTGGAGATCTCGCCCGACGACATCGCCTTCCTGCAGTACACCGGCGGCACCACCGGCGTGGCCAAGGGCGCGATGCTGACCCATCGCAACCTGGTCGCCAACATGCAGCAGGCCGCGGCCTGGGTCGGCGCCAACGTCAAGCTCGGCCAGGAAGTCATCATCACCGCACTGCCGCTGTACCACATCTTCGCGCTGACCGCGAACGGCCTGGTGTTCATGAAGTTCGGCGGCCTCAACCACATGATCACCAACCCGCGCGACATGGCGGGTTTCGTCAAGGAACTGAAGAACACCCCGTTCACCGCGATCACCGGCGTCAACACGCTGTTCAACGGCCTGCTCAACACGCCCGGTTTCGACCAGGTGGATTTCTCGCGCCTGCACCTGACCCTCGGCGGCGGCATGGCGGTGCAGCGTTCGGTCGCCGACCGCTGGAAGCAGGTCACCGGCGTGACCCTGGTCGAGGCCTACGGCCTGACCGAAACCTCGCCCGCGGCCTGCATCAATCCGATGGACCTGGCCGAGTACAACGGCGCGATCGGCCTGCCGATCTCCTCCACCGACGCCTGCGTCAAGGACGAGGAGGGCCGCATCCTGCCGGTCGGCGAAGTCGGCGAGCTGTGCATCAAGGGCCCGCAGGTGATGAAGGGCTATTGGCACCGGCCCGAGGACACCGCCCAGGTCATCGACCCCGACGGTTGGCTGCACACCGGCGACATGGCGCGGATGGACGAGCAGGGTTTCTTCTACGTCGTCGACCGCAAGAAGGACATGATCCTGGTGTCCGGCTTCAATGTGTATCCGAACGAAGTGGAGGACGTGATCGCGATGATGCCGGGCGTGCTGGAAGTGGCCGCGGTCGGCGTGCCCGACGAGAAGTCCGGCGAAGCGGTGAAGGTGGTGATCGTGAAGAAGGATCCCTCGCTCACCGCCGAGGAGGTCAAGGCCCACGCGCGCGCCAACCTCACCGGCTACAAGCACCCCAGGTTCGTCGAGTTCCGCACCGAGCTGCCCAAGACCAACGTCGGCAAGATCCTGCGCCGCGAGCTGCGCGACAACGCCAAGACGTGAGTTTCGGTGAGCCGGTCGCAGCGCCGCGCGCTACGACCGGCCATTGCCGTATTCAGGAGCCCCTGCCCGGCAGGGGCTTTTTTGTGCGCGCCAACGCAGGCAAAACGCGAACTCGGGCTTGTCTGAACACACTAGGAACGAGGTGTAGCATCGAATTGCGGGACTTTTTTCCCGCCACCGACCTCCAGGAGTCCGCCATGTCCATCTCCGCTCGTTTCCCCATCGCCGAAGCCGCTTCCGCCCGTTTCCCGGCCGCCGAAGCCAGCCTGTTCCGTCACGTGGCCGATGCCGCGGGCAGCGTGGATTGGGGCTACATGCACGCCCAGCCCGAACTCGTCCATGGAGCGGACGCGGTCTATTCGCCCTGCTTCTCGATCCGCCTGCTCGACGACATGAAGCGGGTGCAGGAACGCATCCGCCGCGAACTGGCCGCCGACACCGATCCGCGCGCCGGCATCCGCCATTTCGTCCTCGGCTCGGAAGCCGATGTGTTCAATCTCGGCGGCGATCTGGCCCTGTTCTCGCGCCTGATCCGCGAAAACGATCGCGAGCGCCTGCTCGACTATGCGCGCCTGTGCATCGAGGTCGCCTTCAACCTCTACCAGCTGCACGAAGACCGCGTTCACAGCATCGCGGTGATCCAGGGCGACGCGCTCGGCGGCGGCTTCGAGGCGGCGCTGTGCTGCCACACCATCATCGCCGAGGCCGGCACCGGCATGGGCTTCCCGGAGGTGCTGTTCGACCTGTTCCCGGGGATGGGCGCCTACACCTTCCTGACCCGTCGCGTCTCGCCGGCCCAGGCCGAGCACATGATGCTCAACGCCCGCGTGTATCCGGTCGAAGAGCTGCTGCGGATGGGCGTGGTCGACCAGGTGGTGCCGCGCGGCTGCGGTCTGCAGGCGGCGCACGACACGATCAAGCGCAACCAGCGCATGGGCAATGCGCTGCGGGCGATGAACACAGTGCGCCAGGCCTGCCGTCCGGTCAGCCTGCAGGAGCTGCTGTCGGTCACCACCGAATGGGTCGACGCGGCGATGCGCCTGAGCGACCGCGGGCTCAAGACCATGGACCGTCTGGTGCGGGCGCAGCAGCGCCGGGCCGGCTCGGCCGCGCTGAACCTGGCGCTGGCATGATCGTCTTGCAGGGGGGAGCCTGCCACGCGTCCTGCGTGGCAGGATGCAAACTCAGGAAACGTCGGGAACGTCCTTGCCGCGCCCGCCACGGCTGAGCCGCGCCACTTCCTGACGGCTGAGGTCGGCGACCGCCGCCAACTGCCCGGCGAGTTCGCTGACGAGTTTGCCGTGCTCGCGCGCCAGCGCATCGTCGCCGGCCCGCATGATCTGCGAGCAACGCTCGGCGATGGAGTGGGCGCCCAGGTTTTCGCAGACGCCCTTGTAGGCGTGGGCGACCTCGCGGAACTCGTCCCAATGCTGGGCCTGGCCGGCCGCGCCGAGATTGGTCTGGCACGCCGCGGCGTCCTTGAGGCACTGCTCGACGAAGTCGCGCAGGAACTGATCGCCCAAGCCCATTTCCGCCAGCTCGGCGAGCACCGCCGGATTGGTCAGCGGACGGCTGACGTCGCTGATCGCGCGCACCGCCGGCAGGCGCTGGGTATCGACCACGTCGGCGATGGTTTCCAGCAAGCGCCCGACCACGATCGGCTTGGTCAAAAAGGCCATGGCGCCGGCTTCGCTGGCCGCCTCGGAGGCCTGCAGGGTCGCATCCGCGCTGAGGATGATGGTCGGCGTGCGGCGGCTGTTGCCGGCCTGCATGAAGCGCAGCTGGCGGATCACGTCCAGGCCGCTCAGGCCGGGCATGTGCATGTCCAGGATCGCCAGTTCGAACTGGCCGGTTTCCAGCTGGTCCAGCGCTTCTTCGCCGTCGTTGACCGCCTGCACCCGGTGGCCGGCGCGCTCCAGGATCCGGGTCAGCACGGTGCGGTTGGCCGACTGGTCGTCGGCGATCAGCACCTTGAGGCTGCGCACCCGGGTCTTGTGGCGGATGAAGGGGTCTTCGAACGAGACCACCTTGCCGCTGTCCGTCGGCGCGGCCTCGTGCGCCGCCGGCGCCGCGTCTTCCAGGCGCAGCGGCAGCTCGATCCAGAAATGGCTGCCGCCGCCGGGGTTGGTCTCCAGGCCGATCTGGCCGCCGAGCAACTGAGTCAGGGTCTTGGCGATGGTGGTGCCCAGGCCGGTGCCGCCGAAACGCCGGGTCGGGCCGTTGTCGACCTGCTCGAAGGCCTGGAAGATCCGTTCCTGGTCGGCGCTGGGGATACCGATGCCGGTGTCGCGCACCGAGAAGCGCAGCCGCGCCTGGCGCCCGCCGCCGGCCACCGCGACCGGCGCGCCGCCGTCGGCGATCCGGGTCACCAGCGACACCCCGCCCTTCTCGGTGAACTTGACCGCGTTGTGCAGCAGGTTCAGCAGCACCTGGGTCAGCAGCGCGCTGTCGCCGTTCAGGCGCAGCGGCACGTCCTGCTCGACGTCGATCTTGAGGGTCAAGCCCTTGGCCGCGGCCAGCGGCTGCAGCATCTTCTGCAGGCGCTTCATCACTTCCTGCAGGTTGAAGTCGACGTCGCGGCGCTGCAGCTTGCCGGCCTCGATCGCCGAGATGTCGAGCACGTCGTTGACCAGCAACAGCAGCGACTGGGCCGAGGTGTGGATGACGTCGGCGTACTCGCGCTGTTCCGGCGCCAGGCGGGTGCCGTGCATCAGCTCGGCCATGCCGATGATGCCGTTCAGCGGCGTGCGCAGCTCGTGGCTCATATTGGCCAGGAAGCGGCTCTTGGCCTCATTGGCCCGGCGCGCGTCCTCGGTCGCCTTCTGCAGGCTGCGCAGCAGCGACGACAGGTAGGCCGGGATCGCCACCAGGCCCAGCCACAGGCCGACCGCCAGGTAGGGCTGGCCGCGCCAGTACGGGTTGGCCAGGATCACCGCCAGGAACGAGGCCCCGGCCAGGCTGGCGGAGGTGTACAGGTAGGTGGTGCCGTAGCGCAGGCCGTTGCCGATGGTCACCCACAGCACGATCACGTACAGCGGCGCCAGCGAGGGCGCGTCCAGCGACATCAGCGCCGCCAGGGTCGAGTAATCGGCGATCATGCCGATCCAGCGCCGCAGGTGCGAGACCCCGGGCCAGCGCACGATCCCGGCCAGCAGCCCCAGGCCCACCACCGACTCGGCCGACATCACCCAGAGCATGGTCTGGGTCGCCCGGTTGTCCTGCTGGAAGGCTTGCAGGCCCAGCAGGTAGGCCACGATCAGACAAGCGATGATCAGGCGGACCAAGGCCTGCCCGTGCTCGCTGTCCGGGCGGTTGGACAGGCGCTCCTTCAACAAGCGCAGGATGGAAGCCATCGGCTACTCCAAGCCGGGACGAGGAAAGCTGGCCGAGTATCTGTCGCAAATTTCGTCGAGACGGGCGCGGCTGCGGATCAGCGCATCCACGCACCGCGGGTCGAACAGGCGGCCCCGCTGGGCGTACATATACTCCAAAGCCTCTTCCACGTCCCAGGCTTTCTTGTAAGGACGGGGCGAAATCAGCGCGTCGAACACGTCGGCCACGGCCACGATCCGGGCCTCCAGCGGGATCTGCTCGCCGACCAGCCCGTCCGGGTAGCCGCTGCCGTCGTAGCGCTCGTGGTGGCGCAGGGCGATCAGGGCGCCGGCCTGGATGAAGCGGTTCTGGCTGCCGCTGAGCAGCTCGTAGCCGATCTTGGGGTGGCGGCGCATGACCGCCGTCTCCTCCTCGGTCAGCGGGCCGGGCTTCATCAGCACCGAGTCGGGGATGGCGATCTTGCCGATGTCGTGCAACGGCGCGGCCATCTCGATGACCCGGATCTCGTCCTCGAACATGCCCAACTGCTCGGCGATCAGCCCGGCGATATGCGACATCCGCTCCAGGTAGGCGCTGGTGCCGGCGTCCCGGTACTCGATCGCGCGCGCCAGCCGCGACAGGGTCTCGCGCTCGCGTTCCTCGACCTCGTGCATGCTCGACAGCAGGCGCTGCTCCAGCGACAAAGCGCGCTGCTTGACGTTCTCGGACTGCTGGCGCAATTGCAGCAGGTTGCGGCAACGCGCGCGCAGCTCGCGCGGACGCACCGGCTTGACCAGGAAGTCGATCACCCCCGCTTCCAGCGCGGCCTGGCGCACCGGCTCGTCGCCGACCACGGTGACCAGGATGATCGGGATGTCGCGGTGCATCGGCAGGCGGCGGAAACGGCGCGCGAATTCCAGGCCGTCGATCCCGGGCATGCGGTAATCCAGCAGCAACAGGTCGGGCTGGTGCGTTTCGCACCAGGCGAGCGCGGCCTCGGGTTCGCCGAAATCGTGCACCGACAACTCGGGCGCTATGTCCTCGATGATGTGGCGCAGCATGGTCCGCGCGGACGTTTGGTCATCGACGATAACGACGTTCACACCGGTATCCGTAGTAGGGCCGCCCCCTGTGGCGGCCGATCCGCGAGCATACTCCGACGCGTTGCCCGTGACAGCCGTCTAAGGTCCCAAGTGGCAAACCTGGAACACCTCATTAGAAACCGCCGCGAGCCTGCGGCGCGCAGTCCGCAGTCGCAATGCGCGCGGTTCATCACGTTTTCTACGCAAGCCCACAACGAAAACGGCCAGCGAATGCCGGCCGTTTTCGGTTGCGCCTTGCGTTGGCCGCCGGCTCAGCCGCCGGCTTCCGGGCGCATGTAGGGGAACAGCAGCACGTCGCGGATCGAGGAGCTGCCGGTCAGCATCATCACCAGGCGATCGATGCCGATGCCCAGGCCGCCGGTCGGCGGCAGGCCGACTTCCAGCGCGCGGATGTAGTCGGCGTCGTAGTGCATGGCCTCGTCGTCGCCGCCCTCCTTCTGGTCGACCTGGGCCTGGAAGCGCGCGGCCTGGTCTTCCGGATCGTTGAGCTCGGAGAAGCCGTTGGCCAGCTCCTTGCCGCCGATGAACAGCTCGAAGCGGTCGGTCAGCTCCGGGTCCAGGTCGTTGGCGCGCGCCAGCGG
This sequence comes from Lysobacter sp. Soil_C_15, assembly GCF_057657315.1. Taxonomy (NCBI): domain Bacteria; kingdom Pseudomonadati; phylum Pseudomonadota; class Gammaproteobacteria; order Lysobacterales; family Lysobacteraceae; genus Lysobacter; species Lysobacter sp. Soil_C_15. The sequence goes on from NZ_JBDGIR010000002.1 coordinate 217,334, forward strand.
GCTGACCTCGACCGGGTGGTCGGTGATGAAGGTCGGCTGGATCAGAGTGTGCTCGACGGTCTTCTCGAAGATCTCCAGCAGCAGCTTGCCCCAGCCGTAGGACGGCTTGACCCCGATCTTCAGTCGCGCGCAGTGAGCGCGCATGGCGGCGAGGTCGCGCAGTTCCTCACGCTTGATCTCCGGGTTGTGCTCGAGCACGGCCTCGGTCATCGACCAGCGGCGGAAGCCCGGGCCCAGGTCGATGGCGTGGCCGTCCCACTCGACCTGGGCGGTGCCGAGCACGTCCTGCGCGCAGTGGCGGATCACCGCTTCGGTCAGGTCCATGATCTGCGTGTAGGTGGCGTAGGCCTCGTACAGCTCGAGCATGGTGAACTCGGGATTGTGCCGGGTCGACACGCCCTCGTTGCGGAAGTTGCGGTTGATTTCGTAGACCCGCTCCAGGCCGCCGACCACCAGCCGCTTGAGGTACAGCTCCGGCGCGACCCGCAGGTACAGCTCCAGGTCGAGCGCGTTGTGGTGGGTGACGAAGGGCTTGGCCGCGGCGCCGCCGGGGATGTAATGCATCATCGGCGTTTCCACTTCCAGGAAGCGGCGCGCGTCGAGCCAGGCGCGCATCGCGCGGATGATCTTGGAGCGCTTGACGAACACCTCGCGCGCGTCCGGCGAGACGATCAGGTCGACGTAGCGCTGGCGGTAGCGCTGCTCGACGTCGCTGAGGCCGTGGAACTTGTCCGGCAGCGGGCGCAGGGCCTTGGTCAGCAGGCGCAGCGACTCGGCCTTGACCGACAGCTCGCCGGTCTTGGTCCGGGTCAGCGGACCTTCGGCGGCGACGATGTCGCCCACGTCCCAGGTCTTGAACTTGTCGTAGGTCTGGCCGAGCGCGTTGGCCTGCAGGAACAACTGGATGCGGCCGGACTCGTCCTGGATCTGGACGAAGCTGGCCTTGCCCATGACCCGCTTGAGCAAGATCCGGCCGGCGACCGCGACGCGCTGGCCGCGGGCGTCCAGCGCCTCCTGGGACCAGGCTTCGGCGTCGACGAACTGCGCCTGCAGGTCGCCGACATAGTCGCCGCGGCGGAAATCGTTCGGGAACGCGATCCCCTCCTCGCGCAGCGCCTTGAGTTTGCCGCGGCGCTCGGCGATCAGGTGGTTCTCGTCGATGGGCGGCAGTTGGGTCTCGTCGGTCATTTTTGCGGGATTCGGGATTCGGGATTGGGGATTCGAAGCAGGGATTCCGGGAGCGGGCGGGATCGGCTTTGGCCAAAATCCCTAATCCCCGATCCCGAATTCCCGAGGCGGCAGCCGCCTCAGACGGCGTCGGAACGTTTCGAGCCGACTTCCAGGCCGGACTTCAGGCTGGCTTCGACGAATTCGTCGAGATCGCCGTCGAGCACCTTCTGGGTATCGCTGCGCTCGATGCCGGTGCGCAGGTCCTTGATCCGGCTCTGGTCGAGCACGTAGTTGCGGATCTGGCTGCCCCAGCCGATGTCGGACTTGGTCGCTTCGACCGCGTCGCGCTCGGCGTTGCGCTTCTGCATTTCCAGCTCGTACAACTTCGCCGCGAGCATCTTCATCGCCCGGTCGCGGTTGGCGTGCTGGCTGCGCTCGGTCTGGCAGGCCACCACTATCCCGCTGGGGACGTGGGTGATGCGCACCGCCGACTCGGTCTTGTTGACGTGCTGGCCGCCCGCGCCGGAAGACCGGTACACGTCGGTCTTGAGGTCGGCCGGATTGATCTCGATGTCGATCTTGTCGTCGACTTCCGGCGACACGAACACCGAGGTGAAGCTGGTGTGGCGGCGGTTGTCGGAGTCGAACGGCGACTTGCGCACCAGCCGGTGCACGCCGGTCTCGGTCTTCAGCCAGCCGTAGGCGAAGTCGCCCTCGACCCGGAAGGTGGCCGACTTGATCCCGGCGACGTCGCCGCCGCTGACTTCCATCAGCTCGGCCTTCCAGCCGCGCGATTCGGCCCAGCGCAGGTACATGCGCAGCAGGATTTCGGCCCAGTCCTGGGCCTCGGTGCCGCCGGCGCCGGCCTGGATGTCGACGAAGGCGTTGGTGGAATCCATCTGGCCGGAGAACATGCGCTGGAATTCCAGCTTCTCGACCTGCTTGCTGTAGCGCTCGACGTCGTCGACCACGGCCAGGGCGGTGGACTCGTCGTCCTCCATCTCGGCCAGTTCCAGCAGCTCCAGGCCGCCGACCAGGCCGTCGGTGAGGCTGCGGATGCCGGTCACCACCTTGTCCAGCGAGGCGCGCTCGCGGCCCAGGCCCTGGGCGCGCTCGGCGTCGTTCCAGACGTCGGGGCTTTCCAGCTCGCGGTTTACTTCTTCCAGACGTTCGACTTTGCTGTCGTAGTCAAAGATACCCCCTCAGCGCATCCAGCCGACCCTTGAGGTCGGCGATGCGCTGGCGGACGGGATTGAGTTCGATCATGTCCGAGTGGTCTTGATGCGGATGAACCGGCGATTCTAGCAGCCCGGCGGCCGCCCCGCCCTGCCCTACGGCCCGCGCCGCCGCGTTCCGGGCCGGGCGGGCGCCGCGGCGCCCGCCCGGCTGCGGCGGTTCAGCGGACCTCGAACTCGCCGACCAGGATCTGCTCCTTGGCGTCGTTCAGCCGCAGGGTGACCTGGCGGTCCTGCTGGCCGGGGCCGCCGAAGCCGGTGCTCAGGCGCAGGCTCAGGGTGGTCGCCCCGGTCACCAGTTGCTGGCGGTCGCCGTAGAACTGGGCCTCGACCTTGTACTTGCCGGGCTTGGCCCGGCGCAGGGCGAACTCCTCGGGGCCGTAGCCGCCGGTGAAATCGTCGGTGATGCGCCCGCCCTGGTAGGTCAGCGGATTGCCGTAATAGCACTTCTCCCCGTTCGGGTCGGTGACCCACAGGTCCATGTCGCTGTCGTCGCTGTCCCAGCTCAGCACCGCGCGTAAGGCCAGCGGCAGGTTGCGACGCAGGCGCGGGTCGACCCGGCCCAGGTCGACCCGGTCCGGGTGGGCGGCGGCGATCGCGTTGAGTTCGGCCAGGGCGATTTCCTCGACGCCGTCGAAGCGGCCGTCCCAGCTGCGCAGGACGACCTCGTACAACTGGTCGACCGCATCCTGGGCCCGGCCGGCGGCGGCGTAGGCCAGGCCCAGGTCGCGGAAGCTCTGCGGCTCCTCCTCGGCCATCCGCTGCACCCGTTCCAGCACCTGCGCGGCCAGCGCCGGCTGCCCGGCCTGCATCAGCCGGTAGCCGAGCACGCGCAGGACATGGCGGTTTTCCAGGTCGAGTTCGGCCAGATTGGACAGCACCCGCAGCGCCAGTTCCGGCCGGCCCTTCTCGAACAGCACGTCGGCGGCGTCGAGGTAGAACGCGGTGCTGCCGGCCTGCGAATCGCGTTCGTCGAGGTAGATCGCGTAGGCGCTGCCTGCATCGGCCTTGCGCAGGCGACGGGCATAGGGCGAATCCGGCTGCCAGGCCTGCAGGGCGATGCGGGCCGGGCGCTGGGCGGCGGCCGATCCCGCCTCGTCCCGCTCCAGGCGACTGCCGGTGACCTCGATCCGATCCATCATCGCGTCGGCCGCGACGGCTTCCGCGGGCATCGGCGGCAGCGCCGCCGCCGGTGCCGGCGCCGACGCATCCACGGAGGGCGATTCGGCCACGGCCGGCATCGGTTCCGGCATCGGCGGCACCGAAAGGACCCGATGCTGGCTGCGGGCAATGCGCTGCGGCGCGCCCTTGGGGAAATCGCGCTGCCACCAGTCGATGCGCTGCTGGTAGCTGCCCGCGACCAGGTCGAGGTGGATGCGGCGCTCGCCGGCGACCTGGGCCTCCTGCTCCGACAGCAGGCGCCGGTATTCCTCGCGCAAAGGCGCCGGCGGCTCGATCCGGTAGCGCGCGTAGTCGGCCACGTCTTCCAGCACGATCAGCGAGGTTTCGGCGTTGACCAGGCCGAAGCGCTGGCCGAGCCGGGCGATCTGCGCCCGATGGCGTTCGGGGTCGGCCTGCAGCGCGCGGATCGAGTACTGCGCCCACAGCGCCGCCGGGAAGCGGCTGTTCGGGAACGCCGCCTCGTCGGCGCCGATCGGCAGCTCCAGCTCGCGCTCGCCGGCGGCGTCGCGCAAGCGCAGGCGCAGCGTCGCCGGCGCGTCGCGCAGGCGGCCGGCGACGCGCAGCAGGCCGGCGTCGGCGAAGCTCGACTCGGCCACCGCATCGGCGATGCCGGCGCCGCCCACCGACAACAGCTGCGGCGCCAGTTCGAGCAGCTCGCGCGCCGCGCGCTCGATCTCGCCGGCGCGGCTCCAGGCGATCAGGCGTCCACCGTGGGCCTGCGCGAGCGCGCGCAAGCGGTCGTTGTCGCCGTCGGCGCCAGCGGCGTTGAGCGCGTACAGACGCTGCTGCGGGCCCAGTGCGGGCAGGCGCTGCTCACCGTAATTGAACAAGCCGTCGCTGAAAAGCAGGTATTCGCCGACCTCGGCCTGCGCGGTCCAGCCGCCCGGGTCGGTGGCGCCGTCGTAGACGGTGCCGGCCAGTTCGCGGCGCAGCGCCGACCAGTCGCCGCCGCGGACCTCGAAGGTCTGCGCCGCTTCGGCAACGTCGCGCAGGCGGATCAGGCGCACCTGCACGTTGCCGGCGGCGCGGAAATAGCGGTCGAGCAAGTCCAGCTCGCCGGCGTGGTCGCGCTTGCGGCCGGAGGCCGAGGCGTCCCACAGCAGGCCCACGGTTCGCGGCAGCGTGCGCGGCGCCGAGGCGCCGCTCAGCGGCACTTCGGCCAGGAAGTAGCGTTCGCCGGCGAGGTCCTGCACGTAGCTGCGCGCCTGCGCGGCGCGCGGCAGGCGCAGGCTCAGCGCTTCGCCCGGCGGACGCTCGGTCAGGGTCAAGCGGTAGCCGCGGCCGTCCTTGCGCGGCTTCAGCCCGCGGGCCAGGCCCAGCGCCTCGGGCTTGGCCGCCGTGCGCAGCTCGCCGGCGAAGCGGCCGGCGCCTTCGGCGAAGCGCAGCGGCAGTTGATACAGCCAGCCCTCGCCGTCCAGGCGCAGCGATTCGACCAGGTCCAGCCGTACCCGGCGCGTACCGCCGGCCGGGATCGGATACACCCGCAACTTGAATTGGTTGCCGGCGGTCTGTTCGAGCAGGCCGGGGTCGATGCCTCGACGTTCGATCGCCTCGAACACCTGCCGGCCCTGCGCCTTCGGCACCGGTACCGCGTCGCGCATCGCGCCGCCGATATCCAGGGCGAAGCCGGCGACCTGCTGGCCGGGCTGCAGGGGAAATTGCAGCTCGCCTTCCAGCACCCGCGAGTTGGGATTGCGGAACACCAGCTCGATCGAGGTTCGCGCCAGCCCGCCGACGATCTCGCCGTCGACCTGCGCTGATGCCAGTTCGATCGGCCGTTCGACCGGAGTTCCGGCGATGCGCAGCAGCGGCGGCAACGGTGGAGCGGTCGGATCGGCGGGCGTCTGCGCGTCGGCCAGGCCGACCAGGCCCAGAGGCAAGCTGAGCAGCAGGCCGGCGAGCACGGCGGGGGCAAAGGGGAATTTCACCGGAGGCGCTTCCTTGTGGCAGGGTCGAACCCCTTAACGCGCGAACCGCGCGGACGGGGTGAGGCTTCCTTGCCGGCGGGCGATGCCGCAGCGGCGGGGCCAGCTTCGATGATGCCGGCGGGGATGGCAAGCGCAGCGGATCGGGCTACACACGCGTACCGCCTTGCGCGGCATTCCGGTCGCGGCTCACGCCGCTCCTACACAAGCAGGGCGCCGACAGTCATGCGAGGTCTCTGCGGTTCGTCCCTTTGGAAAAGCGGGGCCAGGGGGATTTGCTCTTGCTCTTGCTCTTGCTCTTGCTCTTGCTTTCGCCGCCAACCGCAAGCGCGCGGTCGCGGCTTGCGCCGCTCCTACCCCGGGACGCCGTGACGGTTGGCAGGCGCGGCGATGGGCCGTGTGCGCGGCTTCTCCAGTCGCGGCTTACGCCGCTCCTACACAAGCAGGGCGCCGACAGTCATGCGAGGTCCCTGCGGTTCGCTCCTTTGGAAAAGCGGGGCCAGGGGGATTTGCTGTTGCTCTTGCTCTTGCTCTTGCTCTTGCTCTTGCTCTTGCTCTTGCTCTTGCTTTTGCTCTTGCTTTTGCTCTTGCTGTTGCTGTTGCTCTTGCTTTCGCCGCCCCCCGCAAGCGCGCGGTCGCGGCTTGTGACCAGAGGAAATCCCCTGGGACGCCGCTCCTACCCTCGCAGCCTGCGGCTCAGGGGCGATGCAAGGAGCGCAATTGCAGCGCTTGGCGCAGTTCGTCCAGGCCGGCCGGGGAGGTCAACGCGATCTCGACGGTCTCGCCCGGCAGCAAGGTCAGGGCGTTGTCGGCCAGGGTCGCGTCGCGATCGCCGAAGTCGATCCACACCGCGCGTGCGAGGGCAGCGGCGTGCAGGCGCAGCACGTAGCCCGCGCCCTCGCGACGCAACTCGGCGCGCAGCTTGGGATCCGGCCAGGCCAGGGTCTTGGCTTCGCCGAAGTAGACCGCGCGCCGCGACACGCTGCGGCCGTCGACGATCAGGTCGAACACCGCCGCGGTGCGCTTGGGATCGGCGCCGCGCAGCAATTCCTGGTCGCTCCAGGCGCCGGCCGCGGTGGACGCCGCCGCGGCCAGGTTCGCCGGGTGGCGCTCGTCGCGATGGACCTTGCCGTCGAAGTCGATCACCCGCAGGCGCCATTGCGCCGGCACGGCCGCCTGCCGGTCGGAGATCAGGCTCAGTTCGGTGCGCGCCTGGGCCGGGCGCCGCAACGGCGCGACGGTCAGTTCGGCGAAGAAGCGCTTGGCGTGGAAATGCAGCGGCTTCCAGCGGCCGAAATAATCCAGGCTGGCCCAGGAGGCGCCCGGCCAGACGTCGTTCAACTGCCAGTACAGCGAGCCCATGGTGCGCGGCCGCGAGGCGCGGTGGTGCAGTGCGGCCAGTTCGATGCCCTCGGCCTGGACCTGCTGGCTCAGGTAGACGAAGTCGGCGAAGTCGCGCGGCTCGCCGTATTCGCCGCGGATGTACTTGAGCAGGCGGGTATTGCCGTCGCCGGCGAGGAATTTCTGGTGGGCGCGGATCACCGGCGTCTCGACGCCCTGCTCTTCCGGTTTGGCGAACGCGCCGATGGTGCGCAGCGAGGGCCAGCCCTGCAGGCCGTACTCGGACATGAAGCGCGGGGTCTCGTCGAGGTAGGCGGTGGCCGGCAGCGCCGGCCCGCCCCACACGTCCCAGTAATGCTTGTCGCCGTTGTTGGAGTCGTTGGCTTTCTCGGCCAGGTCGTTGCTGGGCGAACTGGACCAGTACGGCACGCCGGCGCCCTCCTCGGCCACGACCTGGCGCAGGTCCTTGCCGAACAACGCGACATAGCCGTCCCACACGGTCTGGGCGAAGGCCGGGTCGGCCTCTTTCAGCTTCTTGCCGTGGCCCCAGTCCTTCCAGGCGGTCTCTTCTTCGTTGTTGCCGCACCACAACACGATGCTGGGATGGTTGCGCAGCCGGCGCACGTTGTCGCGCGCCTCGGCGACCACGTTGGCGCGGAACGCGGCGTCGTAGCCGGGCGGCATGCCGCCGCCGAACATGAAGTCCTGCCACACCATCAGGCCGAGTTCGTCGGCGATGTCGAAGAAGTCGTCCGACTCGTAATAGCCGCCGCCCCAGTTGCGGATCATGTTCATGTTGGCGTCGCGCGCCGACTGCAGGTCGCGGCGCATGCGCTCGCGGCTCACTCGCGCCGGGAACGCGTCGAACGGAATCGCGTTGGCGCCCTTGGCGAACACTTCCACGCCGTTGACGACGAAGGCGAAGCCCTGGCCGTGCGCGTCCTTTTCGCGCTTGATCTGCACCGTGCGCAGGCCGGTGCGGCGGCCGGCCTGGGCCAGCACTTCATCGCCGTCGCGCACGGTGGCGCGGAACGCATACAGCGGCTGCGCGCCGTAGCCGACCGGGTACCACAGCTGCGGCCGCTCGATCCGCACCGGCATCGAGACCCGGTTCTGGCCGAGCTTGAGCTCGGCTTGGTGGCGCAGCACCTGCCTGGCGCCGTCCGGCGCGGCGTACTCCAGTTCGACGGTCGCGGCGCCGGCGCGCGCGACGAGGATCTCCAACTCGGCCGACAGCTCGGCCGCGTCGCGGCCGATCCGTTGCGGGTTCAGATGCAGGTCGGCCAGGCGCAGGCGGTCCCAGCTTTCCAGGCGCACTCCGCGCCAGATGCCGGCGCTGACGTAGCGCGGGCCCCAGTCCCAGCCGTAGTGATAACCCGGCTTGCGGGCGAAGTTGCCGGTCATCGCATCCTTGGGCTCGTCGCCGTAGGGCGAGGGATAGTTGCCGGCGATCTTGTTCGGCATCGCCTGCACCTGCGGCAGCAGCTTGCGGATCGGCGAGGCGAAAACGATGCGCAGCTCGTTGCCGCGTTCGCGCAGGCGGCCGTCGACCGGCGCGCGCCAGGTGCGGAAAGTGTTGTCGGCGCGCAGCAGTTCGCGGCCGTTGAGATAGACGGTGGCGAACGTGTCCAGACCGTCGAACACCAGTTCGTTGCGCGCGCGCGCCAACGTCGCCCGGTCCAGATCGAAACGGGTCCGGTACTCCCAGCCGGCCAGGCCGATCCACTGCAACTGTGCCTCCGGCGCGCCGATATAGGGATCGACGATCAGTCCGGCGGCGAGCAGGTCGGTGTGGACGTGGCCGGGCACCCGCGCGGCATGCCAATCGGTGGCGTCGCGGTGCGCGGCCGCCTCGGGGTCGCCGGGCAGCAGGCGGAACTGCCAGCCGGCGTGCAGTTCGCGGCTGGCCAACGGCGCCGCCTGCGCCGTCCAGGCGGCGGCGACCGCCAGCAGCATCAGGGCGATGGCGGCGAGCGTGCGCCAGGAGGACGAAGGCCTTGCGGTCTGGGGCATGGTTCACCTGTCGGAGAAGAAGCGCGCCGGCGCAGGCCGGTCCGCGCGCGAATTCGGGGCCGTGCCGGCGCGGCGACGGAGGCGGCCGTGGCGGCGACCGGACGAAGACGCCCCGGAAAAAAACGGGAGCGCGCATTCCCGCGCTCCCGTTCCGAGGTCCGGACAAGACCTCGCAGCACGCTTTCCGAGGGTGGCCGCGAGGGGGTACACCGCCTTGCCCGGGAGGTCCGCCGTCGTTGCGCAGCGCCACTGGAGAGGGACGCCGCGGCCCGCCGGCGGGGTTACCGCCGCACGCAGGGGCCCGGGCGGCCCCTGCATCCGATTCTTGAACCGCATCGCGATCAGTCGAACTTGTAAACGAATTCGGCCGAGATTTCACGGCCCACGCGCGGGAACACGCGCTCGTTGGCGTAGGCGAAGAACATCTTGTACGGATCCTTGTAGTCGGCCTCGTCGAACAGGTTGTCGATGTACAGGTTGACCCGGGCCTGCTCGGTCAGCTGGTAGCCGGCGGTCAGGTTGAAGAACACCGGCGCCTTGAGCTTGCCGACCATCCGGCAGGAGGTGTCGGTCTGGCCGGGCAGGATCGGCGCGCAGCGGTTGTAGTTGTCGCCGTTGACGTGGCCGACCCGGTTGGCGAACAAGGTCGCGTTCCAGGGACCGCGGCTCCAGCTGGCGCTGGCGCGGGCGAAGGTGCGCACGTCGTTGTCGCGGTTCTCCTGCATCGGCGCGCCGGGATCGCGCTGCTCGTTGTTCTTGAGCTGGTTGGTGTAGTTGAGCTGGAAGCTGAAATCGCCCCAGCGGGTGGCCGGCAGCTTGTAGCGCGCGGACACGTCGACGCCGGCCACCTCGCGGTAGGCGATGTTGATCGGGCCGCTGCTGACCGACAGCACCTGGCCGAGCGGATAGTTCGGGTCGGCGACGCCGGCGGCGTTGGTGCCCGGCGCGCTGCGGGTCACCCGCGACTGGATGCTGGCGCAGGTCGACGAGCCCGGGTTGACCTGCATGCGGTCTTCCGGACGCCGCGGCTTGCCGTTGATGCACTGGCTTTCCAGTTCCAGGATGTCGGCGATGTTGAAATCGCGGACCTGGTTGTCGATGGTCATGCGCCAGTAGTCGGCGCTGAACGACAGATTGTCGGTCGCGTCCCAGACCAGGCCGGCGCTCCACGACTTGCCGGTCTCGCTGTCGAGCTGGAGGTTGCCGGTGCGGCTGATGTTGTGGCGGTAGTACAGCGCCTGCGAGCCGCAGTTCGGGCCCAGGCCGCGGGCGATGCAGGTGGCGACGTCGGCGTCCTCCTGGGTGCCGGTGCCGCTGGTCGCGAACAGGTAGTGCATGTCCGGCGCGCGGAAGGTGGTGTTGTAGGCGCCGCGCACCAGCAGGCTGTCGATCGGCCGCCATTCCAGGCCGGCGTTCCAGGTGAAGTTGCTTTCCTTGCGGCTGTCGTCGTCGTAGCGGTCGAAGCGGCCGGCGGTGGTCAGGTCCAGGGTCGAGAACAGCGGCAGCTTGAATTCCACCCCGGCCGCGTAGCGCTTGCGGTCGCCGCCGCCGAGGTTGGTGCCGCCGGGCTGGTCGTACTGCTTGTTCGGGCCGTAGGTCAGCGGGTCGGGATTGAGCCGATAACCCTGCGAACCGGCTTCGAGCACCGCGGCGAAACCGACCGGGCCGGCCGGCAGGTCGAACAGCTCGCCGCTGAGCGAGAACTGGGCCTGGTTCATCCACGACTTGGCGCGGCTGTGGCCGTGGGTGGTCAGCTTCTGGAAGGTGGCGATGTCCATCGGGTTCCAGAACCGGTTCATGTCCAACCGGTAGGCCGTCAAGCCGCCGTTGGTTCCCAGTTGCGGGCCGAGGAAGTATTCGTCCACCGCGCTCTGCACCACCGCGGGGAAACTGAAGTCGACTTCGTACTCGGTGCGGCCGACGGTGACGTCCCAGTTGAAGCGTTCGCCGAAGCGGCCGCGCACGCCGCCGGCCAGGTCCCAGGAACGCTCGTTGGTGTAGAACAGGAACGGGTCGCGGCCGCCGGCCTCCGGCACGGTGAAGGCGCGGCGCGCCTGGTAGCTGCGGCCGGTGTTCTGGTCGTAGAACGCGCCGCCGCGGTTGAGTTCGAAGCGCAGCGCCTCGTCCTGGCGCGACTCGCCTTCGCTGTCCCAGACCGAACCGCTGGCCCACAGCTGCATGCCGTTGTCGAGGTCGTAGCTGAAGTTGCCGAACGCCGACAGGTTGTTGGAACCGTTGCGCAGGCTCCACAGCGCGTTGCCGCGCGCCTGGGTGCAGCTGTAGCCGGGGAACTCGGGCGGGTTGCCCTCGTTGCCGAGGAAGTTGTGCAGCGGCAGGTCTTCGAAGCGGTCGCAGGCCCCGGCCGGCGGGGTCACCCGGCGCTTGGCCGCGCTGTCGATCAACTCCACGCCCCAGACCCAGGGCCAGGGATCGTTGACCAGCGGCTTGACCGTGGCCGCCGGCTCCAGGTCGGAGGCGAGGAAGCCGCGCTGGCCGGCGAAGATGGTCTCGCGCCCGCTCCACTGCGCGCCGTAGGTCGCGCTCCACTTCTCGCCGGTGCGGCCGCCGGTCCAGGACAGGTCGAACGAGTCGCCGCCGCCGCGGCTGGTGGTGCCGCCCTTGATCCGGACCTCATCGCCATTGAAGTTCTTCTTCATGATGATGTTGATCACGCCGGCCATCGCGTCGGAGCCGTAGATCGCCGAGCCGCCGCTGGCCAGCACTTCGATCCGCTCGACCGCGGACATCGGGATGTTGTTGAAGTTGGCGAAGTTGCCGCGGCCCTCGTAGGGCAGCGGATAGTCGGCGACGCGGCGGCCGTCGATCAGCAGCAGGGTGCGGCCGGGGCCGAGGTTGCGCAGGTTGAGCGGGCTGGCGTTGGGGGTCGGGCCCTTGTTGACGTCGGCCTGGACCGAACCGGTGACTTCGGTCAGGGTGCTCAGCGCCTCGTACACGGTGGCGAAGCCTTCGCGCTTGATCTGGTCGGAACTGATCACGGTCACCGGCGCCGGGCCTTCGATCTCGGCGCGCTTGATGCGCGAACCGGTCACGGTGATCTTGTCGATCGACTTGACCTCCTCGCCCGCGGCGGCCGCCTCCTGCGCGGCGGCGAGGCCGGGCAGGTACAGCGCGGCGAGCATCGCCGCGGTCAAGGCATGGCGGCGCGCGCGGCGCGGTCGGGCGCCCACGGCGCGCTGTGCAAAAGCCGGCTGCTCGAAATTGGACTGCTTGCTCTGGTTCACCTGCGTACCCCTCCCAAATCGCGGCCGGGCTCCGGCCAAGGTTGCGTTCGTGTGGTCTGTTGCGGTGTGCAGTTGCGGTTCGTGGCGTGTCGGTCCCGGTTCTGTCGCCGGCGGGTTATTTTGGATCGATCTAAACTTTTATCGAAAAAAAAACCGGAATCAGTGCCGCGCGGCTTGCGGATCGAGATCGCGCAGCGCAGCGCCCGGCGCGGCCCACTGCAGGCGCAGGCTGCGCCCGCCGTCGCGCTGGTACCAATCCAGGCGCAGGCGATGCCAGCCGCGCTTCAGCGGCACTTCGCCGATCAGGGTCTGGTCGTAGCTGTCGTTGCGGATCACCGGTTCTCCATCCACGTACAAGACCGAGCGGTCGTCGCCCTGCAGGGCGAAGCGGTACACCCCGTCCGCCGGCGCTTCGACATAGCCATCGAAGCTCAGGCCGTAGCGGCGTTGCAGACCGTAGCCGTCGACGTCCAGCGAGTTCGCCGCGCCCTGCTTCGCCGGCGCGCCGGCGCGGGCGAATTCGTCCAGCGAGGCGTAGCTGCCCTGGTACAGCCGATACGCCAGCCCCGCGCGCGCGGCCGGCGGCAGCGGCGACGCCGGCAGATACCCCCGATAACGCAATGTCGCCTCATGCACCCCACTGCGGCGGCCGTCGGCGAGCTCGGTGACGGTGCGCAGGGTGCGGCTGCGACCGAGCGCGACCGCGACCTCGAGCGGCCCGTCGATCAGCGCCGATCGCGCGCCCGGCTCGCTGCCGTCGAGGGTGTAGCGGATCTTCGCCCCCGGCACCGCCGGAGTCAGTTCGAAACGGTGCCGGTACTCCTCGCCCTCGCCCGCCGCCTGCACCCGCATCACATCGGCCAGGCCCTGCGGCGCCGGAATCCGATAGCCGACGCCCTGCCGGTCCAGATGCGGAAACTGGCCGCGCAGCCGGCGTTCGAAATCGGCGTAGTCGCGGCCGGCCTGCGGGGTCCAGCCGACTTCGGCCAGGGCCAGCAGGCGCGGGAACACCATGTACTCGACCATCGCCTCGGTCTTGAGGTGTTCGGTCCAGACATTGCCCTGCACGCCCAGCACGTGCCGGGCCTGCGCCGCGTTCAACGCCGCCGGCACCGGGTCGTAGCCGTAGACCTTGGCCAGGGTCAGCTCGCCGCCGAGGTTCCATTGCTCGTACTTCGCCGGCCCCTGGCCGTAGTCGAAATAACAGCACTGGGTCGGGCTCATGATCACGTCGTGGCCCTGCTGCGCGGCCGCGATGCCGCCGGCCTCGCCGCGCCAGGACATCACCGTCGCGTCCGGCGCCAGGCCGCCTTCGAGGATCTCGTCCCAGCCGATGATGCGCTTGCCGCGGGTGTGCAGGAACTTCTCCATCCGGCGGATGAAATAGCTCTGCAGCTCGTGTTCGTCCTTAAGGCCTTCGCGGCGCATCACCGCCTGCGCAACTTCGCTGGCCTGCCAGCGGGTCTTCGGCGCCTCGTCGCCGCCGATGTGCAGGTACGGCGCCGGAAACAGCGCGACCACTTCGTCGAGCACGTTCTCCAGGAACTTGAAGGTTTCTTCCTTGGGACAGTAGATGTCGTCGTACACGCCCCAGTTGGTGCCGACCTCGAACGGGCCCGGCGTGCAGGCCAGTTCCGGATACGCCGCCAAAGCCGCCAGCGAATGCCCGGGCATTTCGATTTCCGGGATCACCACGATATGGCGTTCGCGCGCGTAGGCCACGACCTCGCGCACCTGGTCCTGGGTGTAGAAACCGCCGTAGGGCTTGCCGTCGCCGACGTAGGGGTCGATGTTGCGGCCGAGCACGGTTTCCTTGCGCTGGGCGCCGACTGCGGTCAGCTTGGGATAGCGTTTGATCTCGATCCGCCAGCCCTGGTCTTCGGTCAGGTGCCAGTGGAAGGTATTGAGCTTGTACTGCGCCATCAGGTCGAGGTAGCGCTTGAGGAAGGCGACCGGGTACAGATGCCGGCCGACGTCCAGGTGCATGCCGCGATAGACGAAGCGCGGCGCATCCTCGATGCTCAGCGAGCGCAGGCGCAACGGCGCGCTGGCGCGCGCGGCCGGCAACAGCTGGCGCAGGGTCTGGTAGCCGTAGAACAGGCCCGCCGGCGGACCGGCCAGACGGATGCCTCGCTCGCTGACGTCGAGTCGATAGCGTTCGTCGGCGCGCGCATCGCCGCCGCCGGCCGCGGGCTCGGCGACCAACTGCACATAGGCCGACGCTTCGACCTCGCCTTTGCGCCGCTTGGGCGCGCCGTCGCGCAGGGTCAGGGTCAGGCCTTGGCGCAATGCGAGTTCGTCGCGCAACAAACGCGCGACGGCGCGGGCTTCGGCGTTGTTGGCGTAGATCGTGGTATCCGCATCGAGCGCGAACTCGCCCTCGCCCGCTCGCACCTGCGCCGGACGCGGCACCAGCTCCGGCGCCTGCGGCGCGGCGCTATCGGCGGCGCTTGCGACCGGAGCGGCGGCGGCGCCGATCAGGCCGAACAGCAGCCAGGACAGGCGGGCGCGGGGCAGTTTCGCCAGGATGCGCTTCATGGACGAGTCTCGGACGATGCAAATAGGTCGCAGTGAAGCCCAGGATTCGCGTTTGCGCGGCAATGACGGCATGTAAACCGGTCCCGACGTTTGAAGACGTTCCCGGCGTCATCCCAGCAAGAGCGGGCATCCGGGGACTGCAGCGCCTGCGCGAGATCGACTCGACCGCAACCGTCCGCCCTGCCCCGCTCGCTCGTCGAACAGCAAAGCGACATGGCGGCGGCCGCCCGAGACCTCATCGCAGGCGCCTCAGTTCGGTGCCGCGCAGGCCGAGGCCGGCAGCGCCGTGGCCTGGGTGCCCCAGGCCGGCGCCGGCTGGGTGCCCAGATCGAAACGCAGGGTGCCGCCGCCGCGCAACGCGCTCCAGTCCAGCCAGACCTTGTCCTGGGCCTGGCCATCGAGCTTGGCGCCTCGCACGTACTGCACGCTGCGGCCGTCGGCGCCCGGCGCTTCGATGCGCAAGGTCTTGCCCTTGCCCAGGTCGAGTTCGACCTGCTCGAAGCGCGGCGTGTGCAACAGCAGTTCGCCGGTGCCCGGCACCGCCGGGTACAGGCCGATCGCGCTGAACAGGTACCAGGCCGACATGGTGCCGAGGTCGTCGTTGCCGGTCACTCCGTTGGGCGCGTTGGTGAACAAAGCCTGGGCCGAACGCAGCACGGTCGCGGTCTTCCACGGCTGGCCGATCAGGGTGTACATCCACGGGCTGTGCAGGTCGGGCTCGTTGTTGGGGTTGTAGCGGTACTGGTTGTAGTAGCTGTACGGCCCGACCACCCATTGCTTGCGCGCCGCATTGAGCGGATCGGCCTGCAATTGGTCGTAAGCGAAGAACGCGTCCAGGCGCTTGCCGGTCTGCTCGGCGCCGCCCATGGCCTCGACCAGGCCGCTGACGTCCTGCTGCGCCAGCCACTGGTACTGCCAGGCGGTGCCTTCGTGGAAACCGTGGTGCGAGCGCGGGCTGTAGCCGCCGTCGGCTTCGACGTAGAACCGGCCGTCGTCCAGGCGCGGACGCGGGAAGCCGCGGAAGCCCAGCTCCGGGTCGGCCGCGTCGGCGTCCCAGACCTTGCGCCAGTTGCGGCCGCGTTCGCGCAGCACGGCCGCGTCGTCGCTCTTGCCCAGCGCCTGCGCCATCTGCGCCAGCGAGCAGTCGGCCAGGGCGTACTCCAGGGTCGCCGAGCCGCCGTGGTGCGGATCCACGTCCATGCTCTTGGCCGGGAACGCGCGGTCGTACTGGACGAAACCGCGGCTGAGATAGCTCGGATTGCCGGCCCGGCCCTGGCTGCGCACCAAGGCCGGCGGCGTGCGCCAGGCGTTCTGGCGCAGCGCCGCATAGGCCTGCTGCTCGCGGCCTTCGAGCGCGCCGAAGCGCCACAGGTCGACCAGGAACGGCGTCGCCGGGTCGCCGGTCATGACGTTGCTGTCGTAATTGGCGTAGCCCCAGCGCGGCAACCAGCCGTTCTGCTCGTGGATCTTCAACACCGACTGGGCGATGTCGCGCGCGCGTTGCGGGCGCAGCATCGCCAGCAGCTGGTTCTGCGAGCGATAGGTGTCCCAGAGCGAGAAATACTCGTAGTAGGTCCAGCCCTCGGCCTTGTGGACCTCGGTGTCGTAGCCACGGTAGCGGCCGTCGCTGTCGCTGCCGGTCAGCGGCTGCAGCAGCGAGTGGTACAGCGCGGTATAGAACACGGTGCGGTCGTCGCCGCTGCCGCCCTTGACCCGCACCGAATTCAGTTCCTGGCGCCAGGCGTCCTGGGCCTGCTTGCGCATCGCCTCGAAGCTCAGCGGCTTGCCGCCGCGGCTGGCTTCGTCGCGCAGGTTGCGGCGCGCGCCTTCGAGATCGACGTGCGAGATCGCGCTCAGCGCGGTCACCGACTTGCCCTTGGCGGTGTCGAAGGTGAACCAGGCGCCGTGCGGACGGGTGTCGCCCTGCATGCTGACCCGGCCGCCGGGATGGCCGCCGGTTTCGTCCCACACGCCATGGCTGGCGAAGGGCCGGTCGAACTCCATCCGGAACCAGGTGGTGTACTGCTGGCCGCCGCAGAAGCTCTTGGTGACGATCTTGCCTTCGATGGCGCGGTCGCCGACCACTTCGATATTGCTGCCGACCACCAGATGGCGTTCGTTGGCCTGGCCGGTGTTGACCAGGATCGTGCCCTGCGCGGCGCCGGCCGGGAAGGTGTAGCGCTCGGCCGCGGCGCGGGTCAGCGCGGTGGCTTCGGCCTCGATCGGGCCGGCCGCCTCGCCGGTCAGGCGCACCTTGTAGTAGCCGGCCTGGCCGACTTCGCCGTCGTGGGTATAGGCCGAGGCATAGGCCTTGTGATCGAAAGCCTTGGGGTTCTTGGTGTCGAAACGCTGGCCGGGGCCGATCTGGCCGGTGGTCGGCAGCACCGACAGCTGGCCGCCCTGCTCCCAGCAACCGGCGCCGGACAGGAAGGAATGGCCGAAGCCGCGGATCTTGGGATCGTCGTAGCGCCAGCCGCTGTAGTGGTCGCCGATCGGGCTGACCTGGATCAGGCCGAACGGCGCCGAGGCGCCGGGGAAGGTGTTGCCGTCGTCCTTGCTGCCGATGAAGGTGTTGACCTCGGCCGCCGGATCGCTCGCCGGCGCGGCCGCGCCGGCCAGGGCGCTGGCCAGGGCCAGCGACAGGGCGGTCGCGCCGGTCAGCCAGGCCTTGCCGTTTCCGCCCCTGCGCCGCGTCGCCGCGCCGTCGCCGAAAACCGAAGCCTGCCCTTGCCTCACCGGAGTACGAGTCATCGTGGTTGCGCCCTGCCGTCGCTTGGAAACATCGGTTGGAAAATAGGAGGAATCCGCCGCGACGGCCCCGCAGGGCCGCCGCGGCGGGGATTACCGCATCAGTTGAAGTCCAGCACGTACTCGATCGCGAACTCGCGGCCGACCGGGCTGAAGATGCGGTCGGCGATGAAGGCGAAGTCCTTCTTGTACGGGTCCTTGTCTTCGTTGACCCGGTCGAACAGATTGCTGACGTAGACGTTGACCCGCGCCTTTTCGGTCAGCTGGTAACCCGCGCTGACGTTCCAGGTGATCGCCGGTCCGACCCGGCCGTAGTACTTCTTGGTGCTCTGGCCGTAGGTCGGGCTGGCGGCGTCGTTGTCCAGGCAGTTGTCCGAGCTGGGCACGTAGCCGTCGGCGAACGGCAGGCAGCCGTTGAAGCGCACGCTCGGCACGCTGCCGACGCGGTCGGCGTAGACGGTCGCGTTCCACTTGTCGCGCTGCCAGTTGACGCTGCCGCGGAACTTGCTGCGCGGTTCGTCGTTGCGCTTGTCCTGCATCTCCTCGCTGGCGTCGGTGCGGGTCTCGAGCTTGAGCAGGTTGGTGTAGTTCAGGCCGAAGGTGAAATCGCCCCAGCGCTGGGTCGGCAGGCGGTACTTCAACGAGGCGTCGACGCCTTCGACGTTGCGCGCGGCGCGGTTGATCGGGCCGGTGCGGATCTCGGTCACCTGGCCGAGCAGCGGGCCGGCGCCGTCCGGATCGGCGGCGCGGGTCACCCGGCCGATCTGCAGCTTGCAGCGGTCGCCGCTGGGCGGGCTGACGCGCGGCTCGCCGCTCGGGGTCTTGCCGGTCAGGCAGTAGGCCTCGTCGAGCAGCACGTCGTTGGCGCCGACGTCGTCGATTTCGTCCTCCAGCTCGATCCGCCAGTAGTCGGTCGACACCGACAGGCCCTCGGCGATGTCCCAGACGAAGCCGGCGGTCCACGAGTTGCCGGTTTCGTACTTCAGGTCGGGCGTGCCCTGGCGCGAGATTTCGGCGTCTTCGACCTTGAAGCCGGCGTCCCAGGTGCAGTTGCCCTGCTGGCCCGCGCGCAGGCAGTTCAGATAGTCGGTCTGG
Source organism: Lysobacter sp. Soil_C_15 (assembly GCF_057657315.1). Lineage (NCBI taxonomy): Bacteria > Pseudomonadati > Pseudomonadota > Gammaproteobacteria > Lysobacterales > Lysobacteraceae > Lysobacter > Lysobacter sp. Soil_C_15. The sequence goes on from NZ_JBDGIR010000002.1 coordinate 235,823, forward strand.
TCGGACACCGAAGTGCTTGGGGTCGCGTAGACGAAGTGCATGTCCGGGGCGCGGAAGCTGGTGGCGTAGGTGCCGCGCACCAGCAGGTTGCTGAACGGACGCCATTCCAGGCCGGCGTTGTAGGTCGTGGCGGCATCGCCGGAGACCGCGTCGTATTTGTCGTAGCGCGCGGCCAGCGAAGCGGTCAGCGACTCCAGCAGCGGGATCTTGAACTCGACGCCGGCCGCGTAGTGGTTGCGCGAGCCCGAGCCCAGGTCGATGTTGGCGGTCTGGTCGTACTTCGGATTGGCGCCCAGCGTGTTCGGGTCCGGCGCCAGGCGATAGCCCTGCTTGGCCGCTTCCAACTGCGCGGCGAAGCCGATCGGGCCGGCCCAGCCTTCGAACAGGTCGCCGCTGACGATGAAGTTGGCCGAGGTCAGCCAGGACTCGGCGCGGTTCTTGCCGCGGGTCGAGATCGAGGCGTAGTCCTGCGGCGAGATCGGGTTCCAGAACCGGCCCTGGTCGAGGCGGTCGCGGTTCGGACCGAGGAAGTAGCGGTCGGCGTCGGCGTAGACGATCGCCGGGAACTTCTCGTCGACACGGTATTCGGCGCGGCCGATGCTGAAATCCCAGTCGAAACGATCGCCGAGCTGGCCGCGCAGGCCGGCCGACACGTCCCAGGACAATTCGTCGGAATGGGTGTAGCCGCCCTCGGCGCCGCCGATTTCCTGCGGGGTGAAACGCTTGAACAGATCGAGGTCGGCATTGAGGCCGACGTCGCGGTAGGTGCCGTTGGAGCTCCAACCGGGCATGAAAGTCATGTTCTCGCCGCGCGAGCTCCACACGCCGATGCTGGCCCAGCCCTGCAGGCCGTTTTCGAAGTCGTAATTGCCGTAGACGTAGCCCGACTTGTCGTCGCTGCCGTTGCGCAGGGTCCAGTGCTGGTAGGCCGCGTTCTGGCCGCACTGCCAGCCGGTGTTGCTGATGGTGTTGGCGTTGCGGTTGTAGGTGCGGCGGTTCTGCAGGAAGAATTCGCCGTTGTACTGATCGCAGGCGCCGGCCGGCGGCATCATGCGCTGGCCGGTGCCGGCGTTGAACATGCGGATGCCGACCGAGGGCAGGATGCCGACCTTGCGGTCCTGCGGGTTCAGCGACTGCGGCGGCGCGTCGAAGTCCGAATCCATGAACGGACGCTCGCCCGCCGGCAGCGCCTCGCGGTGGAACCACTGCAGCGAGTAGGTCACGTTCCAGTTGTCGCCGCTGCGGCCGCCGGCCCAGGACAGGTCCATCTGGTCGCGGCCGCCGCGGGTCGAGGTGCCGCCGCGCAGCTTGACCTGGTCGCCCTGGAATTCCTTCTTCAGGATCACGTTGATCACGCCCGCGACCGCGTCGGAGCCGTAGATCGCCGAAGCGCCGCTGGCCAGCACTTCGATCCGCTCGACGATCGCGGTCGGTATGTTGTTGTAGTTGGCGAAGTTGCTCTTGCCCTGGTACGGCAGCGGGTAGTCGACCACGCGGCGGCCGTTGATCAGCAGCAGGCTGCGGCCCGGGCCCATGTTGCGCAGGTTGAGCGGGCTGGCGTTGACGGTGTGCTGGCCCCAGGCGATGTCGGACTCGACCGTGCCCATCGCTTCGGTCAGCGTGGTCAGCGCGTCGTAGACGGTGGTGAAACCTTCCTTTTCGATCTGCGCGGCGGTGATGGTGAACACCGGCGCCGGGCCTTCGATCTCGGCGCGCTTGATGCGCGAGCCGGTCACGGTGACCTTGTCGATTTCGGTAGGCTTGCTCGTTTGCGCGCCGGCATCGGCGGCTTCGCCCGTCTGGGCTTGCGCGAGGACGGGCGCGAACAGGATCGACAGCAAAGCGCCGGTCAGCGCGCTGCGTCGCAAGGTGGAATGGCTCATACGCGGTGCTCCCCAAGAGAGAAAGTGGACTGCAAAGGCGACCGTCCCTGGCCCCGACTGCTTTTCTATCGATCTAAATTCCGGCCTCTACGGGTACAGGAATCCGGAGCGCACCCGAAGCGGCAGACCCAACCCCCAAATTGGATCGATCTAAATTAACCACAACCGACTCGGACCTTGCATGACGCGGCGCAGCAATACCGGTGTGCTAGGTCTCGGTCCGGAACGACGAGTTCCGACAAACCCTTGTTTTGCCGGACTTGGCCGCAAGCCGATATCTCCAGCCGCGTGTGCCGGCCGGCACACGGTCATCCAGCGGTAACCGTTTACTCGCGCGAATCCGCCCCCTGCGCTGTCCGTACCGGGCCGCATCGTCGACAATGAAATCCCGCCCTCGCCTCCGGTACGACGATGAGCGCACTGAGCCCTACTCCGACCGACCAGCTCGGCCGGCTGCTGGACGCGATCGCTGCGCGCAAGGACGATGGCAGCCGTTTCCACTGCCTGGATCTGCGTCCGCAGGCGCCCGACCGGCTGGGCGAGGTCTGCGCCCTGTTGCGGTTGAGCCCGCGCGACTGCGCGCTGGCCCCGGCGCAGCCGAAGGCGCCGGACGATCTGCGCCGCTGGCTGCTCAAGCCGATGCGCGGCGCGGCGACCCAGTCCTGGCTCAACGGCGCGCTGTTCGACGAGTTCGTCGCCCGGTTGGATACGCTGGCCGGCGCAGCGCCGCGCTGGCGGCGCCTGTCGCGCGATATCCACGCGCCGCTGCGCCCGGCCCTGGGCGCAGTCTGGGACGCCTTCGTCGCCGATGCCGGCGACGAAGGCGCCTGGTTGATCCTGTGCACCTGGGAGGGCGCGGCGGATCCGTTTTGCGCCTGAAGGCTAGGAGTGAGCGGAGAGGAGTGAGTAGCGAGAAACAGCGCTTCCACTCGCTTCTCGCTCCTCTTCGCTCACTCTTCGCTCTCCGCGCCCTCGCGCAGCGCCCGCACCAGCGCCCGCACCCGGGCTTCGTCGCTCTGCACCCAATCCGGCGACAGGCCGGGCAGATCGTCGTTGCGATAGCGCATCGCCGAGCGTCGCGTCGCCTTGGCCGAGGCGTGCACTTGTTCGACGCCGCAACGCTGCGCCGTGGCGACGATGTTGTCGGCGGTGAGGCCGGCACCGGCCATCAGCGCGATTCGCCCGGCCGCCTGCGCGACCAGCGCGGCGACGCGCTCGGCGCCGGCGACCGCATCGGCGGCGCCGCCCGAGGTCAGGATGCGTTCGCAACCCAGCGCGACCGCCGCTTCCAATGCGCGGCTCTGATCGGCCGCCGCATCGAAGGCGCGGTGGAAGGTGACGCCGAGCGGGCCGGCGGCGGCGATCAACTCGGCGCACACCGCGGTATCCACTTCGCCGTCGGCGTCGAGCGCGCCGATCACCACTCCGTCGCACCCCAGCCGTACGCAGGCTTCCACGTCGGCGCGCATCGCCGCGCGCTCATCGGCGGAGTAGAGAAAATCGCCACCGCGCGGGCGGATCAGCACGTACAGCGGAATCCGCAGGCGATCGCGCGCGATCGCGATCGCGCCGTAGGACGGCGTGGTGCCGCCTTCGCCGAGGTTCTCGCACAGTTCGACCCGATCCGCGCCGCCGGCCTGCGCGGCCAACGCGGAGGCCAGCGAATTGGCCGAAATTTCCAGCAGCCTGGCGCCCATGCCGGCCTCAGGTCTGTTCGGTCGTGTAGACCGAGCGCGCGTCCAGCAGCGCGTCGCGCTTGCCCGCATCGCAGACCGCGTAGACGAAGCCGCGATGCAAGGCGTGCGCGCCGACCTCGCCGTGCTTGTTGATCGCCAGGAAGCAGACCTGCAGGGTCTTGCTGGCCTGCGGGCGCTTGCGCACCACCCGCTCGATCGCCTCGCGGCAGGCCTCGTCCGGGCTGCGCCCCTGGCGCATCAGTTCGACCACCAGGAAGCTGGCGGCGTTGCGCAGCATTTCCTCGCCGACGCCGGAGGCGGTGGCCGCGCCGACTTCGTTGTCCACATACAGGCCGGCGCCGACGATCGGGCTGTCGCCGACCCGGCCGCGCAGCTTCCAGGCCATGCCGCTGGTGGTGCAGGCGCCGGCCAGCTTGCCTTGGCGGTCGATGGCCAGGATCCCCAGGGTGTCGTGATTGCTCTTGTCGCCGGGCTTGGCGCTGTCCAGCCGTTCGGCGTTGATCGCCGGCTGGTACCTGGAGGTCTTGCGCCATTCGTTCCAGGCCGCGCGCGCCTTGTCGGTCAGCAGGGCTTGTTTCGGGAAGCCTTGCTCGAGCGCGAACTGCTGCGCGCCGGCGCCGACCAGCAGCACGTGCGGGGTACGCTCCATCACCCGCCGCGCCACGCTGACCGGGTGGGCGATGTCTTCCAGCGCCGCGACCGCGCCGCAGCGGCCGTCGCCGTCCATGATGCTGGCGTCCAGGGTCAGCACGCCGTCGCGATCGGGATTGCCGCAGCGCCCGACGGTGCTGTTGCACAGGTCGGCCTCGGCCCAGCGCGCGCCGGCCTCGACCGCATCGAGCGCGCCCCCCCCGGCCGCGAGCACCGGCCAGGCGGCCTGGTTGGCGCCGACACCGAAGTCCCAGGTCGAAACCACCCGCGCGCCGTCGCCCGGCGCGGCCTGGCTGCCGGAAGGCGTCGACGCAGCCGCCGGCAAGGCGGTCGCAGCGGCGGCAAGCAAGGACTGTTGCAGGAAACGGCGGCGTGAGGTCATGAGAGCGATCGGGCGAAAGCGCATAGCGCGGGCCGCCGCCACGCTAGCGGCCGCCGCACGCCCGCGCAAGCGCACGCGCTCCCGCGCCGCCGCCGTTCGCAGCGGCGGCGTGTGCCGGGCCTGCACTTCCTGCAAGCGCGAGTTCGACGATTTTCGACGCCGTTACGCATCGTCCCGTCGCTGCGGCGCGCCGCCGTTGCGGCTCGCGCCGGCAGCCGGCGCCTCATTGGCAACGACGTCGCCGACGGGCGCAACCGGCCAGCGCCGCGCCGTCCGCCGCAATGCGGCGGCCCGGCGGCCCAGCGGCCCGGCGGTATCGCAACATGCCCGGCTTGGCCGCCGCGCGTCATCGCCTGCGTTCGCTAGCAGGTGACCGCTCCCGGTCCGCTCCCCCGCTTCGGCGCCGCCTGCCATCGCCGTCGACCCTGCGACAAGGAAGATGTCCCCATGCCACGGACTTCCGCGACGAAGCCGGCAGGACCGGATACGCCGATGATCGGCGACTCCGAGCCGATCCAGGCGATCCGGCGCCTGCTGCGTCGCTACGCCGGCTGCAACGCGCCGATCCTGATCGAAGGCGAGACCGGCACCGGCAAGGAGCTGGCTGCGCGCGAGGTCCATTACGCCAGCGCGCGCCACCTCGGGCCGTTCGTGCCGATCAACTGCGGCGCCCTGCCCGATGCCTTGCTGGAATCGGAACTGTTCGGCCACCGCCGCGGCGCCTTCACCGATGCGCGCACCAGCGAGCCGGGCCTGGTCGAGTACGCGCGCGGCGGCACCCTGTTCCTGGACGAGATCGACTCGCTGTCGGCGCGCGCCCAGACCATCCTGCTGCGCCTGTTGCAGAACGGCGAATTCCGCGCGCTCGGCGAACGGCCCTTGCGTTCGGCCGACGTGCGCATCGTCGCCGCAACCAACGCCTCGCTGCCCGCGGCGGTCGAGGCCGGCCGGTTCCGCAGCGATCTGCTGTACCGCCTGGACGCCCTGCATGTAGCGCTGCCGCCATTGCGCGAGCGCGGCGAAGACTTGGTCCTGCTCGCCCGGCATCTGTTGCAGCGGACCCTGCGCGAGCACGACATGCCGGCGCGCGAATGGAGCGCGCCGGCCCTGCAGGCGCTGGCCCGGCATTCCTGGCCCGGCAACGTGCGCGAACTGGAGAACGTGATCCTGCGCGCCTGCCTGCGCTCGGACCGGCCGCAGATCGGCGCCGACGAACTCGGGCTGGCCGCGGCGGCGGCCGACGGCGACGCCTCGAGCGCGCCGGCCGCGCCCGGCATCGACGACGGCCGCGACCTCGGCTACGCCGGCGCCAAGCGCCGCGCGATCCTGGCCTTCGAACGCAGCTATCTGATCGGCCTCATGCAACAGGCCAACGGCAACATCAGCCACGCCGCGGAAATCTCCCGCACCGAGCGCCGTCACCTGGGCAAGCTGCTCAAGCGCCACGGCCTGCACGCCGACCGCGCCCGCACCGCCTGAGCGGTTCGCCCGTTCTCCCGCCCCAGCGCCCCGCTCGCGCCGCGCGCAAGCGCGCTGTCCGTCTTCGTATTTCCTAACCGCTATCTCCCGCTTCCCGCAGTCGTTCCTCCGCACTCGTTGCTGTCCGCTGTTTCCTCTCCACTAGCCTGCACCGCACCCACCCGCCGGGTGCGTCCGCACCCGCACGGCGTCACAGCGCGCGTCGCCGGCCGCTGCGACGCCCATCCGGCGCAGGCGCAATTCCCCATCGATTCACCCACTTGCGGCCGCACCCGGATGGCCCGCGCCGGCGCGACGACGTTGGCACGGCGATTGCTTTCTTTATCTGCGTCGGGGCCGACCCGGTCGAGGCAGGGAGCCGCACAGATGACCACGCCGAAGCGCTCGCTAGACGGCGATGCCGAGATCCAGGCCGCGGTGCTCGGCTACATCGGCGCCCACCCCAACGCCGCCGACACGCTCGACGGCATCGCCCGTTGGTGGCTGCCGCAGCAGCGCTACGTCACCGCGCAAGCGCGCATCCAGGCCGCACTGGAACGGTTGGTGGCCGACGGCAGCCTGCAACTGCGCCGCCTGCCCGACGGCACCGCCTTGTATTCGCTCGGCCGCGCACCGGCGCCGCCCGCCCCCTGATTCCACGAACCAGCAAGGAGAATGGTCATGCCAGCTGCGCTCACCTACCCGGGCGTCTACGTCGAGGAGATTCCCAGCGGCGTCCGCACCATCACCGGGGTCGCGACCTCGATCACCGCCTTCGTCGGCCGCGCCCTGCGCGGGCCGGTCGACCGGGCCGTGGTGATCAACGGCTTCGGCGACTTCGAGCGGCGTTTCGGCGGGCTGTGGCTGCAAAGCCAGCTCGGCTATGCGGTGCGCGATTTCTTCCTCAACGGCGGCAGCCAGGCGATCATCGTGCGCCTGTACGGCTCCAGCTTCGCCAGCCCGGAAGCCGAGGCCGCGGCCAACGCGGTCGCCGACGCCACCGACGGCAGCGACGCCGCCGATGCGGCGGCCAAGGCCAAGACCAAGGCCGACAGCTACGCCAACGAACCGGAGAAAAGCGCCGCCGCCGCGGTCGCCGCGGCGGCCAAGGCCGCCTCGCTGCTGCCGAACGCGACGCCGCTGTCGGTGCACAAGGCGGCCAAGGCCGCAGTGGTGCCGGCGCGCGCGCCGCTGACGATCGGGGAACTGCAACTGGAGGCCGCCTACGAAGGCGCCTGGGGCGGCAAGCTGCGCGGCCGGACCGAGGCCTCGGCCAATGCCGAGGTGGCCCAGGCCTTCGGCGTGCAGCCCTCGGACCTGTTCAACCTGACCGTGCGCGACGCCCGCCCCGGCGGCGCCAGCGAGACCTATCTCAATGTCACCGTGGTCGAGAGCCCGCGCCGCATCGACCGCGTGCTGCAGGCCGAATCGGCCCTGGTCCGGGTCCAGGGCGATCTGCCGCCGTCGGTCGGCGCCGGCACCGACGCGGTCACCGCCGCGGAAGACGAAGTCGCAACGGCCAAGGCGGCGCTCGACGCCAAGATCAAGGCCGGCGCTTCCGAGCAGGAGATCGCCGCCGCGCGCGACGTTTGGAACGCCAAGCGCGACGCCCTGGCGGCCAAGTACGCCGAAGCCGACAAGGCCGCTTCCGACGGCCGCCATCTGCGCGCGCTGGACTTCCTGCCCGACCAGGGCCTGGAGCAGAAGAAGGGCCTGTACGCGCTGGAGCAGGCGGACCTGTTCAACCTGCTGTGCATCCCGCCGTACAAGAGCGACGACGGCGCCCACTTCGACGCCGAGCCGATCGTGCTCTCGGCCGCGACCGCCTATTGCGAACGTCGTCGCGCCTTCCATCTGATCGATCCGCCCAGCGCCTGGACCAGCAAGGAAGCCGCGATCGCCGGCCTGGACGCGGTCGCCGACCCGAAGAGCCGCAACGCGGCGATCTTCTTCCCGCGCCTGCGCCAGCCCAACCTGCTGCGCGACAACAGCCTGGAGAGCTTCGCTCCCTGCGGCGCGGTCGCCGGCATCTTCGCCCGCACCGATGCCGCGCGCGGCGTGTGGAAGGCGCCGGCCGGACTGGATGCGTCGCTGGTCGGCGTCCCGCAGCTGTCGGTGCCGTTGACCGACGCCGAGAACGGCGAGCTCAACCCGCTCGGCATCAACTGCCTGCGCGCGATGCCGGTCAGCGGCCGGGTGGTGTGGGGCGCGCGCACCCTGCGCGGCGCCGACCAACTCGCCGACGAATACAAGTACACCCCGGTGCGGCGCACCGCCTTGTTCATCGAGGAAAGCCTGTTCCGCGGCCTGAAGTGGGTGGTGTTCGAGCCCAACGACGAACCGCTGTGGGCGCAGATCCGCCTCAACGTCGGCGCGTTCATGAACAACCTGTTCCGCCAGGGTGCGTTCCAGGGCAGCTCCGCGCGCGACGCCTACTTCGTCCGCTGCGACAAGGACACCACCACCCAGAACGACATCAATCTCGGTGTGGTCAACGTCGTGGTCGGCTTCGCGCCGCTGAAACCGGCCGAGTTCGTGGTCCTGCGCATCCAGCAGATCGCCGGCCAGATCGACGTCTGAGTCTTCTCATCCACGCCTCAGGAGCATCCCATGGCCCAGTTCACCGTCAATGCGCAGCGCTTCGACCCGTACAAGAACTTCAAGTTCCGGGTCAAGTGGGACAACAAATACGTCGCCGGCATCAGCAAGGTCAGCGCGCTCAAGCGCACCACCGAAGTGGTCGAGCATCGCGAGGGCGGCGATCCCAGCACCGGGCGCAAATCGCCGGGCCGGACCAAGTACGAGGCGATCACGCTCGAGCGCGGCGTGACCCACGACAAGGAGTTCGAGCAGTGGGCCAACAAGCTGTGGAACTACGGCTCCGGCCTCGGCTCGGAATCCTCGCTGAAGGACTTCCGCAAGGACCTGATCATCGAGGTATACAACGAAGCCGGACAGTTGGCGATCTCCTATCGGGTCTATCGTTGCTGGGTGTCGGAGTTCCAGGCGTTGCCGGATCTGGACGCCAACGCCAACGCGGTGGCGATCCAGCACATCAAGCTCGAGAACGAGGGCTGGGAGCGCGATCTCGACGTGGTCGAGCCGGCCGAACCCAGCTTCACCGAGCCGGCGTGAGCCTGTCGATGAACCCGGCGGCCGCAGACCAGAGCGCGATCCAGGGCACGCTGCTGCGGGCCTGGGAGGAACTGTACGGCGCCGCCGATCAGGAACGCGCCGCCGGACTGCTGCAAGCGGTCTGGCCGCGTACCGACGTCGACGGATGGCATCGGGAGAGCCTCGGCGAACGCGACGCCTGCCTGCTGCGTTTGCAATCGGCCCTGTTCGGTCCGGCGCTGCAGGTGCACGCCCGCTGCCCGCATTGCGGCGAACGAGCCGAAGCGACCCTGGACGCGCGCGCGTTCGCCGAATCCGCGCCGGTCGCGGCGCAGGAACGCACAGCGATGGAACTGGACGAGGGCGGCTACCGCGTGCGCTACCGCCTGCCCTGCGGCGAAGACCTGCAACTGCTGGCAGCGTCCCGCCCGGGTCCCGACGACGGAATCGATTCGGCGGTCGCCGCCTTGTTGTCGCGTTGCGTGCTCGACGCGCGCTGCGACGGCCGCGCGATCGGCGTCGCGGAACTGCCGGGCGCGTTGGTACAGCGGATCGGCGAACGCATGGCCGAGCAGGATCCGCTCGCCGACCTGCGCCTGGACTTGGCCTGCCCGGCCTGCGGCGATGCCTGGACCGCCGCCTTGGACATCGGCGCTTATCTGTGGAGCGAGTTGGACGATTGGGCGCAGGAGTTGCTCGGCGAAGTCGACACGCTGGCCCGCCACTACGGTTGGAGCGAACCGCAAGTGCTGGCGCTGAGCCCGGTCCGCCGGCGTTTCTACCTCGATCTGGTGCGCTCATGAGCTCGTATCTGCATCGCTTGGTGGAACGCGCGCGCGGACAATCGCTGCGCGTCGAACGTCGCCGCCCGGGCCTGTTCGAACCGGTCGGCTGGACCGATGCCCAGCCGGAGCCGGAGCCGCCCCCGCCGTCGCCCGCACCGCCGGCAGCCGCGCCGATGCAGCCACGGGCCGCGGGCGCGTTGCCGCGGTCGGACGCATCGCCGCCGCCGGCGCCGGCCCCCGCCGTGCCGGCGCGCCCGAACATCGCCGATCCGGCACCATCCGCGCCGCGTGTTGCATGGGCCGAACCCGATCCGTCGCCGGCCCGGACCGAGTCCTTCGCGACACCGCGTCCGCTGCCGGCCTCGGCGTCGATATCGCCCAAGCCGACGCCGGCGCCGCCGTCGGCGCGCCGCGCCGACGCGCGCGCACCGGTCCGCGATGCGTCCACGCCGCGGAACGTCGTCCCCGCTCTCCGGCCGGCACCGCCCGTACCGGACCGCGCGGAGCCGCTCAGTCCCGCCCGGCAAATCGTCGCAGCGGCGGCGCCAGGATCGTCGCCGCGTCCCGTCGCCACGATCCTGGCGACCGCGCCGCAACGCCTGCATCGGACGCCGGTCGCCGCCGTCGCCCAGCCCGCGCGGCGCAGCGCGGCCCAGGGTTCGACGGCGCCCGCGGCGCCTCCCCTCGCCCCGGTACAGGTCAGCATCGGCTGCGTGGAGATCCGCGCGGTCGCCGAGACGCGACCGACCGCTCCACGCGCGCCGGCGCGCGCGCCCGGGCCGAGCCTGGAGGCCTACTTGACCGAACGCCATGGAGACTCGCGATGAGCAACGCACTTGCGATCGCTGCGGTCACCGCCTCGCTCAAGGATCTGATCAGCGACAGCCTGAACGGCCTGGATCTGTCTTCGATCGGCAGCGTCGGCGTCAGCGCGCTGCCGCCGGATCGCATTGCGACCGGCGAAAACGAGCCCAACCAGCTCAACCTGTTCCTGTACCAGGTCAGCGCCAATATCGGTTGGCGCAATCATGGCCTGGCCTCGCGCGATGGCGCCGGCCAGCGCAGCGGCAACCCGCCGCTGGCGCTGGACCTGCACTATCTGCTGAGCGCTTACGGCGGGCAGGACCTCAGCGGCGACGCCCTGCTCGGGCTGGGCATGCAGGCCCTGCACGAAACTCCGGGATTGGACCGCGCCCGGCTGCGCGCGGTGCTGGGTCCGCCGACCCCGCCGTTCGGCGATTTTTCCGCCTTGAGCCTGGCCGACCAGATCGAATCGCTGAAGATCACCCCCCAGTTCCTCAGCACCGAAGAGCTGTCCAAGCTGTGGACCGCAGCGCAGGCGCGCTATCGCCCGTCCATGGGCTATCAGGTATCGGTGGTGCTGATCCAGTCCGAGGCCGCGGCGCGTTCGGCGCCTCCAGTGCTGCGCCGCGGCGCGGCAGACCGCGGTCCGGTCGCGGTGGCCGACACCGGCCCGCAATTGCGCGCGCTCGACAACCTCGCCTCCGAACTGTTGCGAGCGGCGCGACTGGGCGACGCCTTGCGCCTCAGCGGTGCCGGGCTGGACGCGCAAACCTGCGAGGCGGCGTTCGCCAACGCCCGCACCGGCGTGCTGCAGATCCTGCCGACCTTCGCCTCCGGCGACGCCGGCCGCGTGCGCGTGCAACTGCCCGACGACCAGGCCGCGCTCGCGGCATGGACGCCCGGGCTCTACACCGTGCGCGTGCGCTGCGCCCGCCCCGGCCTGCCGGTCATGAGCACCGCGCCGTTGCCGCTGATGCTCGCACCGAGGCTGAGCGTGACGCCGTTGGCGGCGCCGATCGACGCCGAGGTCGAGCTCACCCTGCGCTGCCGTCCGCGCCTGCACGCCCTGCAAGCCGCGTCGGTGCGGGTGCTGGTGGGCGGACACGAACTCCCGCCCGAAAGCGTCGACACGCCGGCCGACCCGACCCAACCGACCACGGTCGTGGCGACTTTGCCGGCCGCCCAGGCCAAAGCCGGCGACTATCCCGTCGTCCTGCGGGTGGACGGCATCGACAGCATTCCGGCCATACCCACCGACCAAGGCTTCGCATTCGACCCGCAACAGACGCTGGTACTGAGCTGAGCCGATCCCATGAACGATTCCGCTTTCGACTACGCAAGCTGGACCGAAGCCAACAACCGCTACCTGGCCGCGTCGTTGCGTTGGCTGCGCCTACGGCTGCAGGCGTTGGCCGAGATCCCGGAGCCGGCGCAGGCCAAGCCTGGCGCGGCTTCCGCGCTGGCCGGCCTGTGGCGCTCGCCGGCGCCGACCGCCTTGCCGACGCCGTTGTCGCAGCAAATCGCCGCCGCTGCGGACGAACGCGAACGGGCCGCGCGGATCGACCCGGCACCGGCCTTGCCGGCGCTGGCCGCGCGGATGGGCCTGAGCGATTTCGAAACCGACGTGTTGCTGCTGTGCGTGGCCTGCGAGCTCGACCCCTACCTGCTGCGCCCGCTCGCTGCCGCCCAATCCGATCCGGCCGCGGCCTACCCGAGCTTCGGCCTGGCCTTGCGCCTGTTCGACGATCCGCGCTGGGACGCGTTGTCGCCGCAGCGCCCATTGCGGTATCTGCGCCTGCTGGAAGCCCATCAGCCCGCATCGACGCCGCTCACCGCGGCCGTGCTCCGCGCCGACGAGCGCATCGTCAACGCGGTCAAGGGCTTGGACCTGCTCGACGAGCGCTTGTCGGAGTTGCTCGGGCCGCCGCTGTCGCCGCGCCCGGTTTCGGCCAGCCAGCGCGAGCGCGTGGCGCGCGTCCTGGCCGACCTCGGCGCCGATCCGGCCGCCGCGCCCGTTCCGGTCGTGCAACTGCTCGGCCGCGACCGCGGCAGCCGCCTGGCCATCGCCAGCCAGGTCTGCGCCGGTCTCGGCCGCCATCTGTACGTACTCCCCGTGCAAGCGCTGCCGGTGCAGCGTAGCGAGTTGGAAATCTTCGCCCGGTTGTGGCAACGCGAATGCCTGTTGCTGCCGGTGGCGCTGTACATCGAAGCCGACGAAGCGGAGGCCGGCGAACACGCCGTAGCGCTGGCCGCCTTGTTGCGCCGCCCGCTCGGGCTGGTGTTCGTCGGCGCGCGCGAGACCGGCTTCGACTTCGGCGGCCACCAACGCAAGGTGGAGGCGCCGCAGCCCACGGTCGAAGAACAGTTCCACGCCTGGCGAGCTGCCTTGCCGCCGGCGCTGGACGAAACCGAACGCGAATCGCAGGCGGGGCAATTGTGCAGCCAGTTCCGCTTCGACCTGGGCCGTATCGCCGACGCCGCCGACTCCTCGCGCCGGCTCGGTAGCGACGCCTGGGACGTCTGTCGCGACCTGGCCGCGGAACGGCTCGACGCCCTGGCGCAGAAGCTGGAACCCAAGGCGTGCTGGCAGGACCTGGTGCTGGCCGAAGAATCGCTGGAGTTGCTGCGCCGGATCGTCGCCCAGGTGCGCGAGCGCCATCGGGTCTATCAGCAATGGGGCTATGCCCGGCGCATGAACCGCGGACTGGGAATCAGCGCGCTGTTCAGCGGCGAAAGCGGAACCGGCAAGACCATGGCCGCCGAAGTCGTCGCCAACGAGTTGCGCCTGCATCTGTTCCGCATCGACCTGTCCTCGGTGGTCAGCAAGTACATAGGCGAGACCGAGAAGAATCTCCGCCGCCTGTTCGATGCCGCCGAACAGGGCGGCGCGATCCTGTTCTTCGACGAAGCCGATGCATTGTTCGGGAAACGCAGCGAGGTCAAGGACAGCCACGACCGCTACGCCAACATCGAGATCAACTACCTGCTGCAGCGGATGGAATCCTTCTCCGGACTGGCGATCCTGGCGACCAACATGAAGTCCTCGCTGGACGGGGCTTTCCTGCGCCGATTGCGTTTCGTGGTCAATTTCGCCTTTCCGGGGCCCGCCGAACGCAAGCGCATCTGGCAGAACGCGTTGCCCCAGGACGTGCCCAGCGAAGGCATGGACGCGGATCGGCTCGCCCGCTTCAACCTGTCCGGGGGCAACATCCACGCCGTCGCGCTCAACGCGGCGTTCGCAGCCGCCTCCGACCGCGCCGCCGTCGACATGCAGCGGGTGCTGGCGGCGGTGCGCACCGAGCTGCGCAAGCTCGGAAAACCGGTCAACGAGAGCGAGTTCCGATGAGCGCCGCGCTGCCGCTGCCGCTGCGCATCGCATCGCCGCGCTCGGTGGCCGGCCCGCGCGCGCGCCCGTTGCCGGCGCGCGGCGCGGCACAGGCCGTGCAGCCCGGTACCGTGCCGGGTCCGGCGCCGCTGCTGGTCTCGATCCGGCGCGTGCGCCTGGTCGGCCTGGACCTGGCCCCAAGCCAGCGCGCGCAGCTGAGCCGATCCCTGCAGGACGAACTGGTCCGCCTGCTGCGCCTGCGCCGCGACGCGCTGGATCCGCGCGAAGCCCCCTGGTTGCGCGGCCCCGACCTGGGCGCAGCGTCCGGCGCGAGAACGCGCTGCGCCGACCTGGCGGCCGGGGTCGCGGACAGCCTGTCGCGCAGCCTGGCCGGCGAACGCGGAGAACGCCGATGAAAGTGCGCGCGGCCGCGGCGGCGACGCAGACGGCGCATCGCGCACCGCGCCAGCGCATCGCGCCGGTTGCGATCCCGATGCCGGCCTCGCTCGCGGGCGCCATGGCGTCGAGCGCCGGTCTGGAGCACGAAGCGCACGCCGCCGCCGAGCGGGCCACGGGCCTGGCGACACGGTCTTCGATCGCAACGCCGTGGAACCGCCTGACCGCCGGACTGGTGCCGCGCATCGCCGCTCGCGGCGTCGCCTCACCCGGACGCGGCCTGGAACCGGCCCTGCGCCAGGCCATGCAAACCGAACTGAACGCAGACTTCAGTTCGGTTCGGGTGCACACCGATCCGATCGCCGAGCGCGCCGCTCATGCTCTGTCCGCGCGCGCCTTCGCCTTCGGCCCGCACCTGGCGTTCGGTGCGGGCCAGTATGCTCCGCATCGTCCGGAAGGACGCCGCCTGATCGCCCACGAATTGGCCCATTGCCGCCAACGCCAAGGCGCATCCGAGCAGTTGGTGCTGCGCGACTCGGTCGACGACGTACGCGAGAAACTGTCCTATCGGTTCAACGACTGGGCGATCCGCGACGGCGAAGCGATCGACTCGCTGAATCTGCTCGCGGCGCTGGGCGACGAGGAGCTCAAGGCCGGTCTGAATCGCCTCGGCGCCAAGTACATCGACCGTCTGCTCGACAACCTGCCCGACTCGGCCAAGACCGGACCGGGCTACCAGCGCGTGCTCGCGGCGATCGGCCAGGCGCGCGCGCTCGGCTACGCCACCGACCTGCTCGAGTACGGCGTCTTCGACTGGGCGATCACCGACGCCGACGCCGGTCGGGTGCTCAACGTCTTCGCCAATCTTCCCGAAGCCGAGCGCGAAGCCTTTCTGCTAGGCCTGGAACGAGCCGGACGACTGGGGCGCCTGTTCGACAACGCCACCGCCGAACACTACGCCCAGCACATCCTGCCTTGGGTCCGCGGCCTGACCCGCGGCGGACTGAGCGGCGACCAACGCGACATCCTGCGCCGCCTGGTCGAGAACGCGCCGGACGATCCGATCGAGATTCTCCAGACCGCCACCGAAATCCGCTACGACGTCGCGGTCGGCCCATCGACCATCCCGGACCGCGCTCCCGCGCCGTGGAACGCGGAGAAACTGCGCGCCACCTATCTGGCCCTGAACGAGCTTCCCGACGCGCATGTCGCCCACAACCGCGAACTGACCCGCTTCGGCCAGTTCAGCATCGGTCAGAGCAGCGGCACCGGCGCCAACAGCAACAGTCTCGTCATCGTCTCCGGCACCTACGACAGCAGCGTCAGGGAACTGGGCGTCAACGCTCAGGACTTCGTCTTGCCGGCGCAGCGCGGACCGGACGGGCAGATGCGTCCGCCGGTCAAGGTCGAAAGCGACCTCACCGGCACCCTCATCCACGAGACCGCGCACGCCGTCGACGCCGAAATGGGCTGGAGCACGGGGCCCGAACCGGCCAAACCGGCGCGCGGCGGCTGGAAAAGCTATCCCGACCACACCACCTGCGCGACCGAAATGATCGCCGATGCGGGCGACGCCATCGCCAACCAGTTGGATGGGCCGCAACGCACCGCGGTGATCGCCAACATGACCGCATCGATGGGACGCGGCCACGTCTCCAGTCTGGAAGGCGAGATCCGCGCCAACGCCTGGTTCCCCGGCCTGGACGAAAGCAAGCGCAAGGCGGTGCTCGCCGACCCCGCGTTGGACGCGTTGCGCATCGGCATCGCCAGCGGCGCCGACGCGCCCTGGTTCGCGGCCAAGGACGGCGGCAGGCACCTCGGGCCGCACGTCTATCAACAGAGCTACGCGCCCGATTGGGTGCGCTACCGCCACGAGGCGCGCAGCCGCATGGTCAGCGACAGCGGCTACCAGTTCCGCGACCCTGCCGAATGGTTCGCCGAATGCTACGCCGCCTACTACCGGCCCGATCCGCGCGGCAGGGGCGCCAAGCTCGCGGCCAAGGATCCGGACACCAAGCTGTACTTCGACCAGCACGTCCATACCCGACCCAACAGCCGCTGACAACCCGATGACCGACCGCCACGACCGCCAGGGCATCCGCAGATCCGCATCGCAGGCGAGCGCCGAGCGCGAAGCGGCGCGGGCGGCCGCGCGGTTCGACGAACACGCGCCGAGGGTCGGCCCGGTCGCGTCGGAAGCGGCCAAGCCCGCACTGCCGGCCGGCGCGTTGCCAGCGGGCGTGGGCGACGTCGCGCGGCGCCCCGGCAGGCCGTTGCAGCCGCAGTTGCGCGCGCGCATGGAGCGAGGCTTCGGCGCCGACTTCAGCCAGGTGCGGGTGCATACCGACGAACCGGCGCAGCGTTCGGCACGCGATCTCGGCGCCAAGGCCTACACCGTCGGTCATCACATCGCGTTCGGCCGCGACCATTACGCACCGGATTTCCACAGCGGACAACGCCTGCTGGCGCACGAGCTGGGCCATATGCTGCAGCAGTCGCCGGCCGCCGCCGGCGGCGCAGGACTCGGCCTGCGGCCGGCGCCGGCAGGCGTCTACTGCGACGAACTGCCGCCCGCCGAGGCGGCCAGGGCTGAGGCGGAAAAGGCCGCCGAAAAGAAGCCGACCGAGGGCAAGAAAGACGACAAGAAAGAAGAAAAGAAGCCCGAACCGCCGGCGGAGCCGGCCTTCGCCGACACCCTCGACTACGGCGCGATCGCCAAGGATCTGTTCGCGGCGATGGACATCGTCGGCACCGACGAGGAAGCCGTGTACTTCGCTCTCAACCGCTTGCATCGGGATCAGGCGGCCATCGACAAGCTGAAGAAGCGCTACAAGGACGATTACAAGACCGAACTGATCGACGAAATCCGCGACGAGTTCAGCGGGTCCGAACTCCAGTACGCCCTGCAACTGATCAACGAAGGCGACCCCGACTCGCCGCAGGCGATCGCCGCGTTTCCGAGCACCGGTTCGCAGTGGCGGGACGCGGCGCTGCGGCTCAAGGCGGCGTTCTTCGACGACTTCGGCACCGACGAGGAGGCGGTGTTCGCCGTACTCAACGCGTTCGGCCGCCGGGTCGACGAACTGGTCAAGCTGCGCGCGATCTATCGCGCCGCAGCCGGCAACGACCTGCGCGCGGACGTGCTGGACGAGATGAGCGGCAGCGAACGCGATTACGCGCTCTGGCTGCTCGGCGAGCAACCGATCCACCGCGAAGAGTCCAAGGCGGTGTCCGCGGCGCGCGAGATTCTCGAATTCGTCCAGGCCCAGGCCGCGCAGCGTGCCAAGACGCCTCCGGTCGTCGACGAGAACAGCCCGTTCGTGAAGGTGCTCAAATCGCGCTATCTGAGCGATTACTTCAAGAGCCCCAGCGCGGAAGCCGGAGCCAAGGTGGTCGACCAGGGCATCGGCCGGCAAATGGAAGGACGCGCCAGCGGTTCGGGCCGGGTCCAGATCCGCCCGCCCGGCCGTCGCTGGCGCGCCGCCGCCAACGAGTGGGAAATGATGGGCGTGGGCTGGCTCAACCATCAACAGCTGCCGTCGCAGATCAAGGACATGAAGGACATGCCCTTGCTCAAGAATCTGCAGGCGCTGCCGCGCGAGCTCGGCGCCGCCACCGACATCCTGCGCAAGGAGAACACCGCCGAGCTGCCGAACATCGACATCCCCGCCCTGCTCGGCAAAGCCAACCTGGACATCACCGACATCAACGCCGACGTCCGCGGCGGCGGACGCAACATCTCCCAGCTCATGCATTGGGCGACCGGGGTGAAATACGCACGGCAGAAGCCCGAGGCCTTGCGCGAGCTGTTTCTGGCGTACGAGCTGTGGCACCTGGAAGGCTGGGACGTGTTCGGCCAGGACGCGCTCAACGACATGATCGTGGAGAACCAGGGCCGCATGCTCGGCGCCGAACTGCTCAAGGGCGCCGGCGGCGCGCTCAAGACCGAGGCCGACCTGGTGCCCTATCTCAGCCGTACCTTCGCCGAATCGCGCGCCTGGGTCGGCAGCCTGCTGCGAATGCGCCGCTCGGCGCTCGACGAATGGATCCTGGCCAAGGAGCAGAAGCCGGCATCCATCCACTGGATGGACGATACCCAGATCTGGCCTTCGCTGACCGTCTACCAGTTGCTGGCCGACGGCGCATCGGTGGCGGAAGTGAAGAAGTCCTTCATGGTCGAATCGGCGATCGAGATCTACACCCTGATCTTCGAAGCCGACGAGTGGGACAAGGCGCACGGCGCGATCAAACTGACGCCGCTGGAAAAGGCGTTGGTGCGGGGGGAACTCGACAAGATCCTGGCGGTGATGGCCAAGGCCGAAGTCGGAAAGGCTTCGCTGGGCGATCTGGTCGTCGCCAAGAGCGCCATCGACGGCCTCAAGGGGGGCGAATGAACGCGCGTTCCGATGCTGGCGCCGATTACAGCTGGGGTCCGCCGGGGCCGCTGCAGGTCGGGCTGTTGGTGGATACGGCGCGAGTGCGCCTGGCGCGGCCGTTCGCCTGGCGTTGGGCGCTGCGTTCGGGCGACGGCCAGGCGCACCAGGTCACGCTCCGCCATATCGACGACCCGCGCTTCCGTTGCCTGCTGCAGTTGTACCGGCAGGGCGGCGGCGAACCGTTGTGGGAGTTCCCGCCGGATCTGCCGCCGCCTGCGCTGCGCAGCGGCGGCGACAGCGCGATCGTGACCGCGGACGCCGTCCTGCTCGACGGCGGCAGCGCGGCGATCGAGCCTGAGTGGGGCCCGGGACAGTACCTCGCCCGGATCGTATTCGGCGGCGGACCGTTCCGGTTCGAATACCGCAGCGGCGACGTCCGCATCGCCATCGGCGAAGGAGCCGGCCATGCCTCTTGAACGCGCTCCGCGCCCGATCCGCGGCGGCCTGGTCCTGCTCAACCCGTTCACCGGCGAGACGATCCGGGTCGTCCCGTTGCAGTACAACCCCGACTCGTTGTCGCGCACCCTGCAGGTGCGCAGCATCGCCGAAGATCCGGGCGACCGCGGCGAGTCGTTGCGGCTCAAGGGACCGGCGATCGAGACGATCAAAATGGAAGCCGAGATCGACGCCTCCGACGATCTGGAACGCGGAACCGAGCCGACGGTGTCGCTGGGGCTGCATCCCAAGCTGGCGGCGCTGGAGTCGCTGGTGCAACCGCACAGCGAGCAACTGATCTTCAGCGGCCTGCTGGCGGGCTCCGGCACGCTGGAGATCGCGCCGATGCAGGCGCCGGTGACCGTATTCGTGTTCGGTCCGCAACGCATCGTCCCGGTACGGGTCACCGAACTGAGCATCACCGAAGAGGCGTTCGACAACCGGCTCAACCCGATCAGGGCCAAGGTCAACCTGAGCCTGCGCGTACTCAGCGTCGACGACTTCAAGTCCTTCAGCCTCGGCGGAAGCCTGTTCATGAGCTATCTGCAAGCGCGCGAGCAACTGCCCGACAAGGCCCCGGGCTTCGGCCTGGGCGCGCTCGGCATCGACAAGATCCTGTGAGGCGGACCATGGCGAACTACGACTTCCCCCCCAGCAGCCGCTACTACGACATCGCCGTCGCGACGCTGACGCTGGCCGACGGCACCGTCGTGCCCTATCTGCAGCGGCGCTTTCTCCCCGCGCTCGACCGCTTCGTCATCCTGCACGAGCGCCGGGTCAGCGAAGGCGAACGCCCCGACCACCTCGCCGCACGCGAGCTCGGCGACCCGGAGGCGTTCTGGCGCCTGTGCGACGCGAACGGCTCGATGCACCCCGACGAGCTGACCGACGAAATCGGCGAAACCGTGCGCATCGCCCTGCCCGACGGCATGCCGCCGCCGGGGAGGGAGTGATTCATGGTCCCCGGCATTCACCTGACCCTGATGATCGGCCCCGGCATGCCGGTGCCGGCGCCGCGCGCGGTCGTGGACGCGCTGCAGAGCGTGGAAGTCACCAGCGGCAAGGATAAGACCGGGTTCCAGATCGAATTCGCCACCAGCAAGGACTCGCCGTTGTTGAACGCCTTGCTGACCGCCGGCTACTTCGACCCGATCGGCACCCGGATCATCCTCACCGTGACCCTCGGCGGCCTGCCGCACGTACTGATCGACGGTGTCGTGACCCGGCAACAGCTGGCGCCCAGCAACGAGCCCGGGCAATCCACCCTCACCGTCACCGGCGAAGACCTCAGCGTGCTGATGGATCTGGTCGAGATCAAATGCCCGTTCCCGGCGATGAACGACACCGTCCAGGCCTATGCGGTACTCGCGCGCTACGCCGCTTTCGGCATCGCGCCGATCGTGATCCCGGCGTTCATCGACGAAATGGACTCGCCTAGCCGCAAGCACAAGAGCCAGACCGGGACCGACCTGGAGCACCTCAAACGCCTCGCGTCCAAGAACGGCTTCGTGTTCTACGTCGAACCCGGCCCGCTGCCGGGCCAGAGCATCGCCTACCTGGGTCCGAACATCCGCATCCCGGTGCCGCAGCCTGCGCTCAACATCAACATGGACGCGCACACCAACGTCGAATCGATGAGCTTCGCCCTGGACGGGCTGGCCAAGGAGCTGATGATCGTGACCGTGCAGGATCCGGTCACCGGCAAGATTCCGCTGCCGCTGCCGATTCCGTCGATCAGCATCTTCCAGCCGCCGCTGGGCGCACGGCCCACGCCTCCGGCCAAGATCACCTTCAGCAGCGACTCCGGCGGCGATTCGGTACAGCACACCCTAAAGAAAGCGCTGGGCAAGCTGATGAAGGGCTCGGCCAACGCCATCAGCGTGTCCGGGAGCCTCGACGTGCTGCGCTACGGCCACGTCCTGCGCTCCAAGCTGATGGTCGGCGTGCGCGGCGCCGGCGTCGCCTACGACGGCCTGTACTACGTCGACAGCGTCACCCACAAGATCAAGCGCGGCGAATACAAGCAGAGCTTCAAGCTCAGCCGCGACGGACTGATCTCGCTGACACCGAGGGTACCGGTATGAGCCAGGGAACGTATTCCGGACTGTATCGCGGAACCGTCGCGGTCAACGTCGACCCGGAAATGCGCGGCCGACTGCAGTTGTTGATTCCGGACGTGCTCAGCTTCGTGCCCTCGACCTGGGCCGAACCCTGCACCCCGCTGTCCGGTCCCACCGGTCCCGGCATGGGCGTGTACATGGTGCCTCCGCCCGGCGCGGCGGTCTGGGTGATGTTCGAGCACGGCGAGGTCGACAAACCGGTCTGGATGGGATGCCGCTTCGACATCGCCAGCGACGTCCCGGCGATGGCCAAGCTCGGCAACCCGGCCGACCCGAGCATCGTCATCGCCTCGCTGCTGCAGAACCAACTGATCATCAGCGACTTGCCGCCGACGCCGAAGACCGGCGGCATCGTGCTGCAAAGCACTACCGGCGCGACGCTGGTGGTCAACGACAGCGGCATCTACATCGATAACGGCAAGGGCGCGTCGATCGACATGGTCGGCCCGCTCATGACGTTCAACAAAGGCGCGATGACGATCAAGTAAGGAAGCGCAACCATGCCCGGATACCTGTTGCCCGTCACCACGCCCGTCACCTGCCAGCATGCGGCCGGCCAGGCCACGCTCGCGCCGACCCAGTCGCGGGTGCTGGTGATGGGCCAGCCGGCGGCGACGATCCCGCCCGGCGCGCCGACTGCCACGGTGGCCGGCTGCCCCTTCACCCTGCCCGGCGGCAAGCCGCAACCCTGCGTGACCGTGCGCTGGACCATGCCGAGTTCGCGGGTGCTGATCATGGGCTTGCCGGCGGCGCTGGTGCCGACCCCGGGGCCGGCGCCCGGCATCTGCCAAAGCGCCGAGCAGGCCCCGCAGGGCGCGCCGATCGTCAGCGCCCTGCAAACGCGCGTACTCGCCATGTAGCCGCCGCACGAGCCGGAGAACCGCCATGTACCTGGACTTCCCTTTCCATGTCGACGGCCGCGGCCGCAGCGCGCAGACCGATCACGCCGGCCATGTGCGCGACCTGATCGAGCAACTGGTGTTCACCCACCCCGGCGAACGGGTCAACCGGCCCGATTTCGGCAGCGGATTGATGCAGTTGGTGTTCGCCGGCAACAGCCCGGAACTGGCCGCGACCGTGCAGTTCACCCTGCAGGCCGCGCTGCAGCGCTGGATGCAGGACCTGATCGAAGTGCGCGCGCTGCGGGTGACGGCGCAGGACGCGGCGCTGGTCGTCGAGCTCAGCTACTTGCTGCTGCCCACCCGCGAAGAACAAACCGCGCGCTTCGTCCGCGCGACCTGAAGCCAGGAGCCGCCATGAGCCTCTCGTGCTGCAACGACCCGCGCCGCCAGGACGTCCGCGCCTTCCACGGCCGGGTCGGCCTGGACTTCGTCGAGGTCTCCGCCGACCAGTCGAGCCTGCATGTGTATTTCCTCGGCAAGCTGCCGCCCGAATTCGCCGAGGACGGCCCGGGCCTGCTGCGCCATCTGCGCATCGAAGGCGGCGCCCGTGTAAGCGGGATCGAGATCGTCGACGTCGACCCGCATGCCAGCGAGGAGGCCGACGTCGACGACTGGCTGGTGCTGCGCCTGGACCGGCGCGGCGACCATTCGCGCTACCGGCTGCGCCTGCTCGACATCCAGGGCCTGGACCCGATGTACGCCAGCGCCGAGTTCTCGTTCAAGGCCGGTTGCCCCTCCGACCTGGACTGCGCACCGGCGCAGGCCTGCGTCGAAGCGCCGCCGCCGGAGCCGGCGCTGTCCTATCTGGCCAAGGACTACGCCAGCTTCCGCCGTCTGATCCAGGACCGGCTGGCGCTGCTGTCGCCGCACTGGCAGCCCGGGCACGTGCCCGACCTGGGCCTGACACTGATCGAAGTGCTCGCCTATGCCGGCGACTACCTGAGCTATTACCAGGACGCGGTCGCCACCGAGGCCTATCTGGACACCGCCCGCCAGCGCATTTCGGTGCGCCGCCACGCCCGCCTGGTCGACTACCGCCTGCACGAAGGCTGCAACGCCCGCGCCTGGGTCGCGATCGAGACCTCGCAGGATCTCGACCTGCCGGCCGCGG
Organism: Lysobacter sp. Soil_C_15; assembly: GCF_057657315.1. NCBI lineage: Bacteria > Pseudomonadati > Pseudomonadota > Gammaproteobacteria > Lysobacterales > Lysobacteraceae > Lysobacter > Lysobacter sp. Soil_C_15. Next base: position 259,322 of record NZ_JBDGIR010000002.1, read on the forward strand.
CGCTGCAATTCGTCAGCGGCATCGCCGCCGACGCGCCGCTGCCCGGCCTGCTCGATGCCGACGCGATGCGCGAGCTCGCGGCCGACAGCTACCAAAGCTTCCAGCCGCACCTGGCCGACGCCGCGGCCATCCTCCCGCTGCGCAGCGCGCACAACCGGATCGCGTTCTACGACTGGGGCCGCGACGACTGCTGCCTGCCGCGCGGCGCCACCGCGGCGGTGCTGCGCGACCGCTGGGCCGACGGCGAAGGGTCGGCGCGCGCTTTGCAACTGCGCGTCGGCGACGTGCTGTTGCTGAAAGAAGCCATCGGCCCGCGCACCGGCCTGGAAGCCGACGCCGATCCGGAACGGGTCTGGCCGGTGCGGCTGGTCGAGGTCGAACCGCTGCAGGACGATCTTTATCCCGCCGCGGCCGACGACCCGCGCCCGACCCCGTTGCTGCGGGTGCACTGGCATGCCGACGACGCCCTGCCGTTCCCGCTGTGCCTGAGCGCGCTGGGCCCGCCACCGCAGTGCCCGCGCCTGCGCGAGGTCTCGATCGCGCTCGGCAACGTGGTCCTGGCCGATCACGGTCGCGACGCGCCGGCGCAGGACCTGGGCGCGGTGCCGGACGGCCAGAGCGAAACGCTGTGCGAATGCGAAGGCCAGCCCGCGGACATCGAACTACGGCCGGGGCGTTTCAACTGGTCCTTGGACGAGACGCCGCTGACCCATCGCGAAGCGGCTCCCGCCGCCGCGCGCGCCGCCTCCGCCAGTCTGCGCCAGGACCCGCGCGCGGCGCTGCCGGCGCTGCGCCTGGACGATAGCGACGGCGGCGCGTGGATACCGGCATTCGACCTGCTCTCCAGCGCGAGCGAGGACCGCCACGTGGTCGCCGAAATCGACAACCGGGGCGTCGCCCGGCTGCGCTTCGGCGACGACGATCTCGGCAAGCGCCCGGCCGCCGGGCAGCGCTTCCAGGCCAGCTACCGGATCGGCAACGGCCGCGCCGGCAACGTCGGCGCGCACAGCATCAACCGCGTGCACCTGCGCGACGGCGATTGGAGCGGCTTGCAACTGCGGGTCGACAATCCGCTGCCGGCGCAGGGCGGCCGCGATGCCGAGCCGCTGGCGCAGGCGCGCCTGCTCGCCCCCGGCGCATTCCGCAGCCAGCGCCTGCGCGCGATCACCGCCGACGACTACGCCCGTCTGGCCGAACGCGACCCGCGCGTGCAGCGCGCCAGCGCCGAACTGGTTTGGACCGGCAGTTGGTACGAGGCCGACGTAGCGCTGGATCCTTATGGGCGCGTGCCCGCCGATGCGCCGCTGCTAGAGGACGTGCAGGCGGCGCTGCAGCGGGTGCGCCGCATCGGCCACGACCTGCATCTGGAAACCGCGGTGTACGTACCGATCGACCTGGCCCTGGAGGCATGCGCCCTGCCCGGCTACGAACGCGGCGCGATCCGGGCCGCCCTGCTCGACCGTTTCGGCGCCGGCCGCCGCCGCGACGGCCAGCCCGGCTACTTCCATCCCGACCGGCTCAGCTTCGGCCAGCCCCTGCGGATCAGCGCGCTGGTCGCCGAGGCGATGGCGGTGCCGGGGGTGGAATGCGCCCGCGTGGTCCGCCTGCAACGGCTGTTCGCGCCGGCCAACCGCGAACTCGAGGACGGTCTGCTGCGGCTGGGCGCGCATGAGATCGCGCGGCTGGACCAGGACCCCAACTACCCCGAGCACGGCAAGCTCGCGATCTCCGTCGGAGGTGGCCGATGAGCGCCCACGATCATGGATGCGGTTGCGGCGGCGCCGGCTGCGGCTGCTGCCAAGGCGTCGCAGTCTCCACGCCAGTGCCGATCCACAACCGCCGCGGTCTGCCCGAACTGGCCTACCGCGTCGGCAGCCACGGCCGGTTCCTGGCTAGCATGAAAGCGCGGCTGGCGACCGCCGTCGTCGACCTGCCGGCCGACGGCGAACGGCCCGCGCGCAGCCTGCGGCCGCTGCAGGCGTTGACCACCCGCGATGCGGCCGACCCGGCCATCGCCCTGCTCGATGCCTGGGCGACCGTCGGCGACGTGCTGAGCTTTTACCAGGAGCGCATCGCCAACGAAGGCTATCTGCGCACCGCCACCGAACGCCGCTCGCTGGTCGAGCTGGCGCGCCTGGTCGGCTACGCGCCGCGGCCCGGCGTCTCGTCCAGCGTGTTCCTGTCCTACACCGTCGACGACAACCAGGCGGTGCCGGTCGAACTGCCGATCGGCACCCGCGCGCAGAGCATTCCCGGCCCCGACGAACTGCCGCAGACGTTCGAGACCGACGAGCCGCTGCTGGCGCGGCGCGAATGGAACGACCTGCAGATCCGTCGCCAGCGCCCGCAACGGATCGGCTTGGCGACGATCCTGGCCGTGGACAGCGTTCACGCGGTCGGCGTGGCCACCGGCGTGCAGCCCGGCGAACTGCTGCTGTTCCAGTTCGGCAGCGGCGCCGCGCCGGTCTACGTGGCGCGCCGGCTGATCGCGGTCGAACCCGACTTCACCGGCCAGCGCACCGCCCTGCGCCTGCAGCCGCTGCCGCCGCTGGAGGCGCAGGCGCACGCGCTGTTGCAGGTGCTGCAGAACCGGCTGAGCTTCGTCCAGGACCAACGCGCGATCGAGAACTGCGCGCAGTTGCTCGGCGCGCTGCGCCTGGGCGCGCCGCGGCCGCCGCTGGGGGCGTGGGTCGAATTCCTCGATGCCGGCGTCGACGACACCGACGCTCACCAGGCGATCGACCGGTTCGCCACCGACCTGGCCGAACTGCAGGCGCCGGGCGCGGCCGTGCCGGGCGAAGGCCCCGACGCGGTGGTCGACAGCCTGCTCAAGCCGCAGCGGCCGCAGGCGGCCAACAGCCTGCGCCTGCGCCGCGATCTCGGCGCCGGCTTCCGTTACGGCGCCGATCTGCAACCGCAGCTGATCACCGATTTCGCGCCCGCGCTCAAGGACAACTATTACCAGGCCTGGCGCGGCGCGCACCCGGAGCAACTGCCGCCGCCGCTGGCCGCGGTGTATGCGCTCGGGGCCGGCGAGACGCTGTTCGGCGCGACCACCGCCAAACCCATGCCGGCGATCAACGGCGACAACGTACCGGCGGTGGAATCGTGGCCCGACTGGCGCTACGCCGCCGACGAAACCGACAGCAACGCCTTCCTGGCCAAGGCCGACCCGCTGCTGGTCGCCGGCGACGTGGTGCTGGTGACCCGGCCGCCGGAGCAGTTCCAGATCCTGCCGCGCTACGAAGCGCTGCGCATCGCCGCCATCCGCAGCGGACCGCGCAGCGCTTACGGCATATCCGGCGAAACCACCGAAATCGCCTTCGGCGCCGACGGCAAGCCCATCGCCTGGCGCGAAGTCGACGAAAACCCGCAGCTGAAGAAGCAGATCGTCGAGCTGCGCCAGATCTGGATCCATCCGCAGCGGCGGCGCCTGGAAATGGCCCAGGAACCGATCCTGGACGATGTCTCCGGCAGCGAACTCGAGCTCGGCCCGCTGCACGAACAGCTCAAGTCCGGCCGCTGGATCGTGGTCGAAGGCGAGCGCAGCGACATCGACGGCATCCGCGGCGTGCGCGCCAGCGAATTGCTGATGGTCGCCGGCCTGGAACACGGCAGCGACTTCACCCTGCCCGGCGACCGCCCGCACACCACCCTGCGCCTGGCTACGCCGATGGCCTATACCTACTACCGCGAAGGGCTGGCGATCCGCGCCAACGTGGTCCGCGCCAGCCACGGCGAAAGCCGCAAGGAAGTGCTCGGCAGCAGCGACGCGCGGCGGCCGTTGCAACGCTTCGCCCTGCGCCAGCCGCCGTTGACCTGGCGCCCGGCGCCGACCGCGGCCGGCGCCGCCAGCACGCTCAAGGTGCTGGTCGACGGGGTCGAGTGGCGCGAGGTCGACAGCCTCTCCAGCCTCGGTCCCGACGCGCGCGCCTACGTCAGCGCGACCGGCGACGACGGCGTCACCGCGGTGATCTTCGGCGACGGCGAGCACGGCCTGCGCCCGCCCAGCGGTTTCGAGAACCTGCGCGCCGAGTACCGCAACGGCATCGGCAAGGGCGGCAACGTGCGGGCCAAGCAGGTCTCCTTGCTGGTGAGCCGTCCGCTGGGGATCAAGGACGTGGTCAATCCGCTGCCCGCCTCCGGCGGCGCCGAGCGCGAAACCGCGGCGCTGATCCGCGAGAACGCGCCGCGCTCGCTGGCCGCGCTGGACCGCCTGGTATCGCTGTCGGACTACGCCGATTTCGCCCGCATGTTCGCCGGCATCGCCAAGGCCGAGGCGGTGCGCCTCAGCGACGGGATGCGCGAGCAGGTCCATATCACCGTGGCCGGGGTCGACGACATGCCGCTGGAACCGAACTCCGACCTCTACCGCAACCTGCTGCAGGCGCTGCGCGAACTCGGCGACCCCGGCCTGTCGGTGCAGGTGGCGATGCGCGAGCGGATCGCCCTGGTGCTGCAGGCGCGCCTGCGCCTGCAGGCCGGCCATCGCTGGGAGGCGGTCGCGAGCGCGGTGCGCGCGCGCCTGCTCGAGCGCTTCGGCTTCGAACGACGCGCCCTGGCCCAGCCGGCTTTGCTGTGCGAACTGGTCGCGGCGATGCAGTCGGTGCGCGGCGTCGATTGGGTCGACGTCGACAGCTTCGGCGGCATTCCGGAGACGGTGATCGACTGGCAGAGCGGGCAGCGTCGCCTGGTGCGCCAGGACGAGATCACCGAGATCGTCCAGACCATCGTCTACGGCGACAGCGACACCGGCTTCGACGACGAGCAAGGCGTGCCGGTGCAACCGCCGGCGCGGGTCGACGCCGGAACCGCCTATCGCGAAGGCGAGCGCATCCGCCCGGCTCGCCTGGCCTGCTTCGTGCCCGGCGTGCCCGACACCCTGATCCTCAACCCGGTCCAGTGAGCCAGGCCATGGACATCCCTTCGCTGCATCTCGAGCCGCGCACCGACCGCCTGTATCGGCTGCTGCCGGCGATCCACCGCATCCGCGACATCGAACAGGGCCATCCGCTGCAAGCGCTGCTGCGGGTCATCGCCGAACAGGTGAACCTGGTCGAGGACGATATCGCCCAGTTGTACGAGAACTGGTTCGTCGAGACCGCCGACGACTGGGCCGTGCCCTATATCGCCGACCTGCTCGGCTACCGCCCGGTCGAGGCCGCCGGCGCTGCGGCGCAACGCCGCGACGCCCAGGGCCGCGCGCTGGAGCGCGCGCTGGTGCCGCGGCGCGAAGTCGCCCAGTTGATCCAGCACCGGCGGCGCAAGGGCACCGTGTCGTTGCTGGAAGACCTGGCCCGCGACGTCGCCGGCTGGCCGGCGCGCGCGGTCGAGTTTTTCCAGTATCTGGATCGCGCTCAGAACCTGGATCATCTGCATATGCAGCGGATCGGCACCGCCTCGCTGCGCGATCCGGCGCCGCTGGAACTGGCCGGCAGCCCGTTCGATCCGCTGGCGCACAGCGTAGACGTGCGCCGGATCGCCTCGCGCCATCGCGTCGGCCGCCACAACATCCCCAGCGTCGGCGTGTTCGCCTGGCGCATGCGCAGCTACCCGGTGACCCGCACTCCGGCCTACTGCGTCGAGGATGTCGGCCCGCACTGCTTCACTTTCAGCGTGCTCGGCCAGGACGCGCCGCTGTACCGCAAACCGCGCCCGGAGCCGGACCGCTACCACCAGGCCGGCGAACAGAACCTGCCGTTGCCGCTGCGTCGGCGCGCCTTGCAGCGCGAACTCGAACACGAATACGGCCCCGGCAAAAGCCTGGCGGTGTGGGCCGAACAATGGGCCGGCCACGACGGCAGCCAGCCGCTGCCGACCAGCGCATTGCTGGTCGCCGACCTGAGCGGCTGGCGTTATCGGGTGCCGCGCGGCAAGGTCGCGATCGACCCGGTGCTGGGCCGGCTGATGTTTCCGCCCAACCAGATTCCCAAGAAAGGCGTGCGGGTCAGCTACCACTACGGTTTCGCCGCCGATCTCGGCGGCGGCGAATACCGCCGCGCGATGCGCCGGCCGGCGCAGGACTACACCCTGTACCGGGTCGGCGAAGCCGGCTCGCCGACGCCGACGGACAGCGAACCGCCGCTGCCGCGCATCGCCGACGCGCTGCGCCTGTGGCAGGAACAGTCGCCGCAGCACGCGGTGATCGAACTGATCCACAGCGGGGTCTGGGTCGAACCGCTGCATATCCGCCTGCAACCGGGCCAGTCGCTGAGCCTGCGCGCCGCCGACGGCGTGCGCCCGGTGATCCGGCTGATCGACTGGCAGACCGACCTGGCCGATGCGCTGACCGTGGAACTCGACGTCGGCAGCCGCTTCGCCCTCGACGGCATCCTGCTGACCGGCCGGCCGATGCACGTGTCGGCGCCGCGCGATCCGGAACGCTACGCCGAGCAGGCCGCGCTGCAGCCCGATTGCGCCGCCGCCCTGTCGATCCGCCATTGCACCCTGGTGCCGGGCTGGGGCATCGGCTGCGGCTGCGAGCCTGAACGCCCGTCCGAACCCAGCCTGGAGCTGTACAACCTGCGCGCGACGGTGCGGATCGAGCGCAGCATCGTCGGCTCGATCCAGGTCCAGCAGGACGAGGTCGGCAGCGACCCGATCCCGCTGACCATCGAAGACAGCATCGTCGATGCCGCCGGGCCGCGCCAGGAAGCGATCGGCGCGGCGACCTCGGCGGTCGCACACGCCTGCCTGAGCCTGCGCCGCTGCACCGTGTTCGGCACGGTCGAGGCGCATGCGCTGGCGCTGGCCGAGAACTGCCTGTTCAACGACTGCCTCAACGTCGCCCGGCGCCAGATCGGCTGCGTGCGCTTCTGCTACGTGCCCTGCCATTGCCGCACCCCGCGCCGCTATCGCTGCCAACCCGACGGCGTCATCGCCGCGGTGCGCGAGCGCAAGCTGCCGGCCGCGCAGGAGCCGCGCGAACTGGCCGCCGAGCGCCTGCGGGTGCGGCCGCGCTACCGCTCGCGCCGCTACGGCCGGCCCGGCTATGCGCGCCTGCTCGACGCCTGCGCGATCGAGATCCTGCGCGGCGCCGACGACGAATCGCAGATGGGCGTCTACCACCATCTCTACGAGCCGCAGCGCGCCGCCAATCTACGCGCGCGCCTGGACCAATACACCCCGGCCGGGATGACGGTCGGGCTCCTCTTCGCCGACTGACCTGGAAGGAACGCATATGAAAGGCGATTTCACTCGGGCGACCTTCGATCCCCGCCATCACTTCAGCCAGGTCCTGCTGCAACAAGGCCGGGTCACCCTGGACGCCGATCCCAACGAACAGGGCGCGATCCTGCTGCACCTGCTGCGCACCCTGGCCCGCGACGTGTTCGGCCCCTACGCCGCGCCCGCCGCCGAGCCGGGCTTCGCGTTGCAGCTGCAGGACAACGACGGCAAACGCTCGCTGAGCATCGGCGCCGGGCGCTACTACGTCGACGGCATCCTGTGCGAGAACGAGGGCTGCGACTACCTCGCCCAGCCGCACTACACCCCGGCCCCGGCCGATCCGAACGCCGGCGGCGGCGATCCTTTGCGGCTGTGGCTGGAATCGGGTTCCGACAACCAGGAGCAACGCTTCTGGGTCTACCTGGACGTGTGGGAACGCCACGTCACCTCGGTCGAAATGCCGCACCTGCGCGAGGTCGCCCTCGGCGGGCCGGACACCTGCAGCCGGCGGCAAGTGGTGTGGCAGGTCCGCGCCTGGGCCCAGGAGCCGTTGCGCAAGGCCTTCGAGGACCGCATCGCCCAACTCAAGCAGCGCGCCGAACAGACCGAGGACGAGGCCGAGCGCGAGCGCCTGCAGGAGTGGATCGCGCGCCTGGACGCGGCGCTGTCGCAGTTGTCCGAGGACTACCGCTCGGCCTGCGCCGCGCCGCTGCGCCTGTTCGAGCGCGAGCGGCCGCGGCTGGCGGCGCAACTGCAGGAGCACGAGCGCCTGGACGACCCCTGCGCGACCAGCCCCGACTCGGCCTACCGCGGCGCGGAGAACCACTTGTACCGGGTCGAGATCCACCGCGGCAGCGAGCACCCGCAAGGCCCGACCTTCAAATGGTCGCGCGACAACGGCAGCGTGCTGACGCGCTGGATCGGCGGCGGCGGCGACCGGCTCGAAGTGGCCAACGCGCGCGACTTCCGCGATCGGCAATGGGTCGAGATCACCGACGAGGAAGACGATCTGCTCGGCCGCCCCGGCCGGCTCAGCCAGATCGCCAGCGTCGAGGGCAACGTGCTGGTCCTGACCCAGGCCCAGGACCGCAGCCCCAACGCCAGCACCAAGCTGCGGCGCTGGGACCACGTCGGCCAGGGCGACTTCGGCCTGGCCAGCGACAACGCGGTGCCGCTGAACCCGCCGCCCAAACACGACCCAGGCAAGCCGTACTGGATTCCGCTCGAGGACGGCATCGTGGTCCGCTTCGGCGACGGCGGCGAGTACCGCAGCGGCGACTACTGGCTGATTCCGGCGCGGGTCGCGACCGGCGACGTCGAATGGCCGCGCATCGACGGCGAGGCCGAACTGCGTCCGCCGCTCGGCGTCGAGCACCGCTACGCGCCGCTGGGTTTCGTCGGCAGCGGCGACGACGGCGAAGGCGGACAGGTCGATTCCTGCCAGTGCCTGGTCTATCCCGAACGCCTGTGCGGCGAACTCACCCGCGTGCCGGGACCGGTCGACAACGATGCCATCGCCGGCGATCTGAGCGTGGCCGCCGGACGCGCGCCGCAGAACGCGGCGACGGCGGCGAAGAAGACAGCGGCCAAGCGCAAGAAGGTCGAGAAGTAGGCATCGCCGGCCGCTTCAGCGCCGCGCTGCGGCGGCCGCTTCGTCGGCGCAGGCAGGCGAGGCCGCGGCTGCGGCCAGCGCCGCGCCGACCAGGATCAGGCCGGGCGCGCCGCCCTGGCCGGCCGCGGCGTGTTCGTGCAGGCGCGCCAGCGTGGTGACGATGCGGCGCTCGTCGGCCCGGCTGGCCGCCAACACGATCGCCGCCGGCGTCTGCGCCGGCAGATGCCGCAACAGCGCCGCGGCGACCGACGCGACCCGGCCCAGCCCCATGTAGATCGCCAGGGTCGTGCCGGTCGCCGCCAGCGCCGCCCAATCGGGTTCGCCGTGGTCGCGGGTGTGCGCGGTGACGAAGCTGACCCCGTGGCAATGCTCGCGATGGGTCAGCGACACGCCCAGCCCCGCGGCCGCGGCGAAGGCCGAACTGACCCCGTTGACGATGCGCACCGGCACCCCGGCCGCGCGCAGGAATTCGATCTCTTCGCCGGCGCGGCCGAACAACAGCGCATCGCCGCCCTTGACCCGCACCACCCGCGCGCCCTGCAGCGCGTAGCGGCGCATCAGCCGGCAGATGAACGCCTGCGGCGTGGACCGGCAACCGCCGCGCTTGCCGACCCGCAGCACCCGCGCCCGCGGCGCCAGTTCGACGATGTCCGGATCGACCAGTTCGTCGAGCAGCAGCACCTGCGCCGCAGCCAGTTCGCGCGCCGCCTTCAGGGTCAGCAGTTCCAGATCGCCGGGACCGGCCGACAGCAGCACCACTTCGCCGCCGCGCCCTGCCCCGTCTGTGCCGATGTTCTGCCGCATGCTCGTCTCCGCCGGATGCCGTGTTGCGCCTGTTCGTCTTGCCTGCTCGTCCTGTCTTTTTGTCCCGCCTGTTCCACCGCCGCGACCAGGGCCGCGACCGCTTGCCTGCGCTCAGGCGCGCAACGCGGTCTCGCGGCACATGCGCATGACCTGCGGCCCGCAGGAGCCGCAGACGCCGGCGCAGCCCAGCCGTTGCTTGACCGTCTCGGCGTCGGCGCCGCGCGCGATCTCGGCGCGGATCGCCGACTCGCGCACCTGCAGGCATTGGCAGACCACCGGGTCGCGCGCGCTCGCCGCCGAGCGCGAGAACACCGCCAGGCGTGGGCCTTCCCAGGCGGTGCCGGACAGGGCGGTGTCCAGCAGCGCCTCGGCCGCGGCCGGGCGCTGCGGATCGGTCCACAGCAGGCCTTCGATCCGGTCCTGCGCGCTGGCGTCGCCCCAGACCACGCGCTTGACCAGGCCGCGGCGCGGGTCGCGGTATTCCAGCCGCACGGCTTGCGCCTGCAGGTCCAGCGCCGCCGCCAACTCGTCCAGCCAGGCTGCCGGCGGCGCCTCGACGCAGGCCGCGCGCAGCACCAGCCAGCCGCGCCCCTGGTCGGCTTCGCCGCGCCCCGGCGCGTCGCCCGGCATCGCCCAGGGATACAGGCCGATCCCGGCATACCCGCAATCGCGCAGGAACGGCTGCGCCGCGGCGTGCAGCGCCAGCGCGTCGCCGCAACGCGCCGCGAGCAGGTGCCAGCCGAACTCGGCCTTCTCCACCCGCACCGCGGCGTGCTTGAGTTCGGGCTGCAGCGAACGCGCGTCGACTGCGGGCTGGGTCACTTCGTTGATGCCGCCGCTGGACAAGAACTGGCCGCTCCAGTGCATGGCCGCGAACACCGTGCCGGAACTCACTTCGTCGGACAGTTCCAGCGGCAGCACCAGTTCGCCGCGTTTGCCGATCACCCGTACCAGATCGCCGGGGGCCAGGCCGCGCCGCGCCGCGTCCTGGGCCTGCATGCGCAGGCCGGGCTCGGGGCTGTGCGCGAACAGCGCCGGCACCCGGCCGCTGCGCGACATGCCGTGCCACTGATCACGCAGCCGGCCGCTGAGCAGGCGCAGCGGAAAACGCGACGAAGTGGGTTCGGCCACCGGCCGGTACGGGGTCGGCTGGAAACGCGCGCGGCCGTCGTCGGTGGGATAGCGGCCGTCGGCGTAGCGCCGCGCCTGGCCGCTTTGCGCGCCGGCCGGATACGGCCATTGCTGCGGCCCCTGCGCGTCCAGGCGCGCATAGTCGAGTCCGCCGATGTCGAGGTCGCGGCCTTCGGTCAGCCGCCGGTGTTCGTCGAAGATCGCCTCCGGCCCGTCGAAGCCGAACATCGGCGCGGTACCGGGCGGCGCCAGCCGCGCTTCCAGCCGGCGCGCGACTTCGGTCGCGATCCACCAGTCCGGCCGGGCCCGGCCGGGCGCCGGCACCGCGGCGCGCACCCGCGAGATGCGCCGCTCGGAGTTGGTCACCGTGCCTTCTTTTTCGCCCCAGGTCGCTGCCGGCAGTAAGGCGTCGGCATACGGCGTGGTGTCGGTGCGTTCGAAGGCTTCCTGCACGATCACATAGTCGGCCTGCTGCAGCGCTTCGCGCACCCGGCCGATGTCGGGCATGGAGTGCACCGGGTTGGTGCAGGCGATCCACACCGCCTTGACCCGGCCGCTGCGCAAGGCCTCGAACAGCGGCACCGCGGACAGGCCCGGCTGCGCCGACAGATGCTGCGCCGGCAGGCCCCAAAGCACTTCCAGTTCGGCCCGGTGCTGGGCGTTGCCGATCTCGCGGTGCGCGGCCAGCATGGTCGCCATGCCGCCGACTTCGCGTCCGCCCATCGCATTGGGCTGGCCGGTCAGCGAGAACGGGCCGGCGCCGGGCTTGCCGATCTGGCCGGTGGCCAGATGCAGGTGGATCAGGGCCAGGTTCTTGTCGGTGCCGTGCGCGGACTGGTTCAGGCCCATGCAGTACAGCGACAACGCCGGCTCGCCGCTGCCGAACCACTCCGCCGCCTGGACCAGGTCGGCGGCTTCGATGCCGCAGATCTCCGCGGCCATGCGCGGGGTGTAGTCGCGCAGCGTCCGCTTGAGTTCGTCGAAGCCCTGGGTGTGGCGGGCGATGTAGTCGCGGTCGATCCGGTCTTCCCAGATCAGGTGGTGCAGCATGCCGTTGAACAAGGCCACGTCGGTGCCGGGCTGGATCGCCAGATGCAGGTCGGCCATCGCCGCGGTGTCGGTGCGGCGCGGATCGATCACGACCCAGTGCCGCTGCGGATCGCGTTCGCGCGCCTGCTCCAGGCGCCGGAACAGCACCGGATGCGCATAGGCCATGTTGCTGCCGGCGAACAGCACGGTACGCGCCAGCTCCAGGTCTTCGTAACAGGTCGGCGGCCCGTCGGCGCCGAGCGCGAGCTTGTAGCCGGCGACCGCGCTGGACATGCACAGGCGCGAATTGGTGTCGATGTTGTTGCTGCCCAACAGGCCTTTGGCGAGCTTGTTGAAGACGTAGTAGTCCTCGGTCAGCAACTGCCCGGACAGGTAGAACGCGACCGAGTCCGGACCGTGTTCGGCGACGATCGAGGCCAGCCGCGCGGCCACCGTGTCCAGCGCCAGCGACCAGTCGACCTCGCGCCGCGGCGCATGCCGCGACGGCCGCAGTTGCGGTGCCAGCAACCGCCCCTGCAGGCTGCTCGCGCTCTGCGCCAGGGCGCGGCCCTTGCTGCACAGCCGGCCCTGGTTGGCCGGATGCTGTGGGTCGCCCTCGACCGCGACGATGCGCCGCTGCTCGCCGCTGCCGGCGGTCTGCACCAGCACGCCGCAACCGACGCCGCAGTAGCAGCACACCGAACGGATCCGGTCGTCGGCCTGCCGACCGGGCGCGCCGCCGCCGTCCATCAGGCCGCGCCCCGCAACGGCAGATCGGCCAGCGCCAGCCAGACCTCGCCGGCCTGCAGCCGGACGCGCAAGGTCGGCGTGCAGCCGACGTCCGGCTCGCAGGCGCGGCCGTCGCCCAAACCGATCGTCCAGGCGTGCAAGGGACAGGTCACCCGGTCGCCGGCGACCAGTCCCTGCGACAGCGGCCCGCCTTTATGCGGGCAACGGTCGATCAGGGCGAACACCCGGTCGTCGGCGGTGCGGAACACGGCGACGTCGTCGCCGCCGGCGATCTCCAGCACCCGCGCGCCGAGGCGCGGAATGTCTTCCAGCACGCAGATGCGCTGCCAACGCGGATCGTCGTCGATCTCGTGCATCGCTCAGCCCTCCGCCCCGACCAACTGCGCCGGAATCCGCAGGCGCTGGTACTCGCGCGGCTTGGCCGCGGCGATCCGCGCCGCCCACGGGTCGCTCAGGCCTTCCAGCGCGTACAGCAGGCGCTCGTACAAGGCGCGCCGGTTGGCCGCGTCGGCGACCACCCGCTGCTGCACGTAGTCCATCCCGACCCGCTGCAGGTAGTGCACGGTGCGGTCCAGGTAATAGGCCTCCTCGCGGTACAGCTGCAGGAAGGCGCCGGTGTACTCGCGCACCTCCTCGGCGCTGCGCACCTTGACCAGGAAGCGTGCGACCTCGGTCTTGATCCCGCCGTTGCCGCCGATGTGGATCTCCCAGCCCGAGTCCACCGCGATGATGCCGACATCCTTGATCCCGGACTCGGCGCAGTTGCGCGGGCAGCCCGACACCGCCAGCTTGACCTTGTGCGGGCTCCACATGTTGGCCAGCATGGTTTCCAGGTCGATGCCCATCTGGGTGCTGTTCTGGGTGCCGAAGCGGCAGAACTCGCTGCCGACGCAGGTCTTCACCGTGCGGATCGACTTGCCGTAGGCGTGGCCGGAATTCATTCCCAGATCGCGCCAGACCTCGACCAGGTCTTCTTTCTTGACTCCGAGCAGGTCGATGCGCTGGCCGCCGGTGACCTTGACCATCGGGATCGCGTACTTGTCGGCGACGTCGGCGATCCGGCGCAGTTCCGAGGCGTTGGTCACCCCGCCCTTCATCTGCGGAATCACCGAGAAGGTGCCGTCTTTCTGGATGTTGGCGTGGGCACGCTCGTTGATGAAGCGCGACTGCGGGTCGTCGACCGCTTCGCGCGGCCAGGTCGAGATCAGGTAGTAGTTGATCGCCGGCCGGCAAGTCGCGCAGCCGTTGGGCGAGCGCCATTCCAGGAAGGCGTAGGCCTGGGCGTGGCTGAGCAGCTTGTGCTCGCGGATCGCCTGGCGCACCTCGCCGTGGCTGTGGTCGGTGCAGCCGCACACCGCCTTGGTCTTGGGCGTTTCCTGGAAGTTCGAACCCAGGCAGTTCATCAGCAACTGCTCGACCAGGCCGGTGCAGGAACCGCAGGAACTGGCGGCCTTGGTCTGCTTCTTGACCTCGTCGACGGTGAACAGGCCCTGCTCGTTGATCGCCTTGACGATGCACCCCTTGCTGACCCCGTTGCAGCCGCAGACCTCGTCGGCGTCGGCCATCGCGCTGGCGCGGTCCTGGCCGGCGGTGCCGGCGTCGCCGAGCGCGGTCTCGCCGAAGATCAGCTGGTCGCGGCGGTCGTCGATCGGGCTCGCGTCCTTGAGCAGCTTGAAATACCAGCCGCCGTCGCCGGTGTCGCCGTACAGGCAGGCGCCGACCAGGCGCTCGTCGCGGATCACCAGTTTCTTGTAGACCCCGCCGGCCGGGTCGGACAGCACGATCTCGTCGCAGCCCTCGCCGCCCATGAATTCGCCGGCCGAGAACAGATCGATGCCGGTGACCTTGAGCTTGGTCGACGACACCGAGCCGCGATAGATGCCGATGCCGTAGCGCGCCAGATGATTGGCGCAGACCTTGGCCTGCTCGAACAGCGGCGCGACCAGGCCGTAGGCGACGCCGCGGTGGCTGACGCATTCGCCGACCGCGTACACGCGCGGGTCGTAGGTCTGCAGCGAATCGTTGACCACGATGCCGCGCGCACAGTGGATTCCTGCGTCCTGGGCCAGGCGGATGTTGGGACGGATGCCGACCGCCATCACCACCAGTTCGGCCGGCTCCTCGCTGCCGTCGGAGAAGCGCACCGCGCGCACCGCGCCGTGCTCGTCGCCGAGCAAGGCCTCGGTCGAGGTGCCCAGGCGGAAGCGCAGGCCGCGCTCGCTCAGCGAGCGTTGCAGCAACTCGCCCGCGACCGGGTCGAGCTGGCGCTCCAGCAGCCACTCGGCCAGGTGCACCACCACCACCTCCATGCCGCGCTGGCGCAGACCGTTGGCGGCCTCCAGGCCGAGCAGGCCGCCGCCGATCACCACCGCATGGCGCTTGACCCGGGCGGCGTCGATCATCGCCTGGGTATCGCGGATGTCGCGGTAGCTGATCACCCCGTCCAGGTCCTTGCCCGGCACCGGCAGCAGGATCGGCAGCGAGCCGGTGGCCAGCAGCAGGCGGTCGTACTCGGCTTCGGTGCCGTCGGCGGCGATCACCCGCCGGCGCACCCGGTCGATCCGCACCACTTCGCGGCCCAGGTGCAGGCGGATCCCGTTCTGCTCGTACCACGACAACGGATTGAGCACGATGTCGTCGAAGGCCTGCTCGCCGGCCAGCACCGGCGACAGCAGGATTCGGTTGTAGTTCGGATGCGGCTCGGCGCCGAACACGGTGATGTCGTACAGCTCCGGCGCCAGCTTGAGCAGTTCTTCCAGCGTGCGGATGCCCGCCATGCCGTTGCCGATCACCACCAGCTTGAGTTTGTTCATGGGTTCTCCCCTCAGACCCGGGCCGCGCCGACCGCGGTCCACTGCTGGCGCCAGTGCTGGCGCAATCCCGCCACCGACAACCAGGCCAGTCCGGCGAATGCGGCGAAGCCCCACAGGCCGGGCGCATAGCTGCCGTATTCCTGCTTGAGCACGCCCATGCCGGCGGCGAGCAGGAAACCGCCGACGCCGCCGGCCATGCCGATCAGGCCGGTCATCAGGCCGATGTCGCTGCCGAAGCGCTGCGGCACGAGTTGGAACACCGCGCCGTTGCCAGCGCCCAGGCACAGCAGGGTCAGCACGAACAAGGCCACCGTCGCCGCCGCGCCCAGGCCCAACGCGGCCATCGCGACCAGCAGCGCCGCCAGCGCGTACACCGCCAGCAAGGTGCGGGTGCCGCCGATGCGGTCGGCGATCGCGCCGCCGAACGGACGCATCAGCGAGCCGGCCAGCACGCAGGCCGCGGTGGCCCAGCCGGCGAGCTTGGGTTCGAAGCCGAACTGATCGTGGAAGTAGCCGGGCAATGCGCTGGCGAAGCCGGCGAAGCCGCCGAAGGTGATCGCGTAGAAGAACATGAACCACCACGAATCGCGGTTGCCGACCAGCACCCGGCCGTAATCGCGCAGGCGCCGCTGCGGCACCGCCACCGGCGCATCCTTGGCGTACAGGGCGAACACCGCCAACACGACCAGCAGCGGCAGGCAGGCCAGGCCGAACACGTTGCGGTAGCCGAACGCAGCGGCCAAGGCCGGCGCGAACAGCGCCGCCAGCACCGTGCCCGAGTTGCCGGCGCCGGCGATCCCCATCGCCGTGCCCTGGTGCTCGGGCGGATACCAGCGCGAAGCCAGCGGCAAGGCGATCGCGAACGAGGCGCCGGCGACGCCGAGCATGGCGCCGAGCAGCAACACCTGCGCATAGCTGTGCACGCCCGAGTACCAGGCCACGAACAGCGCCGCGATCACTACGCCCTGGGCGAGCAGGCCGGTGCGGCGCGCGCCGATGCGGTCGGCGACCAGGCCCAGCAACAAACGCAACAGCGCGCCGCACAGGATCGGCACCGCCACCATCAGCGCGCGTTGGCGCGTGTCCAGCGCCAGGGCTTCGGCGATCTGCACCTGCATCGGCCCCAGCAGGTACCAGACCATGAAACTCAGATCGAAATACAGAAACGCCGACAACAAGGTGGGCGTATGCCCGGCCCGCCAGAACGAACGATCCATCCGCGCAATCTCCGAAAGGTGGCCGCGCCGCGCCGTTCCATCGGCACGCCAGGCGACCGCAAGGGGCAAACGAAAACGGCGCCTTCCCGGTGCGAACCGGAAAGACGCCGTTGTCTTCGGCAACCGGACCGCCGTTGGTCCGCCTGCCGCTATCGGGTTGTCGCGAACGCGCCGTTGCGCCCGCACGACAGATCAAGCAAAGCCCGTGCCAATCGCGTGCGGGGCATTCGTCGAATGTGATTCTTTATAAATTCAGACGCTTAGGCACTTCGCCTCCTGCGTGGACCAGCGCCGGGCAGCTCCGTCGCGCCAAAATCGTGCGGCGCTGCACCAATATTGTGCGACGCACCAGGTCTCGGCGTGTCGCAGGCGTAAGCCGTGGCCGCGTCGGCTCGGACAGGCGATCTCGAACAGGCGATCTCGAACAGGCGATCCCGAGCAGGCGATCTCAAACAAGCGATCCTGGTCGGAACCCGTTCCGGGACCTTCCGCACCGGCGCCATCGAGCGGTATTCGATGGATGGCCCTGCTGCGCCTGCGGGCAACACCGGCAAGTCCGCGCCTGTGCGCGTATCCCCATCGCGGTCCGCGCTGGCGCAGACGCAGGCCGCACCCGGCACCGCTCGCTCAGACCACCGCGCCCGCATGCGCCAGCAGCCAGGCGCGGAACTCGGCCGCCAGTTCCGAACGCGACACCTGCCTGGGCCAGACCAGGTAGTAGGCATAGTCGGTCGCCACCGCCGTCGCGAACGGACGGACCAGGACGCCTGCGGCCAGGTCGCGCTCCACGATCGAGCGTCGCGCCAGCATGACGCCGCGTCCGTCGATCGCCGCCTGCAGGGTCAGCGCCGCGTCGTTGAAGGCCAAGGCCGGACGCGGTTCCAGCGGGCCGAGCCCCGCCGCCTCGAACCACGGGCGCCAGCCGGGCGGATCGGCCTGCAGCAGCGGGAGCGCGCACAGATCCTGTGGGCCCAACGGCGGCCGCGCGTCCAGGAACGCGGGGCTGCACACCGGGAACTGCTCGTCGCGCATCAGCAGTTCCGAATCGACGTTCGGCCAGCCGCCGGGACCGAAGCGGATCGCCAGGTCGACCCCCTCGGCGGCGAAATCCACGTGCGCGCTGCCGGTACGCAGGCCGAAGTCGATCCCGGGATGGGCATCGAGGAAGCTGCCGATGCGCGGCATCAGCCAGCGCGACGCGAACGAGGGCAAGGTGCTGATCACCAGGCGCTCGGGCCGTTGCCGCTGGATCCGCCGCGCCGCATCGGCGACCTGCTGCAGGGCGCCGCGGACCTGCTCGGCGAAGTCCCGCCCCTCGCCGGTCAGCACCAGGCTGCGCTTGCCGTGGCGCACGAACAGCGCCGCGCCCAGGAACGCTTCCAGCGCCTTGATGCGGTGGCTGACCGCCCCCGGGGTGACGTGCAGTTCCTCGGCCGCGCGCGAGAAATTCTGCAGGCGGGCGGCGGCCTCGAACGCGCGCAGCGAGCTCAAAGGCGGCAGTCCACGCATCATGGCTTGTTATTTCCAGTCATAAGACTTGCGAGAAACGATCGTTTCCTGTGGCTCGTAAGCGTTCGTACGATTCCGTCAGGCACTTTCATATCGGACGGTTGATGTTACATCTACTCAAGATAGCGCGGTGGGCGCCGGCGCTGCTGTCGCTGGCCCCCTCGACCGCACTGGCCACGCCCGCCGAAAACGGCTCCGGCGGCGCTGACGGCACCGCGCTGCGCGCCCTGCACTGCGGCCGCCTGGTCGATGTCGACCGCGGCCAGTTGCTCGGCCCGACCACGGTGCTGGTGCGCGATGCGCGTATCGCCCAGGTGCTGCCCGGCCGCGTCGCCCCCTCCGGCGCGCAGGTCGTGGACCTGAGCGACGCGACCTGCCTGCCCGGCCTGATCGACGCCCATGTCCACCTGTCCGACCAGGTCGGCCCGGCCAGCGCGGTCGAGAAGTTCCGCCTCGACATCGCCGACTATGCGGTCCGCTCGACCCGCTATGCGCGCGACACGCTGCTGGCCGGCTTCACCACGGTGCGCAACCTGGGCGACAACGCCTACGAGACGGTGGCCCTGCGCGACGCCATCGCTGCGGGCTACGCGATCGGCCCGCGCATCCTCACCGCGGGCGTGCCGATCGGCTCCACCGGCGGCCATGCCGACCCGACCAACGGCTATCGCGCCGATCTGGCCGGCGACCCGGGCGTGGCGCAGGGAGTGATCGACGGCGAGGACGATGCCCGCAAGGCGGTGCGCGAGCACTACAAGCGCGGCGCCGACGTAATCAAGCTGATGACCTCGGGCGGTTTCCTGAGCGAAGGCGCCAGCGCCGACAACGCGCAGATGACCGTGGCCGAGATCAAGGCCGTGGTGGCCGCGGCCCGCGACTACGGCTTCAAGGTCACCGCGCATGCGCACGGCGCCGAAGCGATCCGCCGCGCGGTGCTGGGCGGCGTGGATTCGATCGAACACGGCACCTACGTCGACGAGCAAGGCCTGCGGCTGATGAAGGCGCACGGCACTTGGTTCGTGCCCACCATCAGCCCCAATGCCTACACCTTCGACAAGGCCGACCAGTCCGGCTATTTCCCCGCGGTGGTGGCGGCCAAGATCAAGGCGGCCGGCTTGCGCAATCTGCAGACCACGGCGCGCGCCTACCGGGCCGGGGTGAAGATCGCCTCCGGCAGCGATGCCGGGGTGTACCCGCACGGCGAGAACGCGCGCGAACTGCAGTTGCTGGTGCAGGCGGGGCTGCCGCCGATGCGCGCGATCCAGGCCGCGACCCTGCACGCGGCGCAGATGCTGGGCATCGACCGCGAGACCGGCACCGTCGCCGAGGGCAAGCAGGCCGACATCGTCGCGGTGGCCGGCGATCCGGTCGCCGATATCGGCCTGCTGCGGCGGATATCGTTCGTGATGAAGGGCGGGCAGGTGTATCGCGACGATCCGGCCGGCGGTCGCGACAGCGCGGCGCATCCGGCCGCGGCCGACAGCCCTCCCGCAACGCCATGATCGACGCGCCGATGTTGGCCTGGTTCGCGGGCGCCGCGACGGCGGTGATCGTGGTGCCCGGCCCGACCACCCTGCTCGCGCTGAGCCACGGCAACACCGGCGGGCTGCGCCTCGCCGGCTTCGGCATCGCCGGCGCCGCCCTGTCCGATCTGATCCTGATCGGCGCCGTCGCCGTCGGCCTGGGATCGGCGGCGATGGCCTCCACCGCCGTGTTCCTGGCGATCAAAAGCTTCGGCATCGCCTATCTGGTTTGGCTGGCGCTGCAGCTATGGCGCACGGCGGACAGCGCGATCGCCGAGGATCCGCCGCAGGATCTGCCCAAAACGCCGACGCCCGCACCGACACCCGCAGGCGCCTGCGCATTCGTGCGCTGCCTGGCGGTGGCGCTGGGCAATCCGAAAGGCTGGCTGTTCTTCTGCGCCTTGCTGCCTCAGTTCGTACGCGACTCGCAGCCGTTGTGGCCGCAGTACGCGCTGCTGGCCCTGGTGTTCGTCGCGATCGATGTTCTGGTCATGGGCGCCTACGCGCTGGCAGGCGCCAGCGCGGCCCGGCGGTGGCGCGCGCGTGGGCTGCGGCGGATCCATCGCGGAGCGGCGCTGGTGCTGCTGGGACTGGCGGCGGCCCTGGCCTTGCATCGGCAATCGGACGGGTGAGGCTCGGCCGCGCATCGACCCTTCATGGGCCGACCGGCACGTCCAGTCTCCACCTCCGCCGTCGGCTCGCTTGAGTCGCAACACCGGCACGCACCATCGGCGGCTGTCGCGGCCGACGCCGCTCCCTACCAGGCGACGGGGTCGGGGCGTTCGACCGATGCGGGGACGGCAATGCCCAGGCGCTGCGCGGCGGCACGATAACTATCGAGCCGATGCAGGTCGGCCAAGCGGGTTTCCTCCTCGTCCGCCGCGGCCGGCACCAGCCAGCCCCAGCGGCGGAACTGGCGCAGGAACCAGCGCCCGTCCGAACGCCGCGGCGGGTTGACCTCGCCGTCGCCGTGGAAGCGCAGCGCCGACGGGTCGGTCGGCGGCTGCGCCAGCAGGCAGTCGGCGATCGTCGCCGCCGGCAGACCGATCGCCTCCGGTTGCGCCAGCCAGGCCACGGCCTCGCGCCGGTTCTGCGGCTCGTCGAGCCAGCGGCAGGCTTCCAGCACCGCGGCGGTCAGCGCCGTCGCCGTATCCGGCTGCAAGGCGGCGAACGCGCGCCGGCAGGCCAGCACCTTTTCCGGATGCCCCGGCCACAACCGGCCGCTGGGCAACGCGACCGCACCCGCATGCGCGGCAATGGCCTCGGCGGCCCAAGGCTCGCCGGCGCAGAACCCGTCGAGTTCGCCGCGCGCCAACGCCTGCGGCATCTGCGGCGGCGGCAGGGTCAGGCTGCGCACCTCGCGCAGCGGGTCCACGCCCTGCCCGGCCAACCAGCCGTACAGCCACATCGCGTGGGTGCCGGTGGGAAAGGTCTGGGCGAACACCGGCACGCGCGGCAGCGTCGCCAGGGCGGCGCGCACGTCGCGGCCCTGGGCCAGCGACGCGGCCAGCGACGAGGACAGCACGATCGCCTGGCCGTTGTGATTGAGCGTCATCAGCACCGCCAGGTCGGCCTGCGGCCCGCCGATGCCGGCGTCGACGCCGTAGACCAGTCCGGCCAGGGCCTGCGCGGCGTCGAGTTCGCCCGACAGCAGCTTGTCGCGCAGAGCGGCCCAGGAGGCCTGCCGCTGCAAGCGCAGGCGCAGGCCGTGGCGACGATCGAAGCCGAGCCGGGCCGCGACGATCAGCGGCGCGCAGTCGATCAGCGGCAGATAGCCCAAGCTCAGGGTGACGTCGGTGCTCTCGCTCATCGGCTCCTCATCCCAGCAGTTCGGCCAGGTCGATGATCCGCCGCGCCACGTCGGCCAGCCTGGCGCCCTGCTTCATCGCCTGCTGGCGCAGCGCGGCATAGGCCTGCGCCTCGCTCATGCCGCGCTTCTCCATCAACAAGCCCTTGGCGCGGTCGATCAGCTTGCGGTCGAGCAATTGCTGCTGGACCTGGTCCAGGCGCTGGCGCAGGTCGGCCTGATGCTCGAAGCGCGCCATCGCGACCTGGACGATCGAAGCCAGCCGCTCCGGCGCCAGGCCGTCGACCACATAAGCGGCGACCCCGGCACCGACCGCGGCACGGATCAGACGCTCGTCGCCGTCGGCGGAGAACATCACCACCGGCCGCGGCGCATGCGCATGCAACATCGCCAACTGCTCCAGGGCGTCGCGCGAAGGCGAATCGACGTCGACGATGACCACGTCCGGGCGCTCGGTCTCGACCGCACGCAGCAGGCCGCAGGTCGTCGCGACTTCACCCAGCACCTCGTGCCCGGCCGCCTGCAAGACCGCGCGCAGTTCGCCGATCGGCTTGTCGGTGTCGGTGACCAGCAGCACACGCGGCATCGCGGGACAGTCCGATGGGGTACGGCCCCATGTTGCCATGCAACATGAGCGGCGCAACAGCCGCGCCGCGACCGGCCCCGCCAGCCGGCGCCCGCCCGTCCCCGACACTCCCGGCATGCGGTGGACCGGACTTTGATACTCGCGCGGCGGCATCGCGTATTCATGAAAAGAAAATACCGGCGCCGCCGGCCAATATCGGCCAGATAAACAATTCCACAAGCGGTCACAAATATCGCTACCGTGCGCTCGCGCAGGGAAATAATGTTCAACATTTACTATTCAGCGCAAATTCATTTTGCAAAAATTGGTGTTTGAGCCGAATGTGACATCGGCCTAAATGTGCCTAGCAATATTCATGCGCCCCTATAAGAAATTACGCATCGACACACCAGCTAAGCGCGGATTTCGTGCAACGCCATAACGGAATTCATCGCCCCCTAACAAGACTCATTCAGCCTCGTGAAAAGTGATTCGAATCACGCAAGCCCCTTCAGTCGCGCTCGTTGCCGAGCCGCCACCGCGATTGTTATCCATATCAATAGGCGACCGGACGCTCGGTCGCGACAGGGACAGGGGAAGGGAGATGGTGCTTCAGGACGCCGGCGGGCTGGACGCGCTGATCAACGAATATTCCCGTTCGGATGCCCCTTGCGGGGACGATCTCGAATATGACGAGGAATATCTGCATATTCTGCGTCTGGCCGCCGGCCGCGAAGAGCGACAATATGGCGCCGCGGTGATTCCGGCCGAGCCGCCGGACTGGAACGAGGTCGAGCGGCGCGCGCTGCAACTCAGCGCGCGCACCAAGGACCTGCGCATCGCCGCGCTGATCGCCCAGGCCAAGCTCGAGCGCGACGGGCTGCCGGGGCTGGTCCAGGGCCTGGAACTGATCGCCGCCTGGCTGGACCGTTACTGGTCCGACCTGCACCCGCGCCTGGACGCGCTCGACGACCACGATCCGCTGCCGCGCCTGAACGCCGTGGCCGGCTTGAGCGACCCCACGGGGATGGCGCGTTCGCTGCGCAATGCGCCGCTGCTGCGCGACCGGCGCGGCGCCACCATCAGCGTCCGCGATGCCGCGGTCGCGGTCGCGGTGGTCAACTCGACCGCGCTGGCGACGAGCGAGCAGGCGGCGTTGATCGGGCAATTGCGCCGCGCCCATGCCGAGGGCCAAGCCGACGTCGCCAGCATCCCGGCGGTGCTGGCGGCGCTGGCGCGGATCAAGGCGCGCTTCGCGCTCGAACTCGGCGCCGAGTCCATTCCCGACTTCAGCCCGATCGAGCAACCGCTGCACACGATCGAAACCGTGTGCGCGGTCGCCGAGGAATCGCCCGCCGCCATCGCCGCCGACGCCACCGCGCAGGCCGAGCCCGGCGCCGACAGCGCCGCCGCGCCGCACGATCCCGCGGCGCTGCAGCT
Source organism: Lysobacter sp. Soil_C_15 (assembly GCF_057657315.1). NCBI lineage: Bacteria > Pseudomonadati > Pseudomonadota > Gammaproteobacteria > Lysobacterales > Lysobacteraceae > Lysobacter > Lysobacter sp. Soil_C_15. Next base: position 282,689 of record NZ_JBDGIR010000002.1, read on the forward strand.
GCGCTCGCGCCGCGACGTCGCCGCGGTGCTGGAACTGGCCAGCGCCTACCTCGAGCGCCACGAACCCAGCCACCCCGCCCCGCTGCTGATCCGGCGCGCGCTGCGGCTGATGGACATGAGCTTCTACGACATCGTGCGCGAACTCGCCCCGGCCAGCCTGGGTCAGGTCGAAACCGTCGCCGGCATCGCTCCCGCACCCGCCGACTGATCGGCGCGCGCTCCGCCCCACCCCGCCCTTTCAAGCCGAACCAGAGGAATCGCCGTGGTCAACACCAACATCAAGAAGGGACTCAAGCAGAAGTCCGGCGGCCAGAAATTCATCGGCCGCAACCGCGCGCCGCGCGTCCAGATCGAATACGACGTCGAGCTGTACGGCAGCGAGCGCAAGGTCGAAATCCCCTTCGTGATGGGCGTGATGGCCGACCTGGCCGGCAAGTCCAGGACCCCGCCGAAGAACCTGGAGCAGCGCCAGTTCCTGGAAGTGGACATCGACAACTTCGACGAGCGGCTCAAGTCGGTGGCGCCGCGGGTCGCCTTCCAGGTGCCGAACAAACTCACCGAGGGCGACGACATCCTGGTCGACGTCACCTTCGAAAGCATGGACGACTTCTCGCCGGCCCAGGTCGCGCGCAAGGTCGAACCGCTGAGCCGCCTGCTCGAGGCCCGCATCCAGTTGGCCAACCTGCTGTCCTACATGGACGGCAAGAACGCCGCCGAAGAACTGATCGCGCGCGCCTTGCGCGAACCGGCGCTGCTGGCCGCGCTGGCCAATTCGCCCAAGCCCGCGGCCGTCGCCGACGCGCCCGCCGCGGCGGACGAAACCGCGCCCGACGCCGATCACAGCGCCGACTGAACCCCGCATCGCTCCGCGGCGCCGCCGCCGAGCCAGGACATCGCCGATGAAGACCCAGACCCAAGCGATCGAGAACAAAGCCGCCGCGCGCGCGGTGCACGCCGCCGACGCCCTGCAGGCGGACGATTTCTCCAGCCTGCTGTACCGCGAACTGCGGCCCAAGACCGACCAGGCCAAGCAGGCCGTCGAAAGCGCGGTGCGCACCCTGGCCCAGCAGGCGCTGGAGAACGCCGTCACCGTGTCCTCCGACACCTACCAGACCGTACAGGCGATCATCGCCGAGATCGACCGCAAGTTGTCGGAGCAGATCAACGCCATCCTGCATCACCCCGAGTTCCAGCAGCTCGAATCGTCCTGGCGCGGCCTGCACTACCTGGTCAACAACACCGAGACCAGCGAGACCTTGAAGATCCGCTGCATGCCGATCAGCAAGAAGGAGCTCAGCCGCGTGCTCAAGCGCTACAAGGGCATCGGCTGGGACCAGAGCGCGATCTTCAAGAAGATCTACGAAGAAGAATACGGCCAGTTCGGCGGCGAGCCGTTCGGCTGCCTGGTCGGCGACTTCTATTTCGACCACAGCCCGCAGGACGTGGAAACTCTGGGAGAAATGGCCAAGATCGCCGCGGCGGCGCACTGTCCCTTCATCGCCGGCGCGTCTCCGGCGGTGATGCAGATGGACTCCTGGCAGGAGCTGGCCAATCCGCGCGACCTGACCAAGATCTTCCAGAACACCGAATACGCCTCCTGGCGCAGCCTGCGCGAATCGGAGGATTCGCGCTACATCGGCCTGGCCATGCCGCGCTTCCTGGCCCGCCTGCCCTACGGCATCCGCACCAGCCCGGTCGACGACTTCGATTTCGAAGAGGACACCGAGGGCGCCAGCCACGCGCGCTACGCCTGGATCAACTCGGCCTACGCTATGGCGACCAACATCAATCGCTCGTTCAAGTCCTACGGCTGGTGCACCTCGATCCGCGGCGTGGAATCCGGCGGCGCGGTCGAGAACCTGCCAACCCACACCTTCCCGACCGACGACGGCGGCGTGGACATCAAATGCCCGACCGAGATCGCGATCAGCGACCGGCGCGAGGCCGAACTGGCGAAGAACGGCTTCATGCCCTTCGTCTACCGCAAGAACTCCGATTTCGCCGCCTTCATCGGCGCCCAGTCCCTGCAGCGGCCGTTCGAGTACACCGACACGGAAGCCACCGACAACGCCAAGCTCTCCGCGCGCCTGCCGTATCTGTTCGCCTGCTGCCGCTTCGCCCACTACCTGAAGTGCATCGTCCGCGACAAGGTCGGCGCGTTCCGCGAACGCGCCGAGATGGAGACCTGGCTCAACGACTGGATCATGGGCTACGTCGATGGCGACCCGGCGAATTCGTCCCAGGACACCAAGGCCCGCAAACCGCTGGCCTCGGCCGAAGTCATCGTGGAGGAAGTCGAGGACAACCCGGGCTACTACAGCGCGAAGTTCTTCCTGCGTCCGCACTACCAGCTGGAAGGCCTCACGGTCTCGTTGCGACTGGTATCCAAGCTCCCCTCGCTGAAGGAAGGCGTCGCCTGAGACGCCATTGGCAAGCAATCACTCACTGAAGAGGAAACGAAATGGCAATCGACATGTACATGCGCGTCGACGGCGTGGTCGGCGAAGCGAAAGACGCCAACCACCGCGGTTGGAGCAACGTGCGTTCCTACGGCTGGGGCGCCAAGCAACCCGGCAGCATGGCCACCGGTTCCGGCGGCGGCACCGGCAAGGCCAGCTTCAACGACCTCAAGGTCACCGCCGTGATCGACAAGGCCGCGCCGGCGATCCTCAAGTACTGCGCCAACGGCCGCCATCTGCCGTCGGTCGAAATCTCGGTCTGTAAGGCCGGCGGCACCCAGGTCGAGTACCTGCGCATCACCCTCAACGAAGTGCTGGTGACCGCGGTCGAACACAACGCCGACCACGACAGCGACGCGATCCTGATGGACTACACCTTCCAGGCGGCCAAGGTCACCAAGCAATACTGGGAGCAGACCGACCAGGGCACGCGCGGCGGCGAAAGCGTGCTGACCTGGGACATCAAGCAGAACCGCGAAATGTAAGACCCGCCGTTTCCGACCCGCTCGGCATCGGCGTCCCCCGCTGCCGCTCATGCATCGAAGGCTGGACCGGGTCGGGTCCAGCGCGTTCCGGGACTCCGGGACGGTGTCGGTGGGCCGCATCCAGCGGCCGTTCCCCCTCGAAGACGGTCACCGACCGCCGGTCCGCTCCGGCGTCGCCGGAGGCTGCCTCCGACACCGTTCCGGAGCCTTTTCCGCTCCCTCCCCATCCGCTCCATCACCGTATCGACCCAGGCCGACCGCATGACTCCATTCGCGCCCGCGCTGCTCCCGACCGCTCCGACCCGCAGGGCCGGCGGCGAGGCCAGCCTGCTCGACCGGCTCACCGATCGTTCGGCCGAGCGCAAGGGCGCGCCAGAGGTCGATCCGTCGGCACCTTCGCGCCTGCGCGACGCGCTGCTGCGCGATCTGAGCTGGCTGCTCAACACCGCCAACCTGGAAGCGGACATCGATTTCGACGCGTATCCGCACGCGCGCCGTTCGGTGATCAACTTCGGCATCAGCGCCTTGGCCGGCATGCGCATGTCCGAGGTCGAATGGGACGACATCGAACGCACCATCCGCGCCGCGATCGTCGATTTCGAACCGCGCATCTGCGCCGGGTCGCTGCAGGTGCGCTGCCTGTCCGAGTCCGGCGCGCGCGCGATCGGCAACGTGCTGAGCCTGCTGATCCAGGGCGACGTGATCTCGCCCGACCGCGCCACCGCATTCTCGTTCCGCTCCGAGATAGACCTGGAAAGCGGCCACATCTCGCTGCGCGCGCAACGGGCCGAATGACATGGACGCGCGCCTGCTGCACTACTACAACCGCGAACTGGCCTATCTGCGCGAACTCGGCGCCGAGTTCGCCCAGCTCCACCCCAAGGTCGCCGGCCGGCTCGGACTGGGCGAAGGCGAAAGCGCCGATCCCTACGTCGAACGCCTGCTGGAAGGGTTCTGTTTCCTGACCGCGCGGATCCAGCTGAAGATGGACGCGGAGTTTCCGCGCTTTTCCCAGCGCATGCTCGACGTGGTCTATCCCGGCTATCTGGCGCCGACGCCGTCGATGGCGATCGTCGCCTTCGAGCCGAACGTGCGCGAAGGCAATCTGCGCGCCGGCTTCACCCTGCCCGCCGGCACCGCCGTGCAGGCCAAGCCCGACAGCGAGCGCCAGACCGCCTGCGAGTTCCGCACCGCCCATGCCGTCACCCTGTGGCCGCTGCGCCTGAGCGCGGCCTCGTTCGCGGGCGAGCCCGGCGATCTGCCGCTGGCTGCGCTGGGCCTGGCCCGGCGGGTGCGCGGCTGCTTGCGTCTGCGCCTGGAGACCCAGGGTTCGATGCCGCTGCGCGAACTATCGCTGGAACGCCTGGCCCTGCATCTCAGCGGCCCCGACCGCGAGGCCTCGCGGCTGCTGGAATGGCTGTTGTGCCGGACCGTGGCCGTGGTCTGCCACGACCCCGAACGCCCGCTGCGCTGGCATCACTTGCTGGGCGCCGACGCGCTGCGCCACGACGGCTTCGAAGCCGACGAGGCGCTGTTGCCGACCGGGCCGCGCGGCTTCCAGGGCTATCGGGTACTGCAGGAGTACTTCGCCATGCCCGCGCGCGGCCTGTTCCTCAGCCTGCACGGGCTGGGCCCGGCGATGCAGCGCGCGCAAGGCCGGGCGATGGAGATCAGCCTGCTGTTCGACGCCGCCGACCCCGAGCTGGAAGCGAGCGTCGGCAGCCACAGCCTGGCCCTGCACTGCACGCCGATCGTCAACCTGCAACGCAAGACCAGCGACCGCATCCCGGTATCGGCCCAGCGTTACGAGCACCACCTGGTGCCGGACCGGACCAAACCGCTCGACTACGAGGTCTATAGCGTCGAGAAGGTCGTCGGCCACAGCCCCCGCGGCGGCGAGAAGTGGCAGTTCCATCCGTTCTACAGCTGCCTGCGCGACGGCAGCGAACAAGGCCGGTTCTTCTCCCTGCGCCGCGAGCCGCGCATCGCCGGCGCGCCCTCGCAAGCGGCGCAACCGCGTTCCCGCTACGCCGGCAGCGAAGTGTTCCTGAGCCTGGTCGACGCGCAGGAAGCGCCGCATGCCGACGAGCTGCGCCAGTTGTCGGTGGAGATGTGGTGCAGCAACCGCGACCTGCCGATGCGCCTGCGTCCGGCCGAACACGGCCTGGGCCTGCGCGTGTCGGCGCCGGTGGCGTCGATCCGACTGCTGCACGGCCCGACACCGCCGCGTCCGGCGCTGGCCGAAGGCGAAGCGGCGTGGCGGTTGATCAGCCATCTCGGCCTCAACCACCTGACCCTGACCGATCTCGACGAGGTCCAGGGCGCGCAAGCGTTGCGCGAGCTGCTTGAGCTGTACGCCGGCCGCCCGGGTTCGGCCCTGCACCGGCAGATCCAGGGACTGCGCTCGGCGCGGCTGGAGCCGGTGCACCGGCCGATGCCGACGCTGGGGCCGATCGTGCTCGCGCGCGGGGTGCGGATCGAGATCGGCCTGGACGAAACCGCCTTCAGCGGCGCCAGTCCCTATTTGCTCGGTTCGGTGCTGGAACAGTTCCTGGCCCGTCACGTGGCCTTGAACAGCTTCATCGAGCTGGCCTTGCACAGCCTGCAACGCGGCCCGCTGCACCAATGGCCGCCGCGGCTGGGACGGAGGCCGGTGGCATGAACGCCGCGACCGAACTGGTCCCGCTCGACCGCAACGCCGGCGCCGACTCGGCGGACTTCTGGCGCCGGCTGGCGCAGGCCCCGCACGAGTACGACCTCTATCACCTGCTGCGCTGGCTGGACGCGCGCATGGACCATCGGGCGCCGCTGGGCCGCGCCGCGCGGCCGGCCGAAGAGCCTTTGCGCCTGGGCCAGGAACCCGGCCTGGCCTTCGCGCCCTCGACCCTGGCCGGCGTCGAACTGGGCGTCGGCCCGGCGCCGAAGCTGTCGATCTTCAGCTTCGGCCTGTTCGGCCCGAACGGCCCGCTGCCGCTGCATCTCACCGAATACGCCCGCGACCGTGCCCGCCACCACAACGATCCGGCGATGAGCCGCTTCGCCGACCTGTTCCACCATCGCCTGATCCTGTTGTTCTACCGGGCCTGGGCCGATGCGCAGGCCACCACCAGCCTGGATCGCGGCCTGCGCGGCGGCGCGCGCTTCGGCGACTACATCGCCAGCCTGATCCACCTGGGCCAGCCCGGCCTGCGCGGCCGCGACCGCATCCCCGATCACGCCAAGCTGTTCATGGCCGGCCACCTGAGCCGCCAGACCCGCAACCCGGAAGGCCTGCAGCAGATCCTGGCCACCTACTTCGGCTTGCCGGTACGGATCCGCGAATGGGTCGAGACCTGGATCGCGGTGCCGCCGGCGCGCCGCACCCGGTTGTGCGGCCGCGGCGCCGCGCAGCCGCTGGGCAGCGGCGCGGTGCTCGGCGCGGCGGTGCGCGACGTGCAGTCGACGTTCGAGATCGTGATCGGCCCGCTGTCGCTGAACGACTACCGCAAGCTGCATCCCGACGCCGAAGCGACGCGCGAAATCCTGCAGTGGGTGCGCAACTACGTCGGCCTGGAGTTCGCCTGGCGGGTACGCCCGGTGCTGGCCCGGGACCAGGTCCCGCCGGCGCAACTCGACGGCAGCGCGCGCCTGGGCTGGGACGCCTGGCTGGGCCAGCGCCGCGCCGACAGCGACGCCGACGATCTGACCTATTCGCCCGAACAGCGATCGGCCGCCGCCACCGCTGCGGCCGCAGCCCCCTGGAACCGACCATGACCCATATCAGCCGTAAAACGCTCTACGCGCGGCTCAACCCGTTCCTGCTCGGCACGCTCGAGTCGGCGACCGCGTTGTGCAAGCTGCGCGGCAATCCCTATGTCGAACTCTCGCACTGGCTGCACCAGATCGCCCACGAGCACGACAGCGACCTGCATCGCCTGGCCCGGCATTTCTCCCTCGACTGGGCGCGCCTGACCGCCGACATCAACGCCTCGCTCGATCGCCTGCCGCGCGGCGCCAGCGCGATCGCCGACTTTTCCAGCTTCATCGACGAAGCGGTGGAACGGGCCTGGGTCTACGCCAGTCTGTTGTACGAACAGGCGCAGATCCGCAGCGCCCACTTGCTGGCCGGCATGCTCCAGTCCGGCGGCCTGCGCCAGGTGTTGTGCGGAATCTCCGGCGAACTGGCCAAACTGCAGCCCGACGCGCTGCTGGAGCGGCTGCCCGAGGCGGTGGCCGGCTCGCGCGAGCAACCGGCTAGCGCCGACGCGACCGCCGCGCCGGCCACGACCGCAGCCGGCGCGCAGGAAAAATCGGCGCTGGCGCGCTACGCGGTCGACCTGACCGCGCGCGCCCGCAGCGGCGGCATCGACCCGGTGGTCGGCCGCAACGACGAGATCCGCCAGGTCATCGACACGCTGATGCGCCGGCGCCAGAACAACCCCTTGCTGACCGGCGAGGCCGGGGTCGGCAAGACCGCGGTGGTCGAAGGCCTGGCCTTGCGCCTGGTCAGCGGCGACGTGCCGCCGCCGTTGCGCGGCGTGCGCCTGTGCGCACTCGATCTGGGCCTGCTGCAGGCCGGCGCCGGGGTCAAGGGCGAGTTCGAGCAGCGCCTGCGCCAGATCGTCGAGGAAGTCGAAGGCAGCGCGCAGCCGACGGTGTTGTTCATCGACGAGGTCCACACCCTGATCGGCGCCGGCGGCGCCAGCGGCACCGGCGACGCCGCCAACCTGCTCAAGCCGGCGCTGGCGCGCGGCCAACTGCGCACCATCGGCGCCACCACCTGGAGCGAGTACAAGAAACACATCGAGAAGGACGCCGCGCTGAGCCGCCGCTTCGAAGCGATCCAGGTTCCGGAACCGTCCGAACCGCAGGCGCAGGACATGCTGCGCGGCCTGGCCGGGCGGCTGGAGTCGCATCACGGCGTACTGCTGCTGGACGACGCCATCGCCGCGGCGGTGCGGCTGTCGCATCGCTACATTCCCGCGCGGCAGTTGCCGGACAAGGCCATCGCCCTGCTCGACACCGCTTGCGCGCGGGTTGCGCTGAGCCAGCACGCAGCGCCGTCTCAGGTCGAAGCGCTGCGCCAGCGGATCGACGCGCTCGACATCGAACTGAGCCGGGCCCGGCGCGAATGCGCGATGCAGGCGGGCGACCCGGCACGCCCCGAGCGCCTGGACGCCGAACTGCGCGAACACCGCCGGCGGCTCGACGAGTTGGTCGCGCGCTGGCAACGCGAGCGCGATTTGGCCGAACGCATCGCCCAGACCCGCACCGCGCTAGAGCGGCTGGACCGCGCGGACCCGAGCGCGGCCCCAAACCCGGACGCGCCGGACGCGCCGGCCGATCCGGACCAGGACCGCGCCGCCGCATTGCGCAGCTCGCTCGCGCAGGACCAGGCGGAGTTGCGCGACCTGCAGCATCCGGCGCCGCTGGTGACCCCGGCGGTCGACGCAGATGCGGTCGCCGCGGTGCTGGCCGACTGGACCGGCATCCCGGTGGGGCGCATGGTCAAGGACGAAGCGCAGGCGGTGCTGGTGCTGACCGAAACCCTGCAACGCCGGGTGCTCGGCCAGCTCGACGCGATGCAGGCGATCGCCCGCCGGGTGGAGATATCCCGCGCCAAGCTCGACGACCCCGGCAAGCCGATCGGCTGCTTCCTGTTGTGCGGCCCCTCCGGCGTCGGCAAGACCGAAACCGCGCTCGCCCTGGCCGAAGCCTTGTACGGCGGCGAGCAGAATCTGATCACGCTCAACATGAGCGAATTCCAGGAAGGCCACTCCGTCGCCACCCTGCGCGGCTCGCCGCCGGGCTACGTGGGTTACGGCGAGGGCGGCGTGCTGACCGAAGCGGTGCGTCGGCGGCCGTACAGCGTGGTGTTGCTCGACGAGGTCGAGAAAGCGCACCCGGACGTGCTGGAAGTGTTCTACCAGGTATTCGACAAGGGCTGGATGGAGGACGGCGAAGGCCGCCGCATCGATTTCAAGAACACCATCCTGATCCTGACCTCCAACGCCGGCGACGAGCTCATCGCCCAGCGCCGCGGCGACGATGCCGCCGCCCTGGCGCCGAAGCTGCACGACGAGCTGTTGCAGGTTTTCCCCGCGGCCTTTCTCGGCCGGCTGACGGTAGTGCCCTACCGTCCGCTCGACGACGACACCCTCGGCCGCATCGTGCGCCTGCAGTTGGACCGTTTGGTCGAACGCATGCGCGCCGCTCACGACATCGGCTTCGTCTACGGCGAAGACGCGGTCGACGCGATCCGCGAGCGCTGCGTGCAACGCAGTTCCGGCGGCCGGGTGATCGAGTCGGTAATCGTCGACACCGTGCTCCCGCCGATCAGCCGCGCGGTCATCGCCGCGATCGCCGACGGCAGGCCGCTGCAAGCGGTCGAGCTGCACGACCAGGGCGGAACCCTCGTCCACCGCTTCTTCCCCTCCCCCATCGATTCCTCACTCGCACTGACGGACCCGGCATGAACAGAGTCGTCGTCGCACATACCCCCCTGCCCGCGGACAGCCTGCGCTTTCGGCGCCTGCGCGGCACCGAGCAACTGTCGTCGCTGTACGAGTTCGCCGTCGAACTGGTTTCGGAAGACCCGACCGTCGACATGAAGTCCCTGCTCGGCAAACCCCTCACTCTCGAGATACAGACCCAGAGCCGCGATCGCCGCCATTTGTGCGGCCAGATCGTGCGTTGCGAACTGAGCGGCCGCGAAACCGAGACCCCGCGCAGCTACATCTACACCCTGACCCTGCGCCCCAGCCTGTGGTACCTGACCAAGACCATCGACTGCCGGATCTTCCAGAACAAGAACGTGCTGGACATCCTCGACGAGGTGTTCTCCAAGTACGGATTTCCGGTGGAAAAACGCACCTCCGCCAGCTACCGGAACTGGGAATACTGCGTCCAGTACCAGGAAACCGACTTCGCCTTCGTCAGCCGGCTGATGGAGCACGAAGGCATCTACTACTACTTCAAGCACGAGATGGGCCAGCAGACCCTGGTGCTGGCCGACGAGTTGGGTTCGCACGACGAGCTTCCCGGCTACGCCACCCTGCCGTACATCGCCCACGACCGCCTGGCGCTGCAGGACGAACCCGGCATCGACCAGTGGCGCAGCGCCGAGGAAGTGCGCTCCGGCGCCTACAGCATCGACGACTACGACTTCAAGAAGCCCGCCGCCAAGCTCGGCCAGTCGCTGGCTCATCCGATGGAGCACGACCACGCCCAGTTCGAGAAGTACATCTGGCAGGGCGGCTACATCGAGGCCGACCAGGGCACGCACTATGCGCGCATCCGGCTGGAGGCCGAGCAGGCCGAGCATGCCCGCATCCGCGCCCACAGCACCGTCCGCGCGATCGCGTGCGGCGCGCTGTTCTCGCTGACCGGTTGTCCGCGCGACAACGAAAATCGCCAATATCTCATCGTCGCGGTCGACTACGACCTGCGCGAAGGCGGCTACGCCACCGGCAGCAACGACGCCCGCTACGACATCGACTTCACCGTGCAGCCGGCGCAACTGCCGTTCCGCGCCGCCTGCGTCACTCCCGTGCCCAAGGCGACCGGCCCGCAGACCGCGGTCGTGGTCGGTCCGCCGGGGCAGATCATCTGGACCGACCAATACAGCCGGGTCAAGCTGCAGTTCCGCTGGGACCGCTACGGCAACAGCGACGAGAACAGCTCGTGCTGGGTGCGCGTGTCCGACGCCTGGGCCGGCACCAATTACGGTTCGGTGCATGTGCCGCGCATCGGCCAGGAGGTGGTGGTCGACTTCCTCAACGGCCAGATGGATCGCCCGCTGATCACCGGGCGCATCTATAACGCCGACCAGATGCCGCCGTTCGAGATGCCGGTCTCGTGCACCCAGAGCGGCTTCGTCACCCGCACCCCGGGCGGCGGTCCCGAAAACGCCAACATGCTGCGCTTCGAGGACAAGCAGGGCAGCGAACAGGTGCGGCTGCACGCCGAGCGCGACTACGACGCCTCAGCCGAGCACGACTCGACCCTGACCGTCGCCAACAAGCTGCTGTTCACCGTCGGCAGCATCCTCACCCCGCACGACGGCGCGCAGAGCCCCTTGCCGATGATCGACGGCGCCGCGGCCGGCAACTTTCCCAAGCCGTCCGCGGTACAGGCGCCGAGCGGCGCCGAAGCCACCACGGCGGCGGCGCGCACCCAGCAGCAGCAGTCGGCGAGCGCGGCCGCAGCCAATGCCGCCGCCGCCCAGGGTGTGCAGATGCCGCCGCCGAAAGCCAAATCCGCGGCTGCGGGTGCGGCGTCCGCGGGCGCGGGCGTTTCTGCCGGTTCCGGTGGTACCGGTAGTTCCGGTAGCTCCGGCGGCTCCGGCGGCTCCGGCAGCGGCGTGTCGACGTCCTCGACCGGCGTCAGCGTGTCGCGCACCGGAGCCTCGTTCTCGTCCACCGGTCTGAGCATGTCCAGCACCGGCGCCTCGTTCTCGTCTACTGGCCTCAGCGCTTCGGCCACCGGCGCCTCGTTCTCCGCCACCGGGGCCAACGTGTCGGCCACCCTGGCCGACATCAGCGCCAAGATCGCCAGCGCCTCGGTGACCATGTTCAGCGTCTCAGTGCAGGGATTCACCATCAACGTGACTCTGGGCGGCACGATCTCGGTGACCACCGGCTGCGCGATCAGCGTGCTCAACGGCAGTTCGTTCTCCGACGTCAACGGCAACACCAGCAGCTTCGTCAACGGCAACTCGACCAGCGTGGTCATCGGCAATACCGATTCGTCGGTGATCGGCAACACCGCCTCGCTGGTTTGCGGCAACTCGACCTCGGTGCTGGAAGGCAGCTCGCATTCGACCACCATCGGCAGCACCTGGTCGTTCGTGGAAGGAAGCACCACCTCCACCGTCGTCGGCAGCACCATGTCCACGGTGCAAGGCAGCACCCGCTCGCTGGTGGTCGGCAACACCGATTCGACCGTCGAGGGCAGCACGCGCTCGCTGGTGGTCGGCAACAGCGACTCGACCACCGAGGGCAACATCAACTCGACCACGGTCGGCAACGTCACCACCACCACCCTATCCAACGACACCAGCCTGACCGTCGGCAACAAGACCGCGACCACGATCGGCAACAAGACCGAGCTGACGGTCAGCAACACCACCTCGACTTACATCGGCAACACCAACGCGTTGACCGTCGGCAGCAGCCAGAACGTCAAGATCGGCGCCAGCACCAACATCAACGCCACCCACGACACCAGCATCAACACCTCGACCCTGGGCATCACCGGCAGCTCGATCAGCATGACCGGCTTCAGCTTCAGCATCACCCAGGTCGGCTACAGCCAGACCATCGTCGACCTCAAGGACATGCAGAGCTCGGTCGAAATGGTGGGAAACAAGATGATCATGTGAAACCGAACTCATCCGTTCCGGGCGGCGCCGACGCGCCGCCCGCCCACCTCCTGCGCTTGCGCACCCCGAACGCATCGACGATGAAAACGACCAAGCCTACCCACCTCAGCTATCTCACCCGCTGCTTTCGCGACCGCGGCAGCGAACACTTCGGCCTGGCGGTAGCGGCGCTGGTCAATCTCGGCGCCAAACCCAAGCTGGGCTCGGACCAGGATCTGTGGCGCCTGGTCGGCGAAGAGGTCTCGCCGATGCCGCTCGACGAAGCGGTGCCCAAGGGTTGCGCCGAGTATCTGGTCAGCGGCTACGCCTATCCGGAGCCCGGCCAGGCCAACGCCGAACGCGGATTCGTTCGGGTGCGGTTCGCCGGCTTGGATAAGCAGCTGCAGGTGCACGGCGATCGCTGCTGGCTGAACGCATTCGAAACCAGCGACCCGATACCGTACGAACGCATTCGGCTGGACTGGCAGCATGCCTACGGCGGTTCGGGCTACGACGCCAATCCCGACGGCATCGGCGCACCCGGCGCCGCCACCGGCGAAACCGGGCTGCGCCGCGCGCCGAACGTGGAATACGCCGACTACGCCCAGTCGCGCGCCGGCGTCGAAGCGGCACCGGCCAGCTTCGCGCCGCTGCCGCCGGCGTGGCCGCAGCGAAGCGAGTTGTACGGCCGGGTCGACGATCACTGGCTGCAGCACGACTACCCCGGCCTGCCGCGCGATCACGACCGCCGCTACTACAACCTTGCGCCGGCCGATCAGCGACTGGCCGACAGCGTCGCCTTCCCCGTCGCCGCCGAGTACGAAATTGTCGGCATGCACCCCGATCGCGCGCGCCTGCAGGGACGCTTGCCGGCGCTGAAGGCTCGCGCCTTCGTGCAACGGCGCGGCGGCGGCGAGTTGGAAGAAATTCCGCTGCACATGGGCACGGTCTGGTTCTTTCCGCACCGCGAACAGGCGATCATGATCTTCCACGGCCAGGCGACGGTCGAGGCCTTCGACGCCAGCGACCTGTCCGGCTTGTTGCTCGCCGGCGAACAAGACGGCCAGGAGCGGCCGTTGTCCTGGTACCGGCAGGTGCTGCAATGGCGCAACGACCCCAAGCATGGTGCGTTGTATTGCTTGCGCGACCGCGATCTGCTGCCCACCGAGCTGTTGCCGGAACCGCCCGCGGTCGCAAGCGGCGGCGTCGAGTCCAAGCTGCAACGCGAGCTGGACCGAGCCAAGCGTCAGTTGCGCGAAGTGCCGCCGCCGAGCCACGGCGTCGACGCCCTGCCCGATCCGGAGCTGACCGTGCCGGCCCTGCCGACGGCCGATGCCCTGCCGGAATTCGCCTTGAAGACCCAACGCCGCGCAGAACGCGAACTCGAAGCGCTGCGCAAGATTTCCACCGACGCCCTGGCCGAAGAACATACCGAACGCGCGCGAGCCGCCGCCGCTCCGCACGGCAAGACCGTGACCGTACCGCCGGCGCCGCACGGGCCGCCGAAATTGGCTCGGCCCGACCTGGACGCGCTCGCGGATCGGGCACCGAACGCGGCCGACCGCGCCGCGCTGGACAGTCGCCTGCAACGCTGCGAGACCGATCTTATCGCTGGCTATCGCTGGTCGGCCCAGCATCAGAAACCCGCGCCGCGACTGGACGCGGCCGCCTCCCAGACGCTGCGCGAACGCGTCGCCGCACTGCATGCGCGCGGCGAACCCCTGGCCGGACTCGACCTGACCGGCGCCGACCTGCGCGGCATGAACCTGCACGGCGCCCACCTAGACAGCGCGCTGATGGAAGGCGCCGACCTGTCAGACGCCGACCTGTCCGGCGCCAGGCTGGACGACGCCGTGCTGGTTCGTTGCGATCTGACCCGCACGCGCCTGTCGGCAGCGGTCGGCAAGCGGGTCAATTTTTCCCAGGCCATCTGCGAAAAAACCGATTTCAGCCTGTGCGAACTGAAGGAAGCCAACTTCGAGGCGGCGAAGCTACAGCGCTGCCGGTTCTCGTCCGCCAGCCTGGATCGCTGCCGCTTCGATCGCGCCATCCTCGAAGCAATCGATTTCAGCTCCGCCAAGCTCAGCCATCTGATGCTGATCGGCAACACCTTGCGCGATATCGACTTTCGCAGGGCTCGACTCCGCAAAATCGTATTCATGCAATGCCGCTTGCACGACATCGACCTATCGGAATCCGACATCGAGAACCTCGCCCTGAACGACACCCGAGCAGAAGGCGATACCCGCCTGGTCCGCGCCCAGTTGCGCAAGGCCGCGCTGGGCGGCGCTGAGTTGCCTCGCGCCAACTTCAGCCAGGCGCAGCTGGCCGAGGTCAACTTCCGCGGCGCAAATTTGCGCGGCGCGCGCTTCGTCGCCGCCCAGGTGCGCGCGAGCGATTTCACCGACGCAAACCTGAGCGAGTCCGATTTGAGCCGAATCAAGATCCACGACGGCCTCCTGGTGCGCACCATTCTGCGCGGCGCCGACCTCAGCTCGTCCGACCTGATCGGCGCCTACATGCGCGGCGCGCGGTTGGAGGGCGCCGACCTGGACATGGCCAACTTGTTCCGCGCCCATCTCTCGGAAGTGACGCTCGACCAAGGCACCCGACTGCGCGATACCTACCTAGAGAAGAGCATCGCCTATCCGGTGCGGGAGCGCGCCCCATGAGTCCTGAACTGTGCGCCCTGCTCGAACACCTGGCCGAAAACAGCGCCGTATCGGAGCTGGCCCTGCACGGCGCCGATCTGCGCGGCGCGAACATCGCCGGCGCAGCGTTCGACCGGATCGATTTCTCCCATGCGCAACTGCAGCACGCGCGCCTGGTCGACTGCGTGTTCCACGACTGCCGATTCGACAGCAGCGACCTGGAATCGGCGTCCCTGCGCGCGTGCCGGTTCGACCGCGGCCGCTTCGGCCAATCGCGCTGGGCCCAGGCGCAGTTGGAGGAATGCGTATTCCACGAGGCCAGCGCGGCCGGGATCGATTTGCGGAGTGCGCGCGTCCTCCAGAGCCAGTGGTTCAACGGCGACCTGCGCCAGGCGATACTGCGCGATGCCTCGCTCGAACGCAGCATTTTCGCCGCAACCGCTTTGGAACAGGCGGACCTGCAATCGGCGCAGTTGCGCCAAGTCGGGTTTGATCGGATCGACGCGCGCAACGTGGACATCGCCGGCGCGACGCTGGACCAGGTCGCGTTCTTCGACTGCGACCTCAGCGGCAAAGTGCTTCGCGGCCAACGCATGCCCCGCAGCCAACTCGTACGCACGCGATTGGCTGGCGTCGACCTCTCCGGGGCCGACCTGACCCAGAGCAATTTCCAGGGCGCCGACCTTCGCGGCGCGCGACTGGAGGCCGTAGCCGCCGCCTACGCCAACTTCTGCGGCGCCGACCTGAGCGATGCGCGCTGCCAGTCGTCCTATTTCGCCAACAGCCTGTGGGTGGAAACGCGCCTGGACCGCGCCGACCTGAGCGGCTCCGACTTGGAATCGGCATCGATGCTTCGCGCCAATGCGGTCGGCGCCAGCTTCTCTCGCGCGCGCCTCAAGCATACCGACCTGTCCTACGCGGATTGCTCGGAAGCCGACTTCGGCGGCGCCTCGTTCTCAGCTACGCGCGTTCACCGCGCCACTTTGCCGCGCGGCCCGTGGCGCCGGCAACCCGGCGTGATTTTCCAAGACGCGGACCTGTATGCGGCCGAAGCCTGGTCGCAACGCCGCGATGCCATCTACGAATGAAGGAGTCCGTCATGTTGCAAGAACAGGAAAGCGCTACATCGGTGTTCGCCGAGTTGCTGCATCACGAAGAATCCCCCTGGGCCGGCGCGGTCAACGTGCTTGCGACCGACGAGCGAGGAGACATCGTTATCGATCGCCAAGGCCGACGGCTGCATTGTCGTCGCGCCCATAGCTGCCTGACGCCCCCAGAAGCCGACGACCGTGTCTGGGTCGTCTCCGATGGGCGCAGCGAACATTACGTCTGCGCGGTTCTGCACCGTCCCGATGCGGGCCCGGTTCGATTGCAAGTCCAGGGCGACATGGAGCTACGGGCGATCGGCGGCCAGTTGCGCCTGCATGGCGACACGCGCCTCGTTCTGCGCAGCGACGAGGAACTGCATGCCGACGCCGGAACGCTGGCTTTCGCCGCCCGCGAAGCGAGCGTAGAGGCCGATGCCGCGCAAGTTCGCTGCGGCCGGATCGAGACCCGGGTCGGGTTGTGGCGACTGGTCGGGCGCGTACTGGAGTCGGCCGCCGAACGTATCGTCCAGGCCAGCCGCCATAGCGTGCGCAAGATCGAAACCGTCGATTACTTGCGTGCCGGACAGATCGATTACGCCGCCGCCACCGATGCGCGGCTGCATGCGGATCACACCATCGTCACCGCCGCCAAGTTGGCCAAGCTAGACGGCGAACAAGTGCATATCGGCTGATCGACGCTCGCCTGCAAGCCCTGCTCTGGCTTTCCCTCCGCTTCCGCATCAGGACCTCCGCCATGCCCACGCCGGCCAATACGACCTCAAGCGGCTTTTGCTTCGCCATATCGGTCAACCTGACCATCGTTCTAGTGCCGGTTCCGTTCCCAAACATGGGACAGAGAAGCAGCGCCGCACCCAACGTCCTGAACATCTTCATCGTCAACGCCCTGGCCTGCAACGTAGCCACGATCATCATGGTCAGCGTCGGCGACCAACCCGGCGTCGTGGGCGGCGTTGCCTCGGGGACCGTCGGCTCGACCTGCCAGAACATCAAGGGATCCAGCAAGGTCAGCGTCGGCTGCATGCCGGCGACCTGCCTTTCCCACCCCACTCGACAGAATTCCACCAACACCATCGGCTTCGATGCGTCGCCTTGCCAGGTCAAGGTGTTCTTTTCCACCTGAGCCCATGCCGGCCGTTGCCGTCCGATCCCCATAAAACGATGCGATCCGCCATGAACCCGTTCGCGCGTCTGTTGCCCCTGCTCTGCGCTCTTCTTTCGGCCGGCTGCGCCGGCCTGAAAACCCAGGTCGCGCCGCCCTACGACCTGGACATCCGCGTCGCCGCCGACGCCAACCGCAACGCGCGCGGCGAGGCCGCGCCGGTGCTGGTCGCGATCTACGAGCTCAAGGCCGATACGACGTTCGCCAACGCCGACTATCCGCAGTTGCAGGACGACGACAAGACCGCGCTCGGTCCCGACCTGCTGGGCGGCGAGCAGCTGATCCTGCACCCGGGCGAGCAACGCCGGCTGCGCCGCAAGGGCAATGCCGAAGCGCGCTTGCTCGGCATCGCGGTCGGCTATCGCGAGCAGGGCAAGCCATGGAAGGCGACACTCGCCCTGCCCTCGGCCAAGGACAAGTATTTCCAAATCAAGTCGGGCCGCCGGTTGCTCCAAGTCGATATCGGCGCTGGCGGGCTGCGGTTGCTAGCCGACCGACGCGATCGGCCCGAGCCGGCCCCACCGCGCGTGCGCGCCGGCGCCGCGCCGCGCTCGACCAGCGACGCCCGCGCGATCGCGCAAAGGCGCAACGCAGCGGCCGGACCGCGGCCTGAGCAAGCGGCGCGCAATCCGTCGCAATCGCCGCCGCGCGCGGCGCGCGCGGCGAAAGCGGCTACGAAGATCGCATCGGCGATCGCCGAAACGACGTCGAAAGCCGCTTCGACGACCGCCGGGGCCACTTCGAAGATCGCTTCGACGATCTCCACCGCGACGTCCAAAACCGTACCGACGGCACTTCCGGCAGGTTCGAAAGCGATCTCAACGATAGCCACGGCAACGTCCAAGACCGTCCCGACGCCTGCGTTGCCGAGTTCGAAAGCCGCCTCGGCCGTCACTTCGGCGTCGTCGAAGGCTGCCTCGGCGATCGCTGCGACGGCCGCGAAGACCGCCCCGCCGGCCGCCGCTGCGACTTCGAAGGCCGCTTCGACCATCGCCGAAAAGATCTCTAAGGCCGGCCCGACGTCCGCGGCGAACGCATCGAAGACGGCTACGGCGACCTCGAAGGCCGCTTCGTCGAACTCCACGACGGCCTCGACGGAGTTCCCGCAGGCCGCAGCGCCAACGTCGAAGTCCGCCGCAACGACTTCGAAGAAGGCACCGGCAGCCGCTACGGCAACGGCAGAGACCGCCACGGCCGCTACCGCCGCGACGGCTTCTAAGAGCACTCCCGCCACCGCTGCGGCAACGCCCAAGACCGCGCCGGCGGTCGGCACGGCCGCTGCGCGGACCAAACCGAAGACCGATTCGCGAAAGCGTTCGCGAGCGTCCGCGCCCGCCCAGCCGCAACCGCCCGCTTATCCGCAGATGTACCCCGCCGACGCCATACCTACGCCAGCGCCTGCGTCCTCTCCCTCGTCCTCACCCAGCCAGCGGAACCGCAAATGACTTCCAGCGAATCGCCGATGAAGGACGCGCACCTGGCGCGCAGCAAAGTCGTCTGGTCGGAGGGCATGTACCTGCGGCCGCAGCATTTCCAGCAGCAGGAGCGCTATCTGGAGAGCTACGTCCAGCAGCGCTGCCTGGGCCAGCAGGCCTGCTTCTGGGGCTATTGCCACTACGACATCGATCGCGACGCCCTGGCACTGGGCAAGATCGTGCTTGCCTCGGCGCGAGGAGTCATGCCCGACGGTACGCCGTTCCAGTTCGCCGGCGGTCGCGAAGCGCCGCCGCCGCTGGAGGTGGCGCCGGGCTGCCGCGACGAGCTGGTGGTGCTGGCCCTGCCGCTGCAACGCCAGGGCGGCGAGGACCTGATCTACGTCGACAACGAGCAATCGCTGGCGCGCTACACCGTCCAGGCCTGCGACATGGCCGACAACAACGCCGTCGCCTTCGGCCCGGCCAACATCCAGGTCGGCCGGCCGCGCTTCCGCCTGGTGCCGGCCTCGCAACTGGGCGCGGAATGGCAGGCGCTGGGACTGACCCGCGTGCTCGAGCGACGCAGCGACAACTCGCTGCGGCTGGATCCGCGCTATATCCCGCCGATGCTCAGCGCCAACCAGAGCGCGCCGCTGGCCGGCTTCGTCAACGAACTTCACGGACTGCTGGAACAACGCGGCGAAGCGATGGCCCACCGGCTCTCGCAGACCGGCCGCGGCGGCGTCGCCGAGGTCGCCGATTTCCTGCTGCTGGAGCTGATCAACCGCAGCATGGCCGATACCTGGCATGCGCTGAACCTGGACGGCCTGCACCCCGAACGCCTGTTCCGCGACTGGCTGCGGCTGGCATTCGACCTGTCCACCTATACCACCGCCGAACGCCGCCCCGGCGTGCGCCCGACCTATCGCCACGACGAGCTCAGCGCCAGCTTCGAACCGCTGATGGCCGAACTGCGCCGTTCGCTGTCGACCGTGCTGGAACAGAACGCGATCGCGATCGAACTGCAGGAGCGCGCGCCGCGGGTGTGGGTCGCGCAGATCCCCAGCGTCGAACTCATCCGCACCGCCGGCTTCGTACTCGCGGTCAACGCCAGCGCGCCGGCCGACGTCGTCCGCACCCGCTATCCGGCCCAGGTCAAGATCGGCCCGGTCGAACTGCTCAACGACCTGGTCCACCTCCACTTGCCGGGCATCGGCATCCGCAGCCTGCCGGTCGCGCCGCGGCAGATTCCCTATCACGCCGGCTACCACTACTTCGAGCTGGATACCGGCAGCGAACTGTGGCGGCAGATGGAAACCTCCGCCGGCCTGGCCCTGCACTTCGCCGGCGATTTGCCCGGCCTGAGCATGGAGTGCTGGGCCATCCGCAACTGACGCATCGCGCCCCTCCGACCGCGCTCTTTCCGCCTACGCCCATATGCCGGAATCTCCGCCATGAATCTGCTCGCCCTGGCCGCCAAACCGCGCACCGACGCCGCACCGCCGTCCGCTTCCGATGGCGCCGATCCCATCGCCCTGCCCGACCGGCACGGCGGCGGCAATCCGCTGGTCGCCGCCGCCAATCCGCTGCTCGACCTGCTGCCGACGATCCGGCGCAGCAAGCACCACGACTCGCCCGAACGCCTGCGCGAGTACCTCGCCGCGCAGGTGCGGCGGTTCCAGACCCGCGCCCAGCAGGCCGATATACCGCTGGAGACCATCGTCGCCGCGCGCTATTGCCTGTGCACCGCGCTCGACGAAGCCGCGGCGCTGACGCCCTGGGGCGGCGGCGGACTGTGGTCGGCGCACAGCCTGCTGGTGACATTCCACAACGAGACCTGGGGCGGCGAGAAGTTTTTCCAACTGCTGGCGCGACTGTCGCAGCAGCCGCACGCGCACCGGCAGATCCTCGAGCTGCAGTATTTCTGCCTGGCGCTGGGCTTCCAGGGGCGCTACCGGATCGTGCCCAACGGCCAGGCGCAGGTGGAGAACGTGCGCGAGCGCCTGCTCAAGCTGCTGCGCGAAACCGGCTCGCCCACCGCCGCGGCGCTGTCGCCGAACTGGCGCGCCCCGCTGCCGAAATCCGAGGCGACGCGGCGCTGGATGCCGGCGTGGGTATGGCTGGTGTTGGCCGCGCTGCTGGGTTGCGGCGCCTTCATCGGCTTCCTGACCGCGCTGCAGGGCTACGGCGACCGAACCTATGCGGCGATCAACGCCATTTCCCTGCCCAAACTCGACACCTTCGTGCAGGCGACCCGCCTGACCGGCCTGCTCGCCGACCAGCTCGCCGACGACCGCATCTCCGTGGTCGACGAGGCCGACCGCAGCGTGGTGACGATCCGCGGCGACGGTCTGTTCGATTCCGGCTCGGCCCAGCTCAAGGACGGCTATCTGGCGACCATCCAGCGCATCGGCAGCGCGCTCAACAGCGCCGAAGGCACGGTGCGGATCATCGGCCACACCGACTCGCAGCCGATCCACAACCAGAGCTTCGCCTCCAATACCGAACTGTCGCAAGCGCGCGCCGACGCGGTACGCAACTTGCTGGTGCTGTCGCTGCAACGTTCGAAGGACATCCAGGCCGTCGGCCTGGGCGCCGAACAGCCGGTCGCCGACAACGCCAGCGCAGAAGGCCGCGCCCGCAACCGCCGGGTCGAAATCATCCTCCAGGCACCGGCCGACGCCGAGCAACCGCAACTCTGAGGTCCGTCATGTACTGGATATTCCGCATCTTCGGCCGCTTGTTCTCGATCCTGTTCTCGCGCGAGCTGTGGCTGTTCCTGGCGATGTTGCTGGTGCTGGCGCTGATCTGGGCCTACGGGCCGGCGCTGGACATCAACGGCTGGCGTCCGCTGGAAACCAAGCTGTGGCGCTACGTGCTCAGCGGCGCGATCGCGCTGTGGTGGCTGGTGCGACTGTTGCGCCGCTGGCGCTGGTCGCAGGCCGGCGGCGCGCGGGTGCTGGAACGGATGCGCCAGCCCGGCCGGCTCAAGCGCGACGCCGCCGCGCCGCGCGAAGCCGCCCACGATCCGTTGCGCGCCGGCTTCGACGGCGCCTTGCGCAAACTCGGCACCGTCCCGTCGGAAGCGCGCGGCTGGTGGGGGCGCCTGCTCGACCGACTGAGCCAGCAGTACCGCTACCGGCTGCCGTGGTACCTGGTCGTCGGCGGTCCCGGCGCGGGCAAGACCTCGGCCCTGCTGCGCGCGGGGATCGATCTGCCCGATCCGGACGCCGACCCGGCCGGGCTGTTCTCCGACCACGCCGGCGATGGCGACTACGCTTGGCTGTTCTCCAATCACGCGGTGCTGATCGACGCCCCCGGCCAGGCGTTCGATGCCGACGGCCGCGCCGAGGCCGAAGACGCGCGCTGGCTGCAACTGCAGAGCTTGCTGCGCAAGCACCGCAGCCGGCAGCCGTTGAACGGCGTGGTGCTGACCGTATCCCTGCCCGAGCTGCTCGGCCTGGACGACCGCGGCCGCATGCGCCAGGCGGCGCTGCTGCATCGCCGTCTGCTCGACCTGCAGGCGCGGCTGGCGTTTCGGATTCCGGTCTACCTGCTGCTGACCAAGCTCGACAGCGTGCAGGGCTTCCGTGAGTACTTCGACGGTCTGGACCGCGACGCGCGCGAACAAGCCTGGGGCTTCGCCTTTCCGGCCGGGTTGTCGTCGGAGCAGGCGATCAAGCGCTTCGACGCCGAATACGGGCTGCTCGCCGAGCGCCTGCACGCCGGCGTGCACGACGTTCTGGAACGCGAACCGGAGCTCGACGACCGCTGGGCGGCGTACGTGTTCCCGCAACAGTTTTCGACCTTGGGGCCGGTGCTGAAGGAGTTCTTCGCGCGCGTTTTCGCTGCGTCGAAGTTCGAGTCCGGGTTGTGGCCGCGCGGCGTCTACCTCAGCAGCGCCGCGCAGCACCAAGCGATCGTCGATCGGGTGTCCGATCCCAATCTGCCGGGCCTGACCGCGCTGCCGGCGCGCACGCCGCGCCCCGGCGCGGGCCAGGGCCTGTTCCTCAAGCGCTTCTTCTCCGACGTGGTGTTCGCCGAATCGGGCTTGGCCGGCACCCATCCGACCTGGCGGCGCCGGCACCTGTGGGCGCACGTCGCCACCTGCGTGCTGATCGCCGCCGCGCTGAGCCTGGCGGTGTGGGGGTGGACGGTTTCCTACCGCAACAACCGCGACTATCTGCAGGAAGTCGCCCAGCGCGCCGAGCGCTTCGAACGCACCTCGCCCAAGCAGATCGCCCTGCCCAGCGGCGCGGTCCAACCCTTGTCGCCGTTGCTCGACACCTTGCTGAGCTTGCCGCAGAGCCCGAATCTGGACACCGCCGATCCGAAGCTGAGCTATCGCTTCGGCCTGTACCAGGGAGCGCGGGTGCAGGGCGCCGGCGACGCGCTGTACCGCCGCGCCCTGGTCGAGAAGCTGCTGCCGCAAATTGCCGTGCGCCTGCGCGACATCCTCGCCGACGCGCCGGCCGAGGACGTCGAGTACTCCTACCAGGCCCTGAAGGCTTATCTGATGCTGTACGACGGCGAGCACTACGACGCCGACTTCCTCGCCGCCTGGCTCAACTGGAACATCGAGCGCAACCTGCCCGCGACCGTCACCAGCGAGCAGATCAAGACCATGGAGGCGCACATCGGCCGTCTGCTGAAGCCCGGCGCGTTGCCTTCGCCTTATCCCATCGATCGAGGCCTGGTCGACGCCACCCGCATGCGCATCACCCAGGTGCCGATCAGCCAGCGCGCCTACCAGCGCCTGCGCCGCAAGCTGCTGCGCACGATCGAGATGGACCCGATCACCTACGTCAGCACCGGCGGACCGCAGGCGGCGCTGGTGTTCCGCCGCCGCAGCGGACGCCCGCTCACCGAAGGCATCCCCGGGCTCTACAGCTATCGCGGCTATTGGGAGGTGTTCAACAAGCAGGTCTCCAGCGCCACCTCCGACCTGGAGAACGACGACGCCTGGGTGCTGGGCGTGCGCCAGCTGCAGGGCCTGGACGACATCGCCCGGCGGCGCCTGGTCGGCGAGGTCAAGCGCGAGTATTTCAACGACTACGTCGAGGTCTGGGACCAGTATC
This sequence comes from Lysobacter sp. Soil_C_15, assembly GCF_057657315.1. Classification (NCBI taxonomy): domain Bacteria; kingdom Pseudomonadati; phylum Pseudomonadota; class Gammaproteobacteria; order Lysobacterales; family Lysobacteraceae; genus Lysobacter; species Lysobacter sp. Soil_C_15. The sequence continues at coordinate 306,385 of NZ_JBDGIR010000002.1, forward strand.
TGGACGATCTCAGCCTGGCCAGCAGCGAGTCGCTGACCCAGAGCATCCAGATCGCGCGGGTGCTGTCCTCGCCCGACTCGCCGCTGAAGCTGTTCCTTCAATCGGTGGCGCGCGAAACCCATCTGCTGCGCGGACGCGTCGGCGATCGCCGTTCGCTGCTCGGTCGCGCCCAGGAAGGCATCAGTCAGGCCCAGCAGGCGCTGACCGACGTGTTCGGCGACGCCCTGCCGACTCGCCGCCGTCCGGCCGAGAACCAGCGTTTCCTGGAGAGCATCGTCGACGACCACTTCGATCCGCTGCGGCGCATGGTCGCCGGCAACGCGCCCGACGGCAGCGGCCCATCGGCGCTGGACGGCACGCTCAAGACCATCGACGAGCTTTACAGCTATCTCAACTCGACCCAGTCCGCCCAGGCCACCGGCAGCCCGCCGCCGCCGCCCGACGTGTTGAGCAAGCTGCAATCCGAGGCCGGGCGCATGCCGATACCGCTGCGGCAGATGTTCGACGAGTTGTCCGGCATCACCACCCGCCAGGTCAGCGGGGTCGGCCGCAGCAGCCTGATCGGCAATGCCGAAGCCTCGGTCGGCCGGCAATGCCGGCAGATCATCCAGGGCCGCTATCCGTTCGTGCGCGACGCCGAGCGCGAGGTCTCGGCCGAGGATTTCGCCCGCTTGTTCGCTCCGGGCGGGCTGATGGACGCGTTCTACCAGAAGCACCTGGCCGACCGCATCGACATGAGCACCCAGCCGTGGTCGTTCCGCGACCCCGGCGCGGGCGCCGAACCGGTCGATGCGGCCCTGCCGGTGGCGTTCCAGCGCGCCGAGGTGATCCGCGACGTTTTTTTTCCCTCGGGTGAGCGCATGCCGACGGTCCGCCTGCGGCTCACCCCGGTCGACCTGGATCCGGCCATCGAGCAGTACCAGTTGAACATCGACGGCCAGACCCTGCGCTATGCGCACGGCCCGCCGACGCCGGCGAGCATGACCTGGCCCGGTCCGCGCGGCAGCGCGACCGCGCAGTTGCAGATCAGCCCGGGCACCGACGCGATCCGCACCGAGGGCACCTGGGCCCTGCACCGCCTGTTCCAGCGCGGCCGGATCAAGCCCGGCGCGGCGCCGGAGGACTTCGTCGTGTCCTACGGTTTCGGCGGCCGCAAGCTGTCGCTGCGGGTCGCGGTCGGCGGCAGCCGCAATCCGTTCCATCTGCCCGAACTGGAGTCCTTCGCCTGCCCCTGAACGCCGCGCGGCGCCTGTACGCCGGCGCCGCCTATCCCCTGGAGTCGTCATGAAGGAGTCGTCATGAAACTGATTCTCGTCGGCCGGCCCGGTACGGCCTGCGAAACCGACAAAGCGGTGCAGTTCGACCATCGCGGCGGTACGCTCGGCGCCGATCCCGAAAACGACCTGGTCCTGCCCGCCGTCGACGGCAACGTCGCCGCGCGCCAGGCCAGCATCGTGCGCGGACGCGGCGAATGGCGATTGCGCAACGAAGGCAAGCGCTTCGTGGTCGTCAACGGTCGCTGGCTGGAATGCGGCGCCGAACGCGCGTTGGCCGACCACGATGTGATCGAGATCGGCGATCACGTGTTGATGGTCGAGGACGCGACCCTGGACGAAGACGTGGCGGACGACGCGATCGCCGAACCTGCGCTGGCCGCTTCGGACCCGGCCGGCAATCCCTTGCGCGCCTATCCCGCCGACGACCCCGGCACGCCGCCATCGCCGCTGGGCGAACGCGCAGGCGCCGGCCTGGACCCGGCCGAACTGCTCAACACGCCGCTGGACCCGCTGAGCCTGTTTCCCAGCGCCGGGCATGGTGCAGGCGGCGCCGGCATGGACCTGTTCGACCCCGGCGAGCCGCTGTCGCCGGCCGACCCGACCTCGCTGGCGTTCGCGGCCGAAGCGCCGCGCGCATCCGTCGACGGCGGCTTCGGCCTGCGCGCGGTCAAGGACACCATGCCGGAGTTCTCCGGACCGATGCAGATCCGCATCGCCGAGGACGCCGCAGCGACGGCGACGCCGCCGCTGCGCGACCAAAGCGGACTGGCGGCCGCGCTGCAGGCGTTCTCGATCGAGTCCGTGCCGGCGGAGGCAGCGTCCGCGGCCGAGCCGAGCGACCCGGTCGCGGCCGCGGTGCAGTCGCCCGATGTCGCGCTGGCCGATGTCGCGCCGCCCGAAACCACGCTATCCGAAACTGCGCGATCGGACGCCGCGCATGCGCCGTTGCCGAGTACCGCAGAGTTGATCGCCTCGTTGACGACGCCGGTAGCGGCTGCGTCGGTCGCAGGTTTCGGCAGGCCGCCGACGGCCTTGGCCGGGCCGGAACTGGTCGAACAGCACTGCAGCCTGGCGCGCGCCTTTCTAGAAGGCGCCGGCGCCGACATCCATGTGGCCCAGGACTTGTACAGCCTGGACTTCATGCACCGTCTCGGCGGGTTGGTGCGCAACCTGCGCACGCTGGCCGGCGCCGGCGGGTGAATCGGCGACGCAAGCGCGGGTCGGACGGATGGGATGCGCTTGGCTCGAACCTGGGCGCCGGCGGGGCTCTGCGCGAGGCTTGAGAGCAAATCCCCCTGCCGGTCCGGCCAGCAGGCATAACCTGCTGGCGTCGATCGTGCGCGAACCTGCGGTTCGCAAGCGCAGGCTCTCACCCTTTTTCGAAGGGGAGGAACGGCTTGGCGGGACCAGCATGAGGCAGCGGTTTGGGGCAGAGCGCTTGATCGGGTGCCCGATAGCCGGTAGGTTCGGCCGGCGTCGCCTTGCGTCGATCCGACCCGCTGCGATCCGGTCGCAACGCAGCATGAAGGCGGCATCCGTCGATGCGGCTTTTCGCGCCCGTGCATGGAGGCCACCGTGCCCACATTGAACGTTTCCGACCTTCGCCCCTTCATCCCTGCACAGGACTTCGCCCTGTCCAAGCGCTTCTACGCCGCGCTGGGTTGGGAAACCCGCGACGTCGACCGCGGGCTGGCCCTGGTAAGCCTGGGCGAAGAACAGCACTTCTACATCCAGGACTACTACATCAAGGAAGTCGCCGAAAACACCATGCTGCACCTCACCGTCGACGACGCGCCGGCCTGGCATGCGCACGTCGCCGCGGTCCTGCGCGACGGCGATTTCGCCCCGGCGCGGGTGCAGCCGCCGCGCCGGCAGGACTACGGCGCCAGCGTGGTGTTCGTGCACGACCCGGCGGGCGTGCTGCTGCATCTGTGCCAGTGGGATCGTTGATCCGCACGCCCCAGACGTCTTCAAACAGGACCCGAGCCCTTGCGAACCGAGCCGCAAGCGGCTTCGACATGGACAACAACTAGTCGCTCGACTTGGCGCCTAGGTGTTCCTTGATCTCGCTCAGCGGTTTGGCGCGCTGCCTCAGCTCGCTGAGCCTGACGGCCTCGTGATCTTCCCACATGATCTCGGCACCATCCTCGAGAGGCTCGTAGATGGGCAAGAGCTCGGTCACGCCCTCGAACAGCCATTGCACTGGAACACCTTCGTCCCCGCCCTTGTAGGGAGCGGTTTCGGACTCCGCCAGGGCGACTACTTTTTTGTATGCATCATCCAGGTTGCCGGCTCTTACGATGACCGTGTTTTCCCAAACGGGGAACTCGCCGTCCGGATCGTCATTGCCAGGAGCATCGAGCTCGATGAACCGAAGCACGTAAGAGGCCACGTACCAGCCCACGGGCGAGATGTCTTTCGAGTAACCGGTCATGGTCAGAGCGACTCTCGATAAACGATATTGAGCTGGATCGCATCCCCGCCCCGGTAATCGTCCGGTTCCAGCCGGAACGCCACGAGGATATGTTTCGGCGGCGGCACGCCGTCCCAGCCGTTGAACTGGATCGCGTTCAGCGGCTCCGCCCTGCCCGCCACGCGCAGGGTCAGCTTCAGGTGCTTCTCGCCGAGCACGCGGTGGTTGAGCACTTCGCAGTGGGCATGGAAGGTCGGCTCGGGAAAGCCTTGGCCCCAGGGGCCGCCGTCGCGCAGGCATTCGGCGTGGCGGCGGTCGAACTCGGCCGGTTGCAGTTCGCCGTCGCTGAGGATGTCGGCCTGCAGCAGCTCCGGGGTCAGCAGGCGCTGGGCGCAGGCCTCGAAGGCTAAGCGGAACGCGTCGAAGGCCTCGCGCCGCAGCGACAGGCCGGCGGCCATGGCGTGGCCGCCGAAGCGTTCGATCAGTTCGGGGTGCTGCGCGGCCACGTCGGCCAGGGCGTCGCGGATGTGGAAGCCCGGAATCGAACGCGCCGAGCCGCGCAACTGGTCGCTGCCGGGCTCGGCCGGGGCGAAGGCGATCGCCGGCCGGTGCAGGCGTTCCTTCATCTTCGAGGCGACCAAGCCGACCACGCCGGGATGCCAGTCGGCGTCGTACAGGCACACCGCCAGCGGCGCGCTGTCCGCGTCGAGAGCGACGCGGGCGAACGCGCTCTGCGCCTCGTCGGTCATCTGCTGCTGCACCGCGCGGCGCTCGGCGTTGATCTCGTTGAGGGTCGCGGCGATCTCGCGCGCCTGGCCGGCATCGTCGGTGAGCAGGCATTCGATGCCGAGCGCCATGTCTTCCAGGCGCCCGGCCGCGTTGAGCCGCGGCCCGACCGCGTAGCCGATGTCGGCCGCGGTCAGCCGCCGGTAGTCGCGCTGCGAGACTTCGATCAGCGCGCGCAGGCCGGCGCAGCCTTGGCCGGCGCGCAGGCGGCGCAGGCCGGCCGCGACCAGGGCGCGGTTGTTGGTGTCCAGCGGCACCAGGTCGGCGACCGTGCCGACCGCGACCAAGTCCAGCAGCACGCTCAGGTCCGGGCCTTTGCCGTCGGCGAAGGCTCCGGCCTCGCGCAGGCGCCGGCGCAGCGCCAGCAGGACGTAGAACATCACCCCGACGCCGGCCAGCATCTTGCTCGGGAAACCGTCGCCGGGCTGGTTGGGGTCGACGATGGCGTCGGCCTCGGGCAGGCGCTCGCCGGGCAGATGATGGTCGGTGACCAGCACCTGCCAGCCGCGCGCGCGCGCCGCGGCGATGCCGGCATGGCAGGCGATGCCGTGGTCGACGGTGACCAGCAGGTCGGGTTGCAGCGGCGCCAGTTCCTCGACCAGCGCCGGCGACAAGCCGTAGCCGTGCACGATCCGGTTCGGCACCGCATGCGAGACCCGTTGCGCGCCGAGCATGCGCAACCCGCGCACGCCGACCGCGCAAGCGGTGGCGCCGTCGCAGTCGAAATCGCCGACCACCAGGATATGGCGTTGCGCGGCGATCGCCCGCGCCAGCAGTTCGGTGGCCCGCTCCAGCCCGAGCAGGCCGTCGAGCGGCAGCAACTGGGTCAGCTTGGGCTGGGCGAGAGCCACGTCGGTGGCGCCGCGCGCGGCGTAGATCCGCCGCAGCAGCGGCGGAATGCTGTCGGGAAAATCGCCGCTCTCGCTCGGCGGCCGGTGACGCAGACGTGCGGCCGGGGTCATTGCGCCGGCTCGGGGTCCAACAGCGAACGCAGCGGCTTGCGCCAGAAGCGCCAGCGCTGCGAACGCGCCAGTTCGAAGCGCTCGCCGTCGGCGAAGGCCAGCACCGCGCGCTCGATCGCGCCGGCATCCAGGGCCTGGCCGATCGGTTCCAGCCAATCGCGCTGGACGATCGCCAGGTCGCGGGTCGCGCGCAGGTCGAACAGGCAGGCGCCCTCGCCCGCGCTCCAGCGCGGCGGCAGCGCCTGCGCGGCGACGCCGGCCTGGGCGCCGAACGCGGTCAGCGCTTCGTCGTCGCTGAATACCTGCGCGTAGTCGCTGCGCACATGGTCGGGCAGCACGCCGGCGCCCCAGAACCACAGCGAGTTGATCGGCGCCAGCCCGGCGGCGATGCGCTGGGCGTTGTGCGGGTGGTTGTGCAACACCACCTGCGCCTCGCTGAGCAGGCTGCGCCAGCGCCGGCCTTCGGCGCCCTCGCCCTCGGGCAGGTGCTGGAACAGATCTTCGCCCAGCGCCTGCTCCGGCGAAGCGAACCGCGGCAGCCGCGCCTCGCGCGGCAGGCGCAGGTACCAGCGGGTCGGGCTGGGCGCGTCGATCGGAAAGCCGGCGTCGCCGAACAAAGGCCGCAGCGCCGGCAGCAGCGCGGCGCTGTCGCGCTCGCTCAGCGCCAGCGCCTGGCCGTAGGCGAGCAGGCGCGCGCCGTTGATGTCCGGGCGCACGTAGGCCGGATCGGCGCGCAGCCAGGCCGCGTGCGCGGCGTCGCCGGCATCGCGCTGGCGGGTCACCGCCGCGACCGGCCAGCCGCGCGGCAGGATGTCGAACGCGCGCGCGGCCTGGTCGGCCGCCTCGACCTGGCGGTCGGCGCGGCCGAGCCGGCGGCCGAAGGCTTCGCCGAAGCGCTGGCCGCCGTAGCGCGCGCGCGCCGGCAGCAGGACGGTGGCGGAATTCATGCGCGCGGGGCCGCGGCTCAGCCCTGGTAGCTGACGCCGACGATCTCGTATTCGCGGGTGCCGCCCGGCGCTTCGATGACGACGCTGTCGCCCTCGTTCTTGCCGATCAGGGCGCGCGCCACCGGCGAGGAGATCGCGATCAGGCCCAGCTTGATGTCGGCTTCCAGGTCGCCGACGATCTGGTAGGTCTTTTCCTCGTCGGTGTCGACGTCGGCCAGTTCGACGATCGCGCCGAACACGACCTTGGAGCCGGCGTTGAGCTGGCTGATGTCGATGATCTGGGCGTGCGACAGCTCGGCTTCGAGCTGCTTGATGCGGCCTTCGATGAAGCCCTGCTGTTCGCGCGCGGCGTGGTACTCGGCGTTCTCCTTGAGATCGCCGTGCGCGCGCGCTTCGGCGATCGCGTTGATCACCGCCGGCCGCTTGACCGTCTTCAGTTCGTCCAGCTCGGCGCGCAGACGCTGCGCGCCCTTCGCGGTCATGGGTGCTCTCATTGCCTTCCTCTCGCCGGACGCCGCCGGCCCATCGTGTTTGACTGTAACGGCATTGTGCCGGGAACGGGACGGCTTGGCACCCCGCGGCGGGGCGCCTGCGCGGAACGTGTGACCGATCCCGGGGATTCGACCGTCGCCTTGCTCCGGCCTGGCCGGCCGCAGCGGGTTTCGCCGTAGCCCCGGCGGCGCGCGGACGCGCCGCCGGCTAGTGTGCCTGCGAAACGGATCGGCGATCCGACCGGCGATCGCGGCCCGGTCAGGCCGCGCCGATCTGCGCGTGCAGCTCCTGCAGCGACCACACCGGCCCCTGGCCGCGGTAGTCGAGCGAGTTGACCAGCGCGCGCGCGCCCGACACCGTGGTCGAGTACGTCACCCGCTGCTGCAGCGCTTCGCGGCGGATCGAGAACGAGTCCGAGATCGCCTGGCGGCCTTCGGTGGTGTTGATGATGTAGACGATCTCGCCGTTCTTGATCAGGTCGACCACGTGCGGGCGGCCCTCGGTGACCTTGTTGATCGACTCGCAGGCCACGCCGTGCCCGCTCAGGAACTCCTGGGTGCCGCGGGTCGCGACCAGGCTGTAGCCGCGGCGCACCAGTTCCTGCACCACCGGCAGCACGCGCTGCTTGTCCGGGTCGCGCACCGAGACGAACACCTTGCCGACCGGCGGCGCCTTGATCCCGCCGGCTTCCTGGGCGCGCGCCATGGCCGCGCCGAAGTTCTTGCCCACGCCCATGACCTCGCCGGTCGAGCGCATCTCCGGGCCGAGGATCGGGTCCACGCCCTGGAACTTGGCGAACGGGAAGATCGCCTCCTTGACCGAGTAGTAGTCCGGCACGATCTCCTCGACCGCGTCCTGCGAGGTCAGGGTCTGGCCGACCATGCAACGCGCGGCGATCTTGGCCAGGGCCATGCCGGTGGCCTTGGACACGAACGGCACGGTGCGCGAGGCGCGCGGGTTGACCTCGATCAGGTAGATGGTCTCGTTGCCGTCGGCGTCGGTCTGGATCGCGAACTGGGTGTTCATCAGGCCGACCACCTTCAGCGCCTTGGCCAGGGCCACGACCTGGGCGCGCAGTTTCTCCTGGGTGGCGGCCGACAGCGAGTACGGCGGCAGCGAGCAGGACGAGTCGCCGGAGTGCACGCCGGCCTCTTCGATGTGCTCCATCACCCCGCCGATCAGCACCCGGCCTTCGCGGTCGGCGATCACGTCGACATCGACCTCGACCGCGTTGTCGAGGAAGCGGTCCAGCAGCACCGGCGAATCGTTGGAGACCTTGACCGCGTCGCGGATGTAGCGGGTCAGATCGGCGTCGGAATAGACGATCTCCATCGCCCGGCCGCCGAGCACGTAGCTCGGGCGCACCACCAGCGGGTAGCCGATCTGGCCGGCCAGGGCCAGCGCCTCGTCGGGGTTGCGCGCGGTGCGGTTGATCGGCTGGGCCAGGCCCAGCTCCTGGACCAGCTTCTGGAAGCGCTCGCGGTCCTCGGCCAGGTCGATGCTGTCCGGGGTGGTGCCGATGATCGGCACGCCGTTGGCTTCCAGCGCGCGCGCCAGCTTCAGCGGGGTCTGGCCGCCGTACTGCACGATCACGCCCTTGGGCTTCTCCAGGTCGGCGATCTCGAGCACGTCTTCCAGGGTCAGCGGCTCGAAGTAAAGCCGATCGGAGGTGTCGTAGTCGGTCGACACGGTCTCCGGGTTGCAGTTGACCATGATGGTCTCGTAACCGTCCTCGCGCAGGGCCAGGGCGGCGTGCACGCAGCAGTAGTCGAACTCGATGCCCTGGCCGATGCGGTTGGGGCCGCCGCCGAGGACGATGATCTTGTCGCGGCCGGTCGGCGCGGCCTCGCACTCGTCCTCGTAGGTCGAGTACATGTAGGCGGTGGTGGTGGCGAACTCGGCCGCGCAGCTGTCGACGCGCTTGTACACCGGGCGCACCTTGAGCGCGCGGCGCAGGATGCGCACCGCGGTCTCGTCGGTGCCGGTGAGCTGGGCGATGCGCGCATCGGAGAAACCCTTGCGCTTGAGCGCGCGCATGCGCGCCTGGTCGAGCGCGGCCAGGCCGGCTTCGGCGACGTCGCGCTCGGTCGCGATCAGCTCTTCGATCTGATCCAGGAACCAGGGATCGACGAACGACAGCGCGTGCACGTCCTCCACGCTGAGGCCGGCGCGGAACGCGTCGCCGATGTAGAACATGCGCTCCGGGCCGGGCTCCTTGAGCTCGCGCTTGAGCCGGGCCAGGTCGACCTCGCTGGCCAGGTCCAGGCCGGTCGGGTCGAGGCCGACCTTGCCGGTCTCCAGGCCGCGCAAGGCCTTGTGCAGCGACTCCTGGAAGGTGCGGCCCATCGCCATGACTTCGCCGACCGACTTCATCTGCGTGGTCAGGCGCGCGTCGGCCTGCGGGAACTTCTCGAACGCGAAGCGCGGGATCTTGGTGACGACGTAGTCGATGCTCGGCTCGAACGAGGCCGGGGTCGCGCCGCCGGTGATCTCGTTGCGCAGCTCGTCCAGGGTATAGCCGACCGCCAGCTTGGCGGCGATCTTGGCGATCGGGAAGCCGGTGGCCTTGGAGGCCAGCGCCGAGGACCGCGACACGCGCGGATTCATCTCGATCACCACCACCCGTCCGTTCTTGGCGTTGATGCCGAACTGGACGTTGGAGCCGCCGGTGTCGACGCCGATCTTGCGCAGCACCGCGATCGAGGCGTCGCGCAGGCGCTGGTATTCCTTGTCGGTCAGGGTCTGCGCCGGGGCGACGGTGATCGAGTCGCCGGTGTGCACGCCCATCGCGTCGAAGTTCTCGATCGAACAGACGATGATGCAGTTGTCCGCCTTGTCGCGGACCACTTCCATCTCGAATTCCTTCCAGCCCAGCACCGATTCCTCGACCAGCACTTCGGTGGTCGGCGACAGCTCCAGGCCGCGGTTGACGATCTCGATCAGCTCTTCGCGGTTGTAGGCGATGCCGCCGCCGCTGCCGCCGAGGGTGAACGAGGGACGGATGATGGTCGGGTAGCCGACCCGGGTCTGGATGTCGAGCGCCTCTTCCAGGGTGTGGGCGACCTCGGCCTTGGGGCATTCCAGGCCGATTTCCTTCATTGCCACCCGGAACAGCTCGCGGTCCTCGGCCATCCGGATCGCCTCGCGCGAGGCGCCGATCAGTTCGACCTTGTACTTCTCCAGCACGCCGTTGTCGGCCAGGTCGAGCGCGCAGTTCAGCGCGGTCTGGCCGCCCATGGTCGGCAGCAGCGCGTCGGGCTTTTCCTTGGCGATGATCTTCTCGACCGTCTGCCAGTTGATCGGCTCGATGTACACGGCGTCGGCCATGTTCGGGTCGGTCATGATCGTGGCCGGGTTGGAGTTGACCAGGACCACGCGGTAGCCCTCGTCGCGCAGCGCCTTGCACGCCTGCGCGCCGGAGTAGTCGAACTCGCAGGCCTGTCCGATCACGATCGGGCCGGCGCCGATGATCAGGACGGTTTTGATGTCGGTACGCTTGGGCATGTATTAGCTCCGGGACTCGGGACTCGGGACTGGGGACTCGGCCCCGAGTCGGCGAATCAGGGATTGGTGAAGGCGTTGCAGCATCTGCCCCACCCGATCAGATAGGTCTATCGCGGACTGGCGCAGGCCGTCTTCGCCCAGGGCCAGTTCGCCCGATAACAACAATTGCGTCTGCAGCTCGGCGCAAGAACCCAGCGCCATGGAAACGAAGCGCGCGTAATCCTTGGTCGAATGCCGCGCATTGCCTTCGGCGATGTTCGAAGGGATCGATACCGCCGACCGCTGCAGCTGCGCCGTCAGGCCGAACCGTTCGTCGCGCGGAAAGCCCGCGGTCAGTTCGTACACGTTCTTGGCCAAGGTCATCGCCAATTGCCAGACTTCCAGTTCTCGATAGTGCGAGATGCTCATCCCGCCCCTTTCGAGTCCCGAGTCCCGAGTCCCGAGTCCCGCATCGCATCGACGAAACGGTCGAACAGCGGCGACACGTCGTGCGGGCCGGGGCTGGCTTCCGGGTGGCCCTGAAAGCTGAACGCCGGCGCGTCGGTCAGGGCGATGCCCTGGTTGCTGCCGTCGAACAGCGAGCGGTGGGTGATCCGCACGTTGGCCGGCAGGCTGGCTTCGTCGACCGCGAAGCCGTGGTTCTGCGAGGTGATCATCACCCGGCCCGAATCCAGGTCCTGGACCGGGTGGTTGGCGCCGTGGTGGCCGAACTTCATCTTCAGGGTCTTGGCGCCGGAGGCCAGGCCGAGCAACTGGTGGCCCAGGCAGATGCCGAAGGTCGGGATCTTGCGGGCGACGAATTCCTTGATCGCGGCGATCGCGTAGTCGCAGGGCTCCGGGTCGCCGGGGCCGTTGGACAGGAACACGCCGTCCGGATTCAGCGCCAGCACCTCGGCGGCCGGGGTCTGCGCCGGCACCACGGTGACCCGGCAGCCGCGCTCGGCGAGCATGCGCAGGATGTTCAGCTTGACCCCGAAGTCGTAGGCGACCACGTGGAAGCGCGCCGGCGCGTCGACGAAGGCGTTGCGGTCCAGGTCGAGCTGGCCGGCGGTCCATTCGTAGCGCTCGCGGGTGCAGACTTCCTTGGCCAGGTCCATGCCCTTCAGGCCGGGGAACTTGCGCGCGGCTTCCAGCGCCTTCTCGACATTGATCTCGCCCGCCATCAGCGCGCCGTTCTGGGCGCCGGTGTCGCGCAACAGGCGGGTCAGCTTGCGGGTGTCGATGTCGGCGATCGCGACCACGCCGCGCTCGCTCAGCCACTGCGGCAGCGCGACCTGGCTGCGCCAGTTGCTCGGCCGGCGCGGCACGTCGCGCACGATCAGGCCCGAGGCCCAGACCTGGCGCGCCTCGTCGTCCTGGTCCGTGCAGCCGGTGTTGCCGACGTGCGGATAGGTCAGCGTCACCAGCTGGCGCGCGTAGGAGGGATCGGTGAGGATTTCCTGGTAGCCGGTGATCGCGGTGTTGAATACGACTTCGCCGACGCTGAGGCCGGGCGCGCCTACGGAAACGCCCTCGAACACGGTTCCGTCTTCGAGGGCGAGGATTGCGGGTTGGGTCACGGGGGTCGCCTTGGCTGCCGAAGGATCTGATCCCGTGCGCGACTGCGGCAAAACGCGAGTTGCAGCAAAGCGCGGACGCGGTGCTGGACCGGTCCGGCGTTCGGGATTCAGGCGAGCCGGAATTGTAGCGGCGAAGCCCCCCGGGCGCCAGCGTTTGCGCAGCCCGATTCGCCCCGGCCCGCGCGCGGCGGCGCGCGGACGCGGCCGCCGTTCAGGCAGTCGGCCCCGCGGCGGGCAGGCCCGTGCCGGGCCGTCGCGACCGCTGCGGCGGCGCCTGGACGGTGCCCGCCAGGCGTTTCCCCCCTCGCCCGCCCACCTTCGCCGCGGCCCGCTCAGGCCGCCGCGAAGGTCTGCAGCGCAAGGCCCGCGCGGACTGCCCGAGCAAGCCGCTCAAGGCAATGCGCCCGGCCCGAGCAAGCCCGGACCGACCGTTCAGGCCAGGCCGTTCACGTTCCCAGCGAGGGCTTGTAGGTCGCGACCATGTCCTGCATGCGGATGCTCTGGTCGTCGGAGAACGTGGTCATGCACGAGTCGTAGCTGTAGTCCATGAAGTTGGTGATCGGATCCAGGCCGCCGCCCGGGCAGCTGTCGCGGCCGACCGGGCAACCGGAGCTCGGGCTGGCCTGCGGCGGCGTGTCGGCGACGAAATCGCCCGGCTCGCTGCAGCCGCCCTCGAAGGTGTGTTCCAGGCCCAGGTGATGGCCGACTTCGTGGGTGACCGTGTCGCCTTCGTTGTAGTTGCTCGACGAGCCGCCCGGCAGCGATGAATGCAGCACCACCACGCCGTGGCGCTTGGACGACTCGGGATAACTGTCGGGCAGATAGGCATAGCCCAGGTAGCTGCCGGGCTTGCAGGTGTAGATGTTCAGATTGCGCGCCGGATCCACCGCCAGCGCGTTCTTCATCTTCATCTCGTTGTTGACGCAGTTGCCGTACCAGGTGTTGTTGCGGGTCCGGGTCACCCCGGCCAGGGCGAATTGGAAGCCGCGTCCGACGTAGGCGGCGTTGAGCACCCGCATCTGCTCGGCGATGCGGGCGTCGCTGACGTTGCCGGTGTTGTCGGTGCGGGTGACCACGTGGAACCAGACCGGCACGGTCTTGCTCGCCGCCGTCGCCGACCACGCGCCGTTGCGCAACGGCGTAGCGGCGCGCAGCTGCTGCAGGCGGCGCTCGACCTCGCGCCGGCGCTGCGGCGTGGATGGCGGCGCGCCGCAGCGCAGGCCGTCGCGCTGGAAACCGTGCTCGTCGACGATCTGGATCAGCGGCTGGCGCTGGTAGCCCTCGGCGCCGGCCACCACGGTCTCGGCATCGCCGGCGGCGGCCGGCCCGACCAGCAGCGACGCGGCGACCGCAGCGGCTGCGAACATCCCGTTCTTGCCCATGATCTGCCTCCCGGAAAGTAAAAACGCCGCGGATCTGCGGCGTTCTCACTGTGCTCCGGCGCCGGCCCGGCCTGCAGCGCGATTCGCGCCGCAGGCCCGGCGCGGAGCGCGGGCGGCATCACAGATTGGGAAACATCAGCTCGGCCAGGCCGTAGCGCCCCGGCGCCTGATGGGCGACCCGCAGCGCCGCCTCGAGCGCGCCGCGGGCGAAGATGTCGCGGTTGGTGGCGCGGTGGATCAGCTCCAGACGCTCGCCGGCCGCGGCGAACTGCACCGTATGTTCGCCGACGATGTCGCCGGCGCGCAGGCTGGCGTAATGCGGCGCCGCGCCGCGGCCGATCTCCGCCGCCGCGCCCAGGTGCAAGGCCGTGCCGGAGGGCGCGTCGAGCTTGCGGGTGTGGTGCGCCTCGACCACGTCGCAGTCCCAGCCCGGCAGCGCCGCCGCGGCGCGCCGGACCAGCTCGGTCAGCACCGCCACGCCGAGGCTGTAATTGGCTGCCCAGACCACCGCGATGGCGCTGGCGGCCTCGTTGATCGCCGCGTTCTGGGCCGAGCTCAGGCCGGTGGTGCCCGACACCAGGGCCTTGCCGCGCTGCGCGCACAGCGCCAGCACCGGGTCGAAGCCCTGCGGCAGGCTGAAATCGATCGCGACGTCGAACGCCGGCGCGCCGTCGAGCTCGCTGGAGGCGAACTGCGGCACGCCATCGACCACCCGCTGGCTCGGCTGCGAACGCGAGAAAGCGGCGACCACCTGCACGTCGTCGCGCTCGGCCGCCAGGCGCAGCAAGGCCTGGCCCATGCGCCCGGAGGCGCCGTGAATCAACAGTCGTAGGGGTGCGCTCATGCGCGCAGGCTACCGGCTGCGCGGCCGCGACGGCAAGCGCGGCCGCGGCGCCTATTGCTGGTACACCACCTGCGCCTTCAGGTTCGGCCGAACCTTGCGGGCGAAATCGCGGTAGCTGCGGTTGTACTCGTTGCTGCACACCGGCCCGGCGGTCGCATCCTCGATCACCCGGCTCGCCTCCAGCACCTGGCCGTCGAGCTTGTAGCGCGCGACGTAGCTGGAGTCGCCCGAGCGCAGGCTCAGGTCCGGCGGCACCGCGATGACCTTGACCGTCTGCGGAAACTCGATCCGGTAGATTTCCTCCGAACGGCCGCCGCCGCAGGTGCCGTCGCCGGTCAGCTTGTCCAGCGCATCCGTGCCGGCGCTGCCGGTCAGCGCCGCCACCGGCATCGGATTGAAGAACAGCGGACCGAGCGGGAACGCGCCCGGCATCGGCATCGCGTCCTTGACCTCGAACTCGGCGCGGTAACGATGCTCGGCGCGCAAAGGCTTGGGGTCGTCCTGGGTGAAAGTCCCCTGTGCGGTCAGGCCGCTGGACTGGAACAGCTTCTTGACCATGTCCTTGGCGTCTTCGGCGCTGAGCTCGCGCAATCCGGCGCGGGTGCTGATCGCCGGCAAGCCGGCCAGTTCGACCTCGACCTGGCCCTTGACCGAACCGTCCTCGAGGATGACCAGCCGGCTGACCATGCGCTGGCGGTTGCGCAGCGGCGCGAAGCCCGGCGTACGCGCGGCCAGGTCCGGCCGGTCGATGCGCAGCACCGGCTTGCCGGCGATGACCGCCGGCAGCTCGCCGAAGGGAATGCCCTTGGCGGTGGCGTCGACGTACAGATCGAACTGCGGCAGATAGTTCAGCACGTGATTGACGCTGGCCACCACCGGCACCGACGGCAAGCTGTAGACGTTGCCGGCATTGATCAGGGCCTGGGTCGATTCGATGCCCTTGGCCGACAGCAGCGCCTGCAGCAGGGTGGCGTGGTCTTTGCAATCGCCGAGACGGTTATCGAGCACGAAGGCCTGATCGCGCGGCACCACCGCGCCCAGGCCGATGCAGTTGCCGCCGTAGTCGATCTGGGTCGACACCCACTCGTACAGGGCCTGGGCCACCTCGCGCGGGGCGGTCTTGCCGGCGGCGATCTCGTCGGCCAGCTTGCGCACGCGCGCGCTGGGCTCGGCCTTGGGCAGGGCCCGCGCCGCGTAGGCGCGGGCGATGTCGGCATAGCCAGGGAAGGTCGAGAAGGCGAAACCGGGGAAGCGCTCGATCTGGTACACCGAGTAGTCGTTGGTCTCGTCCTCGACCGGTTCGCGGTTGCGGTAGCTCCATTCGATCAGGCGGCGGCCGCCGGCGACCTCGTCGCGCACGGTCTTCAACCCGCCGAAACCGCGCGCCTGCGCGGTCAGCGCCGCCGGAGCGTCGATGCGCACGCGCACGTCGCCGTAGTAACGCTCGCTGCCGCCGAAGCTTTCGATCTCGGAAAAATGGCCGTCGAACATCGGCTGGATCGCGGTCAGGCGGTAATCGATCACCACCGTGTCGCCGACCGCGACCTCGGGGAAGACCACGCTGGTGGTGGCCCGGTCGGAGAACGCCGGACCGCCGCCGGCGCGGCCCTGGTGGGTCTCGACCTGGTAGTTCGACTTGGGCACTTCGACCCGGCGTCCGTCGGCTTTCTGGGTGTAGGCGGCGATCACGTCCAGGCGCTGCAGGCTGGCGCTGTAGCTGATCGAGCGGTGCTTGGCCGCCTCGACCGCGCGCTCTTCCATCACCTTCACCGCCATTTCGCGCCGCTCGCTGTAGGCGCCGTCGGGTTCGATGCGGTAATCCACGTGCAGACGCTCGATCCGCATCGGCTCGGCTTCGGCGGGCTTCGCGGCCGGCGCCTGGGCGGCGGCGGGCGCGGGCGTTTGCGCGGCTTGTGCGCCGGCCATGCCGGCCGACAGACTCAAAGCGATCGCGGCCGAGAGCCGCAACATGATGGTAGGCATCCTTTCGTCCCCGTTTCCCTGAAAGACGGCGCCGGACCGCGTCCGCGCACCGCGCCGCGATGGCGGCGCGCCTGTTCTACCACATCGCCGCGACGCCGCAAGCGGTCGCGAACGATGACGGATCCAGGCACATTGAATCGGCGGCGCGGGGTCGCGGCCGCGGCTTGCGACCGAAGGACATTCCCGCGGGACGCCGCTCCTACCCCAAGGACGCGGTTTCGATCGGTGGCAAGGCGGCCGACGGCGCTGCGCGTCCCGGGTCGCGGCTTATGCCGCTGCTACAGGAAGCGGCGACGCCCTGTCGTTCCTCCACGACGCTTCGGCTGCGCCCCCCCCCTTTGAAAAAAGGGGCCAGAGGGATTTGCCGTTGCCGTTGCTCACGGCTTCGACAGCTATTGCTGTTGCTTTCGCTTCCGCCCCCTGCTCAAGGCCGGTGGAACTGCGCCAGCGAGCGGCGCAGCGAGCCGCCGTCGGGCGAGATCAGGTCGGCGATGCGCCAGCAGCCGCGCTCGTGGACGAACAGCAGCTGCGCGCTGCGCTCGCTGCGTTCCTCGCCCAGCTCGAAGCGATAGGCCACCCGCACCCGGTCCCGGCCCTCGGCCTGGAAACGCGGGTCCACCGCTTCGCCGTCCTGTGCGCCGAGCCAGGGATCGGCGTCGATCGCGCACAGTTCGCCGCCGTCGCGGCAGGCGTGTTCGCTGCGCAGCAACGCCAGCAGCGGCGCGGCGACGGCGTCGCCCAGGCGCTGCGGCGCCTGGTCCCAGAACAGGTAGTGCGAGCGATAGAAGGACTGCGCCACCGCCGTCGGCGTGGCGCCGCTGCAGGCGGCCGCAGCCGGCAACGCGGCCGCCAACGCCAACACGAAGGCGACTGCCCTCGCCGCCCGGCGGGCGAGCGCAGGCCGCGCGATCGGTGTCCGGTTCGGCGTTGCGTGGCGTAGCGGCATCAGGGACTCCATGTCGATGGGAACGAGGCAGCGAGCGTTCGGCGAGGCGCTGCGGATCGCGACGCCTTGCTCTCGGGCGTGCTTTTCTAGCACATCGCTGCGTTCCTGCCCGCCGGCGCGCGCAAGCCGCCACATCGAGCGAAGAATCGTATCGAACCGGATGCCGAGGCCGCGGCCGATCGTGTGCGGGTTGCCGCATCGCGCCTGCGTTTTGGCACCTCGCTCGGGCCGGTGTCGACGCTGTCGGGAGCGCCACCGCAGAAAAGACCGCCTGGCGGCCCTGTCCAGATCCAGCAGCGAGCGGCACGGCGCGCCGCCCGGCCAGGAGGTCATTCGGAACCACCGCCGCAAAAAAAGAAAGGACCGCATGGGCGGCCCTTTCCAAATGCGAACGGCGCAGCACGCCGCCCGGCTCAGGACGTCATCCGGTCCCAGAAGCCCTTGACCCCGTCGAGGAAGGTCGAGGAACGCGGCGAATGCCTGCGCGCGCCGTCGCCGACGAAGGTGGCCTCGAACTTCTCCAGCAGCTCGCGCTGCTCGGGAGTGAGGTTGACCGGCGTCTCCACCGCCACCCGGCAGTACAGATCGCCCGGACGGCGGCTGCGCACCGATTTGACGCCCTTGTCGCGCAGGCGGAACAGCTTGCCGCTCTGGGTCTCGGCCGGAATCCGCAGCTCGACCTCGCCGTCCAGGGTCGGCACCCGGATCGAGTCGCCGAGCGCGGCCTGGGAGATCCGGATCGGCACTTCGCAGTGCAGATCGTCGCCCTCGCGCTGGAAGATCTCGTGCTCGCGCACGCGCACTTCCACGTACAGGTCGCCCGGCGGCGAACCGGCCGGGCCGGCCTCGCCTTCGCCGGTCAGGCGGATCCGGTCGCCGTTGTCGACGCCGGCGGGAATCTTGACCTGCAGGGTCTTGGTCCGCTCCACCCGGCCCTGGCCGTGGCAGTCGCCGCAGGGATTGGCGATGGTCTGGCCGCGCCCGTTGCAGTGCGGGCAGGTCTGCTGCATCGAGAAGATGCCGCGCTGGAAACGCACCTGGCCGCGGCCGTTGCAGGTGGTGCAGGTCTCGACCTTGCCGTCGGCCGAGCCCGAGCCCTTGCAGGTCTCGCACTCGTCCAGGGTCGGGATTTCGATCTGCTTCTCGACTCCGCCGACCGCTTCCTCCAGCGACAGCTCCATCACGTAGCCGATGTCGGCGCCGCGGCGCGGACCGCGCGCTCCGCCGCCGCCGGCACCGCCGAAGATGTTGCCGAAGATGTCGCCGAAGATATCGCCCATGTCGGCGAAGCCGGGACCGCCGGCGCCGCCGCCCATGCCGTGCTCGAACGCGGCATGGCCGTGCTGGTCGTAGGCCCGGCGCTTGTTGGCGTCGGACAGGACTTCGTAGGCCTCCTTGCACTCCTTGAACGAGGCTTCGGCCGCCTTGTCGCCCGGATTGCGGTCCGGGTGGAACTTCATCGCGCAGCGGCGGTAGGCCTTCTTCAGGTCGTCGTCGCCGGCGTTGCGCGCAACGCCCAGCACTTCGTAGTAATCGCGTTTGCTCATGGGCTGGGAATCGGGAGTTGGGAATCGGGAATGGTTGGATCAAAAGCCAACGGCGCGGCGTGCGCGCCGTGAGCTACGGATACGAGAACGGGGAACCGGGTTCCTGACAGGTCGCGGCGCTCGCCGCTGCTCCCATTCCCGATTCCCCATTCCCCATTCCCGGCTTACTTCTTGTCGTCCTTCACTTCGGTGAACTCCGCGTCGACCACGTCGTCGGACTTGGCCGAGGCGGCGCCGGCGTCGCCGGCCGGGGCGTCGGCATGGCCGGCGCCGGCGGCGGCGAACAGCGACTGCGCGGCCTCTTCCAGGGCCCGCGACTTGGCCTCGATCTGGGCCTTGTCGTCGCCCTTCATCGCCGTCTCCAGCTCGGCGATGGCCGACTCGGCGCGGCCGATCGCCTCGCCCGGCAGCTTCTCGCCGTGCTCCTTGATCGCGCTGCGGGCGCTGTGGATCAACGCGTCGGCGTGGTTGCGGGCCTGCACCAGCTCATGGAACTTCTGGTCTTCCTCGCGGTTGGCCTCGGCGTCGGCGACCATCTTGGCGATCTCTTCCTCGGACAGGCCCGAGCCGGCCTTGATCTCGACCTTCTGTTCCTTGTTGGTCTTCTTGTCCTTGGCGCTGACGTGCAGGATGCCGTTGGCGTCGATGTCGAAGGACACCTCGACCTGCGGCATGCCGCGCGGCGCCGGCTCGATGCCGGACAGGTCGAAGCGGGCCAGCGACTTGTTGTAGCGGGCCTGCTCGCGCTCGCCCTGCAGCACGTGCACGGTCACGGCCGACTGGTTGTCCTCGGCGGTGGAGAAGGTCTGCGAGGCCTTGGTCGGGATGGTGGTGTTCTTCTCGATGATCTTGGTGAACACGCCGCCCAGGGTTTCGATGCCCAGCGACAGCGGGGTCACGTCGAGCAGCAGCACGTCCTTGACGTCGCCGGCCATGACGCCGCCCTGGATCGCCGCGCCGACGGCGACGGCTTCGTCCGGGTTGACGTCCTTGCGCGGCTCCTTGCCGAAGAACTCGGCCACCGCCTGGCCGACCTTGGGCATGCGGGTCTGGCCGCCGACCAGGATCACCTCGCTGATGTCGCTGGCGCGCAGGCCGGCGTCGTTCAGGGCGATGCGGCAGGGCTCGATGGTCTTCTTGACCAGGTCCTCGACCAGCGACTCCAGCTTGGCCCGGGTCAGCTTGATGTTGAGGTGCTTCGGACCCGAGGCGTCGGCGGTCACGTACGGCAGGTTGACTTCGGTCTGCTGCGAGGACGACAGCTCGATCTTGGCGCGCTCGGCCGCGTCCTTCAGGCGCTGCAGGGCCAGCGGATCCTTGCGCAGGTCGATGCCCTGGTCCTTCTGGAACTCTTCGACCAAGTAGTCGATGACGCGCTTGTCGAAGTCCTCGCCGCCGAGGAAGGTGTCGCCGTTGGTCGACAGCACTTCGACCTGCATCTCGCCGTCGACCGAGGCGATCTCGATGATCGACACGTCGAAGGTGCCGCCGCCGAGGTCGTACACGGCCACCTTGCGGTCGCCGCCCTTCTTGTCCATGCCGTAGGCCAGCGCGGCCGCGGTCGGCTCGTTGATGATGCGCTTGACTTCCAGGCCGGCGATCTTGCCGGCGTCCTTGGTCGCCTGGCGCTGGCTGTCGTTGAAGTAGGCCGGGACGGTGATCACCGCCTCGGTGACCGGCTCGCCCAGGTAGGCTTCGGCGGTCTTCTTCATCTTGCCCAGCACTTCGGCCGAGATCTGCTGCGGCGCCATCTTCTTGCCGTCCTGGGTCGCGACCCAGGCGTCGCCGTTGTCGTGCGGGACGATCGCGTACGGCACCAGGCCGAGGTCCTTCTGCACTTCGGCGTCGGTCATCTTGCGGCCGATCAGGCGCTTGACCGCGTAGAAGGTGTTCTTCGGATTGGTCACCGCCTGGCGCTTGGCCGAGGCGCCGACCAGGACTTCGCCGTCCTTGGTGAAGGCGACGATCGACGGGGTGGTGCGATCGCCTTCGGAATTCTCGATGACCTTGGCCTTGCCGCCTTCCATGATCGCGACGCAGGAATTGGTCGTGCCCAGGTCGATGCCGATGATCTTGCCCATTGCTGTGCTCCCTCTCGAATGCTTTGGAATTTAAGGGGCGGGGCGCGCTGGGCGCCGGCCGCCGATGTCCGTTATCTGGGGCCCGGTGCCGGGCAGTTCAAGCGCCCGTGCCCTGCCCCGTCGGTCCCGGTACCGGCCCTTCGCCGGTCCCCGGACGCAGGTCTCACGCGTCCTGGCTGACCACCACCAGGGCCGGCCGCAGCAGGCGCTCGTTGAGCAGCCAGCCCTTCTGGTAGACCTGGACCACGTGGTTCGGCGCCACGCCCGGTGCCGGCACCAGGCTCATCGCCTGGTGGTGTTCGGGATTGAACGGCTGGCCGGCCGGGTCGACCGCGACCAGGCCGTTGTCGGCGGCGACCTTGAGCAACTGGCGCAGGGTCAGTTCCATGCCCTGGCGCAGCGCGCCGCTGTCTTCGCCGGCCGCGGCCAGGCCGGCCTCCAGGCTGTCGATCACCGGCAGCAGATCGCCGAGCAGGCGTTCGTTGGCGAACTTGCGCGCCATCTCGATGTCGCGCGCCACGCGCTTGCGCTGGTTATCCAGCTCGGCGCGCTCGCGCAAAGAGTCTTCGCGCAACTTGCCCAGTTCGGCGCGCAGGGCGTCCAGTTCGGACACTTCTGCGGCCGGCGCCTCGTCCTGGGCGGCCTGGGCCGATTCGGGGTTCAGATCGTGTGAGTTCATGCTGGTTCCTGGCGGTCCATCCGCGACAGGGGCAGCTATGGGGCCGCGCCGGCGCCATTCAAGTGCCGGGATCTGCGCCGATCGGCCGGGATCGGCGCCGAGCCGCGGGGTTCGTGAACGGCTGCGCGGTCCGGTCGGCCGGAGCGAAACGCCGTAGCGTTTGCTGTTCGCTCCGTTGCGAAAGGGGGGCTGGGGGATTTGCTCCTGCCTTCCGGGCCGCTTGCGCCGGCCAGCGCGGGTTCGCGGTCGCGGCTGGCGCCGCTCCTACCCGGGAACGCCATCGCCTTTGCTGTTCCCTCTCTGAAAAAGAGGCGCTGCTCTTACAAGGAGCCGGGGTGTTGCGGGGGCTCGCCGCCCTCGCCGGGCTGGAACGCATCGCCGAGCGCGTCGGCGGCGGCCTGCACCACCGGGATGACCCGGTCGTAGGCCATCCGGGTCGGCCCGATCACCCCCAGCACCCCCAGCACCCGGCCGCCGGCGGTGTACGGCGCGGTCACCAGCGACACCCCTTCCAGCGGCGCCAGCCCGGTTTCCTCGCCGATGAAGATCCGCACCCCCGGCGCGCGCACGGTGCGCTCGAGCAACTGCAGGATCTCGCGCTTGCGGGCGAAGGCCTCGAACAGCTCGCGCAGCCGGTCCAGGTCGGCCAGCTCCTGCAGCCCCATCAGCCGGGTCTGCCCGGCCAGGACCATGTCGTCGCCGTCAGGCGCCAGCACCTGCTCGGCCAGCTCCACCGACTGGGCCAGCAGGGCCTGCATCTCGGCCTGGGCATGGCGCAATTCGTGGACCAGGGTGGCGCGGATCTCGGCCACCGGCCGACCGGCGAAATGAGCGTTCAGGTAATTGCTGACCCGCTCCAGCTCGCCGCCGTCGTAGGGCCGGCGAGTCTGGATGATGCGGTTCTGCACGTCCTGGTCGGCGAACACCAGGATCGCCAGCACCCGTTGCGCGTCCAGCGGCACGAAGTCGATGCGCCGGAACGCGAACTGCTCGCGCTTGGGCACGCTGACCACGCCGACGAAATGGGTCATCGCCGACAGCAGCTCGGAAGCGCTGCCGAGCAGGGCCTGGGTGCCCGAGCCGGCCGGCAGTTCGCTGCGCAGCCGCGCGACCTCGCCCTCCGGCAGCGGCCGCACCTGCAACAAAGAGTCGACGAACAGCCGATAGCCTTGCGCGGTCGGCACCCGCCCGGCCGAAGCGTGCGCCGCACTCAGCAGCCCGGCCTCCTCCAGGTCGGCGAGGATGTTGCGGATCGTCGCCGGACTGACGTCCAGCCCGGCGTGCCGGGCCAGGGTCTGCGACCCGACCGGCTCGCCGCTGTGGATGTAGCGGCCGATCAGGGTGCGCAGCAACTGCCGCGCACGCGGGTCGAGGACGGGTTCGGGCGTTCGGCGGGTCATTGGTGTCGATATAGGCGTCGAGGCGAGGAGACGCAAGGCTTCGGCTGCAGCGGGACTCGGGATTCGGGACTCGGGACTCGGAGAAGCCGAGGCGCAGTAGTCGCCCCCCGTCCTTGCTCGCCTTCAACCTCTCGGCCCCGCCCCCCCACTTCGAGTCCCGAGTCCCGAGTCCCGCAGCGCCGCAGCCGCAGCCGCAGCCGCAGCCGCAGCCGCAGCGCACAGTCTCACCTGGTGACCCGCCATTGCCCTACCCTGCGCCGCTGTCCGTCTCCCATTCCCAGGCCGCCGGCCCTCAAGGCACAATCGCCGCCGCATGCTCGCCCATCTCTCGCTCAAGCAATTCGCCGTCGTCAGCGCCGCCGAACTCAGCTTCGGTCCGGGGCTCACCGTCATTTCCGGCGAGACCGGCGCCGGCAAGTCGCTGCTGGTCGACGCGCTCGGCCTGCTGTCGGGGCTGCGCGCCGACAGCGGCGTGGTCCGCCACGGCGCCGACCGCGCCGAGCTGGTCGCCGACTTCACCCTCGACGACGCCCCGCAGGCCGCGCAGTGGCTGCGCGACAACGAACTGGACGAAACCGGCGACGGCGACGTCGCGGTATGCCAGATCCGCCGGGTGATCCGCGCCGACGGCGGCTCGCGGGCCTGGATCAACGGCCGCCCGGTCACCCTGGGCCAGCTCGGCGACCTCGCCGGGCACCTGGTCGAGATCCACGGCCAGCACGAGCACCAGGCGCTGATGTCCAAGGCCAGCCAGCTCGGCCTGCTCGACGCCTACGGCCGCTGCGAGGCCCAGCGCGAACCGGTCGAACGCGCCGCGCGCGCCTGGAGCGCTTTGCTGCGCGAGCGCGAGACCCTGCTCGCCCAGGGCGACGTCAGCGACCGCATCGGCTGGCTCGAACACCAGCACGCCGAACTCGAGCGCGAGGCGCTGGAGCCGGAGGCGCTGGCCAAGCTGCTCGCCGACCACCGCCGCCACGCCCACGCCGCCGGCCTGATCGCCGCCTGCGAAAGCGCCTTCGCCCGGCTCGGCGGCGACGAGGGCCCGTCGCTGACCCGCACCCTGCAGCAGGTGCGCGGCGAGCTGCAGAAGATGAGCGAGCACGAGCCGCGCCTAGGCGAGGTCGAGGCCATGCTCGACCAGGCCGCGATCCAGATCGACGAGGCCGTGTCCCTGCTCGACCGGGTCCGCGACGACCTCGACCTGGACCCCTCCGAGTTCGAGCAGATCGAACACAAGATGGGCCGCCTGCACGAACTGGCGCGCAAGCACCGGATCGCGCCCGAACACCTGGCCGCGACCCGCGACGGCCTGGCCGCCGAGTTGGAACAACTGCGCGGCGCCGGCGAACGCCTGGAGCGCCTGGACGGCGAGATCGAGGCCGCGCGCGCCGGCTGGCGCCGCGCCGCCGACGCGCTCGGCCAGGCCCGCCGCGAGGCGGCGCGCTCGCTCGGCGCGCGCGCCACCGAGCTGATCGGCGAACTGGGCATGGGCGGCGGCCGCTTCGACGTCGCGATCGAACCGCTGGACGAAGACCGCCCCGATCCGCAGGGCGGCGAACGGGTCGAGTTCATGGTCGCGGCCAACCCCGGCCAGCCGGCCCGGCCGCTGCGCAAGGTCGCCTCCGGCGGCGAACTCTCGCGCATCTCGCTGGCGATCGAAGTCGCCGCGTTCGGCCTGGACGCGGTGCCGACCATGGTCTTCGACGAAGTCGACTCCGGCATCGGCGGCGCGGTGGCCGAGATCGTCGGCCAGAAACTGCGCACCCTCGGCGCCAGCCGCCAGGTCCTGTGCGTCACCCACCTGGCCCAGGTCGCCGCCCAGGGCCATGCCCACTACCGGGTCAGCAAGGCCGCCAGCGAAGGCGTCACCCAGAGCGCGGTGGTGGTGCTGGGCGCCAAGCAACGCGAGGAAGAACTCGCCCGCATGCTCGGCGGCATCGAGCTGAGCAAGGAAGTCCGCGCCGCGGCGCGGCGCTTGCTGGCGGATGTGGGGTGAGTTTTGGGGCTCGGGCTTCGGGACTCGGGACTCGGGCTTCGGGACTCGGGACTCGGGACTCGGGACTCGGGACTCGGGACTCGGAAAGATCGTCGTGGTCGCGAATGCGGGAATCCAGGGCGAGCGAGCTGGAACAGAACGCGAGGTTCGGCGCCCGCTTGAGGCGGCGGCCCGCGCGGGCGCCTGCCCCGGAGGCTCGCCTAGGCCGAGGTGAAGCAAGCTTGCGTTCGCGGGAACGACGACATGGGGCCGCCGAGCCTCAGGCGTCGATCCGATCAAAGCCGCCCGCTATTCGAAGCCCGCACCGCGCAGCCGGCCTCATCCCGTCCCGCTCGGCTCGAAAACATAAGGCCCGCATCGAGCGGGCCTTGTTCTGTGCGCCGGTTTCGCGGATCGAAGCTTTCGGTCTGGAACCGCGAACGATCAGGCGGCGCAGAACCGCTCGAACCATTCCCTGCTTCCTCTCCCTCTCCCTCCCCCTCTCCCGACTCGCGGCCCTCAGCGCTTCTTGCGCACGTACAACACCAGGGAATGCTCCTCGATCTCGTAGCCGTGCTTGGCCGCGATCTTGCGCTGCAGTTCCTCGATCTCGGCGCTTTCGAACTCGATGATCTTGCCGGTGTCGATGTCGACCATGTGGTCGTGGTGGTGGCCGCGGTCGAGCTCGTAGACCGACTGGCCGGCTTCGAAATTGTGCTTCAGCACCAGGCCGGCGGACTCGAACTGGGTCAGCACCCGATAGACCGTGGCCAGGCCGATGTCCTCGCCCTTCTCCAGCAGCATCCGGTAGATGTCTTCGGCGGTCATGTGGCGCGGCTTGGATTGCTCCAGCAGCTCCAGGATCCGCATCCGCGGGTGGGTGACCTTGAGTCCGGCGTTGCGCAGGTCTTGCGATTCCATGGCGGTGTTCCTTGCGATCGTTTGCGGCCCGAAGCATCGGGCCCGGGTCTAGACCGGCTGGCCAGGCCGCGAGCGCCTGCGCGTTGAGCGGACTGGGCTGGCTGGGCCGGAATGGCGGATGAACGCGAGGGGTCGCCGCGCGCCCGTGCCCGCCCTTGGTGGGTGCGGGCTTCAGTGTATCATCGGCCCCGTTGCCTTCGACTGCCGCAGACCCCGACCCGATGCGTAAGCTCCTGCTCGTCCTCTCGCTTTCCGTGCTCACCGCCGGCTGCGGCATCATCTACAAGCAGCCGATCTACCAGGGCAACCTGCTGGAAAAGACCGCGGTCGACCAGCTCCAGACCGGGATGAGCAAGCAGCAGGTGCAGATCCTGCTCGGCACCCCGTCGATCGAAGACCCGTTCCACCAGAACCGTTGGGACTACACCTCGACCCAGCGCCTGGACCGCCTCGGCCACACCTCGCGCAAGAACCTGACCCTGTGGTTCGAGAACGACGCCCTGACCAAGTGGGAAGGCGACTACTTCGCCGAGCAGGATCCGGAGATCGCCAAGGCCTCGGTCAAGCAGTTCGGCCGCAACCTGGCCAAGGAAAAGGACAAGAAGCGCCGTCGCGGCGGCTGAACGCCCGCCCCGCCGAGTGCGCGAACGGCCGCCCCAGGGCGGCCGTTTTCGTTGCTGCGCCCTGCGCGCTCGCGTGGCGCACCGGCCCGGGGCTCGGAAGCACGCTCGTTCGCACACTGGCCGGCCCGGCCGGGCGCAGTCGCGCTATTTCTTCGGCGGCGGCTTCAGCGGCCGGTCGGCGGCGCGGCGGCGCCGCGCCTCCTTGGGATCGAGCTGCAAGGGCCGCAGCACTTCGACCCGGTCGCCGTCGCGCAGCGCGGTGTCGGCGCTGGCGCGCACTCCGAACACCGCATAGGCGACGGTGTCCGGGGCGTCCTGCCAGCCGGCCGCGGCCAGCGCCGCGGCCACGGTCGCGCCCTCGGCCAGTTCCAGGGCCAAGGCCTCGTGGCGGCGCGGCCAAGCCCGAACCAGCTCGATCTTCACGTCGCCGCCGCCCCGGCCACCGGCGCGCCGGGCTCGGCGCCGCGGTCGGCGACCCGGACGAAGTCGTCGACCATGCGGTCGGCCAGGCTCTGGAAGCCCAGCGCCAGCGCCGGGCCGAGCAGCTTCACCGCCGGCTCGAACTCCAGGGTCAGGGTGACCTTGCACGCCGACTCGTCCAGGGCGTGGAACTCCCAGCGCCCGCCGAGCTTGCGGAACGGGCCGTCGACCAACTGCAACTCGATGTGATGCGGCGGCGACAGGCTGTTGCGGGTGGTGAACCAGGTCCGCAGCGCGCCCAGGCCCAGGTCCAGCCGCGCGACCATGTGCTGCTCGGAGACTTCCAGGATCTGCGCCTGCTCGCACCAGTCGAAACGGCGCGGATAGGCGGCCACGTCGTTGACCAGCGCGAACATGCGCGCGGCGGAATGTTCGACCAAGGCGGAGCGGCGGATGGTAGGCATCGGGTTCGCTAGTTGGGATCGCAACGCTGGTTTCAAGCCGGCCGGACCGGATCGCCCGTTGCCGCAAACATCGCCGGCCGAGGGTCCGCAGGGCCGCGAAGCCCCCCGCCGCCGCGCCGGCTACTCAAACCGCCTCCGGATCGGAGACAATCGCGGCATGGCTAAAAACACCAACAACAAGGCCGGCAAGGATAAAGGAAAGGGCGCCGCCGGCGGCACCATCGCGCTGCACAAGCGCGCCCGCCACGAATTCCACCTGGAAGAGCGCTTCGAGGCCGGGCTGGCCCTGCAGGGCTGGGAGCTCAAGTCGATCCGCGCCGGACGGGCGAACATCACCGAAAGCTACGCCGTGATCCTGCACGGCGAGATCTACCTGATCGGCTCGCAGATCACCCCGCTGATCTCGGCCTCGACCCACGTCGTCGCCGAGGAACGCCGCACCCGCAAGCTGCTGCTGCACCGGCGCGAGATCGACAACCTGATCGGCCGGGTCCAGCGCGACGGCTACACCGTGGTGCCCACCGCGCTGTACTGGAAGGGCAACAAGGTCAAGATCGAGGTCGCCCTGGCCAAGGGCAAGCAGACCCACGACAAGCGCGAGGCCAGCAAGGAACGCGACTGGGCGCGCGAGAAGCAGCGGGTCATGCGTCGCCACAACCGCGACGCCTGACTCCGCCCCCACCGGTAGGAGCGGCGTAAGCCGCGACCGGGGCCGCGCAGAAACCGCACCCCCACCGCCGCGCATCGACGCCCGACCGTCCTCACTCCCCGCGCGCGGTCTCCAACGGCAAGGTGAAGTAGAACGTCGCGCCTTCGCCTTCGCGCCCCTCGGCGCGGATCGTGCCGCCGTGGCGCTCGACGATGCGCTTGACCGAGGCCAGGCCGATGCCGTGGCCGGCGAAATCCTCGACGCTGTGCAGGCGCTGGAACGGCCGGAACAGCTTGTCGACATAGGCCTGCGGGAAACCGGTGCCGTTGTCGCTGAGGAAGAACTCGCGCCCGCCGCCGGGCAGCTCGCGCAGGCCGAAGGCGATCTGCGCCGGATCGCGGTCGCGGCTGAACTTCCAGGCGTTGCCGAGCAGGTTGCCGAGCAGGTTGCGCAGCAGCGAGGTGTCGCCGACGACCCGCATGCCCGGGTCGATCCGCACCTCGACCGCACGCTGCGGTTCGGCCAGACGCAGCTCTTCGATCAGCTCCGCCGCGATCCGGCTCAGGTCCACGCTCTCGTGCTTGAGTTCGCCGCGCGACAGGCGCGACATCTTCAACAGCGCGTCGATCAGGTCGCCCATCCGCGAGGCCGCCTTGCGCACCCGGCCCAGGTAGTCGCGGCCGGCCGCATCGAGCTGGCCGGCGTATTTCTCGCCGAGGATGCGGCTGAAGCCGTCGATCGCACGCAACGGCGCGCGCAGGTCGTGCGAGACGCTGTAGGCGAAGGCCTCCAGTTCCTGGTTGGCCTGGCTGAGCTCGCGCGTGCGCAGGGCCACGCGCGCCTCCAAGGTGCGGTTGAGCGCGTGCACCCGCGCCTCGGCGCGCAGCCGCTCGGTGACGTCCTCGACCTGGACCAGGCCGGTGATGTCCTGGCCGACGTTGCCCGGCACCGGCGAATAGGTCAGCTGCACCTGGCGGGCGACGCCGTGCTCGCGGTGCAGGCGCCGGGTGGCGCGGTGCACGCCGTCCTCATCGGTGCGCCCGTCGCCTTCCTCCTGGCCGTCGTCGTGTTCCAGCAGGTCCTCGAAACGCCGCCCGTACAAAGACTCGATGCCGGTGCCGACGATCCCGGCCAGCGACGGGTTGGCGTCGACGATGCGGCCTTCGCTGTCGAGCAGCGCCTTGCCGATCGCCGAATACTGCATGGCGCTGCGGAAGCGCGCCTCGCTGCGGCGGAAGTCCTCGGTCATGCGCACGGCGATGTTGCGCGCGCGCGACTCGGTGCGCGCCAGCATCAAGGCGATCCCGTACAGCAGCAACGAAGAGAACAGCCCCAGCGCGAACATGTTGCGCAGCGCGTCCAGGCGCGGCACGGCCTGCTCCACCGGCGTGGACTGGTAGTCGATCCGCCAACTGCGGCCGTAGATGTCGAAGCTGACCCGATGCACGAACGCCGCGGCCTGGCCCTTCATGCCCGGCGCCTCGTACAGCAACGTGTCGCGTCCGCCGCTGCGGTCGTAGATCCGGAACAGCATGTCGTCGTGGCTGCCGCCGAGCGCGGTCTGGACGAAGCGCTCCATCCGGAACGGCACGTACACCCAGCCCTGCATCTCGGCCCGGCGCAGCGACTGCGACGGCGGCCGGCCGCCGCCCAGATACACCGGCAGGGTCAGCAGCAAGCCGGCCGACTTCGGCACCGGCCCGTCCTGGATCAGGTGGATCTTGCCCGACAGCCGGGCCTGGCCGGTGTCCATCGCCGCGGCCATGGCCTCGCGGCGCACCTGCTGCGAATAGATGTCGTAGCCGATCGCGGCGACGTTGTCCGGGGTCCGCGGCTCCAGGAACAGGATCGGCGCATACACCTCGCGCACCCCCTGCGGACGCACCGTCAGCAGCCCGTAGCCGGCGTCGCGCCATTCGTTCTGCAACTGCACCAACAACCGTTGCGGCACGTAACCGGCGAAGCCCAGCCCCAGCGTCGCCGGAAACCGGCGCTGCATGTTCATGCCGTCGACGTAGGCGCGCCACTGCTCGGCGGTCGGCCGCTGCACCGACGCGAACAGCGACACGCCGCCGCGCGCGACCAGCTCGTAATTGACCAGGCGTTGCTGGATCAGCTCGGTGACTTGGGCCGTACGGCCGACGAACTCGGCCTGGGCCGAACGCAGCTCGCGGTCGCGGGCGATGCGCCAGGCGGTGAACACCAGGATCAGCGAACCGATCAGCACGCCCAGCGCCAACAGGTAACCGCGCCGCGGCATCAGTCCGCTCAGCTCGGCATCGTCGTCGCCGGACGCCGAAGGGGCGTGCTCGGCCGGGTCGCTCGTCGTCATCCGATCAAGCATACCTGCCCCTTCGTGTGCGCCGCACTCACGCCCGCCGCCGGGCGCTCAATCCTTGCCCCGTGCCGCGTTTTCCTCGTCCCAGGCGCCGTCCAGCATCAGCCGGTTGATGCACTCCAGGTGTTCGGCGGCGACCTGCCGGCACAGCCGCGGCCAATGCCTTTGCAGGCTCACCGGCCGCCCCTCCCACTGCTGGCAGGCCAGGAAGCGCTCGATCTCGTCGGCCAGTTCCAGCAGCGCGCGGCCGTTGCGGTCGGCGCGTCGGGCCAGTTCGATCCGCCCGCCCCACGGCGACGCAGGCGGGGGCGGCGCATGCGGACGCCCCGACAGCGGATGCCAGGCGCCCGACGCGACCCGCTCCAGCGCCGCCCACCATCGCCGCGCGCGCATCACTTCGCCTCCACCGGCAGGGCCAGCAACTCGGCCGCCTGGATCCGGAAGCCGCAGGCCTGCGCCATCACCAGCGCGCGGCCGCGGGTCGACACGTAGCCGCGCCCACGCATGCGCCGCAGCATCGCGGTCGACACCCCCGCCGCCTCGGCCGCCGCCCGCGCGGTGGCGAAACAGGCGATATACCGTTCGATGGGATTGGGCTCGCGCGCCGGCGCAAGCCGCGGCAGCGGTGCGCCCTCGTCCTGTGCGGCCTGTCGCGATCCCTGCCCGGAACCGCGTCGCGATCCCGCCTTGCCTTTCGAGCCCATGTCCTGATCTCCGGCCTTGCATCCATGCCAGGCCAACTTACCACCACAAATTGCTCTTTTCAACGACCGCAAAGAGTGATGTTTTGGCGAGGGGGTACGCAACAATGAGTTGCGCTATCCTCCCCTCGGCCGGCGGCCCGGGACGGGCGGCGCCCACGTTTAGCCCTGCAGGATGCTCCGGCGAGACCCCATGACCAACGCGCCCCACCAAGAATTCGCCAACCGCCTGCACCAGGCCCTGGATTTTTCCGGATTCGCCAAGGGCCGGGCCCGCACCGGCGCCCTCTCCGCCTACTACGACGTCAGCCGCGAGACCGCCCGCAAATGGCTGGTCGGCCTGGCCCTGCCCGAACTCGAGCGCATGCTGCAGATCGCCGTGCAGCAGCACGTCAGCTTCGAATGGCTGGCCACCGGGCGCGGCACGATCGAAGGCAAATCGCTGTCGGTGCGCGAGAACGCCGCCAAATACAGCGACCCCGACGAACTGCGGCTGATGGGCCTGATGCGCAAACTCTCGCGCAAGAAGCGCCGCGCCCTGATCGAGCTGCTGGACGGCAACTGAGCCGGCGCCGCGGCTGAACCCCCGCTGCGCACGCCCAAGACAAGGCTTGAGAACGCGCCGCCAGGCCCTATACTGAACGCGTCAGCGCAGTTTGGCTGTCCCCGGGGGTGCACTGGCTTCGACGGGGGTCGCGAAATCGCTTGGCGCATGCCGAGGGGGTAGCTTTCCTCGTAAATCCAGCTGCAAACTTCTAGTTGCCAACGACGACAACTACGCTCTCGCCGCTTAAGGCGTAAGCCCCGAAACTGCTTGTGTCCGTGCTCGCAGCGTAGGGTCACTATCACGGAATCGCCCGGAGCGGCCGCCTGCCAGCTCCGGGTCAACCTATAGCAGGCTGGTCCGGGGATGCGCTTTGCGCGCCGTGCTGTCCCGGGACGAGATCCAACGGAGCGCTAAGCATGTAGTGCCGGGGATGGAGTGCCTTCGGACGGCGGTTCGATTCCGCCCACCTCCACCAATACCGATCGAAAGATCGCGAAAGGCCGGAACCTACGGGTTCCGGCTTTTTTCGTTGGACGCCGTGGATGTTCTGGCAATAGCCCGCGAAGCGCCGCTGCGGTCCAACAACCGCCCACGATCAAGCCGGTGCGGTTTTCGCGCCCGCGTTCTGTGCCGCTGCGACATCCGCGCCGGCGGTATCGGGTATATCTCGCCAGGTGTCCGGGCGCGGCATCCAATCGCCGCCCCCCAGCACTACCGCGGCCAGATCCTCCAGCGGATAGCCCAGCAATTCGGAAGCTGCGTCGCCACCGTCGCCGGCTTGCGCGAGCTGCACGAACGCGACGAAAGCATCGTGATCGCGAGCCGCCAAGCCAACCATCTTCTTGGCCAGATCGTAGGACAGCAGGTTGCCGTCGTCGGTGCGCAGGAACGAGGCGCCCGACCAGAACTCCTGAATCCGCTGCGGGTTCCAGAACGCGGCATGCTTGCCTGCGATCTCGGCCGGCGAGTAGAGCTGCGTCCGAGGGTCGGCCAACTGCGGGAACAGGCTGTGTTCGGTGTTGACCGCCATGCCCTCGTTGAGCCACATCGGGATCGGCAGGTGCGACAGCAGGGCGTGGGTCATTTCGTGGGCGATGGTCGCGCGCATGGCGTCGATGTCGCCCTCGAACAGGGCGAAATGCCCGTAACCGGCGCGGATGAACATGCCGCCGGACAGGGCGTACTCGCCGCCGTCCGGGTAGTAGTGGGCGATGTAGTCGTAATACGCATCCTCATCGGCATAAATGAGGCACACATGCTTGCCGCCGCCGGGCGGCAGCGCGAGCTCGCCGAGGTTGCGCACGATCCGGCGCCGGGCCGATTCGCAGAACGACAGGAACGCCTTCGCCCGCTCCGGCGGCAGGGCCGACAACAGCAGGAAGCGGTCCGAGGCCTGCAGGCCGTAGTCCGGCGCCAACGACTCGGCCAGCGCCGTCAGCCAGTGTTCGGCGGCCCGGGTCCAGTAAGCGTCCCGCAACGGCTCCGACCATGAGCCGTCCTCGGCTTGCGCCAGGCGCTCCCAATCCGGGATCGGCTGACGCGTGTCCGCCTGCCAGTGCATGGCCACTTCCGGCGCCGCTACCCCGATCGGCGCAGGACTTGCGGCCGCGGCGGGACCTCCGAACAAACGACGCAAGCGGGCGAGCATATGCGGTCCATGCAAGAGCCTAGCGTCAAGATTAACATCCCGCGCGGAGGCCTCGATTACGCATTCGCACTCAATAACGCGCTCCAATCATACCGACCATGGATCGCGTCCGAAGCCCGTCTGACGGCAGCAGCGCCGCCGCTTCGGACATCCCAAGGCGGCATAGAAGCCGCCTCGTAAACCGGCCGTCGACGGCGACGTCGCAGGCCTCCGGCCGACGCCCCACCTATGGAACGAGCCCATGAAGGAACGCATCAATCAAGCCGCTCAGAAGCTGCTGGACAGCGAGGAAACCGCGCCGCTCAACCGCCTGGTCCAGCGGGTCGCCGAAGAGGCGTTCCGGTTGACCGAATGGCTGACCCTGGCCGCAGCCATCGGCGTGGTCGGCGCCAAATTCGACAACGCGGCGGCAACCGCGATCGGCAAGATCCTGATCGCGGTCATCGCCGCCTATCTCGGGGCCAAACTCGCCCATTGGATCAATGTGTTCTTCGGCAGCGGACGTCCGATCCTGGCGGTCCTGGTCCTTGGGGTGCCCTTCGCCCTCGGATCGGCCTGGCTTATCAGCACCCTGATCGCCGGGTTGATACGGACCGCGGCGGCCTGACCGCGGCGCGCCGACCTGCGGAGGCGTTTACGGGCATAGAATCGGGTCATCGCCACGGGCGCACGCCCAAGGAGCCGGGTCATGGGAACCCCCTGGCAGACAAGGACGATCTGGACCGCCGCCGGCGCGTGCCTGGGCTTTCTGGCCAGCGCCGCGCTGGCGATGCCGTGGCTGGAGCCGCTGCCGGATTACGTGGTCAACGCGGTCGCCGGCGTCTGCACCGCGGCCATCGCCGTACTGGGCGCGTTCTGGCTGTGGCATCGCCAGCAGTTGCACCGCAGCGAGCGGATCAAGCAGACCCTGGTGCTGGTGTTCCAGGACATGATGGAAGACATCAATACCGCGCGCCTGGCCTTGGACCGCACCGGCGCCAAGCGCATCGTGCGCGAGATCGACCCGGACTGGAACGAGGCCGGGATCGATCGTTTCCAGATCCACACCGCGCCGCGCTTGCTCGAGGTCGCGCAGGCCAAGACCTGCATCGCCATCGACCTGTTCCATGCGGTGCAGGATGCGACGCTGTCGTTCCAGGCGCAGGATCTGAAGGCCGTGCTCGCGCTGTACCACATCGCCTGCGAAGCCAAGCGGCAAATCCCGGAAACGCTGAAAGGCGTCCAGGCGCAGATCCAGCGAGGGCAGCTGCCGACACTCGACGCGCGCAACGAGGGGCTGTGGAACGCCGGCGTTTCGCAGTGCGCCTACCATCTCAACCGTCTCGATGGCGGACGGCGGGACTGTTCCTACTTCGATGCGTTCGGCGATACCTACGAGCGCATATCGGCGGTCGCGCGCACTCAGTTCCCGGTGCCGCCGGCATCGCCGGCGCGAAACGCCGCATCCTCGGACCCGGTCGGCGGCGCCAAGCCGCCGACGCTGCAGCATTGGCAGTAAGCGCGGCCTAGCGCGGCCCTGACTCGCTCTAACTCAGCGCACCATCCGCCCGCGGAACGTCGGCACCAACGCGCCTTCGGCCTCTTTGCCGCTGGGCTTCCAGACCACGGTTTGCTTGGGAAAGGAATTGTCGCGGGCGTAGGCGCCGGCCTTGGTCGCGAGCAGCTTGACCGCGCCGCGCGCCTGCGGATTCCAGGCGAACACGCCCTGGCGGCCGTACCAGACCACCGGGGTCTGGGCGTCCAGGCGCAGGTCCGGGCAGAGGACGAAGTCGCGCTGTTCGATCATGCGCAGGGCGCTGGCGGGGATCGAGCGGATGCCCGGGCCGGTGCGCTCGGCGCTGTGGTCGGGGCAGACGCGCGAGGCGCGCTCGATGGCCGCGTCGTACACCGCCCGGTCGGCGCTGGCCTTGCCGCCGCCGCGCTGGCGCTGGGCCTGGGCCGGCAGCGCAGCGATCAAGGCCAGGCCCAGACCGGCGATCAGGATGCGTGAGCGGCAATTCATGGCGACTCCTTACCTACTGCATTGAAGGCGACGGCGCCCCCTCGGGCCGGCGACCGGCGCGAAGCATAGCAACCACAAGTGGCGAGTTCAGCACAATGCGGATCGTGGCGGCGTGGAGACGGCCGCCGCAGCTCGCGGACGCAGGCGCGACTTTGCCGGATCCGGCGCTGCGGCCGCGGCGCCGGCGGCCAAGCCGCCTTGCGCGCCCGCATCTGCGCCCCGCCGCCCCTGTGCTGGGCTCCCGGCCAGGGTAGCCGGGCGAAGTCTCAAGGCCTGCGTCCGGCCTGGCGGGGCCGCTCCAGGCAAGCCCGCTCCAAGCAAGTCCGCTCCAAGCAAGTCCGCTCCAATCAAGTCCGATCCGACCAGGCCCGCCCAACCCATCCCGACCAACCGGTTGCGTTCAACCGGCCCGATAGATGTCCGGCGCATAGCGTTCCATCAGCGTGTGCGGACGGCTCGGCGCGGCGAAGCCGAACTGGGCGTACAGGCCGTGCGCATCGGCGGTGGCCAGGGTGAAACGGCGCAGGCCCTGCAGCTGCGGGTGCGCCAGCACCGCCCGCACCAGGACCTTGCCGTAGCCGCGGCCGCGGTGTTGCGGCAATACGAACACGTCGACCAGGTTGGCGAAGGTGGCGCGGTCGGAAACCACGCGCGCGAACGCGACTTGCTCGGTGCCGAGCAGGCCGGAGAAACACAGCGAATGGGCGATCGCGCGCTCCAGCGTCGCGCGCGGGATGCCTTGCGCCCAGCCGCTATGGTTGGACAGGAAATCGTGGACGCGGCCGAGGTCGATCTCGGCCGGATCGGTGCTGATCCGCAGAACGGGCGTTTCGGTCATCGTGGGCCGCATCGGGCATGCGCCGGTGGCTCTCCGGCCGAGGCCGCCCCGTTCGCGCCGTCGGCGCCGGGACCGCCGACGCAGTCTGCCGACACCGCCGCGCCGCGGTATCGGCCATAGGTCCCGTTGACCGCGGCTCAGCGCTCGTCGCGGCGTTTGCAGCCGCAAGCTTCGGCGTAGACGCGGCTGAGTTCGCGCTTGAGCGCGGCCTGTTCGGCGGCGAGGCGGGCATGATCCGGCGCGGGCGCCGCCGGCGGCGATGGCGAGGGCGGCGATGGCAAGGGCGGCTTCGAGGCGGGCGGCTTCGATACGGACGTGTTCGTTGCGGGCGTGGCTGCTGGGCGGGAAAGCGGCTTCGCTGGGCCCATGGTTCGGCTCCGGGTCGGCATTCGAGGTTCTGCGGCCGAATCTAGCACCGCCCCCGTCCAGGCCATGTCGCCCCGCCGACCCTCGGCCCGGGTCGGGGGCGGTCGCGCCAAACTGGGCAATGCGTCTAATTTTATGCTAAGGTCAGTCCCAATCCAGACAACACCGTCGCTCATCCCATGACCAAAGCCGCCAAGAAGCCCTCGCCGGCCAAGCCGCCGCTCAAGTCCCTGGAACGGGGCAAGGCCACGCTACGCGAGAGCCCGCTCAATCTGCGCGACGCGCCCTACCCGGCGCGCAAGCGCGCGCCGTCGCTGAAGGACCCGGTGCCCGACATCGGCCCGGCGACGCTGAAGGGCTACGTCAGCTATCTGCGCACGGCCACGCCGCTGCAGCGGGTCGCGGTCGAGCGCGAAGGCGTGCCGGCGCAGGTGATCAAGGACATGGCCGCGAGCATGGAATTGCCGGCGGTGCGGATGTTCAACATCCTCGGCATCGCCAAGGCCACCGCGGAGAACAAGGCCGCGCAGCAGGCGCGCATCGCCGGCGCCGG
The DNA here is from genome assembly GCF_057657315.1 of Lysobacter sp. Soil_C_15. NCBI lineage: Bacteria > Pseudomonadati > Pseudomonadota > Gammaproteobacteria > Lysobacterales > Lysobacteraceae > Lysobacter > Lysobacter sp. Soil_C_15. The sequence continues at coordinate 343,232 of NZ_JBDGIR010000002.1, forward strand.
CGGCCAGGCCGCGCTGGGGCTGTTGCGGTTGATGGTGATCGCCCAGTCGATCGTCGACGCCAGCGTGTCGGCGCAGGCCGGCGAGTTCGACCTGGCGCGCTGGCTGGGGCGCTGGATCGAGCAACCGCAGCCGGCCCTGGGCGGCCGTCGTCCGGCCGACCTGCTGGACACGCCCAGCGGTTTCGACGTGGTCGCGCGCCTGCTCGGCTCGCTCGAAAGCGGCGCCTACCAGTGACGCGCCGCGCCGCCGCAAGGACGAGGCCCGGCCGATGAGACTCTGGCGCATCGCCACCGAAACCCGCGCTTACCGCGCCGACGATCTGAGCGGCGCGGGCGCGGCCAAGTACCCGGGCCGCTGGAACGACGACGGCCAGCGCGTGCTCTACACCGCGACCTCGCTGGCCCTGGCCGCGCTGGAAACCGCCGCCTACGTCGACGCGCACGGCCTGCCCCTGAACCGGCACGTGGTCTCGATCGAAGTGCCGGCCGCGGTGTGGAAGGCGCGCGTGCAGTTCACTCCGCACGACTTGCCCGGCGGCTGGGACGCGGTGCCCGCCGGCCAGGCCAGCGTGCGCGTCGGCGCGCAATGGCTGAGCAGCCAGGCCTCGGCGATTTTGCTGGTGCCGTCGGTGATCGTGCCGGAGGAATACAACGCGCTGATCAATCCCGAGCACCGCGACGCGAAGAAGCTGCGCGCGACCGCGGGGCGGCGGTTCCATTACAACGTGTTGTTCCGCGCGCCGTAAGCGCCTGGGGCGGCGCTTGCGTCCGGATCGTCATGCTCGCGGGCGCGGGCATCCACGCACTTCAGCGTCGTGTCGCGTTGGAGACTTCGGAGCGTTGTCGCGGTGAAGCCCTGGATCCCCGCATTCGCGGGGACGACGGTGGGTTGCGTCGCGTCCTTTCAAGCCGTCATGCCCGCGCAGGCGGGCATCCAGCGACTTCAGCGTCAGGCATCGATGACGCCCTGGATCCCCGCCTGCGCGGGGACGTCGACAACGGGGTTTCGCCGCCGACTCCCAGTCAGCCATGGCAGCAGGTTTTTCGCGACGGGCGGGGTTCGTCGCGATTCGCCTCGGCCGTCCCTGGCCCGGAGTTACGTTCCCTGTCGCCGCTTCCCTGCCCCCCTGCCCGGCGGATTCCCTGCCGCCGTTTCAGCCCCGCGCGCTCTCCATGCGCTCGAACGTTCCGTCCTGGTGGAACAAGGGCCCGAACCACGGATGCGCGACGTCGATGCTGACTTCGAACCGCGTCGCATCCAGATCCCTATGCACGAGAACGAAGCGGCCCGGCCAAAGCGGACGCGGCAGCGGCAGGCGCCAGCCTCGCCAGTGCAGGAAATAGCCGTCGTCGACGAACACCAGCCGGTTCGGCAGCACTTCCAGCCGCACCCGCATGCCCAGGCCGCCGCCGAACCGCTCCAGCAACTCGCCGTCGCCGCCCAGGCTCATGCGCGAGCGGAAGCTGAACACCTCGTCGGCGAAGTGGTAGGTGCGGGTCTTCAGCCAGCCCAGGCCCTCGCGCAGAGGCTGCACGTCGAAGCGGAACGGCACCTGTTCGGCGTTGTGGTGCGGCAGCACCCGCTGCGTAGCGGATCAAGCGCGCGAACAGGCCGCCCAAGCGGGTGCAGCGCACCTGGTGCATGGTGCCGAAGTACTCGGCCTGGCCCTCTTCCGGCGCCAGGGCGAAACGCGCGCGGATATGCGGATGCAGCAGCGCCCAGCGCGGGCCGAGCGCGGCGCGCAGCAGCGCGGCCAGGTCGTGCGCGGCGGGCGGCGCGGCGGGCGCCGGCATGCGTTCGCGGTCGTTGCCGGCGAGCGCCGGTTCAACGCAGGCGGCCGGCGCCAGCCGGGCCGTGTTCGACCGTTCCATGGAACTCCCCCGGGTGCTCTCCACCCTCATGATCGAGATGCGGTGCGGGCGCATGGACGGCGAGCGCGCTGTCCAGGCCGGCGTGTAAGAAGCGATGGCGCTGATCGAGCAGGCGCTGCGGTTCGACCTGCGGGCCGTCGAGCAGCATGGTCGCCATCTCGCCGAGCGCGGCGCGCAGCGGCCAGGCCGGCACGCGCAGCCAGGCCGGACGCCGGTGCGCGCGCGCCAGGGCGCGAGCGAACTCGGCCTGGGTGCAGCCGTTCGGCGCGACCAGGTTGTAGGCGCCGCGCACGCCGGGGTGGCGCACCGCGTCCTCGACGAAGGCCAGCACGTCGTCGAGATGGATCCAGGCGAACCACTGCCGGCCTTGGCCGAGCGTGGCCGCGCAGCCCAGCGCCGCGCTCAGCGACAGCATCGGCAGGATCCCGCCGCTGCGGTGCAGGACCAGGCCCAGGCGCAGCGTCGCCATGCGCATGCCCTGCTCGGCGATCGGCGCAGCGGCGCGCTCCCAGGCCGCGCACAGTTCGCTGGCGAAATCGCCGGCGACGGCTTCGGGCGCGCGCCGCTCCGGGCCGCTGCGCGCCTGTGCGCCGTAAATGCCGATCGCGCTGGCCTGCAGCCACAAGGCCGGCCGGCGTTGCGCGCGCTCGCACCAGGCGCGCAATGCGCGCGTCGTGCCGACCCGGCTGGCGAGCAAGGCGCGCTTGCGCGCAGCGCTCCAGCGCCGGCCGACCACCGGCGCGCCGGCCAGGTTGACCACCACGTCGACGGCCTCGTCGTCGCGCAGTTCGGCGGTGTCGGCGATGCAGCGCGCGCGGCCGCCGAAACGCAAGGCGGCGCGGCGCGGATCGCGGCTGAGCACGGTGATGCGGTGGCCGCCGGCGAGCAGTCCCTCGATCAGCGCGGTGCCGATGAAGCCGGTGCCGCCGCTGACCAGGAAATGCTGCTGCGGATGCTCGGCCAGCAACGGCCGCGGCGCCGGTTCGGCCGCGTTGGCGCGCGCGGCCAGGCCGTCGCGCAAAGCGCTCAGGCCGATGCCGAGCGCCGCCGCGCTCAAGGCCCAGGACATCCAGCCGTGCGCGACCGGCGTCAGCGCGCTCGGCAAGACCCAGTCGCCGCGCGTGGCCAGCGCGTAGACCGCGAACATCGCCCCGCCGTTGACCGCCAGGACGGTGTGCAGCACGCGTTCGCTGTTGGGCAGCAAGCGGGTCGCGTCCTCGACCACGAAGTCCCACAGGGTGATGCCGACCTCGACCAGCACCAGCGCCCACACCGCCGCCAGCCACAGCCCTTGCGGCCGCAGCCAGGCGAACACCAGGAACAGCAGGCCGTAGACCAGGCCGCGCGCCGCATGCAGCCGCAGTTCCAGCGCGGCGCTGCGCCGGTTGGCGAGTTTTTCCATCAGCTCGTGATGGGCGACGGTGTCCAGCGCGCCCATCGCGATCTGCAGCAGCAACAGACTCAGAAACAGAGTGTGCAGGTCCATGACCGCGTCCTCAGTAATGCACCGGGCAATGGCCGTCGTCGCAGCGCGGGGCCGGCTCGGTGCCGGCTTCGCGATAGCCGAGCCAGCGCGAGACGCGGTGCCGGTTCGGCGCGATCCAGCGATAGGCGCGCGCGGCGGCGCGGCCGGCGCCGGGCACGCGCAGCGGCCAGGTCAGCCAGCCCAGGCCGACCGCGCGATAGGCCTCGGCGATGCCGGGCACGCCGATCCGCCACTGGCCGTCGGCGCCGCGCACGTGCAGGGCGTTGCGCAGCGCTTCGAGTTCGAAGCCCCAGGCGGCGGGATCGAAGTCGGCCGCGGCGATATCGACCAGGCGCAGCCGGTCGCGGCGGTCGCGCGCCTTGAGCCGGTGCATTTCGGTGCGGCACAGCGGGCAGGCGCGGTCGTACAGGGCGACCACGGGTTCGACGGCGTCGCGGATCGGATCCTTGCTCATGATCATCTCCTACAGTTATTTCGGTAATTACAGAAATTGATGGACAAAAAAGGGGGCGCGGCTCAGGACGGACGCTCGCGCGGCGGCACGGCCTCGGCCTGCGCCGCGGCGGCCTCGCCTTCGTCGGCGAACAGCACGCCACCGCCCTGCGCCTGCGGTTCGGGCAGCGGCTTGGCCGCGCCGCGCACGAACTGCTGGATGCGCGCGCCCATCTTCAGCAGCTTGATCAGGGTCTTGGGATCGAGCCGGTTCATCTCGTCGATCCAGCTGGTGCCGGTCTCCATGAACTCCAGCACCTCGCGCATCCGCGCCAGGGTGGCGCGATCGCGCGGGTCGCTCTGGTCGGGCGGCACTGCGGCGTTGTCGCCGTCGAGCACGGCAGTGCGCAGCATGGTCAGGGTCGGCTCGATCTCGCGCCGGCGGCGCTCCTGCACCACGGCGCGGAAGATGTCCCACACGTCCTTGTAGGTTTCGAAGTGGTCGCGGCGGTCGCCGAGCACGTGCACCACCCGCGCCAGGTTCCAGGACTGCAGCTCGCGCAGGCTGGTGCTGACGTTGGAGCGCGCCAGGTTGAGGGTCTCGCAGATCTCGTCGGCGGTGATCGCGCGCTCGGACAGGAACAGCAGGGCGTGGATCTGGGCCACCGTGCGGTTGACGCCCCAGCGGCTGCCCATCTCGCCCCAGTGGAGGATGAAGCGTTCTTGCAGCGGGCTGAGGGACATGGCGGCCTTCTCTTATTTCTGTTTTGACAGAAATTAATGAAGAAGAGAAAGTCCGTCAATGCCCGTTCGTCGGCGCGGGCGCTCGCCCTGTAGGAGCGGCGTGAGCCGCGACCCCAGATCGCGAAGATCTTGTATCCCTGGCCTTCGGCGTTACAGGCGTCGCAATCTCGGTCGCGGCTCACGCCGCTCCTACAAGGGGCCGCGTCGCAAGTTGGGAGACCGTCCAGGCCCAGGCTGTACCCGTCCGCCCCTCCGTCCGTCGGCCGCACCCCGGCCCCGTCTTACCGGCGCGCCGACTTATTACTAAAATTAGTACATGAGCCTCACCGACCTCCGCCGCGCCCTGCTCGTCTACCTGCACCAGCGCATCGCCGCCGACGGCCTGCCGCCTTCGCAGCAGGAAATCTGCGCGCGCTTCGGCTTCCGCCAGAACCGCTCCGCCGGCTACCACCTGCAGGCCTTGCAGGCGCAGGGGCTGATCGAACTGCGCCCGGGCCGCGCGCGCGGCATCCGCCTGTTGCCGGCCGGGTTGGCCGAGGTCGGTCTGGTCGAGGGCGGATTGATCCCAGCCGGCTTCGACGCCAGCGACGCCTATCTCGCCGAGGCGCCGACGCGCGACGCCCTGCCCCTGCTCGGCCGGGTCGCGGCGGGCGCGCCGATCGGCGCCGACGCCGACATCGAGCGCCACGTTCTGGTCGACCGCAGCCTGTTCTCGCCGCGCCCGGACTACCTGCTGCGGGTGCGCGGCGACTCGATGCGCGAGGACGGCATCTTCGACGGCGATCTGGTCGCGGTGCACCGCACTTCCGAAGCGCGCCACGGCCAGGTCGTGGTGGCGCGGATCGGCGAGGAGATCACCATCAAGCGCTTGAGCATCGGCGCCGACGGCATCGAACTGCTGCCGCGCAATCCCGACTACGCGCCGATCCAGGTCCCGGCCGACGCCGATTTCGCCATCGAAGGCCTGTACTGCGGCCTGGTGCGCGGGGGCTGAGGCCGATGGGCAAGCTGGTCGCCCTCGACGGTCTGATCGACGCGCGCCGGCTGTGGCGCGGCCAGCCGGCGCAGCGCGCGCCCTCGTCCCAGCCCACCGGCCTGGCCGAGCTCGATGCCGCCCTGCCCAGCGGCGGCTGGCCCGAGGCCGCACTCAGCGAGTTGCTGCTGCCGATGCCCGGGGTCGGCGAACTGGAACTGCTGTGGCCGGCGTTGGCGCGGCTTTCGCAGGCGCAGTCTTCGCAGGCCGCGCGCATGATCGCCCTGGTCGATCCGCCTTGGCTGCCGTACGCGCCGGCCTGGCGCAACGCCGGGGTGAGCTTGGCGCGCCTGCAATGGGTGCGCGCCTCGGCGCGCGAGGCGCTGTGGGCGGCCGAGCAATGCCTGCGTTCGGGCGCCTGCGCGGCGGTGCTGTGCTGGCCGCAACGCGCCGACGACCGCGCCCTGCGCCGGCTGCAGGTCGCGGCCGAAACCGGGCAATGCCTGGGCTTCGCGATGCGCGATGCGGGCGCGGCGCGCAACGCCTCGCCGGCCGCGCTGCGCATCGCCATCGACGCCGCGCCGCGCCAGTTGCGAGTGCTCAAGTGCCGCGGCGGCAACGCGCCGACCCGGCCGATCGCGTTTCCGCATCCGACCCATGCCGACCTCGCGCCGGCGGCCGCGACGGTGCGGCCGCCGGCGCTGGCCGCGGCCGGGCCGATTCGTCCGGACGATCGTCCGGACGACCGCCCCATCGCCCCCGCGAACATCGGCAACGCCGGCGCCACCGTCGTCGCCCTGCCGCGCCGCTGAGGACGCCGCCGTGCGCTGGGCCTGCCTGCTGTTGCCGCAACTCGCGTTGGACGTGGTCCTACGCCAGCGCGCCCAGCCGCAGCGCGCGCTGGCCCTGGTCGACGGTCCGCGCGCGCGGCGGCGCCTGTACGCGGTCAACGCCGCCGCGCGCGCGCTCGGGCTCAAGCCCGGCATGTCGCTGATCGCGGCCCAGGCCATCGCCGACGGCTTCGATACCGTCGACCACGATCCCGACGGCACCGAGCGCGCGCGCCAGTTGCTCGCCGCCTGGGCCTATCGCTACAGCTCCCAGGTCAGCACCGAATTCGCCCACGCCGTGGTGCTGGAGGTCGGCCGCAGCCGCGCCCTGTTCGGGCCCTGGCCGCAGTTGCGGCAGCGCCTGGACAGCGAACTGCACGAACTGGGCTTCCGCCATCGCATCGTCGCCGCGCCGAACCCGCACGCGGCGCGGGTGCTGAGCAACCTCGGCGAACATGCCGCGATCGAGCACGCCGCGGTCGACGACGCGCACCTGGAAGCGGCGCTGGCGCAACTGCCGATCGAACGCAGCGGCTTCGACGCCGACACCGTGCAGGCGCTGCAACGCATGGGGCTGCGCCGGCTCGGCGCGCTGTTCGGGTTGCCGCGCGCGCCGCTGGGGCGGCGCTTCGGCGCGGCGCTGCTGACCCATCTGGATGCGTTGCGCGGCCTGGATGCGCCGCCGCTGCGTTATTTCCAGCCGGCCGACCGTTTCGAAGCGCGGATCGAACTCGGCCATGAAGTCGAATCCAGCCAGGCCCTGCTGTTCCCCTTGCGCCGGCTGACCGCCGACCTGGCCGCCTACCTGGCCGGCCGCGACGGCGGCGTGGCGCGTTTCGTGCTGGTGCTGGAACACGAGCCCGGCCTGCACGGCCGCAGCCATCGCCAGACCGAGGTCGCGGTCGGCCTGCTCGCGCCGGAGCGCGACCCGGCGATGCTGTTCGAACTCGCCCGCGGCCGCCTGCAGCAGGCGCAACTGCCGGCGCCGGCGATCGGCCTGCGCCTGCTCGCCGAGGAATTGCCGCCGTTCGTGCCGGCGCGGCGCGATCTGTTCGACCCGCGCCCGCAGCAGGCCGTGCCCTGGGACCAGTTGCGCGAACGCCTGCGCGCCCGGCTCGGCGACGAAGCCGTGTCCGGCCTGGCGGTGCAGGCCGAGCACCGCCCCGAACGCGCCTGGCGCGCGCTGTCGGGCGATGCGCCGGCGCCGCGCGCGGAAGCGGCGGTCGACCCCTTGCCGCCGCGCCCGGGCTGGCTGCTGGACGAGCCCGTGCCGCTGCGCGATCCGGGCCTGCGCGTACTGGCCGGGCCGGAGCGGATCGAATCGGGCTGGTGGGACGAGGACGACGTGCGCCGCGACTATTACCTGGTCGAGACCGCACGCGGCCAGCGCGGCTGGGCCTACCGCGACGCCGGCGGCGACGGCGAGTTCCTGCTCCACGGCTGGTTCGCATGAACGCGCCGCTCGCCGCCAACGGCTGCGCAGGCGCGGCCGCAGCCCTGCCCGATTACGCCGAGTTGCATTGCCTGTCGGCCTTCAGTTTCCAGCGCGGCGCCTCGGTCGCGCAGGAGTTGTTCGAACGCGCCCGCGACCTGGGCTACCGCGCCCTGGCGATCACCGACGAATGCACCCTGGCCGGGATCGTGCGCGCCTGGCAGGCCTCGCGCGACACCGGCGTGGCGCTGATCGTCGGCAGCGAGATCCGCGTCCACGGCGGGCCCAAGCTGGTGCTGCTGGTCGAGCGCGACGCCGGCTATGCCTCGCTGTGCGGGCTGATCACCCTCGCCCGCCGCCGCGCCGGCAAGGGCGAGTACCGCAGCCTGGGCGAAGACTTCGACGGCCGCTGCGACGGCCTGCTGGCGCTGTGGCTGCCCGACGGCGACGAGCGCGACGCGGCCCATGCGGCCTGGCTGCAGCAACGCTTCGGCGGCCGGCTGTGGGTCGCGGTCGGCCTGCACCGCGGCGCCGACGACGCCGCGCGCCTGGCCGCGTTGCGGGCTTTGGCCGCGCGGCACGGCCTGCCCTGCGTCGCCGCGGGCGACGTGCACATGCACGAACGCGGCCGCCGCGCCCTGCAGGACGTGATGACCGCGATCCGCCACCGCTGCACCGTCGCCGAGGCCGGCCGGCGCCTGTTCCCGAACGGCGAGCGTCATCTGCGCATCCGCAAGGCCCTGGCGGCGATCTATCCGCGCGAACTGCTGGACGAAACCCTGCGCATCGCCGAGCGCTGCCGTTTCGACCTGAAACAGGGCCTGGATTACCAATACCCGCACGAACTGGTGCCGGCCGGCGAGACGCCGAAAAGTTGGCTGCCCAAGCTGGTCGCGCGCAGCGCGCTGCGGCGTTGGCCGCAAGGCGTTCCCGAGGACTCGCAGCGCCAGATCGCGCACGAGTTGGGCATCATCGAAAAACTCGAATACGAGTCTTACTTCCTCACCGTACACGACATCGTCGAATTCGCCCGGCGCGAGAAGATCCTCTGCCAGGGCCGCGGCTCGGCGGCCAATTCCATCGTCTGCTACGCCCTGGGCATCACCGAGATCGACCCGACCCGGATGGGCATGCTGTTCGAGCGTTTCATGTCGGTGGAACGCAAAGAGCCGCCCGACATCGACGTCGACTTCGAACACCAGCGCCGCGAGGAAGTGCTGCAGTACGTGTTCGAGAAATACGGTCGCGATCGCGCCGCGCTGACCGCGGTGGCGATCAGCTACCGCGGCCGCAGCGCGGTGCGCAACATCGCCGCCGCGCTGGGCATGCCGCAGGACCAGATCGGCGAGCTGGCGCGCACCCTGGACCGCTGGAGCGAGGACGTGCCCCTGCCCGAGCATCTGCGCGAGCGCGGCTTCGATCCCGACTCGCCCTTGCTGCGCAAGGTGGTGGGCTTGAGCGCGCTGCTGGTCAATGGCGGCTTCCCGCGCCACCTGTCGCAGCATCCGGGCGGCTTCGTGATCTCCGAACGCCCGCTGCACACCCTGGTGCCGGTCGAGAACGCGGCCATGGACGGGCGCACCGTGGTGCAGTGGGACAAGGACGACCTCGACGCCATGGGCCTGCTCAAGGTCGACTGCCTGGCCCTGGGCATGCTGACCGCGATCCGCAAGACCCTGGCCACGCTCAAGGCCCAGGGCGTGGGCGAACTGAGCATGAGCTCGATCAACGCCGGCGGCGACGACCCGGCGGTGTACGACATGATCTGCGAGGCCGACACCATCGGCGTGTTCCAGATCGAATCGCGCGCGCAGATGTCGATGCTGCCGCGGCTGCGGCCGCGCTGCTTCTACGACCTGGTGATCGAGATCGCGATCGTGCGGCCCGGGCCGATCCAGGGCGATATGGTCAATCCCTACCTGCAGCGGCGCAAGAACCCGGAGTTGGTCGAATACCCCTCCGATGCGCTGCGCGAGGTGCTCAAGCGCACCCTCGGCGTGCCGCTGTTCCAGGAGCAGGTGATGCAGATCGCGATCGTCGCCGCGGGCTATCTGCCCGGCGAGGCCGACCAGTTGCGCCGCTCGATGGCGGCCTGGAAGCGCCACGGCGGGCTGGAACCGCACCGGGAGAAACTGCGCGCGGGGATGTTGGAGCGCGGCTACAGCGAAGACTTCGCCCACCGCATCTTCGAGCAGATCAAGGGCTTCGGCAGCTACGGCTTCCCCGAATCGCACGCCGCCAGCTTCGCCCTGATCGCCTACGTCAGCTGCTGGCTCAAGCATTACCACCCGGCCGCGTTCGCCTGCGGGGTGATCAATTCGGCGCCGATGGGCTTCTACACCCACGGCCAGATCCTGCACGACGCGCGTCGCCACGGGGTCACGGTGTTGCCGGTGGACGTGCGCTACAGCGACTGGGACTGCACCCTGGAAACCCTGCCCGGCCGCGGCGGCGGCCAGCACCCGCATGCGATCCGGATGGGCCTGCGCCTGATCTCCGGCTTCGACGAGGCCTCGGCCGAGCGGATCAGCGACGCGCGCGCGCAGGCGCCGTGGCGCGACGTCGACGATCTGTGCGCGCGCGCGGCGCTGGACGCGCGGGTGCGCGCCCTGCTGGCCGATTCGGGCGCCCTGCGCGCGCTGGCCGGGCACCGCCATCGCGCGCGCTGGGCGGTGGCCGGGGTCGACACCCAGTTGCCGCTGTTCGCCGGCGTGGCCCGCGACGAGGCGCCGGTGGCGCTGCCGCTGCCCAGCGCCGGCGAGGACGTGCGCGCCGACTACGCCCTGCTCGGCACCACCCTCGGCCGCCATCCGCTGTCGCTGTTGCGCAGCGCCCTGCACGCGCGGCGCTGCCGGCGCTCCTCGCAGCTGGCTCAGGCCGCCAACGGCAGCCGGGTGCGCTTCGCCGGCCTGGTGACGGTGCGCCAGCATCCCGAGACCTCGGCCGGGGTCACCTTCCTCAGCCTCGAGGACGAGGACGGCACGGTCAACGCGGTGGTCTGGCGCGACCTGGCCCAACGCCAGCGCCGGGTCCTGGTCGAGGCGCGGCTGATGGCGATCGACGCCCGCCTGGAGCGCGTCGACGGCGTCCAGCACCTGATCGTCTCGCGCATGGAAGACCTGACCGCCCTGCTCGGCAACCTCAGCACCCATTCGCGCGACTTCCATTGAGCCGCGGCGATGCGCCGCACCGTGACGGCGGTCGCCGCGCGCGGGTATGCTTGATCCAATTTCGGCAAGGAGGCCTACCGTGGCCATCGGCGAGTATTCGCAGTTCTATCGCGGCAAGCGCATCGTCAACTTCAGCAAGGGCGGCCAAGCCGAGGGCGGCGACGTCGTCTATCGCCTGCACCAGGATTACGACAGCGAGGAGAGCCAGGGCGAGCTGTTCGCCGAGCTGCTGGCGCAGGTGCCGCCGGCCTCGATCGAGGCGCTGGTGATCGGCCCCTGGAGCGAGGCCCACGACGAAGGCCCGACCGGCTACCTGGACGCGCTGATCGAGCGCCGCGCCGAGTTCGGCGCGCTCAAGGGCCTGTTCGTCGGCGACATGACCTACGAGGACTGCGAGATCTCCTGGATCATCCAGGGCGCCTACAACCCGCTGCTGGCCGCCTACCCGCAGTTGGAATCGCTGCGCATCCGCGGCTCCAGCAACCTGGAACTGCAGGCCTTCGACCACGCCCAGCTGCAGGAACTGGCGATCGAATGCGGCGGCCTGCCGTCGAAGATCGTCGACGCCCTGGCCGGCTCCAGCTTGCCGGCGCTGCGCCACCTGGAACTGTGGCTGGGCAGCGACGAATACGGCTTCGACGGCGACCTGGCCACCTACCAGCGCCTGTTGGCCAAGCTGCAACCGGGCCAGCTGCGCTACCTGGGCCTGCGCAACGCCAGCATCGCCGACGAACTGGCGGTGTGGCTGGCGCAGCAGCCGTGGCTGGCCACGCTGCAGACCCTGGACCTGTCGCTGGGCACGATCGGCGACGCCGGCGCGCAGGCGCTGTGCGAAAGCCCGCACCTGGGCTCGATCGAACGCATCGACCTGAGCCATCACTACATCTCGCCGGAGTGGCAGGCCAAGCTGGCCGCCTTGCCGTGCACGGTGGTGCTGGAAGAGCAGGCGGAAGAGTACGAGGGCGAGCGTTACGTCGCGGTCGCCGAGTAAGCCCGTGCCGGCGCGTGCCTGGCTGCTGTTCGGTCCGCGCGACAGCCGGCGGATCCGGGGACTGCGGCAGGCCCTGCAGGCGCGGGGCCTGGATGCGGCGGTGGTCGACTACGCCGACCTGCTGCAACGGCCCGAGCTGGCCGCCGAAGCGCTGGCCGCGCATCCGCAGGCGCTGGTCAAGCTCGAATCGCCGGGCGAAGCGCCGACCCTGCACGCGGCCTTGATCGAACGCGGCTGGCGCCGCCACGGCGGCCCCGGCGCCGCGCCGACCGCGCTGGAACACGGCGAACTGGCGCACCAGCAGCACTGGTACGCCGGCTTCGCCGATCTGCTGGCCGGCCTGCCGGACGCGCCGCGCTATCTCAATCCGCCCGCCGACATCGCCGCGATGAGCGACAAGCTTCTCTGCCAGCAGCGCCTGATCGCCGCCGATGTCGGCGTGCCGCGCTTGCTCGGCGCGATCGAAGGCTACGACTCGCTGCGCCAGCGCCTGGCCGAAACCGGATCCGACCGGGTCTTCGTCAAGGCCCGCTACGGTTCCTCCGGTGCCGGCGTGCTGGCTTACCGCCGCCATCGCGACGGCCGCGAGGTCGCCTACGGCTCGGTCGAAGCGGTCGAACGCGACGGCGGCCTGCGCCTGTACAACTCGCTGCGCCCGCGCCGCTACAGCGACGGCCTGCGGATCGCCCGCCTGATCGATGCCCTGGCCGCGCAAGGCGCCTACGCCGAACGCTGGATCGCCAAGCCGCGCGCGCCCGACGACGACGCCGCGCACTACGACCTGCGCGCGCTCGCGCTGGACGGCCGCGCGCGCCAGCGCGTGGCCCGGGTCAGCCGCAGCCCGCTGACCAACCTGCACCTGGGCAACCGCCGCGGCGCGGTCGAGGACTGGCTCGACCCGGCGCAGAGCCAAGCCCTGGAGACCGCGGTCGAACGCGCCGCACAGGCATTCCCGCGCAGCCGCATGATCGGCTTCGACCTGATCCTGCGCGAACGCCGCAGTTGGGTGCTGGAAGCCAACGCCTTCGGCGACCTGCTGCCGCAACTGCTCTGGCAGGGCCGCGACGCCTACCAGGACCAGGCCATGCTGACTGCGCCCGCGAGCGCGCCGCTGGCCGCCGCCTGATCCGACCATGACCGTGCATACCGACCGTTCCGACGCCGTCGCCTTCGATCCGGCCGCGCCCGACATGCGCGCCATCGTCGGCCGCCGCGATCTGTTGCTGATCACTCTCGACACGCTGCGCTACGACGCCGCCCAGCAATGCTACGAGCGCGGCGAACTGCCGGTGCTGGGTCCGGTGCTGCCGGCCGGCGGCTGGGAGCGCCGGCACACGCCCGGCAGCTTCACCTATGCCGCGCACGCGGCGTTTTTCGCCGGTTTCCTGCCGACCCCGGCGCGGCCGGGGCCGCATCCGCGTTTGTTCGCACTGGAATTCGAGGGCAGCGAAACCACCGACGCGCGCACCTGCGTGCTGCGCGGCCGCGCCGACATCGTTTCGGGCTTGCGAGACCTCGGCTACTACAGCATCTGCCTGGGCGGGGTCGGCTTCTTCAACAAGCGCAACCCGCTCGGCTCGCAGTTCCCCGACCTGTTCGACGAAAGCCACTGGAACCCGGGCTTCGGCGTGACAGCCCCGGACTCGACCGAACGCCAGGTCGCGCTGGCCTGCGAGCGCCTGCGCAGCCCCGAGCTGAGCGAGCGGCGTTGTTTCGCTTTCATCAACGTCTCCGCCCTGCACCAGCCCAACCGCCACTACCTGCCCGGCGCGCTCCGCGACGGCTACGACAGCCATTGCGCCGCGCTGCGCTACGCCGACGCCGCGCTGGCGCCGCTGTTCGCCGCCCTGCGCGAACGCGGCGGCGCCTTCGCCATCGTCTGCTCCGACCACGGCACCGCCTACGGCGAGGACGGCTACCACGGCCACCGCCTCGCCCACGACACGGTGATGACCGTGCCCTACGCGCACTTCCTGCTCGATCCATGACCGCTCCGACCCTCGCCGACCTGCTGCAGCTGCCGCCCTATCAGGCGTATTCGTACTCGTACCCGCACAAGACCGCCTACCGTCCGCTGCAACCGGCGCGGCCGCTGAGCGAGCTGTGGGCCACGGAGCGCCGCGAGGCGCTGTTCCTGTACCTGCACGTGCCGTTCTGTTCCTACCGCTGCGGCTTCTGCAATCTGTTCGCGCTGGCGCGGCCGGCGCCGGCCCAGGTCGAGGCCTATCTGCAGCAGATGGAACGCCAGTTGCGCGCCACCGTCGCGGCGCTGGGCGAGCATCGCTTCGTCCGCTTCGCCCTCGGCGGCGGCACCCCGAGCTATCTCGACGCCGCCCAACTCGGCCGGGTGTTCGAGATGGTGACGCGTCACGCCAACATCGATCTGCGCTCGATCCCGGCCGGGATCGAGGTCTCGCCGGAAACCGTCGACGCGGAAAAACTTCGCCTGTGCCGCGACGCCGGCATCGACCGGGTCAGCATGGGCATCCAGAGCTTCAGCGAGGCCGAAGTGCGCGCGCTGGTGCGGCCGCAGCAACGCGAGGTGGTCGAAGCGGCGATCGCCTGCATCCGCGAACAAGGCGTGCCGACGCTCAACCTGGACCTGATCTACGGCATCGCCGGCCAGAGCGCGGCCAGCTTCGTCGCCTCGATCGACAGCGCGCTGGCGCATGCGCCGGAAGAGATCTACCTGTATCCGCTGTACGTGCGTCCGCTGACCGGGCTGGGCCGGATCGAAGGCAAGCGCGGCAAGCCGGGTTTCGCCGTGCAGGCCGAGCCGCTGGACCCGCGCCTGGCCCTGTACCAGGCCGGCCGCGCGCGCCTGCTCGCCGCCGGCTATACCCAGGTGTCGATGCGCATGTTCCGCGCCCCGCACGCGCCCGACGCCGCCGCGCCGGTGTACTGCTGCCAGAGCGACGGCATGGTCGGGATCGGCTGCGGCGCGCGCTCCTATACCGGCGAGGTGCATTACTCCAGCGAATACGGGGTGGCCCGGCGCAGCGTGGCCGAGATCCTCGAACACTATCTGGCCCGCGACGAGGCCTCGTTCGCGTACGCCGACTACGGCATCGCCCTGGACCAGGACGAACGCCGGCGCCGCCATGCGATCCAGTCGCTGCTGGTGCGGCCGGGCCTGGACCGCGCCGACTACCGCGCGCGCTTCGGCGCCGACTGCCTGCAGCAGTTGCCGCAACTGGCCGAGCTGTTCGAACTCGGCCTGGCCGAAGCGCAGGGCGAACTGATCGCCCTGACCGAGGCCGGCATGGCCCGCGCCGACACCATCGGCCCCTGGCTGGTGTCGTCCGCGGTCGCCGAGCGCATGCGCGACTATCGGCTGGACTGAGCGCCGCCATGCACGCCCACGACCATGCCCGCCTCGTCGCCAGCGGCCGCTTTCCGGCGCCGGCCGACGCGGCCGCGCCGGGCCACCTGTCGGTGCTGTACCGCGGCCGGCTGAGCAGTTGCAATTACGACTGCGGCTACTGCCCCTTCGCCAAGGCCTACGACAGCCGCCAAGCGCTGCGCCGCGACGCCGAAGACCTGCAACGTTTCGTCGACTGGGCCGGGCGGCAACAGCGGCCGCTGTCGATCCTGTTCACGCCCTGGGGCGAGGGCCTGGTGCGCCGCCACTACCGCGACGCGCTGACCGCGCTGAGCCATCTGCCGCAACTGCGCCGGGTCGCGATCCAGACCAACCTGTGCGTCGGCATGCGCTGGCTGGACGCGGTCGACACCCGCCGGTTGGCGCTGTGGTGCACCTATCATCCCAGCCAGGTCGCACGCAGCGCGTTTCTCGCCCGCTGCCGCGAGCTGGACCGGCGCGGCGTGCGCCACAGCGTCGGCATGGTCGCGCTGCGCGAGGACCTGGACGAGATCGAAGCGCTGCGCGCGCAGCTGCCGGCGCGCACGCCGATGTGGCTCAACGCCTTCGACCCGCGCCCGCCGGATTACTACGACGCCGCCCAGGTCGAGCGCCTGCAGCGCATCGACCCGCACTTCCGCTACAACCTGGAGCCCGCGCCCAGCCTCGGCGCGCCCTGCCTGACCGGCGACAGCGTGATCTCGGTCGACGGCGACGGCAACGTGCGCCGCTGTCACTTCGTCGCCGAATCGCTGGGCAACCTCTACGACGGCAGCTACGCCGCCCAGCTGCGCCCGCGCGCCTGCCCGAACGCGCGTTGCGACTGCTACATCGGCTACGCGCACCGCCCGGACTTGCCGTTTCTGCGCGATTACGCCGACGGCGTGCTCGAACGCGTGCCGGCGACGCCGGCCGGCGCCTGAGCTGAGGTACTCTCGCCGCTGCGGCGGCGCGACCGCGCCGCCGCCTTTCCCCTCCGACAAGGACGCCCCCATGCTCCGCAGGACCCGCACCGCCCTCTTCGCCGCCACCCTCGCCGCCTGCGCCGCGCCCGCGCTCGCCGCCCCCGCTGCGCTCACTCCCGAGCAGGTCGCCGAGCTGTACCTGCGCGTCGCCCTGGCTCACGACGGCGAGGCCGGCAAGCGCCTCAACGACTACCTCAAGCCGGCCTTCGGCGGCGAAGACGCGCTCGACCTGGCCGCGCTGGCGGCGGCTCCGAAGGCCCTGGACGACTCGTACGCCACCTTCGCCGACTCGATCCTCGGCTCGCTGCCCAAGGTCGACCCGGCCCAGGCCAAGCCGGCGATCGTCGCGGCGATGAAGAGCCAGTCCAACGCGGTCGCCAAGGCCCAATGCAAGGGCGTGTCGAACCAGCAGCGCCCGAACGAGACCCAGCCGGGCCAGACCATCGCCACGGTGACCTACCGCTGCCAGGTGCCGGCGCTGAACGGCGGCCTGGAACAGATGATGGCCGACAAGGGCGACCCGGCGAGCATGAGCACCCAGGCCCTGCTCGAAGGCTTCGCCGCCTACCGCAAGGCGCTGGACCAGCCGGCCGCGCAGCGCACGGTCGAAGGCCGCATCGACCTGTACGGCGGCGACGGCAAGCCGTGGATGACCGGCAGTTTCGCCGAGGCCATCGATGTGGTCACCGACGGCATGCTCAATCCGTCGGCGCTGGCGCCGAAGAACGCCGAGTAAGCCGTCCCGCTCCGGCAGCGGCGCGTCCGCCAGACGCGCCGTTGTCCGACCCGAATCTGCGCTTGCAGCGATCCCATGACGCCTTCGTCAGCCGCGGCACGCGTGGCCGCCACATCCGAGCTTCACCAGCGCTACGCAGTCGAATTCGCCCGGCTTCGACCGCCGCAGTCACCTCGCTTTGTTCTGACCCACTACTGCATGGAGCTCGCAGTGGAGTATCAGGCCGCCATCGGTTCGGCGAGCGGCGACGGACGCTATGGCGCCTCGCACACGTTGCTGCGCGCCCTGATCGAAACGACGTTCCGCGCGCTTTGGCTGATCTACATCGCCGACGAAGCGGCAGTCGAGAGTTTCGTCAAAGGCAGGATCAAGCCCGACCTCAACGATCTCATCAAATGGATCCGCAACCGCAAGAAGAGCTACCCGCAGCTGGCGCAGTTCGCCTCCGCTTGCGCTAAAAAAGCCGCTGTCTTCCATAGCTATGCGCATGCAGGGATCGAGCAGCTGGTACGCCGCCGCGACGGGTTCGACGAACGCGAACGCATCGCCCTATTGAATTTCGCCGACACGTTCTTGGTGATCAACGGAGAGATCGCCGCTGTCGTTTACGACGATCCGCCGTTGCGGCGGCTCACTCTGGCTCACGCAGCCAGATTGTTCGACGAGTCGCTGTCCCTGGCGGTTCCCGACGCACCCCAGTCCGCCACGCCGCGGCCTCAGATCGAGAGTTTCCTGTTACCCCCTTTACCGAGCCACAGGGGCAGCCCGAGCGCCGCTTGACACAATTCCATAATTCCGGAATATTGGAATCATGGACACCCAAGCTGCTTTGAGCGCCCTGGGCGCGCTCAGCCACGAATCCCGCCTCGCCGCCTTCCGCCAACTGGTCCAGGCCGGCCCGGAAGGGCTGTCGGTCGGCGAACTGCGCGAGCGCCTCGGCCTGCCGCCGGCCACCCTCAGCGCCCACCTCAACGTGTTGCGCGCCGCCGCCCTGGTCGAGGACCAGCGCGAGGGCCGGGTGATCCGGGTCCGTGCCCACTACGCGCAGATGAACGCCCTGCTCGCCTACCTCACCGAAAACTGCTGCGCCGGGTCCGCCGCTTGCGGCCCGGCCCAGTCCTGCTCGCCGCGTCCCACCGGAGCCTCGTCATGAATCGCTTCCACGTGCATCTGAACGTCGCCGACCTGCCCGCCAGCCTGCGCTTCTACACCCAGTTGTTCGCCACCGAGCCGAGCGTGCTCAAGCCCGACTACGCCAAGTGGATGCTCGAAGATCCGCGGATCAACTTCGCCATTTCCGCCACCGGCCGCGCGCCCGGCATCGATCACCTGGGCCTGCAGGTCGACAGCGCCGAAGAGCTGGCCGCGCTCGGCCCGCGCCTGGACGCCGCCGGCGGCAGCGTGGTGCCGGAAGGCGCCGCGGTGTGTTGCTACGCGCGCTCCGACAAGCTGTGGACCGAAGATCCGCAGGGTACCCGCTGGGAGAGCTTCCACACCTTCGGCGACGCCACCAGCTACCACGGCGCCGGCGCGGCCTGCGCCAGCGACGGCGCCAGTTGCACGCCGGACCCGGCGGCGATGAAGCCGGCGCCAGCCCAGCAGGCCGCCGGCGCGAGCTGCTGCGCGCCGCGCTCGGGCTGCTGCTGAGCGCGCGCCGATGCGACTGCGCCCCTGCACCCCGGACGAGCGCGCGCAAGTGCGCGCGCTGCTGATCGAATCGAAGCTGCCGATCGCCGACCTCGACACCGCGAGCATCGACTTCATCGTTGCGGTCGACGCCGAGCGCGTGATCGGCGCGATCGGCCTGGAAGCCTATGCGCAGGCCGGCCTGCTGCGCTCGCTGGCAGTACGCGAAGAGCACCGTGGCAACGGCGTCGGCGACGCCCTGGTGCAGGCGTTGGAAACGCAGGCGCGCGAACGCGGCCTGCATCAGTTGCTGCTGCTGACCGAAACCGCGCAGCCGTTCTTCGCCCGCCGCGGTTACGCGCTGGTCGAACGCCGGCTCGCCCCGCCGGCGCTGCGCGACAGCGCCGAATTCCGCTCGCTGTGCCCGGCCAGCGCCGCGTGCATGCAAAAAGATCTCGGAGACCGCCCGTGAAGCGCGTGCTGTTCGTCTGCATCGAAAATTCCAACCGCAGCCAGATGGCCGAGGCCTTCGCCCGCATCCACGGCGGCGACGCGGTCGAGGCCCTCAGCGCCGGCTCGGCGCCGTCCGGCCGGATCAACCCCAAGGCGGTGCGGTTCATGGCCGAGCTCGGCTACGACCTCAGCGCGCACGCGTCCAAATCGCTGGACCAGGTCGACGGCGAGTTCGACGCGGTGATCACCATGGGCTGCGGCGACGATTGCCCGTGGATTCCGGCGAAGCGGCGCGAGGACTGGGGCCTGCCCGACCCCAAGCACCTGGACGACGACGGCTACCGCGCCGTGCGCGACGAGATTTCCGCGCGCGTGCAAGCCCTGCTGGCCAGCCTGTGAATCCGTTCGCGCGCAAACTGCTGGCCGAATTCCTCGGCACCGCCGCCCTGCTCGCCACCGTGGTCGGCTCGGGGATCATGGGCGTGCGCCTGGCGGCGGGCAACGACGCAGTCGCCCTGCTCGCCAACGCCGCCGCGACCGCGGCCGCGCTGTACGCGCTGATCGCCGTGCTCGGGCCGATCTCCGGCGCGCACTTCAATCCGCTGGCGACCGCGGCGATGCGCCTGCAAGGACGGATCGGCACGGGCGAAGCGCTGGCCTACGTCGCGGTGCAGTTCGTCGCCGCGATCGCCGGCGTGCTGCTGGTGCACGCGATGTTCGAACTGCCGCTGTGGCAACCCGGCACCCAGCAGCGCAGCGGCGCCGCGCAATGGCTCAGCGAAGCGGTCGCCAGCGCCGGCCTGGTGCTGACCATCCTGCTCGGCCTGCGCCATCGCCCCACCGCGGTGCCGGCGCTGGTCGCGGCTTATGTCTTCGCCGGCTATTGGTTCACCGCCAGCACCTGCTTCGCCAATCCCGCGGTGACCGTGGCGCGCGCACTGACCCAGACCTTCGCCGGCATCCGCCCGCAGGACGTGGCCGGGTTCGTCGCCGCGCAATGCCTCGGTCTGGGCGCCGGGCTGGCATTGGCGCGCGCGTTGTTGCCGGCGCAGTCTGCAACGGACGCTGTGGCGCAGGCCGATACGCGTCTCGACGACCCAGCGGCGTCGCGCAGCCAGTAACCGAGTGGATCGGGCCCGCATAAAGCGCCCCGATCCGAGCCGCTTTACCCGCCGGCGCTCCGATTCCCGATTCCCGATTCCCGATTCCCGATTCCCGATTCCCGAGTCCCGAGTCCCGAGTCCCGAGTCCAGCAAAGATTATCGGGACGCCGCGAAACCCGAACGCAAAAACGCATCGGGGCCCGGTTTCCCGAGCCCCGATGCGTCTGCTTTTGGCGTCCCCACGGGGATTCGAACCCCGGTCGCTACCGTGAAAGGGTAATGTCCTAGGCCTCTAGACGATGGGGACAAAACTTGGATCTTGCAGCCCCTTCGAAAACCCTTTCAGTTCCGAAGAGTGGTGGAGCCAGCCGGGATCGAACCGGCGACCTCTACAATGCCATTGTAGCGCTCTCCCAGCTGAGCTATGGCCCCACATGCTGGAAACAACAAACCTGCAACTTTCAACAAAAAAGCCCCAAACCACAGGGCTTTGATGCAAACCGCCCCTTCGGGCGGTCGATGTGGCGTCCCCACGGGGATTCGAACCCCGGTCGCTACCGTGAAAGGGTAATGTCCTAGGCCTCTAGACGATGGGGACAAAACTTGGATCTTGCAGCCCCTTCGAAAACCCTTTCAGTTCCGAAGAGTGGTGGAGCCAGCCGGGATCGAACCGGCGACCTCTACAATGCCATTGTAGCGCTCTCCCAGCTGAGCTATGGCCCCACTGTGCTGGAAAGACGAACATCTTAGCGGGCGTTCAGCGAAGTCGTCAAGCGGTCATCGCTGAATTTTTGCCCTCTCCCGCGAGGCCCGTTCCGAGCGGATCGGGCGACGCCGGGCCGAGTTCGACGGGGCGCAATCTTGTCATGCCATGGCCGCGTTCGGCTAGATACTCGAGCCACTTGCCGAGGAAAGTATTCATGCGCATGCGGTGGCCGATCACTTCCGCCGGCGGCGGGTACATGCCGATCACGTCCTGCCAGCGCCGGCCGACGTAGCAGTGCGTGGCCTCGACCTGGTGCGCGTCGTGATACAGGCGCAAGAACGCGGACGGATCCGGCTCGCCGGTCAGCGGATCCTGCAGGGCGTAGGTCAGGCGCAGCTCGGTGGTGTAGCGATGCTGCTCGAGCACGTCCAGGCGCAGGTCCAGGCCGTCG
Organism: Lysobacter sp. Soil_C_15; assembly: GCF_057657315.1. Classification (NCBI taxonomy): domain Bacteria; kingdom Pseudomonadati; phylum Pseudomonadota; class Gammaproteobacteria; order Lysobacterales; family Lysobacteraceae; genus Lysobacter; species Lysobacter sp. Soil_C_15. The sequence goes on from NZ_JBDGIR010000002.1 coordinate 364,563, forward strand.
CCGACGCTGGACAGATAGACGCCGCGGGCCAGTTCGGCCGGTGCGAACAAACGCTGCAGGCGGGCATGGTTCTCCGCATACAGGCCCATCAGCCAGCCGAAACGGCTGAGCCGGGGGATGCGCGCGAGACGGGAAGCGGACGAGGTCATGCTCGCGATCCTACACGCCCGAAGCGGATCGCGGCAGGATTGACGGAATCGCGAAAAACCCTTAATTTATAGGCTCTTTCGCGATGCTCCGGCGAATCGCCGAGCGGCCCCATGCGGCGGCCCCGTTCAGCATCGATCTCCCCTACGCTTCCACGCTCGCCCATCGGCTCACCGACGCATCCGCGGACCGGCGTCCGCCGCGGCGAAGCGCGCGCGGCGAATGCGCGTCGCGCACCCGCCCACGCCCTGCCCGCTCAGAACATCTCGCGGTGGATGCCCAGCGTGGTCATGACCTTGCTCGAGATCTCCTCGATCGAGGTATGGGTGGTACTGAGGGTCGGAATGCGTTCGGCGCGGAACATCATCTCGGCCGCGGCGACCTCGCGCTTGCAGGTCTCCAGTTGCGCATAGCGCGAATTCGGCCGCCGCTCCTGGCGGATCTGTTGCAGCCGAACGGGGTCGATGGTCAGGCCGAACAGCTTGTTGCGGTAGGGGCGCAGCCGCGGCGGCAGGCGGTCGTGCTCCAGGTCTTCCTCGGTCAGCGGATAGTTGGCCGCGCGCACGCCGTAATGCAGGGCCAGGTAGACGCAGGTCGGAGTCTTGCCGGCCCGCGACACCGCGACCAGGATCAGGTCGGCCTCGGCGTAGTCGATGCTGGCGCCGTCATCGTGGGTCAGGGCGAAGTTCATCGCGTTGATGCGGCGGTGGTAGGTGTCGAAGTCGACCAGGCCGTGGGCCTGGCCGATCCGGCGCTGGCGGGTCTCGTGCAGCTCGCGCTCCAGCGGCTCGATGAACGGCGCGAATACGTCCAGCATCAGCGCCCCGCTCTCGGCCAGGGCCGCGCCGACCTCGCCGTCCATGCAGGAATTGATCACCACCGGCCGGACCCCGTACTCCACCGCGGCCTCGCGGATCTTGGCCGCCACCTCCTGGGCCCGCTCCACGCTGTCCACGAACGGGATCCGGTCGGTCACGAACCGGGTCTCGGTGAACTGGGTCAGCAGGCTGTGGCCGATGGTCTCGGCGGTGATGCCGGTGCCGTCGGAAACGTAGAAAACGGGTCGGGTCCCGGCCATCGATCACCTCGTCTGTATACCGCGCCAATACGAAAAAGCCCGCCGGATCAAGCTTGTATGCACCCGACGCCCGGGCGATCATAGCGGTCTTGGCCGCGAACGCGTCCCCGCCCCCCTCGGAGATTGTGTGTCTTGAACGAGAACATCCTCTGGCTGCATGCGCTACGCCTCGACGACCTGGCCCGGGTCGGCGGCAAGAATTCCTCGCTCGGCGAGATGATCGGCCACCTGGCCAACCTCGGCGTCTCGGTGCCGGGCGGCTACGCCACCACCGCCGAGGCTTTCAAGGCCTTCATCGCCCATAACAACCTGCACCAGCGCATCTACGACAAGCTGGCCACGCTCGACGTCGAGGACGTGCCGGCGCTGACCGCGGCCGGCGGCGAGATCCGCGGCTGGGTGATCGACGCGCCGCTGCAGCCGGACCTGGACCGCGACATCCGCGCCGCCTACCGCCAGTTGTCGGCGGAGAACGGCGGCGGCGACGTCGCGGTCGCGGTGCGCTCCTCGGCGACCGCCGAAGACCTGCCCGACGCCTCCTTCGCCGGCCAGCAGGAGACTTTCCTCAACGTGACCGGCGAAGACGACGTCGTGCACAAGGTCAAGGAAGTCTTCGCCAGCCTGTACAACGACCGCGCCATCGCCTACCGCGTGCATCACGGCTTCAAGCACGAAGACGTGTTCCTGTCCGCCGGCGTGCAGCTGATGGTGCGCTCCGATGTCGGCGCCTCCGGCGTGCTGTTCACCCTGGACACCGAGTCCGGCTTCCGCGACGTGGTGTTCATCACCTCCAGCTACGGCCTGGGCGAGATGGTCGTGCAGGGCGCGGTGAACCCGGACGAGTTCTACGTCTACAAGCCCACCCTCGCCCAGGGCAAGCCGGCGATCCTGCGCCGCGCCGTGGGCGCCAAGCAGTTGCGCATGGTGTATTCCGACCGGCCCGGCGAGCGCGTGCGCACCGAGGACACCCCGGCCGAGCTGCGGGTCAAGTTCTCGATCGACGACGCCGACGTGCACGAGCTGGCCAAGCAGGCGCTGGTGATCGAAAAGCATTACGGCCGCCCGATGGACATCGAATGGGCGAAGGACGGCGTCAGCGGCAAGCTGTTCATCGTCCAGGCGCGCCCGGAAACGGTGAAGTCGCGCGCCAAGGCGACCCAGATCGAGCGCTACCAGTTGGAAAAGCGCGGCGAAGTGATCGCCGAAGGCCGCGCGATCGGCCAGAAGATCGGCACCGGCGTGGCGCGCGTGGTGCGCAGCCTGGACGACATGAGCCGGGTCCAGCCCGGCGACGTGCTGGTCGCCGACATGACCGACCCGGACTGGGAACCGGTGATGAAGCGCTCGGCCGCGATCGTGACCAACCGCGGCGGCCGCACCTGCCACGCCGCGATCATCGCCCGCGAGCTCGGCGTGCCGGCCGTGGTCGGTACCGGCAATGCGCTGGACACGATCAAGGACGGCGAGACCATCACCGTCAGCTGCGCCGAGGGCGACACCGGTTTCATCTACGACGGCGCCCTGCCCTTCGCGCGCAACGTCGCCGATCTGGACAAGATGCCGCCGGCGCCGCTCAAGGTGATGATGAACGTCGCCAACCCGGAGCGCGCGTTCGACTTCGCCATGCTGCCCAACGCCGGCGTCGGCCTGGCGCGGCTGGAGATGATCATCGCCAGCCACATCGGCATCCATCCCAAGGCCCTGCTCGAGTACTCGGCGCAGGACGCGGCGACCAAGAAGAAGATCGACGAGAAGATCGCCGGCTACGGCGGCGACCCGGTGCAGTTCTACGTCGACCGCCTGGCCGAAGGCATCGCCACCATCACCGCTTCGTTCGCGCCGCACCCGGTGATCGTGCGCCTGTCGGACTTCAAGTCCAACGAGTACGCCAACCTGATCGGCGGCTCGCGCTACGAGCCGCACGAAGAGAACCCGATGATCGGCTTCCGCGGCGCCAGCCGCTACGTCGATCCGTCCTTCTCCGACGCCTTCGCCCTGGAATGCCAGGCGGTGCTGAAGGTGCGCGAGCAGATGGGCCTGACCAACTGCTGGATCATGATCCCGTTCGTGCGCACCCTGGACGAGGGCCGGCGGGTGATCGAGGTGCTGGAGAAGAACGGCCTGCGCAAGGGCGAGAATGGCTTGCAGATCATCATGATGTGCGAGGTGCCGTCGAACGCTTTGCTGGCCGACGAATTCCTGGAGATCTTCGACGGCTTCTCGATCGGCTCCAACGACCTGACCCAGCTCAGCCTGGGCCTGGACCGCGATTCGGCGATCGTGGCCAAGCTGTTCGACGAACGCGACCCGGCGGTGAAGAAGCTGCTGGCGATGGCCATTTCGGCCGCGCGCGCCAAGGGCAAGTACGTCGGCATCTGCGGCCAGGGCCCCAGCGACCACCCCGACCTGGCCGAGTGGCTGATGGACCAGGGCATCGAGTCGGTGTCGCTGAATCCGGACACCGTGGTCGACACCTGGCTGCGCCTGGCCAAGGCGAAGGCCAAGGCCTGAGCCGGCGATGACCGAAAAGGACGCGATGCAGGCGCTGGTGCCCAAGTCCCTGCTGGGCCTGGAAACCAGCGGCTTCGACCTCGACAAGCTGCTCGCCTGGGCGCAAAGCAAGGGCCTGACCCTGCTCAGCGCCCTGGCGATCCTGCTGATCGGCCTGTGGCTGGCCAAGCGCCTGTCGCGGGCGCTGGAGCGGGTCATGACCCGCGCCAGCATGGAAGTCACCCTGCGCGGTTTCCTGCGCAACATCGCCTACGCGGCGATGGTGGTGGTGGTCGGCGTCGCCACCCTGCAGCAGATCGGCGTGCCGATGACCTCGGTGCTGGCGGTGCTCGGCGCCGCCGGCCTGGCGATCGGCCTGGCGCTGAAGGACTCGCTGTCCAACATCGCCTCCGGGGTGATGCTGATCGTGTTGCGTCCGTTCCGCGCCGGCGACCATGTGCAGGCCGCCGGCGTCGAGGGCACGGTCGAGCAGATCCGGGTCTTCCAGACCCGGCTGCGCACCATCGACAACCGGGTGATCGTGCTGCCGAACAGCCTGATCACCACCGCGGCGATCGTCAATTTCACCGCCAACCCGAAGCGGCGCATCGACCTGACCGTCGGCGTCGGCTACGACGACGACCTCAAGACCGCCAAGGACACTCTGCTGAGCCTGGCCCAGGCGCATGCCAACGTGTTGCAGGACCCGGCGCCGGAAGTGCTGGTCACCGCCCTGGCCGAAAGCAGCGTCAATCTCGAGCTGCGCGCCTGGGTCAAGACCGCCAACCTGATGCGCACCCGCAGCGATCTGGTCGAAGGCATCCGCAACGAGCTGATCGGCAAGGGCCTCAACATCCCCTACCCGCAGCGCGACCTGCACGTCTACCACCACGACGCCGACGGCCGCCCGATCGCCGAGCTGCTGACCAAGTCGATCGCCGACGACGGCGACGTGCCCGCACCGGCCCCGGCCGGCAAGCCCAAGCCCTGAGCAAGGCGCGGCGTCTCCTGCATAACCAAGGGCAGGAGCGACGCCAGTCGCGACCCAGGGACGCGCAGAACCGACAAGGCCGTCGCCCACCATCGAAGCCATGGCCGGCCGCCTGTAGGAGCGGCGTGAGCCGCGACAGCCGAAGCGACGCCATACCGCGCGGCTTTTTCGGAGCCAGCGCCTCTGCGATAAATCCCCCGTCCAAAACAGCCGAAGCCCGGAGGTCCGGGCTTCGGCCGTTGCGCTCGCGTACATCGCTGCGGCTGTCGCGGCTTATGACCGAAGGACATCCCCGTGGGACGCCGCTCCTACACAGTTCCGGCTTCGGAGTAGGTGCGACGCCAGTCGCGACCCAGGGACGCGCAGAACCGACAAGGCCGTCGCCCACCATCGAAGCCATGGCCGGCCCGCCTGTAGGAGCGGCGTGAGCCGCGACAGCCGAAGCGACGCCATACCGCGCCGCTTTTTCGGAGCCAGCGCCTCTGCGATAAATCCCCCGTCCAAAACAGCCGAAGCCCGGAGGTCCGGGCTTCGGTCGTTGCGATCGCGTACATCGCTGCGGCTGTCGCGGCTCACGCTGCTCCTACAGGCCGGCGGGGCAGCAGGGGCCGCTCAGGCCAGCCCGCCGAGCTTGCCCATCGCGCTGCGGTAATGGCGCAGTTCGGCGATCGAGTCCATCACATCGCTCAGCGCGGTGTGCTTGCTGTCCTTGCTGACCCCGGCCAGCACCTCCGGCGCCCAGCGCCGGGCCAGCTCCTTGATCGTGCTGACATCGAGGTTGCGATAGTGGAAATACTTCTCCAACTTCGGCATGCAGCGGTGCAGGAAACGACGGTCCTGGCAGATCGAGTTGCCGCAGATCGGCGAGGTATTCGGCGCCACCCACTGGCCCAGGAACTCCAGGGTGCGGCGCTCGGCCTCCTCCATCGGCACGCCCTGCTCCAGCACCCGCGCCCACAGGCCGGAACGGCCGTGCTGGTTGCGGTTCCACTCGTCCATCGCCTGCAGCCGCTCCAGCGGATGGGCGATGGCCAGCTCCGGGCCCTCGGCCAGCACGTTGAGCTGGGCGTCGGTGACCACGGTGGCGATCTCCAGGATCGAATCCCGGTCGGTGTCCAGCCCGGTCATCTCCAGATCGATCCAGATCAGCCGGTGCTCGTGCCCAGTCTTGTCGGTCATAGCCTCGCCGTCGTGTCCGTGTCGCGGCATGATAGCCGACAGCCCCGCCGCCCCGCCCTCCGCACCGCAATGAGCCAGACCGCCGCCTACGCCCACTACGCGATCCTGACCGCGATGCTGGCCCCCGCGTTCTTCCTGACCGCGACCGCCTCGCTGCTGCTGTCGGCCAACAACCGCCTGGCCCGGGTCATCGACCGCGCCCGGGTGCTGCTGAAGGAACTGGCCGAGACCGAGGACGCCGAGGAGCGCGAGCTGATCGAGCGCCACATCCTGCGCCAGAAACGGCGCAGCCGGATCATCCTGCGCGGCAGCCAGCTGCTGTACACCGCGATCAGCTTCTTCGTCGGCACCAGCCTCAGCGTCGCCGGCGACGCCTTCCTCGGCTACCGGCTCGGCGCGATCCCGACCGTGCTGGCCGCGCTGGGCGTGCTGGCGATGTTCGCCGCCAGCCTGCTGCTGGCGCGCGAATCCGCGCTCGCGGTCGAAGCGGTCAACGAAGAGATGGACCACGGTCACGCCAGCGCGGTCAAGCGCTGGGCCAAGCCGCGCGCCTGATCCGCGTCCGCCGCCGTTGCCTCATCATCGCCCTCGCCCCTCCCGCCGCCTCCGGAGCCCGCCATGGCCGACCCGCTGCAACTGAGCCAGCACTACAGCGTGGTCTCGGCGATGATCACCCCGGCGTTCTTCCTGACCGCCACCGCCTCGCTGCTGGTGTCGTCGAACAACCGCCTGGCGCGCATCGTCGACCGCCTGCGCCAGCAGTTGGCGACCCTGGAAGCGACCAGCGACGAAGCGACCCGGGTCTACCTGGAAGCGCGCATCATCCTGCACCGGCGGCGGGTGCGGCTGGTGCTGATCTGCCTGCAGTTGCTGTACGGCGCGATGACCGCCTTCGTCGCCACCAGCCTGGCGATCGGCATCGACCAGTTCACCGAATTCCGCTACCTGCGCGGCGTACCGACCGGGCTGGCGATGTGCGGCGTGCTGCTGGTGCTGGCGGCCTCGGTCAACCTCGGCCGCGAAGCGCGGATGAGCGTGACCATGCTCGACGCAGAGGTGAAGCGCGAGTTCGACCGCGACAACCCGCGCCGGCCGTGACGCGTCACGCGCCGACCGGCGGCTTGCCGCGCTTGCGGCGGAAATAAGCGGTCAGGCGCGCCCCGGCCTCCTCGCCGAGCACCCCGCCGCGGACCTCGATCCGGTGGTTGTGGCGCGGGTCGGCGAGCAGATCGAACACGCTGCCGGCAGCGCCGGTCTTGGGGTCGCGGGCGCCGTACACCACCCGCGCCACCCGCGCGTGGACCATCGCCATCGCGCACATCGCGCAGGGCTCCAGGGTCACGTACAAGGTCGCGCCGAGCAGGCGGTGGTTGCCGATCGCGCGCCCGCCTTCGCGCAGGGCGACGATTTCGGCATGGGCGCTGGGGTCGTGGCTGCCGATGTTGCGGTTCCAGCCTTCGCCGAGCACCTCGCCCTCGGCCGAGACCAGCACCGCGCCGACCGGGATCTCGTCGTCCTCGCGTTCGGCCCGCTCGGCCAGCGCCAGGGCGTGGCGCATCCAGCCTTCGTCGATGTCGTCCTGCTCGCTCACTGCGCCCGCTCAGGCCGCCGCTGCGCGGCCTTCCGGCGGGCATTATCTCCGAGCCGCGCGGGACGCGCACCGCATGGGCTCAGCCGTGCGGCGCCAGGCGCCGCGCCGGACGCGCCGGGGCGGCCTGAGCCGGCTTGTCGCGCGCCGCCGCGGCCGCCGGCGCGCGTTGCGCGCACTCGAACGCCTCCACCATCTGCGGCAGCGAGGCGCGATGCGCGGACGCGGCCATCAGCAGGTGCGGCAGGGCCAGCAGCGCCGCCGCCAGCGGCAGGTATCGGGGCATCGTCGGAACTCCTGTACGGCGAGCGTGCGCGGCCGCGCGGGGCAGCGCGGCCTGTACTGATACGACGAACCGACCCGGCCGAAATCGACACGGGCGCCCCGGACGGGGGCGGCCGGGGCGGCGGGCACGGCGGTTCGAGCGCTCAGGCTACGCTGGGTCGCGGTCAGGGTTTGTCCTCGATCGCTTGCAATGGAGCGGCGGATCGACGCAGGGCCGCGGACGGCGGCGCACACCTCGGCTCCCGCGGGGCGGGAGCGACGCCAGTCACGACCGCGGACCGCGCCGGCAGCGCCTAAGCCAACGATCCAAGCCGTTCCCTGCCGCGTGCGGGCGGCGTATCGCAACGTCCGCCGCAGCCGAAGCATCGCGGTCGCGACTGGCGTCGCTCCTACCCCGAGCCCCCGGTAGGAGCGGCGTAAGCCGCGATAGCCGCAGCGGTGCAATACCACGCCGTGGCCGACGCCAGTCGTCCCGCCAAGCTCCTCCACCCACAACGACGAAGCCCGGAGGTCCGGGCTTGTGGCTAGCGTTGCGTGCCCTCCGTGAAACTACACGGTAGGAACCGTACCGCCGTCGATCCGATACTCGGATCCTGCGATCGAAGCCGAACGCGGGGATGCCAGGAAAGCGATCAAATCGGCAACTTCGTCGGGTGTGGCGGGCCGCCCCACTGGAATGCCTCCCAGCCAATCCATGACGATTTTCTTGCCGCCCTCGTAGTCGGTTCCGGCCTGTGCGGCCATGCGCTGCGCAAACACTACCGAAGCCTCGGTCTCGATCCAGCCCGGCGCAACGCTCAGCACGCGAACCCCCTTCGGCGTCACCTCTCTTGCCAGCGACTTGCTGTACGTCGTGAGCGCGCCCTTGGCCGCGGCGTAAGCGGTGGTGGATTCGGGCAGAGGCAGCACGCGCTGGATGGAGCTGACGTGGATGACGACACCCGAGCCTTGGGCCAGCATCGATGGCAGCAGTGCGCGATCCAACCGCACCGCCGGCATCAGGTTCAGATTCAATTCGGCGAACCAATGCTCATCCGTGATCGCAGCGAAACCGCCGCCGGGCGTCTTCGAGCCGCCGAGCACGTTGATCAGGATGTCGACGCCGCCCCAGTCCTGCAGGACGGTTTGGGCAAGGCGGCTCGTGCCTTCCGCTGTCGACAGATCGGCAGGTACGTAGGCGACCCCCTCCACCGGCTGCGCCGGCACGTTGCGTGCGGACGTCGCCACTCGAGCGCCGGCCTGGGCAAGGGTTTTCACGACCGCAGCACCTAGGCCCAGCGTGCCGCCGGTTACCACGGCCCGCAGGCCGTGCAGGCGAAGGTCGAAGCTCATGCCGTGATCTCCAGGCTCGCAATCAGACCGCGTTCGAGGCGAAAGCGGTAAGACAGAACGATCGGGCTGCCAGGGAAGTTGCCGGAAACGTTGGCGCGGACGAGTTGAAAGCCGTCCTCCCGCTCGATGGCGAACGGCACGCTCGTCGCGCTGTACTTGGCCGATGCCTCGGCCATGAAGGCCTTGATGGCGTCGATGCCGGTGTAGGTGTGTCCGTCGTCCTTCATGACGGCTTGGGCCGTGAAGCAATGCGCCAAGGCTTCAGGGCTGTGTTCAGCCGCGAAATACGCGGCAATCGGCTCGGGGAGAGTCAGGGTGTCCATGTCGTCGGTTCCGTGGGGCCAGTGGAGGCCTCAGGATGCGCGCCGGCATTAATTCAGTGAATGCCCTAGAATCCGTATGGGCTATGTAGGAATACATACATAATGCGCGGATCCGACTTCGCTGAGCTGAAGGCCTTCGTCGCCGTCGTGGAGCGCCAGAGCTTTGCCCGGGCGGCCGAGCACCTGGGCCTGTCGCCTTCGGCACTCAGCCAGACGATCCGGCAGCTCGAAGACCGCATCGGCGCCCGCCTGCTGAATCGCACGACGCGAAGCGTCGCGCCGTCGGCAAGCGGCGAACGGCTTTACCGGCGCGTAGCGCCGTTGCTTCGGGAGATGGCGGCGGCCGTCGCCGAAGCCAGCGAGGCGACCGGGCAGATGAGCGGCACGCTGCGGATCAACACGCTGGGGATCGCCGCCCGGACCATCATCGCGCCCCGGCTTTCGCGCTTCCATCAGGCGCACCCCGACGTGGTTCTGGACATCGTGGTCGACGATGCGCTGGCCGATATCGTCGCCGGGCGCTTCGACGCGGGCATCCGCGTGGGCGGACAGCTCGAGAAGGACATGGTGGCCGTGCGTCTTACGCCGGACCTGAACATGGTGGCCGTGGCGTCCCCCGACTACCTCGCGCGTCGGGGAACCCCCAAGTCGCCTGCCGAGTTGCACGGCCACGCCTGCATCAACTGGCGGCTGCAGATGGACGGCAGGCACTACCGCTGGGAGTTCGAGAAACGGGGACAACGGCTCGAAGTCGCGGTGGACGGCCCCGTCGTCACCAATCACGCCGACATCGGCATCGCGGCGGCACTGAACGGGCTCGGCATTGCCTATCACTTCGAGCGAGATGGCGTGGGCGAGCTCTTGGCCCAGGGCCGGCTGGTCCAGGTCCTGGCGGACTGGTCGATCTCGCGCCCCGGGTTGTTCCTCTACTACCCGAACCGGCAGCATCGACCGGCCCTGCTGGGCGCGTTCATCGATTGCCTGTTGGATCGAAAGCCGTTCGATCGACGGTAGGTCTGGGTGGGGCGCGAGCGCGACGGCCCATCGAATTTCCGATGAGGCTCACCGTCGAAGACCGGTCTAGGTACGGATAGCGAATGCGAGGGCCCCGATCCGGCCTCCGGGTCGTATCCTCAGCGCTACCGCCGACCTGTTCTGCAGGCCGGCGATAGCCGCCGCTAGCTGCCGTGATGCCTCTGTTTCTAAATCAACGCGTCACGGCAGACTTTCGATAGCTGACGACAGCCCCGGAACGACCTGTCTTCACTCCCACTCGATCGTCGCCGGCGGCTTGCCGCTGATGTCGTAGACCACGCGCGAGACGCCGCGCAGTTCGTTGATGATCCGGTTCGACACCGTGCCGAGGAAGTCGTACGGCAGGTGCGCCCAGTGCGCGGTCATGAAGTCGATGGTCTCGACCGCGCGCAGCGCGATCACCCATTCGTAGGCGCGGGCGTCGCCGACCACGCCGACCGACTTGACCGGCAGGAACACCGCGAAGGCCTGGCTGGTCTTGTCGTACAGGCCGGCCTTGCGCAGTTCGTCGATGTAGATGTGGTCGGCGCGGGCCAGTAAGTCGGCGTATTCGGGCTTGACCTCGCCGAGGATGCGCACGCCCAGGCCCGGGCCCGGGAAGGGATGGCGGTAGACCATCTCGCGCGGCAGGCCGAGTTCGACGCCCAGGCGCCGCACTTCGTCCTTGAACAGCTCGCGCAGCGGCTCGACCAGGCCGAGCTTCATGTCTTCGGGCAGGCCGCCGACGTTGTGGTGGCTCTTGATCACGTGGGCCTTGCCGGTCTTGCTGCCGGCCGACTCGATCACGTCGGGGTAGATGGTGCCCTGGGCCAGCCACTTGGCGTTGTTCAGCTTGGCCGATTCTTCGTCGAAGATCTCGACGAACAGGTTGCCGATGATCTTGCGCTTGGCCTCCGGGTCGCTGACCCCGGCCAGCTTGGCGAAGTAGCGCTCGGCGGCGTTGACCCGCACCACCTTGACGCCCATGTGCTCGGCGAACATCGCCATCACCTGGTCGCCTTCGTTGTAGCGCAGCAGGCCGGTGTCGACGAACACGCAGGTCAGCTGGTCGCCGATCGCCTTGTGCAGCAGCGCCGCGACCACCGAGGAATCGACCCCGCCGGACAGGCCGAGGATGACCTCGTCCTGGCCGACCAGCTCGCGCACGCGGGCGATCTGGTCGTCGATGATGTGGGCGGCGGTCCACAGGGTCTGGCAGCCGCAGATGTCGACCACGAAGCGGCGCAGCAGGGTCAGGCCCTGCTTGGTGTGGGTGACTTCCGGATGGAACTGCACGCCGTACCAGCGGCGCGCGTCGTCGGCGAAGGCGGCGACCGGGATGCGGTCGGTCTTGGCGGTGACGACGAAGCCTTCCGGCGCCTTGGCGACGTGGTCGCCGTGGCTCATCCACACGTCCAGGCGCGGCGGCGAGCCGGGGTGGTCCTTGAGCCCGTCGAACAAACGGTCCTGCGCGACCAGCTGCACTTCGGCATGGCCGAACTCGCGCTGGTCGGCGGCCTCGGTGGCGCCGCCGAGCTGCACCGCCATGGTCTGCATGCCGTAGCAGATGCCCAGGATCGGCAGGCCGGCCTCGAACACCTGTTGCGGCGCGCGCGGCGAGTCCTGCTCGGTGGTCGACTCCGGGCCGCCCGACAGGATGATGCCCTTGGCGCCGTAGGCTGCGATTTCGGCCGGATCGTGGTCCCAGGCCCAGATTTCGCAATACACGCCCAGTTCGCGGATGCGGCGGGCGATCAGCTGGGTGTACTGCGCGCCGAAATCGAGGATCAGGATTTTGTCGCTATGGATGTCTTGGCTCATCGGGACTCGGGACTCGGGACTCGGGACTCGGGATCCGTCGCCCTTCAGTTACGACGGTGGCCGCAGGCATCGCCCGCGGCCACTTCGCTGCACTTACCGCTTTGCCGAGCCCCGAGTCCCGAGTCCCGAGTCCCGGCAAACATCATCCCGCCCGATAGTTCGGCGGTTCCTTGGTGATCTGCACGTCGTGGACGTGGCTTTCGCGCGAACCGGCGTTGGTGATGCGCACGAAGCTGGGCTTCTTGCGCATCTCCTCGATGGTCGCGCAGCCGACGTAGCCCATGGTGGCGCGCAGGCCGCCGGCGAGCTGGTGGACCACGCCGCGCAGCGGGCCGCGGTACGGCACCCGGCCTTCGATGCCTTCCGGCACCAGCTTGTCGGCGTCGGAAGCGTCCTGGAAATAGCGGTCCTTGGAGCCTTGCTCCATCGCGCCGATGCTGCCCATGCCGCGGTAGCTCTTGTAGCTGCGGCCTTGGAACAACTCGACCTCGCCCGGGGCTTCCTCGGTGCCGGCGAACAGGCCGCCGACCATCACCGTCGAGGCGCCGGCGACCAGCGCCTTGCCGATGTCGCCGGAGTAGCGGATGCCGCCGTCGGCGATCAACGGAATGCGGTCCTGCAGCGCCTCGGCGACCATCGCCACGGCGGTGATCTGCGGCACGCCGACGCCGGCGACGACGCGGGTGGTGCAGATCGAACCGGGGCCGACGCCGACCTTGACCGCGTCCGCGCCATGGTCCATCAGGGCCAGGGCCGCGTCGCCGGTGACGATGTTGCCGCCGATGACCTGCAACTGCGGGAAGCGCTTCTTGACCCACTGCACGCGATCGAGCACGCCTTGCGAATGGCCGTGCGCGGTGTCGACCACGATCACGTCCACGCCGGCCGCGGCGAGCGCTTCCACGCGCGCTTCGGTGTCGCCGCCGACGCCTACTGCGGCGCCGACCAGCAAGCGCTCGGCGCTGTCTTTGGCGGCGTTGGGGTTGTCGGTCTTCTTCTGGATGTCCTTGACCGTGATCAGGCCGCGCAGCTCGAAGCCGTCGTTGACCACCAGCACCTTCTCGATCCGGTGCTTGTGCAGCAGCTGCAGCACTTCCTCGTCGCTGGCGCCTTCGTGCACGGTGACCAGGCGCTCGCGCTTGGTCATGATGTGGCGGACCGGATCGTCGAGCTTCTTCTCGAAGCGCATGTCGCGGCTGGTGACGATGCCGACCAGCTGGCCGCCGTCGACCACCGGCACGCCGGAGATGTTGCGCGCGCGAGTCAGTTTCAGCACTTCGCCGATGGTCGTTTCCGGACCGACGGTGAAGGGCTCTTTGATGACCCCGGCCTCGAACTTCTTGACCTGGGCGACCTGCGCCGCCTGGGCCTCCAGGCTCATGTTCTTGTGGACGATGCTGATGCCGCCGAGCTGGGCCAGGGCGATCGCGAGGCGGGCCTCGCTCACCGTGTCCATGGCCGCCGACAGGATCGGCAGGCGGATCGACAGGTCGCGGGTCAGGCGGGTGGAGAGGTTTACGTCCTTAGGCAGGACGATCGAATGCGCGGGGACGAGAGACACATCGTCGTAAGTCAGCGCTTCAGCCTGGATGCGCAGCATAGGCGGGCCCGGGAGGATGAAGCGCGCCATTCTAACCCGAAAGCGCCCCGCTCCGCTCGCCGCGCGGGCGGAAAGAGGCGTTCTGCAGGTGCGGTTCGAGGGGGCCGTTAAGGCGGGCGGGCGGCCGGTTCGGCCTGGTACCCGGGCGCCGGCGCCCGGCCTGGCCGACACCCCCGCGAACGCGGGGATCCGGCAGATTTCAGCCGGCGCTTGCCGAACGCCGGCTCAGGCGCGGCTTCCGGGGTTCTCGCTCGCAACGCCCCGGATTCCCGCCTTCGCGGGAGCGACGCCGGGGAGACTGGAAGCGAACAGGCGCCATCGAACCGCAAGCGACCGCCTCGCGCCCGGACCTCGGCTCGGAAATCCGCCTGCCGCCGAGCCCCCTGCAGTAGCCCGGTCAGCCGGCCTGGTCCGCAGCCTCGGCCGCTTCCAGGGTGTTCTGCATCAGGGTGGCCACGGTCATCGGCCCGACCCCGCCCGGGACCGGGGTGATCCAGCTGGCGCGCTGGGCCGCGGCGGCGAAGCCGACGTCGCCGACCAGGCGGCCGTCGTCGAGGCGGTTGATGCCGACGTCGATGACCACGGCGCCGGGCTTGACCCACTCGCCGGGGATCAGGTCCGGGCGGCCGACCGCGACCACCAGGATGTCGGCGTTGCGCACCGACTGCTCCAGCACCGCGGCCGGGGTGAACTTGTGACAGCTGGTGACGGTGCAGCCGGCGATCAGCAGTTCCAGCGCCATCGGCCGGCCGACGTGGTTGCTGACCCCTACGATCGTCGCGCTCTGCCCGCGCACCGGCCGGTCGGTATAGCCCAGCAGGGTGGTGATGCCGCGCGGGGTGCAGGGCCGCAGGCCGAACTGGCGCAGCACCAGGTGGCCGACGTTCTCGGGATGGAAGCCATCGACGTCCTTGCGCGGGTCGATGCGGTGGATCAGCGCGGTGGCGTCGCGGCGGTCCGGCAGCGGCAGCTGGACCAGGATGCCGTGCACCTCGGGGTCGGCGTTGAGCCGGTCGATCAGCGCCAGCAGCGCGGCGTCGTCGGTGTCGGCCGGCAGGTCGTAGTCGATCGCCCGGATCCCGACCTTCTGTGCGGCGCGGCGCTTGTTGCGCACGTACACGCTGGAGGCCGGGTCGTTGCCGACCAGCACCACCGCCAGCCCCGGCCGGGCCTTGCCGGCGGCGATGCGCGCGTCGACCTGGGCCTTGAGATTGTCGAGCAGCTCGTCGGCGATGCGCTTGCCGTCGAGAATGCGGGCCGGGTGCGGAGTAGACGTCATGCGGATCGGCGCTGAGGTAGAGTCGGGGCCGCGCATTATCGCCTATTCCCAGCGCCGGTTCCCCGCGCCTGCTCTCCATGCCTGTTCCCCACGCCCGATCCGCCGCTGCCGCCCCGTTCCGCCTTGCGAGCCCCGCCATGACCCAGCCTGCCCCGCCCGCCGACCACGCCCCGCCCGATCACGAAACCCTGGCCATCGAAGCCGCCGCCTTCCGCCGCCTGCTCGCCCATCTGATCCAGGAGCGCCCGGAGGTGCAGAACATCGACCTGATGATCCTGGCCGGGTTCTGCCGCAACTGCCTGGCCGACTGGTACCGCGAGGCCGCCGAGGCGCGCGGCATCGCCATGAGCAAGGACGAGGCGCGCGAGGCCGTGTACGGCATGCCGTTCGCGCAGTGGAAGGCGCAGCATCAGAAGGAAGCGACGCCGGAGCAGTTGGCCGCGTTCGAGGCGGCGCAGCAGCGGCACGGTTGAGGCAGCCGCGGCTTCGGCCGCTGGCGCTCGCGTACGCTGCTTCGGTGGTCGCGGTTCACGCCGCTCCTACAGGGGATGCATGCCGTGGGGTCGGGGCATGGCGGTCGCGGCTTGCGACTGCAGGAAATCCCCGTGGGGCGCCGCCCCTACCCCGCCGCGGTGCGATTCCCGATTCCCGACTCCCGCCCCTCACTCCTGCTGCGGCCGCAGCGACGGGGTATTGGGATTCGGACAACGCGGCACGCCGGAACCGACCACGCATTGCACGCAGCAAGCCTGCGGCTGGCTGGCCGGGGCCTGTTGCGGAGCGAACAACGGCTGCGGCGGCGCCAGCGTCGCCAGCGCGGCCTGCGGCTTGAGCTTGAGCAGCGCCGCCCAATCCATCTTGTTCATGTCGCAGGCCGAGACGGTGTCGGGCGAGCACTCCACCTGGGTGTCGCTGCGCAGCGGCAGCGGCCAGAACTGGCCGTTGCGGTTGACCGCCATCATCCGCATCGTCGCGCCCTGCTGGACGTTGCCGCCGATCAGATAGGCCTTGCCGTCGTGGTCCGGATCGACCGCGACGACGATGTCGCAATGCATGTTCAGGCCGCCTTCGCCGTTGAGCGCAGCGGTCAGCCCGGCATGCCCGTACACCCGGGTGCTGGAGCGCACCGCGCACAGCAGGTCGCCGACCGCCGGATTGGCGGCGGCCGGGTCCAGGTACTGGAACGGGCTCTGTTCGGGGCTGCGGTAGGCGTCGCGCACGTAGTCGTAATGGCTGGCCGAGGGCCGGAAGCCCGGCACCGCGGCCTTCATCATCACGTAGGACACGAACGCCGCCGACCACGGGTTGTCGATCAGGAACGAGCGGCAGGCCGCGGTCGAGTACGCGCTGCCGTACGGATCGAAGCACTGCTCGGCGCCGGCGAAGCCGGCCATGCGCTGCAACAGCCCGGTGTCGCGCCAGTAGCCGGCGGTGCGGCGCCAGGTTTCGGTCGCGCCGTCTTCCAGGCGCGCGCGCTCGGCCTCGCTCAGGGTGGCGCTGGCCAGCCGGCCCTGGGTGTCGATGAAGGGCCGGTACCACTGCAGGTTCTCGGTGCAGGCCGCGGCGGCGATGCGGGTCGCCGCCTCCGCGGCGCCGGCCTGGCCGCGCAAGCGCGGGCAGGCGTCGGCGGCCCACGCCGAGGCGCTGGCCGAAAACAGGACACAAGCGAGCACGAACGAACGCAACATCGAATCCTTTCTCCTGATGGGGGATGCCGCCCGTCGACGGCCGGGGCCGCCGCGCGAGGGCGAGGCGAAGCGACCGGCGACGGCCTCGGCGCGAGCGCCGGCAAGGCGACGCATCCGCAGCCGGCGACCTTACCCGCACGCGGCTTAACTGCCGCACCGCGACGCCCGCCGCCAGCCTATCGCCCGAACGTGCAAAGCGCGTGATCGCCGCCGAACCCTGGCGAGCGGACAGCGCGCGGGTTATCGTCGCCGGGACGTTATCGAACCGGCGCGTCGAACCGACGCGTCGAACCGATCCGCCCGGGCCGCCGCGTCGCGGCCCCCGACCAGGAACGCTCCGCCCGATGGCCCGCACGCCCCGTTTGCTCCCGTCTCTCGCCGCGCTGGCCGGCGTCGCCGCCGCCGGATACCTCAGCATCTGCGGCTGGCTGTACGTGAAGCAGCGCGAACTGATGTATTTCCCGCAGAACACCCGGCTGCGCGCCAATACCACCGACTACACGGTGGACCGCGGCGACATCGTGTTGCGCGGCTGGCGCCTCAACCCCGGCCGCGACAAGGCGCTGATCTACTTCGGCGGCAACGCCGAGCGGATCGAGAACATGCGCGACACCCTGGCGCTGTGGTTTCCCGATCGCACCGTCTACCTGCTGTCCTACCGCGGCTTCGGCGCCAGCGACGGCCGTCCCGAGGAGGCCGCGCTGTTCGCCGACGCCCTGGCCACCTTCGATCAGGTCTCGCGCGAGCATCCCAAGCAGCCGATCGCGGTGATCGGCCGCAGCCTCGGCAGCGGCGTCGCCAGCTACGTCGCCAGCCGCCGTCCGGTCGAGCGCTTGGCCCTGGTGACCCCGTTCGACAGCCTCAGCGAGACCGCGCAGGCGCACTACCGATGGCTGCCGACCCGCTGGCTGGTGCGCGACCGCTACGAGTCGGTCAAGCATCTGCGCAACTACTTCGGCCCGATCCTGATCGTGCGCGCCAGCCACGACGACGTGATCCCGCCGCCGAACACGCAACGCCTGATCTACTCGCTGCAGACCCGCACCCAGGGGCTGGAAGTCGTGCAGTTGAACGGCGCCGACCATCACAACATCGGCCAGTACCCCGAGTACGCTCAGGCCTTGCAAGGTTTCATCGACTGATCCGTCCTTCGCTTCCCAACGCCGGGGCCCGTCCATGCAACGCCGCGAAATCCGTCCTACCGAAGTGTCGTATTCGCAAGCGCTCGAGATCACCGGCTTCAAGCGATTGGTGTTCGTCAGCGGGCAGCTGCCGCAGTGCGAGGAATGCGTCCTGCCCAAGGACTTCGACGGCCAATGCCGGCGCGCCTGGGCCAACGTCGAGCGCCAGCTCGAGGCCGCCGGCATGACCTACGCCAACCTGGTCAAGGTCACCACGTATCTGAGCGAACGCCGGCTGCGCAAGCGCAATTACGAGATCCGCCACGAAGTGCTGGGCGAACACGCGCCGGCGCTGACGGTGATCATCGCCGACCTGTACGAGGAAGGCTGGATGGTCGAGATCGAGGCGATCGCCGCCGACTAGCGCCGGCGGCACAGATCGCCGAACGCGCGGCTCAGGGCGATGCGGTGCAACTCGTCCAGGCGCTGCCGCCGCGCGGCCCGCTCGCGCGCCCGCCGCGACCGCGCCGTGCAGTCCGCGCCTGCCGCTTCGCCCAATCCCGGCCCGAGGGCGTCGAGCAGTTGCTCGTTGAGCCGATTCAACTGCGCGCGGATCGCGTCCAGCTCGGCCGCGGCCTCGCCGCGCCGCGGCGGCTCGCCGAGCAGGCGGTACTGGATCAGCTTGTTGGCTTCGAACTGGGCGCGGAAGAAACCGGTCGCGGCCTCGCGCGGCAGCCCGCGCGCGACGGCGGCCTCGCCGAGCCGCTGCAGCTGATCGCTTTCGCGCGCCGCGTCTTCGACCGGCTTGCCGCTGCGGCGCTTGCTCGCCGCGACCCGATCGGCCAGTTGCAGCCGCTGCGCGCTCAGTTCGGCCAGGCGCTCCAGCGCCATCGGCGCGGGGGGCCGCGCCGAGGCCGGAAGGCCTGCCGCCAGCAGGCAGGCCAGCAGCAGCCGCTCAATGCGCACTGCAGAAGGCGTGGTAATCGATATAGCCGGGAAATGGCCGGCCCGGCGCGCACACCGGGCAATCCGGGTCCGGGCGCAGGCGGGTCTCGCGGAAGCGCAGCCCCAGCGCGTCGAAATGCAGCAGGCGCCCGGCCAGCGGCTCGCCCAGGCCGAGGATCAGCTTGACCACTTCGGTGGCCTGGATCAGCCCGATCACTCCCGGCAGCACGCCGAGCACGCCTGCCTCGGCGCAGTTCGGCGCCGCTTCCGGCGGCGGCGGCTCGGGGAACAGGCAGCGGTAGCAGGGCCGCTCGCCGCGATGGCGGCCGGCGTCGAACAGGCTGACCTGGCCTTCGAAGCGATGGATCGCGCCGTACACCAGCGGCTTGGCGAGCTTGACGCAGGCGTCGTTGAGCAGATAGCGCACCGGGAAATTGTCGGCGCCGTCGAACACCACGTCGGCCGCGCCGATCAGGCGCTCGACGTTGTCGGCGCCGATGCGTTCGGCGAAGGTCTCCACCCGCACCCTCGGGTTGAGCGCTTGCAGGGCGATCTTCGCCGACTCGACCTTGGCCGTGCCGATGCGCTGCTCGGTGTGCAGGATCTGCCGCTGCAGATTGCTGCGGTCGACCACGTCGTCGTCGGCCAGGACCAGGGTGCCGACCCCGGCCGCGGCCAGGTAGAACGCCGCCGGCGAGCCCAGGCCGCCGGCGCCGACCATCGCCACCCGCGCCGCCTGCAGCTTGCGCTGGCCGGCTTCGCCGACCTCGGGCAGGCGCAGATGGCGCGAATAACGATCGTAGAAATCGCGCTCGGCCTCGGACTGCTTCAGGTCGGCCAGCGGCAGGCCGTCGGCGATCCAGCCGCTGGTGCCGCCGTCGACCGAGGCCACGCGCGCGTAGCCAGCGTCGAGCAGGGCCTGCGCGGCGCGCAACGAGCGCGCGCCGGACTGGCAGATCAGCACGATCTCGGCGCCGCGATCGGGCAGGAAGGCCCGCGGATCGGCTTCCAGCGCGTCCTTGGCCACGCCGAGCGCGTGCTCGGCCTGGCCGGACGCGCGCTCGTGCGCCTCGCGCACGTCGACCAGGATCGCGCCGGCCTCCTGGCGGGCGCGCGCCTGCGTGGGGGAAATCTGCTCGGGGGCCATCCTCTCGGGGGCGCTACGTTCGCTGCTCATGCCGGGATTATCCGCTTTCGCCGGCGGGGCGGCAGGCGAATGCGGGGATGCAGCGTTGCGCGGAGCGGCGGTTGGGATCGGCTCGGCTCGCTGCCCTCCCCCCTCGGCTCGCTGCCTCACCCCAACGCGTAAGGCCAAACCTCCATCACCGTGCCTTCGCCCAGTCGCTGGGGTCCTTCCGGCACCATCATCAGCGCCTCCGACTCGGCCGCGGCTCGCAGCCGGTGCGAGCCCGTGGCTGGATTCGGGTCGGCCCACAGCACGCCGTGCTCGTCGCTGCGCAGGCGCGCACGCACGAATTCGCGCCGCGGATGGGTCTTGTCGATGCCGCCGACCAGGCGCGCGCGCAGGCGCGGCCGCGGCTCGCTGCGGCCCTGCAGGCCATCGACCAGGGCGCGGCCGAAGCTCAGGTAGGTCGCCAGCACCGACACCGGATTGCCGGGCAAGCCCAGCAGCCGCGCCTGGTCCATGCTGGCGAACAGCAGCGGCATGCCCGGGCGCATGCGCACCTTCCACAGATGGATCCGGCCGAACTCGCCGAGCACCGTGGGGATATGGTCCTTCTCCCCGGCCGAGACCGCGCCGCAGGTGAACACCAGATCGAAGGCGCAGGCCGCATCGCGCAGCGCGATCTCGACCCGCTTGGGATCGTCGGGCAGGCGCGGCCAGGCGGTCGGCTCCAGGCCGTCGGCGCGCAACAGGCCCATCAGCAGTTCGCGGTTGCTGTCGTAGATCTGCCCCGGCCGCAGCGGCATGCCGGGCTCGACCAGTTCGTCGCCGCTGGTGAACACCGCCACGGTCGGGCGCCGCCGCACCTCCAGCGAAGACAGCCCCAACGAGGCGGCCAGCGACACCCGCGCCGGGGTCAGCACCTGCCCGGCCTGCAGCAGCCGCTCGCCTTCGCGCACGTCTTCGCCGGCATAGCGCACGTGATGGCCGAGCGGGCAGGCCGGAATCAGCGCCGCATCGCCGTCCAGGCGCACGTTCTCCTTGATCGCGACCGTATCGGCGCCGGCCGGCAGCGGCGCGCCGGTGGTGATGCGCACGCACTCGCCCGGCCCCAGCCGCCAGTCGCCGGCAAGCCCGGCGAACTGTTCGCCGATCACCCGCATCGGGGTCGACTCGCCGTCGAGGTCGGCATGGCGGAACGCATAGCCGTCCATCGCGCTGTTGTCGAACGGCGGCAGCGACAGGACGGCCTCGACGTCGTGGGCCAGGACGCGGCCGTGGCTGCGCCCCAGCGACAGGGTTTCGCTGTCGAGCCGGTGGGCGGCGGCGACTTCGGCGACGATCGCCATCGCCTCGTCGAACGGCAACCCGGTCGGGAAATCGGTCATGGTGCGGGGGTCTCCGGTGGTGCGGGCATTCGGGGCGAGGATCGGCAAACGGCAGGGCCGCCGGCGCCGGCCGAGGCGGCGGCTCAGCCATCCGGATCGGGCACGAAACCGGCCGCGGCCAGGTCGTCGGGCGTATTGAGGTTGCCGAAGCGTAGGCCATCCAGGCGCAATGCGGCCATGCCGAGTGCGGCCTGCAGTTCGCGCACCGCCCAGCGGTCGCGTTCGGCCGCCTGCGCCAGCGCCTGCCGCAGCGGCGCGGCCGGCCACAGCGCGAACAGCGGCTGCACGCCGTCGTCGTCGACCGCGTAGGCGCCCTGCCCGTCCTGCGCGGCGATCAGCGCCGGCAGCAGTTCCGGCGCGGCATCGACCGCATCGACCGGCAAGGTGAACAACCACGGCGTAGAGCAGGCCGCCGCCAGGGCGTCCAGACCGCCGAACGGGCCGACCTCGTTCAAGCTGTCGCGCACCGCGCTCAGACCGTGCGCTGAGTAGCGCGCCAGATCGCGATTGGCGCTGATCCGCACCGCCCCGACCCGCTCGCGGAAACGCCGCACCAGGCGCAGCACCTGGGCTTCGCCGTCGCGCTGCAGCCAGGCCTTGTCCAGCCCGCCCAGCCGGCTGGCGCGGCCGCCGGCGAGGATGCCCAAGGTCAATTCGGAACGCGGGATCTGCATGCGAGCGGGCTTGCGGCGGCGATGCCGCCATTGTGCCTGCGGCCTGCGGCGCCGATACCGGACCGGCGCCGCGCGGCGCGGCGCGAACAAAAAAACCCCGCGCGACGGCGGGGTTTTTCCGGTTCGGCGCGGGCGCCGCTTACTTGCCGCGCTTGACGTGGCGGATCAGGCGGCGCTTCTTCGCCACCTGGCGCTCGGTCAGCACGTTCTTCTTGCCTTCGTACGGGTTGCTGCTGTCCTTGAACACGAACCGCACCGGGGTGCCGACCAGCTTGAAGCGCTTGCGGAAGAAATTCTCCAGGTAGCGCTTGTAGCTGTCGGCCAGGGTGCGCAGGCGGGTGCCGTGGACGACGAAGGTCGGCGGATTGGTTCCGGCCGGATGGGCGAAACGCAGCTTGGCCACGTGCCCGCGCACCACCGGCGGCGGGTTGCTTTCGTAGGCGATCTCCAGGGCCTTGGTGACTTCGCTGGTGCCGATCTCGGTGGTCGCCGAGGCATGCGCGCGATGGATCGCGGCGAACAGCTCGCGCAGGCCGGAGCCGTGCTTGGCGCTGATCCGCACCGGCTCGGCCCAGTCGACGAAGGCCAGCTTGCGGATCAGCAGGTTCTCGGTCTGCTGGCGCTGGTACTCGGTCTGCCCGTCCCACTTGTTGACCGCGACCACCAGCGCGCGGCCGGCGTCGAGGGCGTAGCCGAGCACGCTGGCGTCCTGGTCGGTGACGCCTTCGCCGGCGTCGAGCATGACCACCGCGACCTGGCACTGCTCGATCGCCTGCAGGGTCTTGATGATCGAGAACTTCTCCACCGCCTCTTCGACCTTGGACTTGCGCCGCACGCCTGCGGTGTCGACCAGCCGGTACAGGCGGCCGTCGCGCTCCATGTCGATGGCGACCGAGTCGCGGGTGGTGCCCGGCACGTCGGAGGCGATCATCCGCTCCTCGCCGAGCAGGCGGTTGACCAGGGTCGACTTGCCGACGTTGGGGCGGCCGATGAAGGCGACCCGGATCCGGTTGGGATCGTTGTCCAGTTCGGTCGCGCTGCCTTCGGCCGGCAGGCGGCCCAGTACCTCGCTCAACAGTTCGTCTAGGCCCTGGCGGTGGGCCGAGGACACCGCGATCGCGTCGCGGATGCCGTAGCGGGCGAAGTCGTTGATCGCCTCGCGCGCGTCGATGCCGTCGGTCTTGTTGACCACCAGCAGGGTCGGCCGCGCGGTCTTGCGCAGCCAGGCCAGGATTTCGTCGTCCAGCGCCGAAGCGCCTTCGCGGCCGTCGACCACGAACAGCACCAGGTCGGCCTCCTCGGCGGCGGCGCGCGCCTGGCGCGCGGTCGCGCCGGCCAGGCCCTCGTCCTCGCCGGCGATGCCGCCGGTGTCGACCACCGCGAACGCGCGCTGGCCTTCCGGCCGGCACACGCCGTAATGGCGGTCGCGGGTCACCCCGGGCTCGTCGTGGACGAGCGCGTCGCGGCTGCGCGTAAGCGCGTTGAACAAGGTGGATTTTCCGACGTTGGGCCGGCCAACGAGGGCGACGAGCGGGAGCATGTGTTTGGAGCCGGGAATGGGGAATGGGGAATGGAGAGTCGGAGAACGCCGCTGTCAGCCAGCGGCGGCGGCGGCCGATTCCGTCTAAACAGGCCGACATAGTGCCAGAGCCGCTGCCTGGCCGCTCCGACTTCCGATCCGGAGAGCCGTGGCCGGGCACGTCGCCGCATCGGAAAGCGAGCGGCGGCGCTCAAACAATCGGCCCGGAACGGCAGTCGCCGTCCGGGCCGCAGGTCACACGACGAGCGGGAAACCAGGGAATCGAAAACCGGTGCCGGGCCGGGCCGCGCGCCCCGCAGGTCGCGCCGAACCCCCAGTGCCTATGCCCGATTCCCTACTCCCGGCTTCACTGCAACTTGAACGCCGTCAGCTCGCCTTCCACGTTCTGCACCACCAGCACGCCGTCGACGACGACCGGGCTGGCGCGCAGGGCCTTGCCGCCGACCCGGGCCCGGGCGGCGAATTCGCCGGTGTCGAGCTTGAGCCAGTGGATGTAGCCGTCGTAGTCGCCGACCACGGCGTAGTCGCCCTGCACCGCCGCTCCGGACAGGTTGCGGCGCGCCAGCGAGGGCTGCTGCCACAGGGCGCTGCCGCTGGCCTTGTCGAGGCCGAACACCAGGCCGGTCGGGTCGGCCACGATCAGGCGGTCGCTGCCGATGCCGAGGCGGCCGACGCCGCCATGATCGCTGACCCAGATGGGACGGCCGCTGGGCGCGTCGATGGCGACGGTGCGCTTCTTGAAGCTGGTCGCGTACAGCACCGTGCCTTCCAGCACCGGGGCGCCGTCGACGTCGGCCATGCGGTCCAGTTCGCTGCGGCCTTCCGGCAGCGCGACCGGGGCGTCCCAGGTCGGGCGGCCGTCGTTGGCGGCCAGGGCGTTGATCGTGCCGTCGTCGTTGCCGACGAAGACGTAGCCCGGGCCCAGGGTCGGCGAACCGTTGCCGCGCACCGACAGCATCGGCACTTCATGGCTCCAGAACCAGCGGCGCTCGCCGCTGGCGGCGTCGAAGGCGGTGACGCGGCCGTCGTTGGAACGCACGAACACCATGCCCAGGCCGATCGTCGGGGCGGCGATGACTTCGTTGGAGACCTTGGCCTTCCACTTCTCGGCGCCGGTGGCCGCGTCGAGCGCGATCACCTCGCCGTCCAGGCCGCCGATCACGACCAGGCCGTCGCCCGCGCCGGGACCGCCGGACAGGCGGATGTCCTTGTCCTTCTTGTCCTTGTCTTCGCGCTTGGGCACGTAGTGCCAGACTTCCTTGCCGGTCTGCAGGTCGTAGGCGTGCACGCCGCCCTTGATCGCCGCGGCGTAGACGCGGCCGTCGGCCACCGTCGGGCCCTGGCGCACGCCGATCCGGTCTTCGCCCTTGCCGGCGTTGACCGACCAGATCTTGTCGACCTTGACGCTGGGCGTGATGTCGGTGAGCTCGGTCGGCTCGTTGGGCTTGCCGTCGTCCTTCTTGCCGCCGCCGAACCAGCCCTTGACCGTCGAGCAGCCGCTCAGCGCCACCGCGCACAAGGCGACGGCGGCGAAGCGGGCGACGTTACGGGCCGGGAAAAACGACGGCGAACCACCCGCATTAACGTACTTCATCAAGACTTGGCCTCGGGCTTGACCGGCGTGCCGCCGGCTTCGGTGAGCTTGAGTTCGAGCAGGCGGCGGCGCGGCGACTCGGCGTCGAGCTTGGCCAGGGCGGCGCTGTACTCGGTGCGCGCCTGCTCGGCCTTGCCGAGGGCGAACTGGGCGTCGCCGCGGACTTCGATCGCCATCGCGGTGCTCGACTTGGCCAGCAGCTTGATCGCTTCGGCCGGTTGCTTGGCGTCGATCAGCAGACGCGCCAGGCGCTGGTTGACGATCTCGGCGATCGCAGCGTCCTCGGTCTTGATCGACTTCAAGGTGGCGATGGCCGCGTCGCGCTGGCCGGCTTCGATCTGGCTCTTGGCCAGGTCGAGCATGGCCAGGGTCTGGTACATGCCCGGCGGCAGCGCCTTGACCTTGGCGGCCGCGGTCTTGTCCTTGGCTTCGAGCGCGTCGACCGCGGTCTGGAACTGATTGGCGCCGCGGGTGTGCTGCTCGAGCTGGTGGTTGCCCCACCACTTCCAGCCGCCGATCGCGGCCAGGCCGAGGGCGACGCCGCCGATCAGGGCCGCGCCGTTGGCGCGCAACCAGGCCAGTACGCGTTCGCTTTGTTCGTGTTCGTCGAGCAGATCGTCAATTGCCATTAGGCCGTACGCCGCCGTGCAAGGCCCTCGCCCGAACGGGCGCGGCCAGAGTCAATGGGAACCGGCCCGCGTGCGGGCCGGCGAGGGTCGCGACCCCGCCGCTGCGCTCAGTTCGAGGCCGGCGCGAGGGAACCGTCAGAGGATAGCGTAAAGCGGGCCACGCTTCCGCGGCTGAACGGAGCCAGATCGACCGCTTCGCCCGCCTTGCGCACTTCCACTCCCGGCACGTTGCCGAGCTTCACGTAGGCGACCTCGGCCAGCGCGTAGCTGCGGGTCTGGCCGGCCTGCACGGTGCCTTCGTCGAGCACCCGGCCGTCGCCGCCGCGCACCTGGATCCAGCTTTCGCCGGTGAAGTTCAGGCTCAGCGTCTTCTGCGCCGGCGCCGATGCCGGCGTGGGCAAGGGCGCGATCGAGGCGATCAGCGGGGTGCGCTGCGGCGTCTGCGCCGCGGCCGGATGCTGGGCCGGACCGGCGTCGCCGGCGGCCGGCATGGCCGGCATTTCCAGCGACTGCACCGCGACCTGGTTGCCCAGGTGCGGACGGGTCGCGATCACCACCGGCACAGCGATCGCCGCCGTGAGGACGATGTAGATGGCGCGGCGGGTGGTTTGCTCGAACACCCGGCGGTAGCGCGGGGTGTGGGTGTGGCTGACGAGTTCGGACGGCGCGGTCGACGCCAGCGGGGTCGCTGCGAGTTGATTTTCCAGGTCGATGCCGAGCAGGCGCGCATAGCTGCGCAGCTGGCCGCGCACGAACACCGGCGCGCCGAGCAAGGCGACGTCGTCGGTTTCCAGCGATTGCACGACGCGGGTCGGCATCTTCAAGCGCGTCGCGACGTCTTCGATGGACAGCCCCGCCGCGATGCGGGCCTGTTTCAGACGCGCGCCGCAGCTTCCGCCGACTTCAGGCGCGAATTCGTTCGACTGCATCATCACCTACCGCCATCCCCCAATCCGGAGCCCTGCGCGTCAGGGAACTCCGCCCTCAGACGCTGAACGTATCTCGCGGCGGCAGCCGTGTCGCCGAGTTTTTCTTCGATCTGTGACGCAGTCATCAGCGCTTCAGCTGAAACCGGTTGGAGCGCCAGCCGGCGTTCAGAAAAAGCCCGCGCCTCGAAAGCCTTGCCCAGGCGCAGCTGGCGCTTGGCCATCGCGCTCAAGGCCATCGCGCTGTTCGGATCCAGCGCCAGCGCCATGCGCAGGTCGCGGTCGGCGCGTTCGCCCTGGCCGATCTGATCGGCGCAGGCGCCGCTGTTGGCCAGCGCCACCGCCGGGGTGGAATAGCGCGGGTCGGCCAGGGTGCGGTCGAACCAGCCCATCGCTTCGCTGGCGCGGCCGTTGGCGCACAGCCATACGCCGTAGTTGTTGAGCGCGGCGCCGCGGTCGGGCGCCAGTTCGGCGGCCTTGCGGTAGTAACCGCCGGCCCTGGCGTTGTCGCCGCCCTGCTCGGCCAGCATCGCCATCAGGCTGTAGGCCTCGGCCGACTTGGGGTCGAGCTTGAGCGCCTGCTTGAGTTCGGCCGCCGCGTTGTCGCGCTCGCCGAGCGAGAGGTAGCGCTGCGCGGCCTGGATCCGGCCGGCGGCGGCGTAGGCATTGCTGTGCTCGCGCTTGTCGCCGACCTCGTAGTCGATCGCGGTCTGGGTGAAGCCCTTGCGCTCCATGTTCGGCTTGATGAAGCTCAGCCGGTTGCAGGCGGTGGCGGCGAATACGATCAGGGCCGACAGCAACGCGGTGCGCAAGGCCCGCCCCGCCGGCGCGGCGGCAGTCGCGGACGCGCGGCGGGGGAACTCAGGCTGCGGCATCGCCGACGTCCTTATCCAGGCCCTGGGCCTGCAATTGTTTGCGGAACTCGGCCTGGCGCCGGGTCCGGTCCATGACCTGGCCCTTGAGCTGGCCGCAGGCCGCGTCGATGTCGTCGCCGCGGGTGCGGCGCACCGGCGCGATCATGCCGGCCTCGTTGAGCAGTTTCTGGAAGCCGCGGATCGCCGCGTCGTCCGGGCGCTCGAAGCGGGTGCCGGGGAAGGGATTGAACGGGATCAGGTTGACCTTGGCCGCGTCCTTCATCTGCACCGCGTTGTCGAACTGGCGCAGCAGGCGGACCAACTGGCGCGCATGGGTCGGCTGGTCGTTGACGCCCTTCATCAGGGTGTATTCGAAGGTCACCGAGGTGCCGCGCTTGCGCAGCGCGTAGCGCACGCAGGACTCCATCAGCTCGGCGATCGGGTACTTCTTGTTGAGCGGCACCAGCTCGCTGCGCAGCTCGTCGTTGGGCGCGTGCAGCGACACCGCCAGCGACACGTCGCTGACCTCGCCGAGCTTGTCGATCATCGGCACCATGCCGGCGGTCGACAGGGTCACGCGCTTGTTGGCCAGGCCGTAGCCCAGATCGTCGCGCATGATGCTCATCGCCCGCACCACGTTGTCGAAATTCGCCAGCGGCTCGCCCATGCCCATCATCACCACGTTGGTGAGCTTGCGCTGCTGGTGCGGGACGTTGCCGAGGTGGCGCGCCGCGACCCAGACCTGGCCGATGATCTCGGCGGTCGACAGATTGCGGTTGAAGCCCTGGGTCGCGGTCGAGCAGAACTGGCAGTTCAGCGCGCAGCCGACCTGCGAGGACACGCACAGCGTGCCGCGGCCCTTGTCGGGGATGTAGACCGCCTCGATGGCGTTCTTGGTGTCCATGCCGAGCAGCCACTTGTGGGTGCCGTCGGCGGAGGGCTTGTCGAACACGACCATCGGCGCGCGCACCTGCGCATGCGCCTCGAGCTTGGCGCGCAGCGCCTTGCCCAGGTCGGTCATGTCGTTGAAGTCGGTGACGTAGCGGTGGTGGATCCACTTCATCACCTGGTGCGCGCGGTAGCGCTTCTCGCCCAGGGTCTGCTCGAAGAAATCCTCGAGCTGGGCGCGGTCGAGATCGAACAGGTTGGTCTTGCCGTTGTCCGGCACGACGGAGCCGGCCGCGGCCGGCTTCGCCGCCGCGCCCGCCGGAGCGGGCGCGTCCGCGCGCGCAGCGGTTTCCGCCGCCTGCGCATCGCCGGCGGGAGGAAGGTCGTTTGCGTTGTCGCGGATATCGTTCACTGCTTGGCTCGCGATGCGTGCTGCGTCGAGCGGATCAACGCGCGTAGACGTCGGTAGCCGGGAAGAAGTACGCGATTTCGATCGCGGCGTTCTCCAGGCTGTCCGAACCGTGCACGGCGTTGGCGTCGATGCTGTCGGCGAAGTCGGCGCGGATCGTGCCCGGCGCGGCGTCCTTCGGATTGGTGGCGCCCATCAGCTCGCGGTTCTTCAGCACCGCGCCCTCGCCCTGCAGGACCTGGATCATCACCGGGCCGCTGATCATGAACTCGACCAGGGCGGCGAAGAACGGACGCTCGCGGTGCACGGCGTAGAAGCCTTCGGCTTCCTGCTTCGAGAGATGCTTCATCTTGGCGGCGACGACCTTCAGGCCGGCCTTCTCGAAACGGGTGTAGATCTCGCCGACCACGTTCTTGGCAACGGCGTCGGGCTTGATGATGGACAGGGTGCGCTCCAGCGCCATGGATACTC
Organism: Lysobacter sp. Soil_C_15; assembly: GCF_057657315.1. Classification (NCBI taxonomy): domain Bacteria; kingdom Pseudomonadati; phylum Pseudomonadota; class Gammaproteobacteria; order Lysobacterales; family Lysobacteraceae; genus Lysobacter; species Lysobacter sp. Soil_C_15. Next base: position 393,943 of record NZ_JBDGIR010000002.1, read on the forward strand.
TCCGGGTAGGCGGGCCGCTTGCGGTCGGCCCGAGAATAACAGAAAACCCGCGACGGGACGCGGGTTTAGCCGATATGGCTGCGGTAATTCTAACGGATCGCTCACTGCTTTTGCATCCTCTGGCGGTGTCCGCGGACGGGGCTTCCGCCGCCCCGTACGGATGAGTACGTTTACCGTTGACGAGCCGGGGGCGCCGCGACTAGCATCAAACAAGCGTTTGATTCAGGCCGCGGTCCGCGGTCGCCCGCCCTTCCCGACCGGCCGCACCTTCTCCATGTCCAGCACCGCCCATTTCTCGACCAAGGACCGCATCCTCGGCGCCGCCGAAGAGCTGTTCGCCCAGTTCGGCTTCACCGGCACCTCGCTGCGCCAGGTCACCAGCCGCGCCGACGTCAACATCGCCGCGGTCAACTACCACTTCGGCAGCAAGGAAAACCTGGTCAACGAGGTGTTCCGCCGGCGCATGGACGAAATGACCGGCCAGCGCATGAACGCGCTCAAGGCCGCGGTCGCCGAGCACCCGGGCGAGCTGGAGCCGATCCTGGCCGCCTTCGTCCAGCCCGCCCTGGCCCTGGCCCAGGACCGCAACGGCGGCGGCGCCTTCGTCCGGGTGATCGCCCGTGCCTACGCCGAGAAGAACGACAGCCTGCGCAAGTTCCTGTCCGACCACTACGGCCACGTCCTGCGCGAGTTCGCCAAGGCCATCGCCGGCGCGGTGCCGGGGCTGAGCAAGGAAGAGCTGTACTGGCGCCTGGACTTCCTGGCCGGGGCGCTGACCTACGCCATGGCCGATTTCGGCCTGATCAAGCGACCCGCCGGCGTCACCGAACAGGCGCACCGCGAACGCGCCGCGCGCGAACTGATCCGTTTCGCCGCCGCCGGCTTCAAGAGCTGAGCGGCGCCAGGCCCGGTCCCGGCGGGGGCCGGCGCCGCCGGAGAGCCCAGCGCCCCGGTCGTACCGATACCGCCCGCAGAACTCCCCTCGCCCACGAAGTTTCGAATTCCTTCAAGGAGTTGTAGACGATGTCCAAGCAATTGCTAGTCCGTCGCGCCGCCGTCCTCGGCGCCGGCGTCATGGGCGCCCAGATCGCCGCGCACCTGACCAACGCCGGCGTCGACACGGTCCTGTTCGACTTGGCCGCGAAGGAAGGCGACCCCAACGGCGTGGTCGCCAAGGCCATCGCCAACCTGGCCAAGCTGAGCCCGGCGCCGCTGGCGAGCAAGGCCCTGGCCGAGCGCCTGACCGCGGCCAACTACGACACCGGCCTGGAACAGCTGCGCGACTGCGACCTGGTGATCGAGGCGATCGCCGAGCGCATGGATTGGAAGCAGGACCTGTACAAGAAGATCGCCCCGTTCGTGCCGGCGCACGCGGTGCTGGCCTCCAACACCTCCGGCCTGGGCATCAACAAGCTCGCCGAGGTGCTGCCGGAAGAGCTGCGCCACCGCTTCCTCGGCGTGCACTTCTTCAACCCGCCGCGCTACATGCACCTGGCCGAGCTGATCCCGGCCAAGACCACCGACGCGGCGGTGCTGGAGGGCCTGGAAACCTTCCTCACCACCACCCTGGGCAAGGGCGTGGTGATCGCCAAGGACACCCCGAACTTCATCGGCAACCGCATCGGCGTGTTCTCGATGCTGGCGGCGATGCACCACACCGAGCAGTTCGGCCTGGGCTTCGACACCGTCGACGCGCTGACCGGCCCGGCGATCGGCCGGCCGAAGTCGGCGACCTTCCGCACCGCCGACGTGGTCGGCCTGGACACCATGGCCCACGTCATCAAGACCATGGCCGACACCCTGCCCGACGACCCGTGGCACGGCTATTTCCAGGCGCCGAAGTGGCTGTCGGCGCTGATCGGCAAGGGCGCGCTCGGCCAGAAGACCGGCGCCGGCGTGTACACCAAGAAAGGCAAGGACATCCTGGTCCTGGACCTGGCGGCGCAGGATTACCGCGCCTCGGCCGGCGAGCTCGACGCCGAAGTGGCCGGCCTGCTGAAGGAAAAGGACCCGAGCAAGAAGTTCGCCGCGCTGCGCGCCAGCCAGCACCCGCAGGCGCAGTTCCTGTGGGCGGTGTTCCGCGACAGCTTCCACTACAGCGCCTTCCACCTGGAATCGATCGCCGACACCGCGCGCGACGTCGACTTCGCCATGCGCTGGGGCTACGGCTGGTCGCTGGGCCCGTTCGAGACCTGGCAGGCCGCCGGCTGGAAGCAGGTCGCCGACTGGATCGCCGAGGACATCGTCGACGGCAAGGCCATGGCCAGCGCGCCGCTGCCGAACTGGGTGTTCGACGGCCGCGAAGGCGTGCACGACGGCAAGGGCAGCTACAGCCCGGGCCGCAATGCCCAGGTGCCGCGCTCGTCCAACCCGGTCTACGCGCGCCAGCGCTTCCCCGACGCCCTGATCGGCGAGAAGTTCTCGCAGGGCCGCACCGTCTATGAAAACGACGGCATCCGTCTGTGGGCCGACGACGGCGACGATATCGCCGTGATCAGCTTCAAGACCAAGATGCACACGGTCAACGATCATGTGCTCAACGGCATCCAGGAAGCCATCGCCATCGCCGAGAAACAGTTCAAGGGCGTGGTGATCTGGCAGCCGAAGGAACCGTTCTCGGCCGGCGCCGACCTGTCCGGCGCGCTGGGCCTGCTGCAGGCCGGCGACATCAAGGGCTTCGAGGCGATGGTCGCCAACTTCCAGGCCACCAGCCAGCGGATCAAGTACTCGCTGGTGCCGGTGGTCGCGGCGGTGCGCGGCCTGGCCCTGGGCGGCGGCTGCGAGTTCCAGATGCACGCCGCGCGCAGCGTGTTCGCGCTGGAAAGCTACATCGGCCTGGTCGAGGCCGGGGTCGGCCTGCTGCCGGCCGGCGGCGGCCTGAAGGAATTCGCGGTGCGCGCCTCCGAGGCCGCCGGCCCGGGCGGCGACGTGTTCGCCCAGCTCAAGACCGCCTTCGAGAGCGTGGCCATGGGCAAGGTCTCGACCTCGGCCTTCGAAGCGCGCGAGCTCAAGCTGGCCCGCGACGGCGACGCGGTCGTGTTCAACGCCTTCGAGCTGCTGCACGTGGCCAAGGCCCAGGCGCGCGCGCTGGCCGAAAGCGGTTACCGCCCGCCGTTGCCGGCGCGCCGCATCCAGGTCGCCGGCGACGTCGGCATCGCCACCTTCAAGATGCTGCTGGTCAACATGCTCGAAGGCCGCTTCATCTCGCCGCACGACTACGAGATCGCCAGCCGCATCGCCACCGTGATCTGCGGCGGCGAAGTCGACCGCAACTCGCTGGTCGACGAGGAATGGCTGCTCAAGCTCGAGCGCGAGCACTTCGTCGCCCTGGCGCAGATGCCCAAGACCCAGGAACGCATCGCGCACATGCTCAAGACCGGCAAGCCCCTGCGCAACTGACCTTGCGCCGGGAACAAGCCTCTGCGCAACCGACGTTGCGCCGGGAATTGAGAATCGAGAATCGTTAAAGCGGGATACGGCGATCGGGACGGGAATCGGGCTTCGGCTCTTCGATTCCCGATTCCCGACTCCCGATTCCCGACTCCGGAGAATCCAATGAGCAAGCAAGTGCAAGAAGCCTACATCGTCGCCGCCACCCGCACCCCGGTCGGCAAGGCGCCGCGCGGCGTGTTCCGCAACACCCGTCCCGACGACATGCTCGCCCACGTGCTCAAGTCGGTGGTCGCGCAGGCGCCGGGCATCGACCTGGGCCGGATCGACGACGCGATCATCGGCTGCGCGATGCCGGAAGGCGAGCAAGGCATGAACGTGGCGCGCATCGGCGTGCTGCTGGCCGGCCTGCCCAACACGGTCGCCGCGCAGACCATCAACCGCTTCTGCTCGTCCGGCCTGCAGGCCGTGGCCCTGGCCGCCAACGAGATCCGCCTCGGCAACGCCGACCTGGTCCTGGCCGGCGGCACCGAGTCGATGTCGATGGTGCCGATGATGGGCAACAAGGTCGCCCTGAGCCCGTCGGTGTTCAAGGACGACCACGTCGCCATCGCCTACGGCATGGGCATCACCGCCGAGAAGGTCGCCGAGGAATGGAAGGTCTCGCGCGAGGAACAGGACGCGTTCGCCCTGGCTTCGCACCAGAAGGCCATCGCCGCGATCCAGGCCGGCGAGTTCAAGAGCGAGATCAGCCCCTACCAGATCGCCTCGCACCTGCCCGACCTGGCCGGCAACACGATCCGCCTCAAGCAGGCCCTGATCGATACCGACGAAGGCCCGCGTCTGGACACCACTCTGGACGGCCTGGGCAAGCTCAAGCCGGTGTTCCGCAACGGCCAGTTCGGCGGCACCGTGACCGCCGGCAACAGCTCGCAGATGAGCGACGGCGCCGCCGCGGTGCTGCTGGCCTCCGAACAGGCGGTCAAGGACTACGGCCTGACCCCGCTGGCCCGCTTCGTCAGCTTCTCGGTCGCCGGCGTGCGTCCGGAAGTGATGGGCATCGGCCCGATCGCGGCGATCCCGAAGGCGCTCAAGCAGGCTGGCCTGAGCAAGGACCAGTTGGACTGGATCGAACTCAACGAAGCCTTCGCCGCGCAGGCCCTGGCGGTGATCCGCGACAGCGAGCTGGATCCGTCCAAGGTCAACCCGCTCGGCGGCGCGATCGCGCTGGGCCACCCGCTCGGCGCGACCGGCGCGGTGCGCACCGCGACGATCGTCCACGGCCTGCGCCGTCGCCAGCTCAAGTACGGCATGGTGACCATGTGCATCGGCACCGGCATGGGCGCGGCGGGGATCATCGAAGCGCTGTAAACGCGCCCCACGGCGCCCCGGTCCGGGGCGCCGGCGAGGAAGCGAGGGAAAGGCGGCCGGGTTCCGGCCGCCTTTCTGCGTTTCGGGGTCCGCCGCGGAAGCGGAGCATGCGGTGCGCCGGACCGACGTCGGCGCTGTGGCGCTTGGTTGCTGGTTGCTACGACAACGGCACGGAGAGCGCCAGGGCAAAAGCAAGAGCAAAAGCAAATCCCCCGCGTCCGCTACGCGGCCGCCGCCCCCTTTTTCAAAGGGGGCAACTGCACCGCCCCCCCTTTCCCCATTTCGAAAAGGGGGCAACTGCACGGCGCCCTACTCCCCTCCCCATTTCGAAAAGAGAGCAGCTGACAGCGCCTCCCGCTCCCATTCCCCCCTTTGAAAAAGGGGGGCTAGGGGGGATTTGCCGTTGCTGTTGCCGTTGCTGTTGCCGTTGCTGTCCCCGCCGCGGTTGCCGTCACTCTTCCCTGCCCCGCCGCACACCCGCGAACCTCGCCGATCGCGACCCTCGAGGTCACGCCAACCGGGTACCGTTCGGCACCGGCCGCTCGATCGCGGTGACGACCACGCCGTCCTCGGTCGGAAATCCGGTCAGCAGGAATTCGGACACGAACGGGCCGATCTGCTTGGGCGGAAAATTGATCACCCCGACGATCTGCCGGCCGACCAGGTCCTGCGCCGCATACAGATCGCGGATCTGCGCGCTGGTCTTGCGGATGCCGTGCGGGCCGAAGTCGACCCACAGTTTCCACGCCGGCTTGCGCGCTTGCGGAAACTCCTCGACCTGGGTCACCGTGCCGGCGCAGATCATCACTTTCTCGAAATCGCTCCACCCGATCAGGCCGTGTGCGGCGTGGTGGGTGCTGTCGTTGCGGGCGCTGCCGTCGCGAGTGTTGTCGTCGCCGGTCTGGCTCATGCGCTATGTCCTTCGCTGCGGTCTTTCCACCAGTCCTTGAACTGGGCCCAGGTATAACTGATTTGCGCCGCCGCCAACCCGGCCGGCTTCCACGCCGAGACCAGGCCGTAGTCGCTCAACTCGCGCCAGCGGTCGTCGCCCACTGCGATCGCCGCGGCCAGGCGCTCGCCGGCGAAGGTGGTCGGCGCCACGCCGTGGCCGCCGAAAGCCTGGGCCAGCCACAGCCCTTCGTCGATCCGGCCGATCTGCGGCATCTGGTGGCGGGCGTAGCTCATCAGCCCGGACCAGGCGTAGTCGATGCCGACTCCGGCCAACTGCGGAAACACCTTGAGCAGGTCGCGGTACAACAACCGCTGGACCTGCTCCGGCGAGCGGTCCAGTACCGAGATCCGGCCACCCCACAGCAAGCGCGTGTCCGGCAGCGGCCGATAGTAGTCGAAGGCGAAACGGGTGTCGTAGACCGCCGCGCGCGTGCGCAGCGCCCGTTCCAGGTGCGCGCCGAGCGGCGCGGTGACCATGACGTAGGTCGCGATCGGCATCACCGCCGCGTCGACGTCGCGGCGCAGGCCGGCCAGGTAGCCGCCGCAGGCCAGCACCACCTGCTCGGCCTCGACCTCGCCCTGGGCGGTGCGCACCCGCCAGCCGGCGCCGTTGCGTCGCAGCTCGATCGCCGGGCTGGCTTCGTGCACCGCCACGCCGAGCCGGCCCGCCAACGCGGCCAGGCCCTGGGCGTATTTCAGCGGATGGAAGTGCAAGGCCCGCGGTTCGTACAGGGCGTCGTGGTAACGCTCGCTGCGCACCTGCTCGCGCAAGCGCTCGCGCGGCCACCACTCCCACTCGACCCCGTAGTGTTCGGCCAGCAGGCGCTGGCGCGCGCGCAGCACCTGCGGATCGCGGAACCAGTTGGCCCACAGGATGCCGGCTTCGACCGCATCGCAGTCGATGCGGTGCTCGTGGATGCGCCGGCGGATCAGTTCCACCGCCGCGGTGGTGCCCGCATACAGGGCGCGGGCGCGCTGCGCGCCGAGCTCGCGCAGCAGCGCGTCCTCGCCGCGCGAGAAACCGCCGAACACGAAGCCGCCGTTGCGCCCCGAGGCGCCGTGGCCGACCGTCTGCGCTTCCAGCAACACCACCTCCGGCCAGTCGCGTTCGGCCAGCCCCAGCGCGGTGTTGAGCCCGGCGAAACCGCCGCCGATCACGCAGACCCGGGCGCTGCGGCGCTGCTGCAGCGGCGGCCACGACGGCGCCTGCGGCAGGCTGGCGCGATAAAAACTGTCGGCGGGCATGGACATGGGACGAGAGCGGCTGTTCTGATGGCGGCGTTGAGGACGGCGATCGACGGCGAAGAGTGCCGCAGGACATGCAAAACACCGACATCCACGACATCCACCGTGCCGACCTAGCCTACCGCAGACGCAGCCTGGCCTTGCTGGGCGCGCTGGCGGTGATGTGCGGCCTGGGCCTGTGGCAATGGCGCGACTGGCTGCTGGCCGTGCAGGCCCAGGCCCTGGCCGGTCCGGCCGCGCAGGCGCGGCATGGGCTCGGCCTGGCGATCGCGGCGATGCTGGCCGCGCCGGTGCCGCCGCTGGTCCTGTGGGGCCGAAGCCTCTGCCGGCTCGGCCGTGCCGCGAGCGCGCAAGGCCGGTTCCCGCCGCACGAATGGAAGACCTACCGCGACGTGCGCGTGCTGCGCGGCGAGATCGCCGCGGCCTGGGCGCGGCGCAGTCTGTCGATGGGCCGCGCCGCGCAGGTCGCGGCCGGCGCCTGCGCCACGGCCTCGCTGCTGGCCCTGGCCTGGGCGGGCAGCGGCTAGGAAGGAGATAGCGGCAAAGCTTGTGTCTTTGACTTCGCTAAGTCCTGACTCCTACTTGTTACCTTCTGGCTCTCTACCCGACTCCTGGCTTCAAGCCAGATCCTCGACGCCGAGTTCGCTGAGCGCGTTCTGCATCAGCTGGCGCGCCGAATCGCTGAGGGTCTCGTGGTCGAGCGCGTAGCGGATGGTCGCCTCGATCAGGCCCAGGTGGGTGCCGCAGTCGAAGCGGGTGCCCTGGAAGCGATAGGCGTTGACCGTTTCCTGCTCGAGCAGGGTCGCGATCGCGTCGGTCAGCTGGATCTCGCCGCCGGCGCCCGGAGTGGTGCTTTCCAGCAGTTCGAAGATGCGCGGGTTGAGCACGTAGCGGCCGACCACGGCCAGATTGCTCGGCGCGGCCTCGGGCTTGGGCTTCTCGACGATCGCGCGGATCCGGCCCTGGCGGGCCTGGAAGCCGTCGGTGGCGACGATGCCGTAGCTGCCGGTCTGCTCGCGCGGCACGTCCTGCACCGCGATCACGCTGGCGCCGCTGGCCTGGGCCGCATCGGCCATCTGCTTGAGCGCGCCGGGGCCGCGGTTCCAGATCAGGTCGTCCGGCAACACCACCGCGAACGGTTCGTTGCCGATCACTTCCTTGGCGCACAGCACCGCATGGCCCAGGCCCAGCGCTTCGGCCTGGGTCACGAACACCGCGCGCACGCCTTCCGGCAGCACATGGCGGATCAGCTCCAACTGCTCGGTCTTGCCCGAGCGCTCCAGCTTGTGTTCGAGCTCGTAGGCCTTGTCGAAGTAATCGGCGACCGCGTGCTTGTAGCGGTTGGTGACGAAGACCAGGGTGTCGCAGCCGGCTTCGATCGCCTCGTCGACCGCGTACTGGATCAACGGCCGATCGACGATCGGCAGCATTTCCTTGGGCACCGTCTTGGTGGCGGGAAGGAACCGGGTGCCCAGACCGGCCACCGGAAACACGGCCTTGCGGATACGGGCCTTGACGGGAGCTGTAGCCATCAAATCTTCCTGGCGTTACGGGCGGGAAATGCGACCACCGTAGCCGACTCTTTGTAATCCGGATGTTCGCCGACCGGCTGGAATTCCGGGACTGCGATGCGCAGCAAGGAATTGAGCGCGTCGCGGTCGTACCGCACCGAGGCCTCGCGCAGCTGCTGCAGCGAGCCTTCCAGCGCCGTCATCGACACGTCGCGCGGCTCGGCCTGCAGGATCTTGGGATGCACCGTCGGGCGGTAGCGCTCGTCGGCGTGGAACAAGGTCTCGTGCAGCTTCTCGCCCGGGCGCAGGCCAGTGTAGACGATGGCGACGTCGCGCCCCGGGGTCTTGCCGGCCAGGCGGATCATCTGCTCGGCCAGCAGGCGGATCGGCACCGGCTCGCCCATGTCGAGGGTGTAGATCGCTTCGTGGGTGCCGATCGCCGAGGCCTGCAGGATCAGCTGGCAGGCTTCGGGGATGGTCATGAAGAAGCGGGTCACTTCCGGATCGGTCACGGTGACCGGGCCGCCGCTGCGGATCTGTTCGCGGAACAGCGGCACCACGCTGCCGGCCGAGTCGAGCACGTTGCCGAAGCGCACGGTGACGAACCGGGTCGCGCGCTGGTCGGCCAGGGCCTGGCAGGTCATCTCGGCCAGGCGCTTGGTCGCGCCGAGCACGTTGACCGGGTCGACCGCCTTGTCGGTGGAGATCAGGACGAAGGTGCCGACCCCGGCGGCGCGGCAGGCGCGGGCCACGGTTTCGGTGGCCAGCACGTTGTTGCGCACCGCTTCGCGCAGTTGCGCTTCCAGCAGCGGCACCTGCTTGTAGGCGGCGGCGTGGAACACGGCTTCGGGTTCGGCCAGCTTCAGCGCGTACTCGATCACCGCCTTGTCGCCGCAGTCGCCGAGGATCGGGATGAACTCGACATCGGGGAAGTCGCGACGCAGCGCGGTCTCGGTGGTGACCAGGGCCAGTTCGTCGATCTCGATCAGGGCGATCCGGCTGGCGCCGTGGCGGGCGCTCTGCCGACACAGCTCCGAGCCGATCGAACCGCCGGCGCCGGTGACCAGCACCGAACGCGCGCCGAGCCAGCTGCGGATCGCTTTCCAGTCCGGCATCACCGGCTTGCGCCCGAGCAGGTCCTCGATCGCCACTTCCTTCAGTTCGCCAGGCAGCGAGCGGCCTTCCAGCACGTCCTGCAGGCGCGGCACCATCCGGAACGGCACGCCGGTGCGTTCGCAGGCCATCACCACCCGCTGCATCGCCGTGGCGTCGGCCGAGGGCATCGCGATCACCAGCAGCTTGGCCGCGGTTTCGCGCGCGATCTCGGCGACGTCGTCGACCTGGCCCAGCACCGGCACGCCCTGGACCTTGCTGCCGCGCAGGCGCGCGGCGTCGTCGAGGAAGCCGACCGGATGGTAGGTGCCGAAACGGCGCAGGTCGCGCACCAGCGCCTCGCCGGCGCGGCCGGCGCCGAGGATCAGGATCCGCACCGAGACCGCGTTGGCGCTGTCGATGCGGCTGTCCTTCCAGGCCCGGTACAGCAGGCGCGGGGCGCCGAGCATGCCCATCAGCACCAGCGGGTACAGCACCAGCACGGTGCGCGGCACCAGGTCGAGGCGGTTGTACAGGAACAGCCCCAGCACGATCGCGAACAGGCCGAGCATGCAGGCCTTGAAGATGTTCCAAAGATCGGGCACGCCGGCGAAACGCCACAGCCCGCGATACAGGCCGACCTGCCAGAACACCAGGCCCTGCGCGGCCAGCACCAGGGCGATCTCGGTCGACCACAGCGGCAACGCCGGCGGCGTGGGGACCACGCCGAAACGCAGCTTGTGCAGGGCCTGCCAGACCAGCCACACCATCGCGAGATCGTGCGCGACCACCGCCAACCGGGGCAACGCGCCTTTCAAACGATCACGCAATGAGTTCATTCCTTGCCTCTGCTAAGTCGGTCGAATCGAACATCCGGGGTGCCGCGGATCGCAACGACGACGCCCCGCCGATAGTCGGTCGGGGCGTCAGGCCGCCTGGGCGCGGTCCGGTGTTTCGGCCCTGCGGATAAGCCACCAAAAAAAAGCGCCGGACATATACCACGCCGCTCCCATACCCAAGATGAAACCAGTCCGGACTTCGGTCACATAGCGCAGCGACACTACGGCCAGCAGCGTGAAAGCCGCATAAGCGAGGGTGACCCGAGTGTGCCCTACCCGACGCGCCCAGACTTGGTAAGCGTGCTGGGTGTGCGGCGTCCACCAACGTTCGCCGCGACGGACTCGGCTCAGCAGGGTCAGGCCGGCGTCGACCATGAATGCGGCAAGCGGCCACAGCAGCAGGGCTGAACGCGAGCCGAGCCCGCTCGCCGCCAGCGCGGCCAGACCGGCCAGGGCGTAGCCGATCGCGCCGCTGCCGACGTCGCCCATGAAGATCCGCGCGCGCGGGAAATTGAACGGCAGAAAACCCAGGCAGGCCGCCGCCAGGGCCAGCGCCAGCCAACTCCACACCGGACCGCCCAGCCAGGCCAGGGCCACGGCGACCAGGGCCGCTTGCGAGGCAGCCAGGCCGTTGATCCCGTCCATGAAGTTCCACACGTTGGTCAGGCCGATCGCCAGGGCGAACGCAGCCAGGCCGAGCCAGGGATCGCCCTGCAGCGCCCCCACCGCGGCGCCCAGCAGGGCCGAGGCCAGGGCATGCACGCCCAGGCGCAGCCAAGGCGACAGCGGCCGGTGGTCGTCGACCCAGCCGATGCCGGCGATCAGGATCAGACCGAGCCCGAACGCCGCCGCCAACGGCGCATGCGTCGGAAAGCGCACCCCGACCGCGACCGTCGCGATCAGCAAGGCGGCGACGATGGCGATGCCGCCGCCGCGCGGCGTCGCCACGCTATGGCTGCGGCGCTCGCCAGGTTCGTCGATCATGCGCCGGTGCAGCGCATAGGCGCGCGCCAGCCAAGTGCCCGCGGCGCCGAGCGCCGCATAGATCGCGATCCAAGCCCACATCGCTCAGACCACCGCGTAGTTGAGCAGCGGCTTGACCGTGCCCCACTCCTTGCAGCTCGGGCATTGCCAGTGGTGGCTGCGCGCGCCGAAGCCGCAGCGGTTGCAGCGGTAGCTCGGATTGCGTACCAGCAGTTGGTCGGTGATGTGCTTGAGGTCGTGCAGGGTCGCCAGCGGATCGGCGTTCTCGGCCAGGGTCAGGTCGATCAGGGCGGCCTCGCCGCGCACCGACGGCCGGTCCTTGAGCTGGCGCGCCAGGTAGGCGCGTGCGGCCGGCACGCCGTCTTCGGCCTCGACCATGCGGGTCAGCGCCAGCACCGGAGCGATGCCGCGGTAGTGCTCGCACATCTCGGCCAGGAAGGCGCGCGCGCCGGTCGCGTCGCCGTCGCGCTCGTAGCAGCTCAACAGCGCCGGCAGCACTTCCGGCAGGTAGTCCGGGTCGGCGCGGGCGACGCGCTCGAAGGCGCGGATCGCCGCGCCGTCGTTGCCGGCCTCGACTTCGATCCGGCCTTCGAGCATGCCAGCGCGGACCGAGTTGGCGTCGGCCTCGTAAGCGCGCTTGACCGCTTCGCGCGCGGCGTCGATCTCGCCGGCGGCGCGGTGGCGGTCGGCCAGTTCGCATTCGAACTGGGCGATCAGCTTGCCCATCGGTTCGCCGGTCGCCGCTTCGAAGCGCTGCGCGTTCTCGATCGCCTTGCCCCAGTCGCGCTCGGCCTGGTAGATGCCGATCAGGTGGCGCAGCGCCAGCGGCGCGCGCATGTCCAGCGCGACCAGGTCGCTGAACACCGTCTCGGCGCGGTCGAGCAGGCCGGAGCGCATGTAGTCCTCGCCCAGCGCGAGCAGGGCCTGGACCTTCTGCTGATCGCTCAGGCCGGGGCGCTGGACCAGGGCCTGGTGCAGGCGGATCGCGCGGTCGACTTCGCCGCGGCGGCGGAACAGGTGGCCCAGCGCGACCTGGGTCTCGAAGGTGTCCTTGTCCAGTTCGGCGATGTGCAGGAACAGCTCGATCGCCTTGTCCGGCTGCTCGTTGAGCAAGTAGTTGAGGCCGCGGAAATACGTGGTCGACAGGCGGCTGACCTGGGTGTCGCTATGGCGCTCGCCGCCGCGTCGGCCGACCACCCAGCCGCCGATGGCGGCGATCGGCAGCAACAGGAAGAACCAGAACCACTGGCTGATGAACTCCATGCTCAGACCTCGGGACCGGTGAGGTTCGGCTCGGCGGCCGGCGCTGCGGAAGCGGCGCGCTCGGCGCGGGCCAGGCGACGGCGCAGCGGCAGCACCACGCTGGCGCTGATCGCCAGGCCGCCGATCAGGGCGCCGATCAGCAGGGCCACGATCAGGGCGATGCCCAGCGAGGTCGGCGGCACGAAACCGATGCCGAGGTCGATGCTGACGATCTGGCGGTTGAGTGCGCCGAGGATCGCCCCTGCCGCGAGGCAGGCCAGGGCGACGAGAAGGCGGATCACGCGCATGGGAGAGTTCCGGAAGTCGTGCACCGGCGGGTGCGTGTCGCGCCTAGCTTAACGGACGCGAATGCAGGCCGCGTAGATGCGCGGACGGGCCGGCGAGGCGCCGGACGGACGAATCGGGAGGTTGCCGCAAAGGCCGGCGCGGCGCAGCGGACGCGGCGCGGGCGGCCCGGTTTGGCCGGATCAGGCGTCTTCGTCGAGCGGGGTCGCCCCGCTGACGCGTTCGCGCAGTTCCTTGCCGGGCTTGAAGTGCGGCACGTGCTTGCCGGGCAGCGCGACCGATTCGCCGGTCTTGGGATTGCGGCCCAGGCGCGGCGGACGGTAATGCAGAGAGAAGCTGCCGAAACCGCGGATCTCGATGCGGTCGCCGGCGGAGAGCGCGCCGCCCATCATTTCCAGCAAAGCCTTCACCGCCAGATCCACATCGTCGCCCTTGAGGTGGGCCTGACGCTGCGAAAGGATCTCGATGAGCTCGGACTTGGTCATAGGCGAAACGTGGCCTGGCCGCGAAAGATTCGGAAGTGCTGCGGCGTCGCGATCGCTCGCGATCCCCTGCCGCAGACCGAAGGCGGCCCGGCCCTGCCGGGCCGCCTCGGTGGAGCATCGGTGTTGCCGGCCCGGACGAACCGGGCCGTAGTGCCTGAAACGGAACAGCGTTTACTCGGACTTGCCGCCCAGACGCTCGCGCAGCAGCGCGCCGAGGCTGGTGGTGCCGCTGGCGGCGTCGCCGGCCTGACGGTTGTAGTCGGCCAGAGCCTCCTGCTGCTCGGCTTCGTCCTTCGCCTTGATCGACAGCTGCATGCTGCGGCCCTTGCGATCGGTACCGATGATCTTGGCCTCGACTTCCTGGCCGACCTTCAGGTACTGCGAAGCGTCTTCGACGCGCTCCTTGGCGATGTCGCGCGCGGCGACGTAGCCTTCGATGCCGTCGGCCAGCTCGATGGTGGCGCCCTTGGCGTCGACTTCCTTCACCACGCCCTTGACGATCGAGCCCTTGGCGTTGGAAGCGACGTACTGACCCATCGGGTCCTGCTCCAGCTGCTTGACGCCCAGGCTGATGCGCTCGCGCTCCGGATCGACCGCCAGGACCACGGCTTCCAGGGTGTCGCCCTTCTTGAAGTTGCGGACCACGTCTTCGCCGGTGGTGTTCCAGCTGATGTCGGACAGGTGGACCAGGCCGTCGATGCCGCCGTCCAGGCCGATGAAGATGCCGAAGTCGGTGATCGACTTGATCTGGCCTTCGACCTTGTCGCCCTTCTTGTGGATGGCCGCGAAGGTCTCCCACGGGTTGCTGGTGACCTGCTTCATGCCCAGCGAGATGCGGCGACGCTCTTCGTCGACGTCCAGGACCATGACCTGAACCTCGTCGCCGACCTGGACGATCTTGGACGGGTTGACGTTCTTGTTGGTCCAATCCATCTCGGACACGTGCACCAGGCCTTCGACGCCCGGCTCGATCTCGACGAACGCGCCGTAGTCGGTGACGTTGCTGACCTTGCCGAACACGCGGGTGTTGGCCGGGTAGCGGCGGGCGATGTTGTCCCACGGATCCTCGCCCAGCTGCTTGAGGCCGAGCGAAACGCGGTTGCGCTCGCGGTCGTACTTGAGCACGCGGACGTCGAGTTCCTGACCGACTTCGACCACTTCGGACGGGTGACGCACGCGCTTCCACGCCATGTCGGTGATGTGCAGCAGGCCGTCGATGCCGCCGAGGTCGACGAACGCGCCGTAGTCGGTGAGGTTCTTGACCACGCCCTTGAGGATCGCGCCTTCCTGCAGCTTCTCCATCAGCTGTTCGCGCTCGACGCTGTACTCGCTCTCGACCACCGCGCGGCGGGAGACGACGATGTTATTGCGCTTGCGGTCCAGCTTGATCAGCTTGAACTCGAGTTCCTTGCCTTCCAGGTAGGCGGAGTCGCGCACCGGGCGCACGTCCACCAGCGACCCCGGCAGGAAGCCGCGGACATCCTTGATGTCGACGGTGAAGCCACCCTTGACCTTGCCGCTGATGCGGCCGGTGATGGTTTCGTTCTTTTCCAGCGCGGCTTCCAGCTCGTCCCACACCATCGCGCGCTTGGCCTTCTCGCGCGAAAGGACGGTTTCGCCAAAGCCATTTTCGATCGAGTCGAGGGCGACCTTGACTTCGTCGCCTTCGGCGACGTCGATCTCGCCGGCGTCGTTACGGAACTGTTCGATCGGCACGATGCCTTCGGACTTCAGGCCGGCGTTGATCACCACCACGTCGCCGCGGACTTCCACGACGACGCCGGTGACGATGGCGCCCGGCTTCAGCTTGGCCAGGTACTGCTGGCTCTGTTCGAACAGTTCGGCAAATGATTCGGTCATTGGATTGAATACTCGGTTGAACACACGGGCCGCACCGGCTGGCATCGTCGCCGTCATGGCGACGCAAGCAGCGCGTGGTCGACCCACCCGTTATGTGGCGCGATGGAGCCGCACCATGTGTTGTGGTTGATCCGCCGCGGAATTGCGGCGGGGCTGTTGCTGCATCCGCTGCGGGAGAAAGACGCTCGCGCGATATCGCTCAGCGCGCCGGCAACAAGGCCAGCACCTGGTCGACCACCGCGTCGATGCCCAAGCCGGTGGTGTCGATGCGGACGGCCTCCTCGGCCGGTCGCAGCGGCGCCACCGCGCGCTGGGCGTCGCGCGCGTCGCGGGCGAGAATCTCCCGTAGCAGACCGTCTAACGTAACCGAAACCCCTTTGTCTTTCAACTGCTTATAGCGCCTCTCCGCCCTTTCCTCGGCGCTGGCGGTCAGAAACACCTTGAACGGGGCGTCCGGGAAGATGACCGTGCCCATGTCGCGGCCGTCGGCGACCAGGCCCGGGGCCCGGCGGAAGGCCCGCTGGCGGTCCTTGAGCGCGGCCCGGACCTCGGGGATGGCGGCGATGGCCGAGGCGGCCGCGCCGGCGGTCTCGGTGCGCAGTTCGTCGGTGGCGTCGACCCCGTTGACCAGGACCCGCAACTCGCCGGCCTGTTCGCGGAAGCCGATCTGGGTGTCGAAGGCGCAGCGGACCAGGGCGGCGGGGTCGGCCAGGTCCAGGTCGGCCCAGCCGGCGGCCACGCCGACCGCCCGGTACAGGGCGCCGGAATCCAGGTAATGCCAGCCCAGGCGCTGGGCCACCAGGCGGCTGATCGTGCCCTTGCCGGAGCCGGAGGGGCCGTCGATGGTGAGGACGGGGATGAAGGAGGAATCGGAAGATGCGCTGTTCATGACCGTATTATGCGGCCGGCGCCGCGGTTTCTCCGCCGATCGGGGCCGGATCGGCGCGCCGCCCCTCCGACCCGGCCCGGCATGCCGACAGGGCGCCGCCCCTGCCCCACGGCGCCCCTCCCCGGCACGGCACGGCCCGTCCGGCGCGCCCGAGCCGGCGCCCGGCGCAGATTTCTTCATGCAAGCACTTGATCGGGCGAGTTTTTATCCGCTAGAATCGCGGGCTTAATTTTCCACCCGCTCCATTTCACCCACTTTTTGCCGAGGTCTGTCATGAAGGTCCTGTCCTCTCTGAAGTCGGCGAAGGCCCGTCACCGCGACTGCAAGGTCGTCCGCCGCCGCGGCAAGGTCTTCGTGATTTGCAAGTCGAACCCGCGTTTCAAGGCGCGTCAGCGCTAAGCCTGAAACGAACCGGCTTGGTCGAGGCGCATCAGCGCCGAGATCTCGCCGACGCCAGCCCCGCTGGCGCCCGGGTTCAAGTCGAAAGCCGCCGCGAGGCGGCTTTCTGCGTTATGCCCCTCGCGTCCGTTCGCCCCGCGCCGCGTCGCCCTGTCCCGCCCCGGTTCATCAAAGCGTGACGGCCGCACGCTGCCGCTGCGCGTCACCTTGTGCCTAGAATCCCGCGTCCTTTGACGAGGTGAAATGTAATGAAACTGCGCATTGCCGTTGCACCGCTGCTCGCCCTGCTGGCCCTGTCGGGCGCGGCTTCGGCCGAGACTTTGTTGATCGAGCGCGTGCAGCAGGAGGGCAAGGCCCTGCTGCCGGCGCGCGGCCAGAGCATGGATCAGGTCAAGGCCCGCTATGGCGAGCCGACCCAGCGCCTGGACGCCCGCGGCGGCCAGAAGCGGGCCTGGCCGCAGATCAACCGCTGGGTCTATCCGGCCTTCACCGTGTACTTCGAGAAGAGCCGGGTGATCGACGTGGTCGCGAACAAGGCGGACGCCGAGGAAATCGGACCGAAACCGCCTATCCTTTGAGGTTATGACCAACAACGCATTGCGCTTCCCCGCGGAGTGGGAACCCCAGTCCGCGGTCCTGATCGCGTGGCCGAACGCCGACACCGACTGGGCCGACCGCCTGGGCGAGGTCGAAGAGACCTACATCGCCCTGGTCGCGGCCATCACCCGTTTCCAACCCGCCCTGGTCTGCGTCGCCGACGACGACGTCCAGGCCTATGCCCGTGCGCGCCTGTCCTCGGCGCGGATCGACATGAGCCGGGTGCATTTCATCGACGCGCCCTACGACGACACCTGGCTGCGCGACTCCGGCCCGATCACCCTGCGCCAGGGCGACGGCTTCCGCCTGCTCGATTTCCGCTTCACCGGCTGGGGCGGCAAGTTCGACGCCAGCCAGGACGACCTGCTGGTCGAACGCCTGCATGAGCAGGGCGTGTTCGCGCCCGGCAGCGAGCGCGAGAGCATCGACTTCGCCCTGGAGGGCGGCGGCATCGAGACCGACGGCGCCGGCACCCTGCTGACCACCTGGCGCTGCCTGCACGAACGCCACCCGCAGCTCGGACGCCAAGAACTCGGCGCCAAGCTCGCCGGCTGGCTGCGCCAGGACCGGGTGCTGTGGCTGGACCACGGCTATCTGGAGGGCGACGACACCGACGCCCACATCGACACCCTGGCCCGCTTCGCCGCCGAGGACGCCATCGTCTACCAGGGCTGCGACGACCCCGCCGACTCGCATTACCAGGAGTTGCAGGCGATGGCCGCCGAACTGGCCGCGCTGCGCACCCGCGACGGCCGCCCGTACCGGCTGTTCGCCTTGCCGTGGGCGCAGCCGATCCTGGACGAAGGCCGGCGCCTGGCCGCCAGCTACGCCAACTTCCTGATCGTCAACGGCGCGGTGCTGATGCCGGCCTACGGCGACGCCGCCGACGGCGCGGCCCAGGCCGTGCTGGCCCAGGCTTTCCCGGACCGCGAGATCGTGCCGGTGCCGTGCCGCGCGCTGATCTGGCAGAACGGCAGCCTGCATTGCGTGACCATGCAGTTGCCGCAGGGCGTGGTGGCCTAACCCCGCCGCGCAGCGCAACGCGCGGCCGCCGGCCACGCGTTGCGCCACCGGGCGCGGAGCGCAAAGGCGCCGCGCCCGCCAGGGCGAATCCGCCCCGCCCCGATGTTGCGCGCATCGCCGCGACCGACCTCCCCGTCATGGCGCTCTCCTACAATAGGCGTTCGCCCCACCGCCGGACCGTGCTCCCGATGAAGAAGACCACCCTCCCCGTCGCCCTGATCCAGGACCGCGACCACGGCTCGCGCGAGGCCAATCTGGCCAATATCGAGCAGCGCGTCGGCGAGGCCGCCCGCCAGGGCGCCAAGCTGGTGCTGCTGCAGGAGCTGCATAACGGGCCCTACTTCTGCCAGCACGAATCGGTGCAGGAGTTCGATCTGGCCGAGACCATTCCCGGCCCCAGCACCCAGCGCCTGGGCGCGCTGGCCAAGCAGCACGGCATCGTCCTGGTCAGCTCGCTGTTCGAGCGCCGCGCGGCTGGGCTGTACCACAACACCGCAGTGGTCTTTGAGGCCGACGGCTCGATCGCCGGCAAGTACCGCAAGATGCACATCCCCGACGACCCGGGTTTCTACGAGAAGTTCTACTTCACCCCGGGCGACATCGGCTTCGAGCCGATCCAGACCTCGGTCGGCCGCCTCGGCGTGCTGGTGTGCTGGGACCAGTGGTACCCGGAAGGCGCGCGCCTGATGGCCCTGGCCGGCGCCGAGCTGCTGCTGTACCCGACCGCGATCGGCTGGGACCCGGACGACGCCCAGGACGAGAAGGACCGCCAGCGCAACGCCTGGATCCTCAGCCACCGCGGCCACGCGGTCGCCAACGGCCTGCCGGTGCTCAGCGTCAACCGGGTCGGCTTCGAACCCTCGCCGCTGGGCGCGTCCGGGATCCAGTTCTGGGGCTCCAGCCACGTGCTCGGCCCGCAGGGCGAGTACCTGGCCGAAGCCAAGACCCAGGAACCGGAAATCCTGATCGCCGAGGTCGACCTGGGCCGCAGCGAACACGTGCGGCGGATCTGGCCGTTCCTGCGCGACCGCCGCATCGACGCCTACGCCGACCTGCTCAAGCGCTACCGCGATTGAACGCGCCCAGCCCGGTGCGCCTGCGCGTCGCGGTCGAATCCGACCTCGACGCGATCGCCGCGCTGTACGCGCGCGAAGTGCGCGAGGGCGTGGCTACTTACGAGTACGACGTCCCCGATCGCGCCGAGATGCGCCGGCGTTGGCGCGCGATCGCCGACGCCGGCTATCCCTATCTGGTCGGCGAGGTCGACGGCGCGTTCGCCGGCTACGCCTACGCCAGCGCCTACCGCAGCCGGATCGGCTATCGCTGGACGGTCGAGAATTCGGTCTATGTCGAACCGTCGATGCAGGGCCGCGGAGTCGGCCGCGCGCTGATGCTGCGCCTGATCGAGGACTGCACCGCGCTGGGGTTCCGGCAGATGGTCGCGGTGATCGGCGACGGCAGCAACGCCGCCTCGGTCGCCCTGCACGAGCGCCTGGGCTTCCGCCTGGCCGGCGTGTTCCCCGGGATCGGCCGCAAGCACGGCCGCTGGCTCGACACCGTGCAGATGGTGCGCCCGCTCGGCGACGGCCGCGACGGCGAGCCCGATCCGGACGTGCCCGGCTTGCGCTAGACACGACGCGCTCAGATGCAGGCCCGCTTCCGGCACACGCCGCGGCGGCGCGCTCGGATATGCGCCGGCCGCCACGGACACGCCGGACCGACCGGCGCAATGTGCTTTTCCCGAACCCCAGCGTCTCCGCCCTTTGGCCCAGGCGCGCGGGAACGGTTCGGCTAAGCTGAACGAAACCGCCGACGAGCGGTCAAAATAAAACGAACGGACGTGCTATTTTATGGCCATGTCGACCCTGACCGCGACCAACAAAGGCGCCGCCACCCGCGACGCGATCCTCGAACAGGCCTACGGCATCGCCTGCTCGGCCGGCCTGGAAGGCCTGTCGATCGGCCCCCTGGCCGCCGCGGTCGGCATGTCCAAGAGCGGCGTGTTCGCCCACTTCGGTTCGCGCGAAGACCTGCAACTGGCGGTGCTGGACAAGGCCGCGCAGCTGTTCACCGGTTATGTGCTGCTGTCGCAGCTGAAGCAGCCGCGCGGGCTGGTGCGCTTGCGCGCGATCGTCGACGCCTGGTTCGACTGGTCGCGCCACACCGACGGCGGTTGCGTGCTGCTCGGCGCGGTCAGCGAATACGACGATCGCCCCGGCGCGCTGCGCGACTGGGTGGTGGAACAACAAAAGCGCTGGCGCGCCGCCCTGGCCCAGGCGGTGCAACTGGCGGTCGACAACGGCGAACTCGGCGCCGACACCGATACCGAGCAACTGGCGTTCGAAATCTACGGCCTGGCGCTGATCGTGCATCACGACGCCGGCCTGTTCGGTTTCGACTCGGCGCGCGAACGCGGGCGGCGGGCGTTCGATCGCCTGGTCCGCTCGTACGCGAACGCCGCTTCCGCCTCCCCCAACGCCTGATTCCGTTTCGCGAGGTCCGTCATGCATCCGTTCATCGCCAAAATTAGTACGACCGTTCGTAATATCGTGCGTTTGTACGGGCTGCGCCTCGGCTTCGTGTTCGGCGCCTGGTTCGCGCCGAATGCGGCGGTACGCCGCGCGGCCGATCTGTTCTGCACCCCGTTCGCGTCCTCGCGCGCGCGCGCGTTAGCCGCGCCGACCTTCGGCGCGCGCGAGGAAACCCTGCACGTCGACGGCCACGCCATCGTCGCTTACGTCTGGGGCGAACCGCGCCGACAGCCCTATGTGCTGTTCGCCCACGGCTGGTCCAGCCACGGCACCCGCGTCGCCAAGTGGCTGCCGGCCCTGCGCGAGGCCGGTTACGCCCTGGTCGCGTTCGACCAGCCCGCGCACGGGCGCAGCCCGGGCCGGCTGGCGACCCTGCCCGACTTCACCCGCCATCTGTACGCGGTCGGCGATCACTACGGCCCCGCCGCGGCGGTGATCGGCCATTCGCTGGGCGGCGCGGCGACCCTGCTGGCGATGGCGCGCGGGCTGCAGGCCGAACGCGCGGTGCTGATCGCGCCGGCCGCCGACCCGGTCGCCGCGGTCAGCCGCTTCGCCCGCTTCCTGTGGGTCGGCGAAGACCTGTGCCGGCGCCTGATCGGCTACTTCGAAACCCGGGTCGGACTGAGCTTCGATTCGCAGCAGGCGCACCGCAACGCGCCCAACATCGCCCGTCCGGCGCTGATCGTGCACGACCTGGACGACCGCGAAGTGCCGTGGTCGGAAGGCGAGCGCTATGCGCGCTACTGGCCCGGCGCGCGCCTGCTCAGCACCCAGGGCCTGGGCCACAACCGCATCGCCGACGACGGCGGAGTGATCGCCGCCAGCCTGCGCTTCCTGCGCGGCGAAACCGTCGGCGACACCGTGGTGTCCAGCGACAACTTGCCGTACGGGATGGCTTGAGGGGCCGGGACTCGGGACTCGGGACTCGGGACTCGGGACACGGGGTTCGGGACACGGGGTTCGGGGTTCGGGGTTCGGGATTCGGGGTTCGGGATTCAAGTTCCGGCTCGGCACTACGCCATCGGCAGGAAGTACGGACAAAGCTCCGACGAGTCCCGAGTCCCGAGTCCCGAGCCCCGCCCCCATGCGGTTTGCCCGCAGCCGGCCGCAACCTCTATGCTGCGGGACTTTCTGTGCTCCGGCACAGCCGCCGCGAGCCTCCCGATCCGCATGAACGAACCGCACCTCGTATCCGACGGCCTGCAGGGCCAGCCGCACGCCATCGTCGAACGCGACGGGGTGCGCTATACCCTGCTCGGCACCGCCCACGTGTCCCAGGCCAGCGTCGACGCGGTACGCGATGCGGTCGGCACCGGGCGCTACGATGCGGTCGCGGTCGAGCTCGACCCGCAGCGCCTGCAGGCCCTGACCGACCCCGACGCATTGGCGCGGCTGGACCTGATCCAGGTGATCCGCTCCGGCAAGACCGCCTTGTTCGCCGCCAACCTGGCCCTGGCCGCGTACCAGCGCCGGCTCGCCGAACAGCTCGGCATCGAGCCCGGCGCCGAACTCAAGCGCGCGGTGCTGGAAGCGCGCCAGCGCGAGCTGCCGGTGCACCTGATCGACCGCGAGGTCGGCCTGACCTTCAAGCGCGCTTCGCAGCGGCTGGGCTTCTTCGGCCGCGGCAAGCTCGGCGTCGGCCTGGTCACCAGCCTGTTCGCCGCCGACGAGGTCGGCGAGGACGAGATCGAAAAGCTCAAGCAGGGCGACATGCTGGAGTCGAGCTTCGGCGAGTTCGCCAAGGAAAGCCCGGAGCTGTACGACACCGTGATCGCCGAGCGCGACCGCTACATGGCCGCGCGCCTGCGCGAGAGCGCCGGCGAGTCGCGCGAGGTGCTGGCGGTGGTCGGCGCAGGGCATCTGCAAGGCCTGGCCAAGCATCTGCGCGAGGACCAGGGCGACCCGGTCGCGCAGCGCACCGCGCTCGAGCAGGTCAAGACCAAGAGCAAGGTGCCGTGGGTGATGATCGCCATCACCACCCTGATCCTGGCCGGCATCGCCTGGGGCTATTGGAAAGGCGGCGCGCAGATGGGCACCGAGCTGCTGCTGCAGTGGGTGCTGTTCACCGGCGGCCTGGCCGCGCTGGGCTGCGCGATCGCCGGCGGCCATCCGCTGAGCGTGATCACCGCGGCGATCGTCGCCCCGCTGAAGCCGTTCCGCCCCGGCGTGCCGACCGGCGCGCTGAGCGCGCTGGTCGAAGTGCATCGGCGCAAGCCGGCCTACGGCGACTTCCTCGCCCTGCGCGACGACGCGCAGACGATCGGCGGCTGGTACCGCAACCGGGTCGCGCGCGTGGTGCTGAATTTCCTGCTCACCAACCTGGGCTCGATGGCCGGCGTCTGGCTGGCAGGTTTCCGCATCGCCGCCAAGCTGGTCGGCTGAGCAGCGCGCCCCGCTGAAAATCGCGCCCCCTCTGTAGGAGCGGCGTGAGCCGCGACAAGCGGAGCGATGTACGCAAGCGCAAATGCCGAAACCAGGACCGTCGGGGTTCGGCGCGGTCGCGCATGAGCTTCGGATCCTGGCACGGCACTTCACCGCTCCGGCTGTCGCGGCTCATGACCGGAGGAAATCCCTGTGGAACGCCGCTCCTACAACGGCGGATTCGCGCCGATGCCGCTCAACGCAACGACAACTGCAGGCGGCGCCCGTTCCAGTCGAGCACCGCGCCGTCCGGGCGGATCGCCACCAGCACCGCTTCGCCGATCCGGTCGCCTTCGCTCAGACGCTGGCCGTCGACGATCACGAAACGCCGCGCCGGCTCCTCGTTCCACATGTGCATGCTGAGCTTGAGCGGCGGCAGTTGTTTGCGCGCCTCCGGCGACAGATCGGCCAGGCGCATCGCCCCGCCCTCGCCCGCCGGCCTGGCCGCAGGGGGCGCCGGCGGTGCGATCGGCAAGGGCTCCGGCGCGGCGGCCGGAGCCGGCTTGGGTGACGGCAGCGAAGCCACCGTCTGAGTAGGCGCGGCGACGACGGCAGGCGCCGTAGCCGGCGCGGCGGACGACGGACGCGGGGCTGCGGCAACGGGCGCTGCGGCGGAGCTCGCAGCCGCGGCGACCGCCGCCGGTTCCGCCGCTTTCGTGGCGGGATCGGCCGAACCTGCCGCCGCCGGAGCGACAGCGTCGCCACCGTCAGCTGCGACCGCGGTCGCGGCGGCCGGCGTAACCGCGAGCGGCCGTCCCGGCTCGGTCGATGCCGGCTCGGTCGGTGCCGACTCGGACGGTGCCGACTCGGTCGGTGCCGACGCGACGGCCGGCTCGGGCGGCGCGCGGCGCTGCGCCGGGTCCGAGGCCGCATCGCGCGAGATCGCGCTATCGCCCGCCTTCGCGGTCGATTCGGTGCTGTCCGATTCGGGACCGGAACGCAGCAGCCACACCCCGATCGCCGCGGCGACGGCCAGCGCGCCGGCGCCCCACAGCCAGGGCGCGCCGGAGCGCGCCGGCGGCGGCGCCATCGGCGGCAGCGGCGCGTACAGATCCGGCGACTGGCCGCGGCGGCGCTCGGCTTCCGACTTGCGCAGGGCTTCGAGGATCAACGACATCGTCTACTCCAGTACCCGTTGCAGGCGCGGCCCGGCGCTCTCTGCGGCCGACAGCGCGAACAGGGTTTCCGGGCCGATCACGCCGTCGCTGCGCAGGCCGCGCGCGGCCTGGAACCGGCGCACATCGTCCGCGTCCGCCGCTTCGACCCCGAGTCGCGCGTCCAACCACCGCTGCGGCGCGCCCTGCAGGGGCTTGGGCAAGGGCGCGCTCAAACCGTCCGGACCGCGCCACAAGGCGGCGTATTCGCCGTTCCACAGGCGCTGCAGGGCGATCCGGTCGAGATCGGCCTCGCCACCGTGCAGCCACAGCCGCGCATCGACCGCATCGACGCCGCGCAACAGCGCCCAGGCGCTGCGGCCGTCGGCGTTCAAGCGCAGCAGCACCGGCCGGCCCAGCGCGGCCAGCGCATCCAGGCGCGCGTAGCCGCGCAGGCAGTACACCCCCGGCGCGACGCTGCGCGCGCAGGCCGACGCGGTTTCGGCCGCAGCCGCATCGGCCGGCAGCTGCCACAGGCCGAGCAGGCGTTGCCAGGCCGCCATCGGCTCGGCGGCGGCCTGGCCCACCCGGCGCGTCGCGGCCGCCGCGTCCAGGCGCGGTATCGCGGCCGCTTCGACGCGGGTTTCGGCCTTGGCTTGGGGTTTCGCCGACGCTACGGCCGGAGCTGCCGCGCGAGCCGGCGCGGCGGGCTGGGTCGCGCTGCGGCCGTCGCCGGCGCGCGCCTGCGGCGTCGCCGCGGTCGCGGTGGCGGCGGTCTCGATCGGCCGCCACCACCAGGCCGCGGCCGCGACCGCGCCGGCGAGCACCGCCGCGACCGCGGCGATGCGCGCGTAACGGCGACGGCGCGCGACCGGCGCCAGGGCCTCCTGCGCGGCCTGGTCGACCAGCGACTCGCCGATCGTCGCGTCGTCGCGTGCGTAGCCGCCGAGCAAGGCGCGTTCGGAGATCACGTTGATCAGGCGCGGCACGCCGCCGGAATGGGCGTGGATCCGTTTGACCGCC
Source organism: Lysobacter sp. Soil_C_15 (assembly GCF_057657315.1). Classification (NCBI taxonomy): domain Bacteria; kingdom Pseudomonadati; phylum Pseudomonadota; class Gammaproteobacteria; order Lysobacterales; family Lysobacteraceae; genus Lysobacter; species Lysobacter sp. Soil_C_15. The sequence continues at coordinate 419,196 of NZ_JBDGIR010000002.1, forward strand.
GCGGCGGTGAACGGCAGCCGCTGGCCGCCGGCGACGCGGTAGCGATGGCGCAGCAGCGCCGCGGTCTCCAGCGCGTCGAGCGGGGTCAGGTGGAAACGCGCGGTGATGCGCTGCGACAGCTGGCGCATGTCCGGCCGCGCCAGCATGTCGCGCAACTCGGGCTGGCCGATCAGCACGATCTGCAGCAGCTTCTGGGTATCGGTCTCCAGGTTGGTCAGCAGGCGCACCTGCTCCAGCGCGTCGCGCGACAGGTTCTGCGCTTCGTCGACGATCAGCACCACGCGCAGCCCGCGCGCGTAGGCGTCGAGCAGATAGGCGTTGAGCGCGTCGACCAGCGCCTTGACGCTGCCGCGGCGGCCGGCCAGGTCCAGGCGCAGTTCTTCGCCGATGGTCTCCAGCAGTTCGACCGGACTCAGACGCGGGTTCAACACCAGCGCGGCGCGGGCGTTGTCGGGCAATTGCTCCAGCAGCAGGCGGCACAGGGTGGTCTTGCCGGTGCCGACCTCGCCGGTCAGCAGGACGAAGCCGCCGCCGCCGCCCTGGCCGACGCCGAACAACAGGTGCGCCAGCGCGTCCCGGTGGCGTTCGCTGAGGAACACGAAGCGCGGGTCAGGCGTGATCGAAAACGGCGGTTCCTTGAGCCCGTAATGATCCAGGTACATGCGCGTGCCGGCGGCGGCGGGATGCACCTAGCCTGCCACGAATCGCGCGCGGACGCGTGTCCGGGGAAGTCGCCGCGGGCGCCGGCGCGGCGCCCGCGCCGGGACGCGTGATCCGCGCCGGAACCGGAACGTGCGCCAGGGCACGGACCGGCCGGCCGCGGCGGCGTCAGCGCGCGCTCAGGCGTGCTGCGCCGCCGGTTCCGCCGCGCCCGCGTCGTGCGCCGGCAGGCCGCGCGCGCGCCGCACCAGCTTGGCGGTGCCGCCGCGCAGGTCGTCGAGGATGGCGTAGATGGTCGGCAGGAACAGCAGGCTGACCACGGTCGAGAACGCCAGGCCGCCGGCGATCGCGCGCGCCATCGGGTAGTACGGCGGCATGTCGCCGCTGGTCTTGGTCGACAGCGCGATCGGCACCATCGCCAGGATCGCCGTGCCCATGGTCATCAGGATCGGGCGCAGCCGCTCGCGGCTGCCTTCGACCAGCGCTTCGGTACGCGACAGGCCGCGCCGGCGCAGGTTGTTGATGTGCTCGATCATGACGATGCCGTTGTTGACCACCACGCCCATCAGCACCAGCACGCCGATGAAGGACATGATCCCGAAGGTGGTGCCGGTGATCCAGAACAGCCAGAACACGCCGAACACCGAGAACAGCACGCCGCTCATGATCGCCGAGGGGAACAGCAGCGACTCGAACACCGCCGCCATCACCACGTAGATCATGATCAGGGCGATCAGCAGGTTGAACAGCATTTGCTGGTTGGCCTCGTCGTCGCGCTGGAACGCGCTGCCGTCGAAGGAATAGCTGTAGCCCGGCGGGAACGCGATCCGCTTGAGGATCGCCTCCATCTCCTTGCGCGCCTCCGGCACGGTGACCTTGTCGCCGAGGTTGGACTTGATGGTCAGGGTGGTCTGGCGGTTGACCCGGTTGATCTGGGTCGCCGACGGGCGCACCTCGACCTGGACCATGCTCAGCAGCGGCACGGTGCGGCCGTCCGGCGCACGCACGGTGAAGGAGGCGATCTCGGCGGTGTTGAACTGGTCGGCGCCGGCGAAGCGCGCCCACACCTGGACCTCGGTGTCGCCGCGGCGGAACTCGCGCAGGGTCGCGCCGCGCAAGGCCAGGCCGACGAACTTGGACACCTCGTCGGCGCTGAAGCCGAACGCGGCGGCGCGTTCCCGGTCGACCCGGATGCGCAGTTCGTTGTTGCGGTCGCCGGCGTCGATGCGCACGTCGCGGAAGCGCGGGCTGCGGGCCAGGATCGGCACGATGTCCTGGCCGAGCTGCTCGAGCATGGCGCTGGAATCGCCGACCAGCTGCACCTGGACCTGGTTCTGCTGGCCCTGGTCGTCGTCGAAGCCGACGCCGATGCCGGCGCGCGCCGACTTCGGCAGGCCCTTGCTGATCTGGTCGGTGATCGGCTTGGTCTTCTTGACCAGCTCCTTGTCGAAGGTGACGACCGTGCTGGCGTCGCCGTCCTCGCTGTAATACGAGTACACCTGGGTGATGTGGAACTTCTTGCGGTTGGCGTCGAGGTAGTCCTCGACCCGCTTGACCTCGTCCGACATCTGTTCCTTGGTGTAGCTGCCCTTCCACTGGTAGTAGATGTTGGCGCTGTCGCCGCCTTCGCCGCCGAACATGTCGAACTTGGTTTGGGTCATCGGCAGGATGCTGACGGCGATGATCAGGACGATGCCGAGCACGCTCCAGCCGCGGTGCTCCAGGGTCCAGCGCAGCAGCGCGGCGTAGTTGCGCTGCAGGTAGGGGATCAGGCCGGTGCTGCGGTTGATCGTCGGCGGGGTCTTCAGCCGCGCCGAGATCATCGGGATCAGGCTGACCGCGACCAGCCACGAGGCCAGCAGCGAGACCGAGATCGTGATCGCCAGCTGCGACATGAAGATCTTGATCTGGTTGGTCTCGCCGAACAGGTTCGGCACGAACACGATGCAGTGGCACAGGGTGCCCGCCGACAGGGCGATGGCGACGTGGCGGGTGCCGATCACCGAGGCCAGCCGCGGCTGGTCCGGCATCTTCTCGCGTTCCTGGTAGATGCTCTCGACCACCACCACGGCGTTGTCGACCAGCATGCCGACCGCCAGCAGCAGGCCCATCATGGTCAGGATGTTGAGGGTCACGCCGACGAAGTACATGAAGCCCAGGGTGATCACGAAGCAGATCGGGATCGCCAGGGTCACCATCAGCGTCGACGGCCAATGGCGCAGGAAGAAGAACAGCACCGCCATCGACAGCACCAGGCCGACCGCGCCGGCCTCGGCCAGCTCCAGCAGCGAGCTGGTCACCTCCTCGCCCTCGTTGGAGATGATCTTGAACTGGACCCCGCGCAGCGCCGACTCGGACTTGACCTTCTCGACCTCGGCCAGGGCCAGGCGCGAGACCTCGACCAGATTGGCGTTGCGGTCCTTGAAGATGTCCAGGCCCACCGCCGGACGGCCGTCCAGGCGCCGGCCGTAGGCCATGCGCTTGGGCTTGTAGCGGACCTCGGCGATGTCGCCCAGGCGGGTGCCGTTGGTGCCGATGACCAGGTCGCGCAGCTGCTGCAGGTCGGTGATCTCGCCGATCGGCTGCACCCGCAGGCGCCGGCCGCCGTCCTCGATTTCGCCGGCCGACACCGAGAAATTGACCGTCTGCAGGCGCGTGGTCAGCTCGTTGAGGCTGATGTTGTGCGCGGTCAAGCGGTCGGGCGCGATCGCGATCTCGACCTCGTTCGGCGACACCCCGGAAATCTCGACCTTGGCCACGCCCGGCAGGCGCTCGATGCGGCGCTTGAATTCGCGGTCGATCAGCTCGTAGGAACCGGACAGGTCGTGGTCGCTGGCCAGCCGGACGCGCAGGAACGGCTGGTCGGTGGTGGAGAACTTGAGCACGAAGTAGCGCTGCAGGTCGTCCGGCAGGTCGCTGCGGATCGCATCGATGCGCTCGCGCGCCTCCGAGGCTGCGATGGCGACGTCGCGGTCCCAGTCGGCGAATTCGATCACCACGCTGGCGTTGTCCGCGCGCGCCTCGCCCTGCATGCGCTTGATCCCGGTCATGGTCGACAGCGCGTCTTCGGTCGGCCGCAGCAGGGTGCGCTCGACTTCTTCCGGGGTCGAGCCGGCGTACGGCATCTGCACCACCAGGAACGGGAACGAGATCGACGGAAAGGCCTCCAGCGGCAAGCGCACCGCTGCGATCAGGCCGATCACGAACATCGACACGAAGGCCATGATGATCGTGACCGGGCGCCGGATGCTGAACTCAGCAACGCTCATCCTGGACGCTCCTCAGGCCTGGCCCGGCTGGTGGCCGTGCGGCGGGTGGTGCAGGTCCGCGTCGGTCAGCGGTTCCTGCTCTTCGTGGATGTGCTCGGCCACCGCGTTGGCGTCGCGGCGCGCGCGGCGGGCGCGTTCGCGGTAATGCTCGTCGGAGCGGCGGTCGAGCAGGTCGTACACCACCGGGATCACCACCAGGGTCAGCAGGGTCGACACCAGCAAGCCGCCGATCACCGTGATCGCCATCGGCGCGCGCACCTCGGCGCCCTCGCCGGTGGCGATCGCCAGCGGCAGGAAGCCGAACAGGGTGCAGGTGGTGGTCATCACGATCGGGCGCAGGCGCGAACGCGCGCCCTCGATCAGCGCCTCGCGCTTGGCCACGCCTTCCTCGCGCAGCTGGTTGACCTTGTCGATCAGGATGATCGCGTTCTTCACCACCAGGCCGACCAGCAGGATCAGGCCGATGAACACCACCACCGACACCGGCGAGCGGGTCAGGACCAGCGCCAGCACCGCGCCGACCAGGGCCAGCGGGATGGTGAACAGGATCACGAACGGGTGCAGCAGCGACTCGAACTGCGAGGCCATCACCAGATAGACCAGGAAGATCGCCAGGCCGAAGGCGAACAGCAGCGAGTTGATCGACTGCTGCAGTTCCTCGCCCTGGCCGCCGATGTGCATGCCGATCTCCGGGCCGAGCGGTTGCTCGGCGACCATCTGCCGGACCTCCTCGATCGCGCCGCCCAGGTCGATGTCGCGCAGGTTGGCCGAGACGATCGCCACCCGCACCTGGTCGGCGCGGTGGATCTCGCTCGGGCCGGTGGTCGAGACCACCTCGGCGACCGAGTTCAGGGTCACCGGCCGGCTGCTGCCCGGATTGACGATCAGGCGGCGGATGCTTTCCAGCGAGGCCCGGTCGGACTCGCGCGCCCGCACCAGCACGTCGATCTTGCGGTCGCGGAAGCTGTAGCGGGTGGCGACTTCGCCGCGCACCTTCTTGACCACCGCATCGGCGATCTGGCGCGTGGTCAGGCCGAGCGCGCCGGCGCGGTCCTGGTCGAAGCGGATCTGAATCTCGGGGAAGCCCTGCTCCACCGTCGACTTGACGTCGGCGTAGTGCGGGTTGGCGCGCAGCATCGCGGCCATGCGCTGGCCGGCGCGCTGGATGGTCTCCAAGTCCTGGCCGCGCAACTCGATTTCCAACGGCGTGGAGAAGCTGAACAACTGCGGCCGGGCGAAACCGACCTGGGCCGCCGGATGGGCGGCCATGGTCTCGCGCAGGCGCTCGGTTTCGGCCGCCTCGACTTCCTTGCTGCCGCCGTCGGCCATCACCACGGTGAGCTTGCCGATGTTCTCGCCGCTCTCGGTGGGGTTGGCGTCCAGGCGCGTGCCGCTGCCGCTGACGCCGAACAGCGCGCGGATGCCGGGGTCCTTGTCGTGCTTGAGCTGCAGCTCGCGCACCAGCTTGTCGGTCTCGCGCAGCGGCGTGCCCGGCGGCAGCTTGACCGTCATCTCGAAGCGGTCCTGGGCCAGCTGCGGGATCAGGTCGGCGCCGAGCAGCGGCACCGTGGCCATGGTCGCGACGAAGGCCGCGCCGGCCAGGACCAGCACCAGGGCCGGCCGGCGCATCGCCGCCGGCAGCAGCTTCAGGTAGGCGCTCTCGGCGCGGCCGTAGGGCGCCATCGCCAGGTCGCTGGCCTTGCGCATCACCGGACCGACCACCGCGGCCAGGCCGCGCCAAAACTTCACCAGCAGCCAGCTCAGGCCGAACACCGCGCCGCGCACGCCGGTGCCGGCGCCGTGGCCGACCGCGGCTAGCGGCTTCTGCAGGCGCGAGGTCGGCTGCCAGCGCGGGTGGCCTTCCTCGTCCGGGAACGCCATCGGCGGCCGGCCCTTGAGCGCGCTGAGCATCGGGATCAGGGTCATCGACACGACCAGCGAGATCGCGATCGCCAGCGCCACGGTCAGGGCCTGGTCGCGGAACAGCTGGCCGGCGATGCCTTCGACGAACACCAGCGGCAGGAACACCGCCACCGTGGTCAGGGTCGAGGCCATCACCGCCATGCTGACTTCGCGGGTGCCCTGGATCGCCGCCTCGAGGATGCCCAGGCCGCGTTCGCGCGCCTTGGCGATCGACTCCAGCACCACGATCGAGTCGTCCACCACCAGGCCGGTGGCCAACGCCAGGCCGCCCAGCGACATCACGTTGAGGCTCAGGTCGAGCTGGCCCATGAAGAAGAAGGTGGTGACGATCGAGACCGGCAGCGACAGGCTGATCACGAACGTGCTCCAGCCGTCGCGCAGGAACAGGAAGATGATCAGGATCGCCAGCAGGCCGCCGATCACCGCGTCCTTCTTGACGTCGGCGATGGCATGGCGGATGAACTGCGACTGGTCGTCGATGGTGGTCAGCTCGACGTCGGCCGGGATCTGCGACTTGATCGCCTCCAGCCGCGCCTGAATGGCGTCGGCGGTGGCGACGGTGTTGGCGTCGCCTTCCTTGTAGATCGCCAGTTCGACCGCTTCCTTGCCGGCCAGGCGGATGATCGCCTCGCGTTCCTTGTAGCCCTGGCGGACCTCGGCGATGTCCTTCAGCCGCACCGGCTTGCCGCCGGCCGGGGTGCTCTGCGAGCCGTCGTTGGCGCTCTGCACCGAGGCCGCGGCGGCCATCGCGTCGGCCGAGCCGGAAGCGGCGGCGACCCGGGCCATCTCGGCGGCCGCGTCGGCGGCGGCGTTGCCGCCGGCCTGCTGGGTGGTGACCAGCATCTCGCGGATTTCCGGCACGGTCGCGAACTGGTTGACCGTGCGCACCAGGTAGCGCTGGCTGCCCTCCTGCAGGCTGCCGCCGGAGATGTTGATGTTCTCCTGCTGCAGGCGCTGGATGATGTTGTCGATCGGCAGGTTGAGCTGGGCGATCTTCTGCTGGTCGATGTCGACCTGGATCTCGTCCTCCAGGCCGCCGCCGACCTTGACCGCGGCGACGCCGTCGACCGGTTCGAGCTTCTTCTTCAGGTCGTCGTCGGCGTAGCGGCGCAGCTCGGTCAGGCGTCGGATCGCGTCGGTGTCGTCGGCGGCCGCGCCCTTGTTGGACAGGGCGATGCGCAGGATCGGCTCGGTCGAAGGGTTGAAGCGCAGCAGCACCGGCTTCTTCACTTCCAGCGGCAGCTGCACGACTTCCATCTTGTCGCGCACTTCAAGGCTGGCCTGGTCCATGTCGGTGCCCCAGGCGAACTCGAGCACCACGTCGCTCTGGCCGGTGCGCGAGACCGACTTCAGCTTGCGCAGGCCCTTGACCACGCCCAGCGCTTCTTCCAGCGGCTCGGTGACCAGGGTTTCGATTTCGGTCGGCGCCGCGCCGGTGTACTCGGTGCGCACCGTCAGCGTCGGGTAGCTGAGGTCGGGCAGCAGGTTGACCTTGAGGCTGTTGAGGGCGATCACGCCGAACAGCAGGAAGGTGATGGTCACCATCGCCACCGTGACCCGGCGGCGCGTGGAGAATTCCACGAGGTTGAAGGACGTCGTGTCCGAAGGCTGAGCCACAGTCAGTCCCCACGTTCTCTTAGTGTTGTCAGCGGCCGACGCCGCGGCGGCCGCGGCGTCGGCGATGGCGCGCGTGGAGCGCGCTTATTGCTTCTGCGTGGCCGGCTTCGCCGCGGCGACTTCACGCGGCGGTTTCTGGCCGATCAGCTGCACCTCGGTGCCTTCGCGCAGCGCGGTCTTGCCGGCGACCACGACCTGGTCGCCCAGCTTGACCCCGTCGCGGACCTCGGCCCAGGCGCCGTCGAGGTAGCCCAGCTTGATCGGCACCCGCGCGACCTTCTTGCCGCGGACCACGAACACCGCCGGATCGCCTTCGTCGTCGAGCAGCGCCGCGCGCGGCACCACCAGCGCGTCGGCGCGGTTGTCGTAGTCGATGCGCAGGCGGCCGAACATGCCCGGCTGCAGCGCGCCGCCGCCCTCGAAACTGCAGATCACCCGGAACGTGCCGCTGCCGGAGTCGACCACCGGCGCGACCCGGTCGACGGTGCCGGCGAAGGCCTTGCCGGGCATGGCGTCGACCGTCATCTGCACCGGCAGGCCGGCCTTGAGCGTGGCCAGCTCGCGCTCGGGCACGTTGAGCGTAGCCTCCAGGCGCGAGGTGTCGACGATGCGGATGATCGGCGAGTTGATCTGGACGAAGTTGCCGGTCTTGATCGAACGCGACGCGACGATGCCGGAGATCGGCGCCTGGACGTTGGCGTAGGACAGTTCCAGGTTGGCCATCCGGTTGGCGGCGCGCGCGTTTTCCGTGTCGTAGCGCAGCTGGTCGATGTCGTTGGCGCTGAGCAGGCGCTGTTCGGCCAGTTGCTTGGAGCGGGCGTAGTTGGCCTCGAGCTTGCGCAGGGTGGCGTTGGTCTGGGCCGCCTGCAGCTCGGCGCGGGCCGAGTCCAGCCGGACCAGCACTTGGCCGGCCTGGACCTGCTGGCCTTCTTCGACCATCACCGCCAGAGCCACGCCGGAGGTCTTGGCGACCACCTGCGACTCGGCGCGCGCTTCCAGCGGCGCGGTGCCGGTATAGCTGGCCGCGATCGCCCGCCGGGTCGCCTGGGCGACTTCGACCGGGACCGCTTCGGATGCCTTGTCCTTGGCTTCCTTGCCCTGAGCCTCGGCGGCGCCGGGGCCGCCCTTGCAGGCCGCCAGCCCGAGGGTGCAGGCCAGGGCCAGGGCGGCGAAGGCCAGCGTACTGCGCGCCGAAGCACCGCCGCGGCGGTTATTGGAGAGATGACGCATGCGAAACGACCCCAGGATTCTAGTAATCACAGCTGCCAATGGACTCGGCGGACCGGCTGTATGCCGGTGTTGTATATAGGTATATCACCGGCCCGGAAAGCCACCATCCGCCGAAGGTCATGGTGACTGGAGCCATGCATTTATTCTGAGGCACGGTAAGCGCGAGCGGCCGCGGCCGCCGTCATTCCGGCCCCGAAGCATGGATGCGTCGAACGACGACTTCGTTGCAGTCGCGTCGCCGGCTATACTCGCCCACTTGTGCGCGGTCTCAGGCCGCGTAGAGCCAGCCACCACCTTTCGCTAGCCATTCGAGATTGCGGACTACGACATGATGCGACCGCTGACGATCGCCTGTTTCGCTCTGACCCTGGCCGCCGCTACGGCGTACGCGCAGGAACCCGCCAAGGCGCCGGCCGCGCCCGCCACGGCCGCCCCCGCCGCTGCCGCCCCGGCCAAGTCGCCGGCGAAAGGCAACGCCGAAACCGGTCGCCAGCTGACCTACACCTGCCAGGGTTGCCATGGGGTCACCGGCTACAAGAACGCTTACCCCAACTATCACGTGCCCAAGATCGTCGGGCAGTCGCAGGAGTACCTGGTCAACGCGCTGACCGAGTACAAGAAAGGCACGCGCAAGCACCCGACCATGCAGGCCCAGGCCCAGAGCTTCTCGGACCAGGACATCGCCGACATCGCCGCCTTCCTCTCCAGCGCCAAGTGAGCCGCCCCATGACCCAGATCCGTTCGATCAAGCGCGGCTTCGCTCTGGCTGCCCTGTCGCTGGCCCTCGCCGCCTGCTCCAATGCCGACGCGCCGGCCGGCCACTCCTCGGCCGACCGCAACGCCGGCCACACCTCGTCCTCGTCGGGCCTGCCGGCCGGTCGCATCGCCGAGGGCGAAAAGCTGGCCAGCGTCAAGGGCGCGGCCACCGGCCAGTCCTGCGTCGACTGCCACGGCGCCGAAGGCAATGCGCCGATCGACCCGACCTACCCCAAGCTGGCCGGCCAGTACCACGACTACATCGCCCACTCGTTGCAGATGTACCGCGACGGCGACCGCGAGCACGCGCTGATGTCGAACCAGGCCAAGACCCTCAACGATCAACAGATCGCCGACCTTGCCGCCTACTTCGGTTCGCGCGACAAGGGCCAACTGCGCGACCTGCACGGCATCCACTGAGCCGGCGCCGGGTTCGAGCGGCACACGACAAACGGCCCGCTCGCGCGGGCCGTTTTGTTTTGCGCGGTTTTCTTTCGGACCGCGCCTTGCGCCGGCCCTGGCTGCCGCGCGGCCGACGCCGGGCCGGCGGCCGCGGCGGCGCTCAACCGCCCGGCGGCGGCCGCACGCTGCCGTTGTCTTCCTGCAGGTGCGGCTTGAACGGCACGTCCGGCGGCGGCCGCGCCTGCGCCGGTTGATCGTTGAGGTTGGGGTCGTTGATGCCGCAGCCGCCGCCGGCCATCAACAGCACCACCGAGCACTGGATGCGCTTGCCGGTGCCCGGGATCGGAATCATCACCGTCTGCACGCTGCGCCGCACCCATTCGGCGAGCAGGGTCTCGTTGGGGCGCCAGTACTTGTCGAACGTGGTCGGCTCGTAATCGTTGGGCTTGCGCCGCAGCCAGGTGCCGGCGCGGTCGAGGTCCTTGATCTCCTGAGTGATCGTCCCCGGCGGCTGGCCCGGCGAAGCCGAGCCCGGGGTATCGGCCAGGCGCACGCGGCCGTCGCTGCCGTACAGGCCGGGCGCCTGTCCGGGCTGGCCCGGCTGGCCGCCGGGACGGTTGCGCGCCGCCTCGCCCCAGTCGTCGCCGCGCTTGGGCGAGGACCAGGTGCCCGGGGCCGGCGTCGGCTTGGGGCCGGCGCCCGCGGTCGCGGCCGGCGGGCGCGCGGCGGCGTTCGGCGCGCTCGCGGCGGCATCCACCGCCGCCGCCGCGTCCGCGGCGGAGGCCGGAAACGCCGGCGCCGCGGTCGGCGCTGAGGCGGTGGCCGCCGGCGCGCGCGCGGCCGGCGCCGCGACCGAGGCCGGCGGGCTGGGCGTCGGAATCTCCGCCACCCGCACCGACGGCGCGGCGCTGCGCAGTTGCGGCGCGCTGATCGGACGGGTCGGCAGGTTCACGTTCGGCAAGGCCGGCGCGGGCGTCGGCGCCGGCACCTCGCGCACCGCGACCTCGCGCGGCCGCGCGCTCAAGCTGGGCGCGGCGATATCGCGCTGCGGCAGCTCGCGCGCGATCGGTTGCACCGGCGCGGGCACGTCCTGCGACGGCACCGGCCGGGTGGCGGCTTCCAGCTGCGGCACGCGAATGCTGTCGTCGACCCGGCGCCGGGTCGGCGGCAGGACGAATTCCTGCGGCGCGTCGGGCAAGGCCTTGCTGACCATCACCGGTTGCTCCGCGGCGGGCGGCGGCAATTGCGGCTCGGGCACGTCGCGTTGCGGCACCTCGGGGACCGCCGCCTGCAGCTCCGGCGCCGGCGGCGTCGGCAAGTCCGGCGGCGCCAGGTCCTGCTGCGGCGGCGCCGGCTCGGCCGCGACGGCCTGGCTGGGCGCCTGGGTCTGCGCCGGCGCGGGCTCGGCGGGTCGTTCGCTGGGCTGCTGCTGGCCGCCGCCGGGCCGTTCCGGCGTGCCGTCGCCGACCAGCTCGATCAGGGTCACGTCCTCGCCCCGCGCCGGCGGGCGGGCGGCGAAGTACTGCAGGTACATCAGCCAGATCAGCAGGCCGCCGAAGATCAGATGCCACAGCAGCGAAGCCGAACCGGCGAACCAGCGCAGGCCGCGTTCCTCGCGCGCCGGCGGATGCCATTCCTGCCGCCACAGGGTCGCGAACGCCTGCCAGCGGTTGAGCGCGGCGGCGCGCGTCGGCGGCTGCGCCAAGGGACGCTGCGCCAGTACCGCCAGCACCGCATCGGGAGTGGCGCCGGTCACCGCATCGGCGCGCGCGGGCATCGCATCCAGCCACTGCTGCCAGCCGGCCGGCAGCTCGCCGGGCGCCTGCGAATCGCGGCGCGCCGACAGCCGCAACCGGCGTTGCAGGGCTTCGATGAGCGAGGCGGCGGTGGGCATGGGCTGCGCCGCGCCGCGCTCAGGCCGCGCTGTCTCGGCGGATGTAAGGCGCGTCGCCGCTGTCGTGGTCGGTGGCGTCGCGCACCGCGGTCACGCCCGGCACCTTGCTCATCAGCGTGGTCTCGATGCCCTGCTTGAGGGTCACGTCGGCCATGCCGCAGCCGTGGCAGCCGCCGCCGAAACGCAGCACGACCACGCCCTGCGCGGTCACTTCCTGCACCGCGACGTTGCCGCGGTGCTGAGCCAGCTGCGGATTGATCTCGTGCTCGACCACCCAGTGCACGCGCTCGACCAGCGAGGCCGAGTCGGCCGGCGCCTCGCCCTTGATCTTGGGCGCGCGGATCTGCAGCTGGCCGCCGGTGGCGCGGGTTTCGTAGTCGATCTCGGCGCCGTCGAGGTAGCGCACGCTGTCGGCCTGCAGCCAAAGGGTGAAGCCTTCGCAGTCGATCGCCCACTCGTCGCCGTGCAGGTCCGCCGGCTCGGCGAACTCCAACCGCACGTCGGCGCGCGGCGTGCCCGGGTGCATCGCCGACAGGCGCACGCCCAGCCCCGGCAGGGCCTCGCGTTCGATCAGCTTGCGGAAGTGCGCCTGGGCGGATTCGGAAATATTGATCATCGGGCTATTCTAGCGGGGTCGACGCGACCGGAAGTCGCGCGCCTATCCTACGACCGCCGTCGATACGATTCCGTTCAGCGGAACCGGTCGCGGTGCCGACGCATCGCCCCGGCCGCCGCGCCGGGCCGCCAGGAGTCCGCCATGAACGACCTCATCCCCCTGTCCCAGGCCCATTGCATCGCCCGCCGCGGCAGCGAGCACCGGCTCAGCGAGGCGCGGGTGCGCGAGTTGCTGCCGCAAGTGCCGGGCTGGGAGCTGGCCGAAGACGGCCATGCCCTCACCAAGACTTTCCGCTTCGACGACTACTATCGCACCATGGCCTTCGTGAACGCCCTGGCGTTCATGGCCCACCGCGAGGACCACCACCCCGACCTCGGCGTGCATTACGATCGCTGCGTGGTGCGCTACTCGACCCACGACGTCGGCGGACTGAGCGAGAACGACTTCATCTGCGCCGCCAAGGCCGAAGCCCTGACTGGTTGACTGCCATGACCCTGCACCGTCCGCTGTCCCTCGCCCCGGCCTTCGCCGCCGTCCTGGCCGCGACGCTGGCCGCCGGCTGCCAGCGCGCGCCCGAGGCGCCGATCATTCCCTCGACCCCGCTGCGCGCGGTCGACACGCCGCCGCCGGAGTATCCGCAGACCATCGGCTGCGACCAGATCGGCGGCAAGGTGGTGCTGCAGCTGACCGTCGGTCCGGAGGGCAAGCCGACCAAGGTCAACGTGCTCGAAGGCAGCAAGGTCGCCGCGCTCGACCAGGCCGCGGTCGACGGCGTGCAGCGCTGGCGCTTCGAGGCTGCGACCCGCAACGGCAAGCCGGTCTCCACCGACATCCAGGTGCCGGTGACCTTCCACGCTCCGAGCGAACGGCCGCCGCACTGCGGCGCGGGGCCGGCCGCCGGCTGATCCGGCGGCGCCTGGAAGGCGGATCGGTTCGAACGCCTGGCCGGTCGAAGGCCAGGCAGGCCGCGGCGCGCGCAACGCCGCGGCGAGGTGCATGCCCGCCCTGCCCGGCCCGCGCTTAGCCCAACCGGTCCAGCACCTCGATCAACTCCGGCGCCAACGGCGCGTTGAGCAGATAAGGCTCGCGTCCGCCGTCGAGGGCGAACTCCAGGGTCGAGGCGTGCAGGAACAGCCGGCGCAGCCCGGCCTGGTCGCGCAGCCGCTTGTTGGCCTCGGCCTCGCCGTACTTGTCGTCGCCGGCCACCGGGTGGCCGATGTGCTGGGAATGGACCCGGATCTGGTGGGTGCGGCCGGTTTCGATCCGGACCTCGCAGTAGGACTGTCCGCCGCGGCGTTCGAGCACCTTGAAATGACTCAGCGAGGGCTTGCCGTCGCGGTGCACCTGGACATGGCGCTCGCCGCCCTGGCGCAGGCCGATGTGCAGCGGCGCGTCGACGCTCATGACCCCGTCGGGCATGCGCCCGGTCAGCAGGGCCAGGTAGCGTTTGGCGATACCGCCCTCCTCGCGCATCAGCGCCTGCAGCTCGGTCAGGGCCGAGCGCTTCTTGGCCACGATCAACAGCCCGGAGGTGTCGCGGTCCAGGCGGTGGACCAGCTCCAGGGTCTGGCCGGGGCGCAGCGCGCGCAAGGTCTCGATCGCGCCGAAGCTGATCCCGCTGCCGCCGTGGCTGGCGACCCCGGAAGGCTTGTTCAGGGCCAGCAGGCGGGCGTCCTCGAACACGATCGCCGCGTCCAGGGCGTCCATGAAGCCCTTGGGCGGGGTCGGTTTGTCGCCGGCCTCGCTGAGACGGACCGGCGGGATGCGCACCTCGTCGCCGGCCTCGAGCTTGCACTCGGCCTTGGCGCGGCCGCCGTTCACCCGCACCTGGCCGGAGCGGACCAGCTTATAGATCAAGGACCTGGGCGCGCCTTTGAGCTGGCCGAGGAGGAAATTGTCGAGCCGCTGGCCGTCGCGGTCGTCGGGCACGCGCACGGTGCGCGCGCCGCTGGAGCCGGGGTTTGCTGATTGGGTCATCCCGAAGCGTTATCTGTTACACTCGCGACGCGAGATAAGGTTTTGATTTCGCTGGGAGTTGTACCGGTCTTCGCGCCTGACAAGCGTGCCTACCGGTACGGGGCCGAAAGCCCCTCCCGCGATTCCGATCCGCGTCTAACCACTGCCCACGGGGCAGCCATGTTAGCAGCGACGGAGCGGCGGAACCGGCCATCGCCCGATGGGTCAAAGCATCGAGATGAACACCCGTGCGGCGCCAGAGCCTGCGCTCCAGAAGAGCCGGCTCGAAGCTGCCGCCGCCCCGCCCCGAGCGACGTTCGCGTCGCCGGCCCGAAAGAACTGGAAAGGTAACAAGCGCTCCCGCGGCGTGCCGTGGTGATGTAGCGCTGGTAGTGGAGGCCTCGCCGGCGCGGCGGGCGGCCCGCAGACCTGCGGCCGGCGCGCGCGACGGAGCGGACTCAGTTCCCAGATAGCGAAACGCCATGGCGTTCCGCGCGGTAGAGCGCGCGAGGAACGCAACAATGAAGCGCATGCTGATCAACGCGACGCAGGCGGAAGAACTGCGCGTCGCCATCGTCGACGGCCAGAACCTGTACGACATCGACATCGAACAGCCGTCCAAGGAACAGAAGAAGTCCAACATCTACAAGGGCCGCATCACCCGGCTCGAGCCCTCGCTGGAAGCCGCCTTCGTCGATTACGGCGCCGACCGCCACGGCTTCCTGCCGCTCAAGGAAATCTCCCGCGACTACTTCCAGCCCGGGGTCGACCACAACAAGGCCGGCCTGCGCGAACTGCTGCGCGAAGGCCAGGAGATCGTGGTCCAGGTCGACAAGGAGGAGCGCGGCAACAAGGGCGCCGCCCTGACCAGCTTCATCTCCCTGGCCGGCCGCTACATGGTGCTGATGCCGAACTCGCCCACCGCCGGCGGCGTCTCGCGCCGGATCGAGGGCGACGATCGCGCCGCGCTCAAGGAGGCGATGGACAAGCTCAACATCCCCGACGACATGGGGGTGATCATCCGCACCGCCGGCGTCGGCCGCGACGCCGAAGAGCTGCAGTGGGACCTGGACTACCTGGTCAGCGTCTGGAAGGCGATCACCGACGCCGCGCTGAGCAAGCAGGCGCCGTTCCTGATCTACCAGGAGTCGCGCCTGATCATCCGCGCCCTGCGCGACTACATGCGCCCGGACATCGGCGAGATTCTGGTCGATACCGACGAGATGTACGCCGAAGCGCGCGAGTTCGTCGAGCAGGTGATGCCGCACAACCTGCGCAAGCTGAAGAAGTACGCCGACGACACCCCGCTGTTCAACCGCTTCCAGATCGAATCGCAGATCGAGAACGCCTACGAGCGCACCGTGCGCCTGCCCTCCGGCGGCGCCCTGGTCATCGACCAGACCGAAGCGCTGACCGCGATCGACGTCAACTCGGCCCGCGCCACCAAGGGCGGCGACATCGAAGAGACCGCGTTCAACACCAACCTGGAAGCGGCCGAGGAAGTCGCCCGCCAGATGCGCCTGCGCGACCTTGGCGGCCTGGTGGTGATCGACTTCATCGACATGTCGTCCAACCGCCACCAGCGCGACGTCGAGAACCGCCTGCAGAACGCCCTCAAGCAGGACCGCGCCCGCGTTCAGATCGGCCGCATCTCGCGCTTCGGCCTGCTCGAGCTGAGCCGCCAGCGCCTGCGCCCCTCGCTCGGCGAGTCCAGCCAACTGGTCTGCCCGCGCTGCGACGGCCACGGCCGCATGCGCAGCGTCGAGTCGCTGTCGCTGTCGATCCTGCGCGTCGCCGAAGAGCACGCGATGAAGGAGAACACCGGCCAGGTGCTGGTGCAGGCGCCGACCGAGATCGCCAACTTCCTGCTCAACGAGAAGCGCCGCGCCCTGTTCGAGATCGAGCAGCGCCACGACGCGCCGATCGTGATCGTCGCCGACGAGCAGCTGGAAACCCCGCATTACGAAGTCACCCGGGTGCGCGAGAACGAGCTCGGCGAAGAATCCAGCAAGCCCAGCTACCAGCGCGGCACCCAGCGCAAGCTGCCCCTGCACGCCCTGACCAAGGCGCACCTGAACATTCCGGACGCGCCGGCGGTCACCAACGTCCGCCCGGCCCAGCCGGCGCCGCTGCGCGAACCGCGCGAAGCGCCGGTCGCCGCCGCGCCCGAGCCGGCTCCGACGCCCGCGCCGGTCGCCGCGCCGACCCACTCGGTGGGCCTGGTCGAGCGCATCCTGCGCATCTTCCGCGGCACCCCGCAACCGGCCGCTCCGGCCGCCGCCGAACCGAGCGCGCGCAGCCAGGACAACCGCGGCCGCAACGAGCGCAACGAGCGCAACGGCCAGCGCCGCGGCGAGCAGCGCAACGGCAAGAACGGCCGCGACGGCAGCCGCCGCGACGAGCCGCGCCAGGAGCAGCGTCGCGACGAACAGCGCCGCGACAACAAGGCGCAGGCGCAGAACCCGCAACCGCAGCAGGGCCAGAAGCAGAAGCAGCCGGCACAGGGCCAGCCGCAGCCCAAGCCGCAGCAGGCCCAGGCCAAGCCGCAGCAGGCCGGCCAAGGCCAGCCGCAGCCCAAGCCGCAGAACGAGGCGCGGGCGCAGAACGAGGCCAAGCAGAACGAAGCCCGGGCGCAGAACGAAGCGCGCCACAACGAAGCCCGCCAGGGCGAGCAACGGGCCCAAGCCGACAAATCCGGCGAAGAGCGCAACGCCGCGCCGCGTCCGCCCAAGCCGCCGCGCCAGGACGCGCCGGCCGAGGCCGTCGCCGCTGCGGTGGTGCCGGCCGCGGTCGTCGCCGCCCAGGCCGGCGCCGGCGCCCCGGTCGCTGTTGCGCCGGTCCCCGCCGTCGATGACGCCGCCGCCAAGACCGAGGCCGGCGCGATCGAAGCCGACGCCGACAAGCGCGAAGGCGATGCGGCCGACGCCGCCGGCGAAGGCGGCGGCCGCCGCCGTCGCGGCCGTCGCGGCGGCCGTCGCCGTCGTCGCGGCAACGGCGAAGCCGGCGCCGCCGGCGAAGGCGCGCTGCAGGACGAGAACGCGTTCGACGACGAAGACGAGATCGGCGGCGAGCCGCTGCCGGCTCCGGCCGCGGCGCACCGCTCGCAGCCGGAATTCGACTTCGACGACGACCTCGGCGCACCGGCCGCCAAGCCGGCGGCAGCGGTCGTCCCGGCCGCGTCCTCGATCGTCGCGCCGACCGCCGCTGCAGCCGCAGCCGATGCGGTGACCGGTCTGGCAGTCGAATCCGCTACCCCGACCGCATCGACTCCGGCCACGCAGCCGGCGGCCGCCGAACCGGTGCGCGAGCCCGTGCTCGAACCGGCCATGCCGGTGATCACCCGCCAGCCCGAAGCCGCCCCGGCGGCCGCTCCGGCCCAGGACGCGGCGATCGCGATCGAACGCGTCCAGCCGGCGCTCGAAGCGGCGCCGAGCGCGCCGGCCAAGCCGGACGTGGCCGAAGCGGTCGTAGTCGAACCGCAGCCGGTGCAAGACACCGTGGTCGAAGCCGAAGTGGTCGCACCGACCGCGGTCGAACCGCTGGTGATCGAGCCGGTCCAGGCCCCGGCCCCGCGCCAGGCCCAGGCCGAAGCGCCGGCCGTGCATGCGGCGGCCGTGCGTGCGGTAGAAGCCGAGCGTCCGGCCTCGGCCGAGCGCGAGGTCGATACCGCTCCGGCGACGACTCCGGCCGCCGAATCCGCTGCGGCCCAAGCGCCGACGGCCGTTGCGCCGAGCGCCGTCGAAGCCTCGGCTCCGATCGAAACCGCCGCGGCCGAAGCCGCGCTCGATCCGGCGCCGGCCGCCGATACCGCGGCCGTCCCGGCGGCGCCGGTCGAAACCGTCGTCGAGCCGGCGCCTGTTGCTGCGCCGGCCGCGATCGAACCGGCCACGCCGCGCACCGGCAGCCTGTTCGACCCCCTGCCCTCGCCGCAGGCCCCGAACCCCTCCGACGCCGCCAACGCGGCGGTCGAGGGCGAGGCCGATGCCGCCGACAGCAAGGGCGACGACAGCGACGAACGCCGCGCCTAACCCGCCGCGCTCGTTCCCAGCGTCGACGAAACCACCGGCCGCGCGAGCGGCCGGTGGTTTTTTTGTAGTCGTGGTTCGAAGCGAACACCCGCCTGCGTCGCACCCTCCGCTCGCGCCGAGAGGCAACAGCAAATCCCCCTGCCCCTTTTTCAAGGGGGGGAACAGCAAGGCACGCGCTAGGCGCGGGCAAGCGTCGCCCTCGCAAAGAAACGGCAGAACGGCATCTCGCAGGGAAACGGGCAACGCTTTCGTGGAGCAACAGCAAGAAGCCCACAAGCTCGCCGCATACCCAGCCGATCGCCTTCCCCCTTTGGGAAAGGGGGCAAGGGGGGATTTGCTCTTGCTCTGCTGCCGAAGCAGCCCCGCGCGGCTAGCGCCGTGCGATCACAGCGAATGCGCCGGATCCGCCAGCCCGTACTGCGCCGCCAGACGCGCCAGGGCGATGGTGTCGGTGATCGCCAGCTTCTCGAACAGCCGGGTCTTGTGGGTGTTGACGGTCTTGGCGCTCAAGCTCAGGCGCTTGGCGATTTCTTCCTGGCGGAACCCCTGCACCAGCAGCAAGGCGATCTCCAGCTCGCGCGGCGAGAGCTCGTCGAACGGCGACGCGCCGCCGTCCAGGTTCGACAGGGCCAGGTTCTGGGCGATGTTGCTGGCCAGGTAGCGCTTGCCGCGGGCGACGTCGCGGATCGCGCGCAGCAGCTCGCTGGCGTCGCCGCCCTTGCCGACATAGCCCGAGGCGCCGACTTCGAGCAGGCGCTTGGGCATCGGCCCGTCTTCCAGCACCGAGACGATGATCACCCGGGTGCCGTGATCGCCCTTGATGATCCGCTCGGTCACTTCCAGGCCGCTGACGCCGGGCAGGTGCAGGTCGCACAAGACCACGTCGGGCTTGAGCTTGCGGATCAGCGGCATCGCCTCTTCGCCGCTTTCGACGTCGCCCAGTACCTCGATATCCGTTTCCGCAGACAGGATCATGCGCATGCCGGTTCGCACCAGCGCATGGTCGTCGACGATGAAAACACGGATGGTCATGTCCTTCCCCTGCCGCAGTGCTGCCACGACAAGGAGGCTACGCGGCCGCTTTGTGCGGTGCAAGGCACTGATAATGTTACTAGGTTCACAATGACCGCTCCGCTTCGCCCATCCCATTCCGAGGATCTCATGCAACGACGCCGCTCCGTTTCGCTCGTGACCGCCATCGCCGCCGCGCTGTGGCTGACCGCCGCGGTTCCCGCCCTCGCCCGCGAAGCGGCGCCGGCCGCGGCCGAGCGCTGGATCGGCGACGTCGGCGCGATCGCGCAGGCAGACGCCGGCGAGGGTCGCCGCGTCGCGATCGAACGCCGCCTCGACGCGATCGGCCTGCGCTGGAATGCGCAAACGTTCGAAGCCGGCAAACACGGCCGCGGCACCAATCTGCTGGCCGACGTGTCCGGTCCGGCCGATGCGCCTTTGCTGCTGTTCGGCGCGCACTTCGACCGGGTCGGCGAAGGCCGCGGCGCCACCGACAACGCCTCCGGCAGCGCGACCGTGCTGGCCCTGGCCGAACGCTTCAAGCAGCGTCCGCTGACCCGCCATCGCGTCGCGGTCGCGTTCTGGGACCTGGAGGAAGCCGGCCTGCTCGGTTCGACCACCTACGTCGCCCAGAATCGCGCCAAGCCGGCGCTGTACGTCAATTTCGACGTGTTCGGCTGGGGCAAGACGCTGTGGATGATGACGCCCGAGGCCGACACCGCCCTGGTCGCGGCCAGCCGCGACGCCGCCCAGGCCGGCGGCCTGAGCCTGGCGCCCGGCGAACAGTATCCGCCCAGCGACCATCGTTCCTTCCTCAAGGCCGGCTGGCCGGCGGTGTCGTACTCGCTGATCGGCGCCGAGGAAGTGCCGCTGATCCTGGCCGCCTACCGGCGCGAGAAGACCGCCGAGACGGCCAAGGTGATGCGGGTGATCCACAGCGCCCACGACACCCTCGGCGAGATCGATCCAGCCGCCGCTGCGCTCGGCGTCGACGCGGTCGAGGACGCGATCCGGCGCTGGGACGCCGACACCCGTCTGGCACCGACGTCGAAGTCCGAAAACGGCAAGTAAGCGACACTGGGCGCAGCCGATACTGCGCCCCTTTCCGAGGAATTCCCCGATGTCCGCTACCGCCGATCGCGCCGCGCAGTTCCACCGTTTGCATCGCGACGGCGTGCTGCTGCTCGCCAATTGCTGGGACGCCGGCAGCGCGCGGCTGATCGAAAGCCTCGGCGCCAAGGCCCTGGCCACCACCAGCGCCGGCGTCGCCTGGGCGCTGGGCTATGCCGACGGCGATCGCTTGCCGGCGCAGCGTCTGATCGATGCCGCCGCCGGCATCGCGCGCGCGATCCGGATCCCGCTGTCGATCGACGTCGAAGGCGGCTACTCCGACGATCCGGCGCAGGTCGCCGACACCGTCGCGGCGCTGATCGACATCGGCGCGGTCGGGATCAACCTGGAAGACGGCGGCGCCAGCCCCGAGCTGCTGTGCGCGAAGATCGAGAGCGTCAAAAACGCCGCCGCCCGGCTCGGCGTGCCGCTATACCTCAATACCCGCACCGACGTGTACCTGCGCGGCCTGGCCGCGCAGGGCGAACGGGTCGAGGCCACCCTCGCCCGCGCCGCGCTTTACCGCGAGGCCGGCGCCGACGGCCTGTTCGTGCCCGGCCTGACCGCCGAAGCCGAAGTGCGCGCGATCGCCGCCGGTTGCGGCCTGCCGCTGAACCTGCTCGCGCGTCCGGCGCTGCCGCCGGCCGCCGAGCTGCAAAGCTGGGGCGTGCGCCGGCTCAGCGCCGGATCGGACCTGGCCCAATCGGCCTATGCGCGCTTGGCCGGGCTCGCCGGCGGCTTCCTGCGCGATGGCGACTCGCGGCCGCTGCAGGCCGAGGCGATGGAATACGGCCGGCTCAACGCCTTGTTCGACGAACGCTGAGCCGCACACGAACCGCAACGGCGGCAAGCCCACCTGCCGCCGTCGCAGGCATCGATTCAACAACGAGGAGTCGGCACCGACGATCCGGCCTGCGCTTCTGCTCGGCCAATCCCGAATCCCCCATCCCGGCAACTCAGAACGTCCCCGCCGTCGGCCGAACGATCACCTCGCTGACGTCGACGTCGTCCGGCTGCTCGATCGCGAAGGCGATCGCGCGGGCGATCGCATCGGGCCCGATCGCGATGCGGCGGAACGCCTTCATGCCTTCGCGCGCGGCCGGGTCGCTGATGCTGTCGGCCAGCTCCGACTCGACCACGCCGGGCGAGATCGTGGTGACCCGGATCCGCTCGTTCTCCTGGCGCAGGCCGTCGGAAATCGCCCACACCGCGAACTTGGTCGCGCAGTACACCGCACCGGTCGGCACCACGTAGTGCGCGCCCAGCGAGGCGACGTTGACCACCTGGCCGTAGCCCTGCGCGCGCATCGCCGGCAGCACCGCGGCGATGCCGTGCAGCACGCCGCGGATGTTGACGTCGATCATCCGGTTCCACTCGTCGAGCTTGAGCGCGTCCAGGGTCGACAGCGGCATCACCCCGGCATTGTTGACCAGCACATCGATGGCGCCGAACTGCTCCTGCGCATAGGCCGCGAACGCGGCCACGTCGGCGGCGTCGGTGACGTCCAGCACGCGCTGGCGCACCTGGCCGCCGGCCGCCGCGATTTCGTCGGCCAGGGCCTGCAGGCGCTCGCCGCGGCGGGCGCCGATCACCACCCGCGCGCCGCGTGCGGCGAGCAGGCGCGCGGTGGCCTCGCCGATGCCGCTGCTGGCGCCGGTGATCAATACGGTCTTGGCCTGGGTCGCCGGAACGGTTTGGATCGAAGACATGGCGGAACTCCTGGGAAGTGAAGTGGCGGACGCGGTCCGTCCGGCCTGGCGCCACTGTCCTCGGCCGGGGCCGGGCGGCGGTAGAACGATCGCCGGCGGTTCTTGCACGATTCTCCAAATCGCGAACGCCAGCCTTGTGGGCACGGCAGGCGCGGAGGATCATCGCCGCATCCCCGACCGGCGAATCCGCGCGTATTCGCCTGGTTTTTCCCTATCTCCGCCACGGAGCGCCGATGTCAGCCCTCGCCGAACTGACCGACCTGGTTGCCCGAAACGCCGCCGACGACGGCATGTATCCGACCGCAATCCCGCGCCTGGCGCTGATCCGCAGCGCCGCCCCGACCGAGGCCCTGCACGTGTTGCACGAGCCGGCGGTGTGCATCGTCGTGCAAGGGCGCAAGCGGGTGCTGCTCGGCGATCGGGTCTACGAGTACGACCGCAACCGTTACCTGACCGTATCGGTCGATGTGCCCATCGTCGGCCAGGTGATCGAAGCCACGCCCGAGCGGCCTTATCTGTGCCTGCGCCTGGACCTCGACCCGGCCATGCTGGCCGCGCTGTGGATGGAGATGGGCGCGGCGCCGGCCGCCGCCGCGCCCGGCCCCGGCCTGATGCTCGGCGAACTGGAACCGGAACTGGTCGACGCCGCCTTGCGCCTGCTGCGCCTGTTGCGCACGCCCGACGACATCGCCCTGCTCGCACCGCTGATCGAGCGCGAGATCCTGTACCGGCTGATGAAGGGCGAACAAGGTCCGCGCCTGCGCGAGATCGCCCAGGCCGACAGCCGCCTGGGCCAGGTCCAGCGCGCGATCGGCTGGATCAAGCGCCATTTCCGCGAGCCCTTCGATCTGGGCGAAATCGCCGCCCAGGCGCGGATGAGCCCCTCGACCCTGCATGCGCATTTCAAGTCGGTGACCCGAATGAGCCCCTTGCAGTACCAGAAACAACTGCGCCTGCAGGAAGCGCGCGGACTGATGCTGGGCGGTGCGCTCGACGCCGCCAGCGCCGGCTACGCAGTCGGCTACGACAGCCCCTCGCAGTTCAGCCGCGAGTACAGCCGCCTGTTCGGCGCGCCGCCTTTGCGCGACGTGGCCCGGCTGCGCCGGAGCCCGGACGCGATGCGCGGCGGCTAGGCCTGGGCGCGCAGCCAGGCCAACAGCGCCGCCGCCGGCGATTGCGGCGGCAGCGGCTGCGGCGACAGCAATTCGTAGCGGCTGCCGTCGGCGACGAAGCCGAACGGCGCTGCGAGCAGGCCGGCGGCGATGTCGTCGCGCACCGCCTGCCAGGGCCCGATCGCCACGCCCAGGCCGGCCGCGGCGGCTTGCAGGCTGAAATAGAAATGCTCGTAGCGCTGGCCGCGCCGGGCCGGCAGCGCCGCGCCGCAGGCCCGCGCCCAATCGTCCCAGGCCCCGGGCCGGGTCGCGGTATGCAGCAGGCTGGCCTGCGCGCGCAGGCGCGGCCGCGCGCCGGCGGTCAGCCACTGCGCGCGCGTGCGCGGGCTGCACACCGGGCCGATGCGTTCTTCGAACAGGAATTCGGCATGCGCGCCGGCGCGGTCGAAATCGTTGCGCCGGATCGCCAGGTCGACCTCGCCGAACGGCACCGGCCCGCCGCCGGCGACCAGTTGCAGGGCGATGCCCGGATGCTGCGCCTGGAAGTCGGCCAGGCGCGGAATCAGCCAGCGCATCAGCAGGGTCGGCTCGCAGGACAGGCGCAACGGTTGCGGCCCGGCCGCGGCGCGCAGTTCACGCACCGCCGCGCTCAAGCCGTCGAACGCGTCCGCCGCGGCCTCGCGCAGACGCGCGCCGGCCGGGGTCAGCCGCACCCGCTGATGGCGGCGTTCGAACAAGGCCACGCCCAGCGCGTCTTCGATCGAGCGCACCGCGCGGCTGATCGCGCCGTGGGTCAGGTGCAGTTCCTGCGCGGCGCGGGTGAAGCTCTGCCATCGCGCCGCCGCCTCGAAACAACGCAGGGCTCCCAGCGGCGGCAGGTCGATACGCGAAAATCGTGAGTTTTTCTCACCATCTGTGTGATCAATCATCGTTTGTGGCCCGGCAGCGGCCGGCCTAATTTAGCGCCGAACCTCCACTTCCGCGCGGCCGCCGGCATGCACGAATCGATAGCCGTACTCACCATTACCCTGATCGCGGTGATCAGCCCCGGGCCGGACTTCGCCATGGTCTCGCGCAACAGCCTGCTGCTGTCGCGCCGTGCCGGCGTGCTGACCGCGCTCGGCATCGGCCTGGGCGTGTGGGTGCACGTGGCCTATACGCTGTTAGGCGTCGGCCTGGTGATCCAGCAGTCGCTGCGCCTGTACGCGGCGTTGAAACTGATCGGCGCGCTGTACCTGCTGTGGCTGGGCCTGAAGATGCTGCGCGCGCCGGCCGGCGAGGTTTCCGGCCCAGCCGCGGCGACGCCGCTGTCGGACCTCGCCGCGCTGCGCACCGGCTTTCTGACCAACGCGCTCAACCCCAAGAGCACGGTGTTCGTGGTCAGCCTGTTCCTGCAGGTGGTGCAGCCGGACACGCCGCTGGCGCAGCGCATCGGCTACGGCGCTTTCGTTTCCGCCACCCACGTCGCGTGGTTCTCTCTGGTCGCGCTGGCCCTGTCCGGCGACGCGGTGCGCGCCCGCCTGCTGCGCGTGCGGCACTGGCTGGATCGCGTATTCGGCGGTTTGCTGGTCGGCTTCGGCGCCCTGCTCGCGGGTTCGGCGCTGCGGCGCGGTGGGCCTTGAGGATCGGTCGCGACGAGCATTGAAGGAACCGTCGCGATGAAGCCCTGGATCCCCGGGTTCGCGGGGATGACGGCATGAGCGGCTTCGCGAGCATGACGGCATGAGTCGCCGCGGCGAAACCCACCGCCGTCATCCCCGCGAACGCGAGGATCCAAAGACTTCAGTGCCATGTCGCGGCGAAGTCCTGGATTCGGCCTTAGCGCGACCGGCGACACACCGATCGTGCGACAAGGCTCCCGCCCCATCGCCGGCCCGCAGGCTCAATGCGAAAACAACACCGGCACCGGCGCATGCTCGAGCAGATGCCGGGTGACGCCGCCGAGCACGTCCTCCAGCAGCCGCGGATGGCTGTAGCCGCCGGCCACGATCAGGTCGGCGCCCGATTCGCGCGCATGCGCCGCGACGACTTCGCCGACCGGCCTGTGTTCGGCGCTGCGTCGCACCAGTTCGGCCGCAATGCCGTGCCGCTGCAGATGGCTGCCGAGCAGGAACCCCATCGGGTCGGCGCACGAGTCGCGTTCGAAATCGTGATCGACCATCAGCAGATCGACCGAGCGCGCCCGCGCCAACAACGGCATCGCATCGTGCAGCGCGCGCGCCGCCTCGCGCGAGGACTTCCACGCCAGCACCACATGTTCGACCCGGCCGTCGCCGGCCCAGTCTTCGGGCACCAGCAGCACCGGCCGGCCGGAGCCGCCGAGCAAGGCGGCGAACAGGCGTCGCCGCGCCGGCGCCTCGCGCTGGCCGGTGCCGAGCACGGTCAGGTCGGCATAGCGCGCGTGCTGCACGCAGACTTCGCCCGGGGTCAGCCAGAACGACTCGCTCTTGCGTATCGACCAGCGCGCGGTTTCGCCGGCCAGGCGCAGCTCGGCCGCCTCGGCGATCGCATCGGTGGTCGCCAGCGCGCTTTCGCGCATGGTTTCGTACAACCCGGCCGGGTAGTAGTCCCAGGCGTCGGCGACCGGTGCGGCCAGGCTGACCCCGACCAGGGCCGTCACCTGCCCGCCGCCGGCCTCGGCCAGCGCGCAGGCCGCGCGCAGCACCGGCGGCTGGATGTCGCCGAGCAGCAACGGCACCAGGATGTCCTTGAACATGGCCTATCCGCGTGGGAGACGGCGCCAGCTTGGGCGATCCGAGCATGGCGCGGCTTGATCTGGATCAGGTCCCGCGCGATCGTCGATCGCGGTCTCCGGCCGGGCGTCGCGGCGGGTCTTGCGCGGTCGGTCGGCAAGCCGCGCGCGGCTTGCGGGCGCTGCCCGATGAGACCATCCTGGGCATCGTACGCCGCCCGTTCGCGGGCCGCTTTCCCGCCATGCGAGCCCGCCGATGGATCCTGCCGCCGCATCCGCTCCCGCACCGAAACTGCTGCTGGTCGACGACGACCCCGACATCGCCTCGCTGCTGGGCCGCTACCTGCAGGCCAACGGCTTCCGCACGGTCAACGCCGCCAGCGCGGCGCAGGCGCGCGCCGCGATCGACGACTCGATCGACCTGGTCCTGCTCGACCTGGGCCTGCCCGACGAGGACGGACTGTCGCTGCTGCGCCACCTGCAGGGCCAATGGCGCGGTCCGGTGATCGTCGTAAGCGGGCGCGGCGAAGCGATCGAACGCGTGGTCGGGCTGGAGCTCGGGGCCGACGACTATGTCGCCAAGCCGTTCGACTTCCGCGAACTGCTGGCGCGGATCCGCTCGGTGCTGCGCCGCGCCGCGGCCACGGCCGCGCCGGCGGCCGCCGCCGCGCAGTGCCTGGAGTTCGGCGGTTATCGGCTGGACCTGCCGGCACGCCGGCTCAGCGACGCCAACGGACAGGAAGTCGCGCTGACCACCGGCGAATTCGAGCTGCTGCGCGCCCTGGCCGAACGCCCGCGCGAGGTGCTCAGCCGCGACCAGCTGATGAACCGCGTGCACGGCCGCGATGCCGGCCCCTTCGACCGCGCCATCGACGTCGGCATCGGCCGCCTGCGGCGCAAGATCGAGGCCGACCCGGCCGCGCCGCGGCTTATCAAGTCGGTGCGCGGCGCCGGCTACGTGCTCGCGGTCGAGGTGCGACGCCGATGAGCGTCTCGTTTCCCGGTTTGTTCGAGGCGGTCCCCGACGCGCTGATCGTCGCCGACGGCCGCGGCCGCATCGTCCAGGCCAATCTCCAGGCCGAGCGCCTGTTCGGCTACCCGCGCGGCGGCCTGAGCGGGATCGAGATCGAGCGACTGATGCCCGACGAGGCGCGCGAGCGCCACCGCGCGCATCGCGACCACTACATGGCGCGGCCGCATGTGCGGCCGATGGGCGTCAGCGGCCAGAGCCTGATCGGGATGCGCCTGGACGGCACCCGCTTCCCGGTCGAGATCGCGCTGAGCCCGATCGACGACGGCAAGCATCTGCGTTACCTGGCCTCGATCCGCGACATCTCCGAAACCCAGCGCGCGCGCCAGGCTCTGGTGCGCGCGCGCTACGACGCGCTGGTCGCGCGCATCGGCCAACTGGCGCTGGAAGCGCAGGACGAGTCCGGAGTCATCGACCACGTGCCGTCCCTGCTCGCCGGCGCCTTGCGCGCCGCCACCGTGGCGGTGCTGTTCGTCGCCAACGACCGGCAGAGCCTGGACACCCGCGCCGCGATCGGCCTGGACCGCGAGGCCTCCGGCGCCGCCGACACCGCGGCGGTGCTGCAGGCGCTGGCGCGCGGAGAACTGTGGCTGGTCGAGGACCTGCGCCAACACCGCGCCCAGGGCGGCCGCTTCCCGTTCGCCGCCCAGGCCGACGGCAGCGCCGCGCTGGTGCCGCTGTTCGACCGCGGCCGTCCGCTCGGCGCGGTATTGGCGATCGCCGCCGAACCGGGCTTGTTCGATCACGATGCGGTGCACCTGCTGCAATCGGTGGCCAACCTGATCGCCGCCTTCGTCCAGCGCCGCCGCACCGAGGAGCAACTGGCGCATTCGCAGCGCCTGGACGCGATCGGCCAGCTCACCGGCGGCATCGCCCACGACTTCAACAACCTGCTGACGGTGATGTCCGGCAGCCTGCAGCTGCTGGAACTGGAATGCGAGCACACGCCCGAAGCCGGCGAATTGATCGCCAGCGCGCTACGCTCGGTCGGGCGCGGCGCCGAGCTCACCGGCAAGCTGCTCGCTTTCGCCCGCCGCCAGCGCCTGAGTCCGCGCGCGGTCGACGCGCCGGCGCTGCTGCGCGACGTCGACTCCATGCTCAAGCGCACCCTCGGCGAAAGCGTGCGCCTGTACCTGCACTGCGCCGAACGGCTGCCGCCGGCCTACGCCGATCCGGCCCAGCTCGACGCGGCCCTGGTCAATCTGGCCTTGAACGCGCGCGACGCGATGCCGCGCGGCGGCGAGATCACGATCGAAGCGCGCGAACACCGTGTCGGGCCGGATCGGGGCGAGGCCGAACGCGCCGGGGTCGACCTGGCGCCGGGCCGCTACGTGCGCATCAGCGTCGCCGACACCGGCCGCGGCATGACCCCGGACACCCTGGCGCGGGCGATGGAACCGTTCTTCACCACCAAGGAAAGCGGCCGCGGCAGCGGCCTGGGCCTGAGCATGGTGTACGGTTTCGCCAAGCAGAGCGGCGGCCACCTGCGCATCGACAGCGCGCTCGGCTACGGCACCACGGTCGAGCTGTACCTGCCGGCCGCCGAAGCGCTGGCGGCGGAGCCGCCGGCGCCGGGCGAAACTCGCGTCGACGGCAAGGGCGAAACCGTGCTGGTGGTCGAGGACGACGAGGCGGTCCGCGGCATCGCGGTGTCGTTCTTGCAGGCCTCGGGCTATCGGGTGATCGCGGTGGCCGATGCGGCGCAGGCGCTGCAGCGGCTGGCGATCGGCGACGACATCGCGCTGATGTTCAGCGACGTCATGCTCGGCGCCGGCATGAACGGCAAGGAGCTGGCGCTGGCCGCGCGCGCGCTGCGGCCGCGGCTGCCGGTGGTGCTGACCTCCGGCTACGAAACCGAGGCCGCGGCCGCCGCGGCCGAAGCCGGTGCGTTCGAGCTGTTGCGCAAGCCGTATCGGCGCGAGCAACTGACCGCGGCGATCGGCCGCGCATTGAATCCGGCCGGCAACGGCCAGCGCGACTGAACCGCACGGCTCAGTGGCACAGCGCCGGATCGCGCTGCGCCGCCTGCAGGCCGGCGCGTTCGAGAATGCGGATCTCGCGCCCGTCTACCGCGATCAGCCCGCGCGCCTGCAGGCGCGACAAGGCCCGGGTCACCGTCTCCAGGGTCAGCGACAGGAAATTGCCCAGCTCGGCGCGGGTCATGCGCAGCAGCAGCCGGCTGGCGCTGAAGCCCAGGCCTTCCAGGCGCGCGGCCAGGTCGAGCAGGAACGCCGCCACCCGCTGGTCCGCGCCCAGCGTGCCCAGCGCCAGCATCCAGCTCCAGTCGCGGCGGATCTCGCCGGCCAGCATCGCGGTGATGCGCTCCTGGAACTGCGGCAGGCGCTCGCGCAGTTGCGCGTACGGCAGCTCCCACAACTCGCCGGTGTCCAACGCGACCGCATCGCAGGTGTAGACCGGCTGATCCAGCGCATCCAGCCCGAGCAGATCGCCGCGCATGCGGAAGCCGGTGATCTTCTCGCGCCCGTCGTCGCTGACCACGGCGGTCTTGAAGAAGCCGGCATGCACCAGATACAGCGCCTGGCGCGACTGGCCGGCGCGGAACACGTACTGCTTGGCGTGCACCCGGCGGCGCTGCAGCGGCCAGTCCTGCAGCAACTGCTCCAGGCTGCGCGCCGGCGAGTCGCCTGCGGCCACGGCCGCCGCCGCGAACGACGGCGCCTGGAACCCGGCAGCGGACGGAGAGAGGGCTTCGAGCAGCATGACGGCGTTCCTGCGATGGGATGGCGCCAGCGTAGGCGCGTCCGGCCGGCGAACGATGTGGCGGCGGTAACCGCCGGTAACGGTGTGTAACGAGGCCTAGCGCGGGCGGGCGCCGGCGCCCGCGCAGCTCCAGGATTGACCGGCATCAATGCCGTGCGGCGCGCCCATCGCATAGTGGATCGTCTCCTCCAGTCCGCCCCGGTACGCCGCTTGAGCACGCCCACTCGCTTCACCGACCCGCACGCGGTCGATGTCTGGGACGCCAGTTTCCGCTGGCGCAGCGGCGACCTGTTGCGCGACCGCACCATCGACGCGACCTGGCAGCGGGTCGCCGGCGCGCTGGCGGCGAACGCCGGCGCACAGACCGAACGCTGGCGCCAGCGCTACGTCGAGGCGTTCAGCCGTTGGCAACTGTTGCCCGACGAGCGCTTGCTGCGCTGTGCCGGCACCGACCGCCTGCCCACGGCCCTGCCCGAGCCGCAGGCCTGCCTCAACCTGGGCGCCTTCGTCCTGGCGCCGCGCAGCGCGGTCGCTCGCTTCGACCACGCCGGTTTCGCCGCGGCGGCGGGCCTGAGCGTGCGCCTGCTCGACGATGCGGTACGCCTGTGCGAAGGCGATCGCGCCGGCGCAGCGACGCTGGCGATCGGGGTGATGGGCCTGGCCGACGCGCTGGCCGCGCTCGGGCTGGACTACCGCGGCCGCGAAGCGCAGCTCGCTGCCGCCGCGATCGCCCGCACCCTCGCCTACGCCACGCTCGAAAGCGCGTTGCAGCTGGCGCAGGAACGCGGCCCTGGCCAGGACGGCGCGGACGGCGCGCTGGCGGCGCATTGGCGCGATCGCCCGCTGCCGCCGGAGTTGGCCGGGCCTTTGCGGCGCCATCGCCGTCACCGCCGCCTGACCCGGATCTCGGCCCAGCCCTGCCTGGCCTTGCTGGCCAACAACGCCAGCATCGGTCTGGCCGCGCAGCGCGCGCGCGGCAGTCGCGAAGGCGACCCGGCGCTCTCGGCCGAGGCGGCGCTGAGCGCGCAACGCGCACTGGCCGCGGCGATGCAGCCATGGATCGACGCGCCGGTGGAGATCGTCCGTGGCGACTGCCAGGCCCGTCTGTGCAGCAGTTGCGGTTGACCGCGCTGCCGGCTCAGCGCCCGCCCTCTTCCGCCGCGGGCGGGCCCGATGGCGCGACCGGTCCAGGATCCGGGCATTCTCCCAGTTCGGTGCGCGCCTGGCGCAGGGCCTCGAGAAAGTCGTCGTAGCAGGCGAAAAAGCGGCTCCAGGCGCGCGGCAGTTCGGCGTCGTCGCCGGCGGCCAGGGTCCGGTGCAGCTCGGCCAGCCAGTGGTATCGATGGATCAGCGGCCGGATCGACGCGCGCAGTTGTTGGTTGCGCAGGCGAGTCTCCGGCGTCGGGGCGGACGTCGCCTGCGCGCGCAAGGCATCGATCGCCTCGCCGGCGCGGCGCAAGGCCTGCGCGGCCTGCTCCCGGGAACGTTGCGGATCGCGCATCGGCGGGTCGGCCGCCGGCCGCAGCAAGGCCCGCAGCGAATGCGGGCCGCGCTCGTCAATGGCCATAGAAGACCGGTATCGCCGCGCTCATCGACAGTTCGCGGGTGACCCCGCCCAGGGCCCACTCGCGCAGTCGCGAATGGCCGTAGCCGCCGGCCACCAGCAACTGCGCATGAACCTGGCCGACGTGATCGAGCAAGACCGAGGCCACCGCCGCCCCGCGCGCCTCGCGCAGCACCAGTTCGGCGTGTATGCCGTGACGGCCGAGATGGGCCGCGATCTGCGCGCCGGAATCCTTGGCCACGCGGCCATTGCCGGTGTCGACCACCACCACGTCGACCGCTTCGGTGCCGAGCAGCAGCGGCATCGCATCGTGCACCGCGCGCGTCGCCTCGCGGGTCGGCTGCCAGGCCACCACCGCGCGCCGCGGCGGCGCCTGCGCCTTGCAGCGCGGCGGCACCACCAGCACCGGGCGCCCGGATTCGAGCAACAGGGCGACGAAGAACGCGTGCGACAGCGCCGCCTCGCGGGTGTCGCCGAGCGCGCCGGCCAGCACCGCCAGGTCGGCATAGTACGCGTGCAGCGCCGCCATCCGCGGCGCCTCGACGTACAAGGCCTCGACCAGCCGGACCTCGGTGTCGACCGGCTCGCCGGCCAGACGCTGGCGCAGGGCCTGGGCCCGGCGCTCGCCTTCGGCGCGCAGCTTCTCGTTGGCCGCGTCGGTGGTCATGTCCGGCATCAGCCCGAACGGATGCGCCAGCGGCAACGGCAGGTCGACCAACTCCAGCACTTCGACCCGGGCGCCGTGCGCCGAGGCCAGGCTCAAGGCCAGATTCAGCGCGTCGGCATCGCCGGCGCTGCGGGTCATCGGCACCACCAGATCCTTGAGCATCGCGTCCTCCGCGCCGTTGCGGACCTTTGCCCGCCATTGCAGGCCGATCGCGCCGGCGCGTATTGACCTGGATCAAGCCGCGCCGCGATCGGCCGCGGTGCCGGGCTTCCCGTGGCGAGCGCTGCGCCGGCGCCCGCCGCGCTTGATCTGGATCAAGACCGCCGACACGCCGCAACTGCCTACTGGCGCCCGGAGTTCGCCGGAGCCGATCATGCGCCGCTCTTTTCCCGTCCGTTCGCCTTCGCCTGCGCATTGCTTGCGCAGGCCGGCGGCGCGGCCGACGAGCCGGCGCCGGATCGTCGACTCGCAAGCTTCGCCGGCCCGCTGGCGGCGCGGCCTGCTGCGCCGCATCGCCCTGACGATCGCGCTCAAGCTGGCCCTGCTGACCGCGCTGTACCTGCTGTTCTTCTCGCCCTCGAACCGCCCGCAGATCGACGATGCGGCGATCGACCGGCGCCTGCTTCCCACAAGGTGACCCGCCATGCCGGACCTACACGTCGTCGACTTGTCGAGACTGCAATTCGCGCTGACCGCGCTCTATCACTTCCTGTTCGTGCCGCTGACCATCGGCCTGGCCCTGATCATGGCGATCATGGAAAGCGTGTACGTGATGAGCGGGCGCGCCATCTGGAAGCAGATGACCCGCTTCTGGGGCGTGCTGTTCGGAATCAACTTCGCCATGGGCGTGGCCACCGGCATCACCATGGAATTCCAGTTCGGCACCAACTGGGCCTACTACTCGCATTACGTCGGCGATATCTTCGGCGCGCCGCTGGCGATCGAGGGGCTGATGGCGTTCTTCCTGGAGAGCACCTTCGTCGGCCTGTTCTTCTTCGGTTGGGACCGGCTCAGCAAGCTGCAGCACCTGACCGTGACCTGGCTGACCGCGCTCGGCGCCAATCTGTCGGCGCTGTGGATCCTGATCGCCAACGGCTGGATGCAGAACCCGGTCGGCGCCGAGTTCAATTTCCAGACCATGCGCATGGAAGTCACCGATTTCGCCGCGGTGGTGTTCAACCCGGTCGCCCAGGCCAAGTTCGTCCATACCGTCAGCGCCGGCTACGTCACCGGAGCGATGTTCGTGCTCTCGATCAGCGCCTGGTATCTGCTGCGCGGGCGCAACGTGGAGATCGCGCGCCGCTCGATCGTGGTCGCGGCCAGTTTCGGCCTGGCCTCGGCTTTGTCGGTCGCGGTGCTCGGCGACGAGAGCGGCTACACCGCGTCCGAGAACCAGAAGATGAAGGTCGCCGCGATCGAGGCCGAGTGGCGCACCCACCCGGCGCCGGCCGCGTTCACCGTGTTCGGCCTGCCGGACATGGACAAGCGCGAGACTGAGCACGCGGTGCGCATTCCCTGGGCCTTGGGCCTGATCGCGACCCGCTCGCTGGACCAGGAGGTGGCCGGCATCCACGACCTGGTCGAGCACAACCGCGAGCGCATCCGCCGCGGCATCGCCGCCTACGCCGCGCTGCGCGAACTGCGCGCCGACCGCGACGATCCGCAGAAAGCCGCCGCGTTCATGGCCCTGCGCGACGACCTCGGCTTCGGCCTGCTGACCCTGCGCTACACACGCGACCCGGCCAGCGCCGACGAGGCGATCGTCGACCGCGCGGCCTGGAGCACGGTGCCGAACGTGCCGGTGCTGTTCTGGTCGTTCCGGATCATGGTCGGCCTGGGCTTCTTCTTCATCCTGCTGTTCGGCTGGGCGTTCTGGCTGGCGGCGCGGCGCAGGCTCGACAACCGGCTGTTCCTGCGCGTGGCGCTGTACAGCCTGCCGCTGCCGTGGGTCGCCGCCGAGTTGGGCTGGATCGTCGCCGAGGTCGGCCGCCAGCCCTGGGCCATCGACGGCGTGCTGCCGACCTTCCTCGGCGTGTCGGCGACCAACTCCACCCAGGTCATCGCCAGCCTGATCGGCTTCGTCGTGCTCTACACCGGCCTGGCCGTGGTCGACGTGATGCTGATGCTGCGCGCGATCCGTTCCGGCCCCGACCGGATGAAGTTCTGGCCGGCTACGCCGGCGCCCGCCGAGCACCGCCTTGCTGCCGAAAGGAGCGTCCCGTGATCGATTACGAACTGTTGCGCCTCGTCTGGTGGGTGCTGCTCGGCGTGCTGCTGATCGGCTTCGCCGTCACCGACGGCTACGACCTGGGCCTGGGCGCGATCCTGCGCCTGATCGGCCGCGACGACGTCGAGCGGCGCATGGCCCTGGAAGCGATCGAGCCGAACTGGGAAGGCAACCAGGTCTGGTTCATTCTCGGCGGCGGCGCGGTGTTCGCTGCTTGGCCGCTGCTCTACGCCGCTTCGTTCTCGGCGTTCTACTTCGCCATGCTGCTGTTGCTGGTGGCGCTGATCCTGCGTCCGGTCGGCTTCGCCTTCCGCAACCGCCTGCCGCACGCGCGCTGGCGCGGCGCCTGGGACTGGGCCCTGACCATCGCCGGCGCGGTGCCGTCGCTGGTGTTCGGGGTCGCGTTCGGCAATCTGTTCCTCGGCATTCCGTTGCGCTTCACCCCGGAACTGTTGCCGGTGTTCGAGGGCAGCTTCCTCGGCCTGTTCCATCCCTTCGCCCTGCTCTGCGGCGTGGTCAGCCTGGCGATGCTGGTCATGCACGGCGCCAGCTTCGCGGCGATGAAGATCGAGGACCCGGTCGGCCAGCGCGCGCGCCGCATCGCCCGCGTCGCCGCCGTGCTCGCCGCGCTCGGCTTCGCCGGCGCCGGCCTATGGCTGCGCTGGATCCCCGCCTCGGCCCTGGTCGGCGCCGTGCGCACCGACGGCGCCTCCGACCCCTTGGCCAAGCACGCGATTTCGGTCGGTGGCGGCTGGCTGGCCAACTACAGCCTGCATCCGTGGATGATCGCGATCCCGGTCGCGGTGCTGCTGCTGTTGGCGACGGTGCTGCTGTGCCGCCGGCGCGGACTGGCCTTCCTCGCCAGCGGCGCGGCGGTGGCCGGCATCATCCTCACCGCGGGCTTGTCGCTGTTCCCGTTCCTGCTGCCGTCCTCCACCCATCCCGGCCACGGCCTGACCGTGTGGGATGCGTCCTCCAGCCAGCGCACGCTCGGCATCATGCTGGTCGCCGCGGCGATCTTCCTGCCGCTGATCCTGGCCTACACGGCCTGGGCGTTCCGGGTCATGCGCGGCACCGTGACCCGCGCCCACGTCGAATCGCAAGACCCATCCCAAGGAGCCTACTGATGTGGTACTTCGCCTGGATCCTCGGCCTGGCCCTGGCCTGCTGTTTCGGGGTGCTCAACGCCATGTGGTTCGAACTGCACGAAGAAGACGAACGCGGCCGGCGCGAGGTGCTGGAGGACGGGCCCTGATGGCGCGGGCGGTGTCGCTGCTGCTGGCATCGGCGCTGTCCCTGGCGCTGCTGTTCCTGCCGGCGATGCGCGGCGGCGAGATGACCGCCGCCGGGCACGGTCTGCTGAGCCCGTTGATGCTGCTGATCTGCGCGGGCTTCGTCCACGGCGTCGGTTTGCGGCCGCGGCACGCGCTGGGCCGCGCCGCCCTGCACCCGGCCTGGCTGTGGCCGGCAATGCTCGGCATGGCCGCGCTGTGGGCGGCGCGCTTCTAGGGGAGGCCGGGCCGACGTGCCGGCTGCGGGGCTCTGCCCTGCGGCGCGTCGGCCCTGCTTTCGATTTCCGATCCACCGGCCGCGAACGGCCGGGCCCGATCGCGTCGGCTTGATCGCGATCAATACCGGCCGGCCGCGCCAGCGGATGCTGTACCCATCGCCCAAGCCTGCGGAGCCCGTATGCGCATCCTGATCGCCGTCGACGGCAGCGAAATCGCCCTGCGCGCCGTGCGCTACGCCGTGCGCCTGGCAGGCGAACTGGCGGAGCCGCCGGAACTGCACCTGCTGTACGTCGACGAGCCCCTGCTGCGCAGCGTCGCCATCCACCTGGGCGCGGAAGGCGCGGTGCGCTACCACGCCGAGAACGGCCGCGCCGCGACCCAGCGCGCGCGGGCGGCGCTCAAGCGCGCGCAACTGGAGTTCGAGGAACACCTGCCGATCGGCGAACCGGCTTCGGTGATCCTCAAGTTCGCCAAGAGCGAACGCTGCGACCTGATCGTGATGGGCTCGCACGGCCGCGGCGCGCTCAAGACCCTGTTCCTGGGCTCGATCGCCGGCAAGGTGCTGGCGCATGCGCAGACGCCGCTGACCATCGTGCGCTGAGCACTATCAGCGCACGCTCAAGCGAACATTCGCGACCATCTTGTCGTTCCCCCCTGCGACAAAGGGGGGCCAGGGGATTTGCCTTTGCCCCTACCCACATAAACCGCGGGCATCCATCCGAAACCGCCGCCTTACGGAAGCGGTTCGAACACCCCAAATCTCACCTCTCGCCGACCCGCACCACCAGCTTGCCGAAGTTGCCGCCCTGGAGCAGGCCGATGAAGGCCTCGGGCGCATTCTCCAGACCGTCGACGCGGTCTTCGCGCAGCTTGATCCGGCCGCTGGCGACCCACTCGCCCATCTCGCGGCGGAACGTCTCGAAGCGTTCGGCGTAGTGGTCGAAGATGATGAAACCCTGCATGCGGATGCGCTTTTGCAGCACCGCCGCGATCAGCGCCGGCAGGCGGTTGGGGCCGTCCGGCAGGGCCCGATTGTTGTAGTCGGCGATGTGCCCGCACACCGGCACCCGCGCGCCGATGTTCAACAGCGGCAGCACCGCATCGAGCACCGCGCCGCCGACGTTCTCGAAGTACACGTCGATGCCGTCGGCGCAGGCTTCGGCCAGCCGCTGGGCGAACTGCGGGTCGCGGCGGTCGATGCAGACGTCGAAACCGAGCTCCTCGACCGCGTAGCGGCACTTGTCGGCGCCGCCGGCGATGCCGACCACGCGCGCGCCCTTGAGCTTGGCGATCTGGCCGACCACGGAGCCGACCGCGCCGGTCGCCGCGGCCACCACCACGGTGTCGCCGGGCTTGGGCCGGCCGATGTCGAGCAGACCAACATAGGCGGTGAAGCCGGGCATGCCCAGGCCGCCCAGCGCCAGCGAGGGCCGGGCGTCGTCGCCGAGCGCGAGCAGGTCCTGGCCGTCGGACAGGGCGTAGTCCTGCCAGCCGCCGTTGGCCAGCACCCGTTCGCCGACGCGGAACTGCGGATGCTCCGACGCGACCACCCGGGCAATGGTGCCGCCGACCATGGGCTGGCCCAGCGACACCGACGGCGCGTAGGTCGGGCCGATTTCTTCCATCAGATTGCGCATGTACGGGTCCAACGACAGGTACTCGGTGCGCAGCAGCACCTGGCCCGGGCCGGGCGTCGGCACCTCGGCCTGTTCGAGACGGAAGTTCTGCGCGCCGGGCAGGCCGCTGGGGCGCGAAGCCAGGACGATGCGGCGGTTGACGGTGTCGGTTTGCGGCATGGGTGTGGGCCTTGAACGCTTGGGTGAGAGGAGCGCCGGCCCCCTGAGCAGGGCCGGCGCCGGTTTTGGAGGGGTCGACTCACGACCGATTAGACCGGTCGTCTAGAACGCAGTTGCAAAAAAGGCGGGAACACGATCGCCCCGCCCGGCTCGGTGGATCAGGTGTAAAGACGCAGACCAAGCAACTGCCGGGTACCGATCAGGGCGGTATCCAACGGTGCGCGGTCGTGGGTGATCTTGGCCAGCAGGCTCGCGCCGAGCCAGTTCTGGTACAGAGTGGCGCCGATGGTGCGTGCGTCGCCGACGGCCTCGGCCAGCGAACCGTCGGCCCGCCCGGCTTCGACGCAGCGCGCCAAGCGCTCGACGATGGCGCCGGTGCCGCGCGCCAGCGCCGCGCGCATGCTCTCCGACAGATCGCAGACTTCCGCGCCCAGCTTGACCACCAGGCAACGGCTCTGCGCCTCGTCGCCGGTCTGCGAGTCCAGCCAGTCGTAGAAATAGGCCAGCAACCGTTGCGCGGCCGTGCCCGGACCGGCCAACAGCCCATCCATCCGGCCCAGGTATTCGCTGAAATAGACCTCCAGCACGGCCTCGCCGAAGGCCTCCTTGGAACCGAAGTAGTGATAGAACGAGCCCTTCGGCACCTGCGCCGCGGCCAGCACCTCGGCCAGCCCGACCGCGGTGAAGCCCTTGCGCAGCAGCAAGGGATAGGCGACATCGAGGATGTGCTGGCGGACGTCCTGCTGGCCGGAAGCGGTGTTCATGGGATGCACTTTAGACCCGATTAGACCGGTCGTCTAGTCGGTAAGTGCAGTTATCTGTAGCCGGTCGACTACTACCCGTTCGCGGACAGACAGGCCCGCCCCGGAGCCGAATGGCCAGAACAAAGCCATCCGACCGAGCGCAGACCCACGGCCGGCCCGCCGCGGCACGATTTGCGCTCAGGACTATCGGTCCGCTTCCAGCGGCGGCCACGCATAGACCCCACCGCCGGTCGAGCCCATCGCCTGGAAGAAAATCTCCGGCGGGAAATGGCCGCGTTCGCATAAGGCGCCGCAGAACTCCGACCCGCCCTCGCCTTCGGTCAGAATCGCGAACGCACGCTCGCCGCCGCGGACGAACACATGGAACACGTCGCTGCGGTAGATCCCGCCGTCTTCGAAGATCACCCGCTCGATCGCGTCCCAGGCGAAGCTCCCTTCGAACGGCGCCTCGCCCGGCGGACGTGCGACGATATGCACCTCGTGCTCGTCGAAACGCACCGAAAACCAGTCGCGCACCTGCGGCGGCGGCCCGCGCAAGCCTTCGAGAAACAAGGCCGCGCCGCCGCCGAGCATCAGCAGGGCCATACCCGCCAGCAGCAGCGCGGGCTTCAGCGCGAGCGCTTGCGGCTGCCAGACCGTCCAGCCCAGCCAGCCCAGGCAGGCCAACCCGATCGCCACGCAGACCGCGGCCAGGACGAACCGCGGCAGCTCCAGGACGAAGCGGCGCATCGACCAGCGTTTGGCATCGGTCGCCTGCAACGCCTGCGCATGCAGGTCCGATCCGTACAGAATCGTCGCGATCAACGCGACCAGCCCGCCGAGCAGCCATGCGCCATGGCCGGTGAAGCGCACCAGCAGCAGCGACGACGGCAGCGCCGCCAGCGAAATCAGGAACTTGTGCGCGAGCTTCATCGCCAGGCCCGCCGCGCCGCCGGTTGATGCGGCGTCAGCGCGGACGCGAACCGCTCGATCCTGTCCGAATGCTCCACCGCCGGCCTCCCTGCGAATTCACCGGCATGTTTGCATCCCCGCCGCGCCGGCGTCGAGCGGCCGCGCCGGTCCTCCAAGGACCGCGGATGCGGCTCCGCCGCAATGGTTGCACGGCCGACCCCGCACCCACCGATTGACGCTTCCGCAGCCCGGCAACAGAATCCGCCGACTCGTTCCGCATCGATCGCAGAGGGATCCATGCCGCAGGCGTTCACCGCCGAACTCGAACGCCTGCGCACCGAGTTCGCCGCCCGCGGCGTGGGCTCCCAGACCGCTCCGGCGTCCGCCTGGGAGGCGTTCAAGGCGTTCGGGCGCGGCCTGGAAACATCCCACGACGGCAGCGACCGGATCGGCCTGCTGGTCCAGTTCGGCACCTACGACTTCAGCGGCCAACCGCGGTTCTATTTCGATCCGCTGTGCCAGTTCGAACTGACCGACCAGGACGACGAATTCCTCGGCTACGAACAACTGCACTGCGAACTGAGCTGCGCCCCCACGCCGGCCACGGCCGGCATCCAAGCCAACCTGTGGTCGTTCGACTTCGCCGATGTCGAAGCCTATTACTCGGCGGTGGAAGCCATGCCCGAGTTCGCTGTCGCGATGGCGCAGCCCGGTTACGAGCTCGCCATCGAACTGGAGCAGGTCTGAGCCGACGCCCTGGCCCGCCCTCAACCCACCCATCGCCGCCGCATTCCCGCCGCCTCAGGACCCTCCCATGCGCAAGCTCCTCGCCATCGCCCTGCTCGCCCTGTGCCCGGCTTTCGCCAGCGCCCAGCCCGCAGCGCCCGTCACCGGCGCCACGCCCGAGGCCGTGGCCCAGGCCTATGTCGAAGCGCTGCGCAGCAAGGGCATGACCGCCCTGCCCGAGTACATCCATCCCGACGAACTGCAGCGCTTCAAGGACATGCTGGCGCCGATGTTCGCGCAGGCCGAGGAACCGGCCAAGCAGAACATCGCCCGGATGATGTTCGGCCCCAAGGCCACCGCCGAGTCGATCCAGGCCCTGAGCCCGACCGACTTCATGCGCGGCTTCATGACCTTGGCCGAGACCCAGATGAAGGCCATGAACGTCACCCTCGGCGACAGCCGGATCCTCGGTGCGGTCAAGGAAGGCGAGATCGTGCACCTGGTGACCCGCAACAGCGCCGGCGCCGGCGAACTGCGCTTGACCCAGCTCGAAGTGGTCAGCCTCAAGCCCTACCAGGGCAGCTGGCGAGTGCTGCTGTCGGGCAAGCTGGAAGGCATGGCCCAGGCCATGAAGGCGCAAGCTGGCAAGGGCGGCTGATCCGACATCGACGGATGCATCGAGGATGCACCATGAAACTTGCGTCTTTAGCTGTGCTTCTGCCTACGCTCATCGCGCCCGCAGTCGCACAGGATCAGCAGCGTTGGGTCCGTGTTCCACAATCCCTGCGTTGCACGCCCACGGAACTTGCGGACGGCGGCGTGCTCCAGCTCGATCTCGGCCGAAGCCACGGCAAGGAACTCGCCATCCGGCGACGCTCCGATGGGGCGTTCTTCTTCCTGGTAGTGGCCAACCCTCCGTCGGACATGAAACCTTTGATGTCGACTTCTTCGTTCGAGCGGGCTAAAGAAGTACTGATACCGTCCACGCTCGTGGCCAACGAATGGCGCGAGGGCGCACTCCCGGAACGCGTTTTCGCAGTTCCTGGCTTCTATGATTTATTGGCTTCGGACAACCTTGAATCCGAACTGGGCGGGGCGATATGTACCATCCGTTACGCACCGAGCTAAGGAGCGGTGCGGGCTAAAAAGTCCAATCACTCGATCACGTGCCACCCGTCTCTCGAGTAAACCCCTAAGTTTTCCCTGTAGCTGCCAAGGTCGCAGTCCACAGCCGGCTGAAACGACGAAACATCGTGCCTGACTGACAGCGGCATCGCCCCCGCGGACAACGCGTCGGCACCTGACGCCGGCTGTCTTTGCAACGCAATCGCGGCCGTCCCTAGGCGGCCGCACGCCCCTTCACGCCTGGCAGACCTCGCCGTTTGAACCGGTAAGCAACGTCGCCGGCTTCGCGCACGGCTGGTGCCGTTCGTTCGAGCACCGTTGCCGACGGACCGCGCCCCGCATCGCGTCGCGGCCTACCGCAAACGTCTACAGGAGCCCTGCCATGCCTATCACGCTCTACCGCGGCGACAGCCGTACCCCGGACCAGATCCGCACCGCCAAGGGTTTTTCGCCCTGGGTGATCACCACCCCGGACACCGGGCGGGGGATCATCCTGCGCTGCATCGCCCCGCGCGAGCCCGCGCCCAAACTGCCGAAGCCGGCCGACGACACCACCCTGCAAGCGCTGCTGAACTCCGCAGCGCCGACCCTGTGGGACGTGCTGCGCAACATCAAGAACGAGAAGACCCGGCGCACCGTGCACGTCTCCACCGACACCAGCCAGGACACCGGCGGCTACTCGTCCAGCTACGTCTACAAGATGAGCATCGGCTTGAACGTCAAGGCCCTGGGCACCGGAGCGGTCACGCCGGTGGCCGGCGCCAGCGACCTGGCCTCGGCGGTCAAGGCCAACGTGTTCTTCGACGCCGCCACCCTGGCCATGTCCAGCCTGTTCGGCATCAGCGGCGGCCCGGTCAATCCCGGGGTCGAAGTCGCGTTCCTGACCACGATTCCGAAGGCCTACATCACCCATTATTGCGATCCGGGCAATACCGATCCGGGCAGCGCGACGCGGCCGTGGAAGGTGTTCACGCAGTAAGCCGAACCGTCGCAACGGCGCAGCCCTCCACGTCCCGCCGTTACGACCGTGCATGGCCGAGGCTTGGTGCCACACCGGCAGACATCCCATCCGGAAAGCCGAGCCACAGCGCCCGGTCGCAGCACCCTTCAGCGCCGACCTAATGTGATGCAGTTAACCGAACGATATCGAGGCTGCAAGTCGGATGGCCTGAGCCCAAATCGTCGAACGTTGCTGGAAGTGTTTCTGCTCGACGCAGGCCGGTCGATCGACCATGCAACGGCAGATTCCCTTCCACCGCCGACGAAGGAACCATTCCCATGGGCCACGCATCCAGCACGGACAAGCCATCCTCCAAGGAGTCGTTGCAGGCCTGCCTGCTGCGCCACTCCGGCAAGCCGGTGAGTAGCTCGGCCGACAAGGTCACCCTGGAAGGTCTCCAGGCCTACATGCCGTCCACCGAGGCAATGATCAACAGCCACTACGCCAAGCGCGAGGACAAGGTCAAATCGTACAAGACCATCGTCAAGCTGACCGGCGAGATCGGCATGAGCGAGGATCGCCAGTACGAGATCTGCCTCACCGCGTTTCGCAACCTCAATCGCCACACCGGAACGCTGTCGGCGGCCAATATCGCCGAGCCGGTCCGCCCCGGCCAAGCGAAGCCGGTCGCGTCGCCCCCGAACGCGGAACCCGTCAAGCTGCCGGAGGCCGTCCGCCGCGAGTTGCAGGGCTTGCTTGCCAATCCGCACAGCTTTCTCGCCCTGGGCGGGCGGGACCTCAAGTCCTACCAGGACTGCGACCCCAAGCTGCTCATGGCCGCGATCAACGCCGACCAGGGCTTCCTGCGCAAGAGCGCCGGACATTGGGCCTTGCCGCCCGACCAAGCCTTCCGCAACGAGTTGGCCGAAAGCTGGAAAACCCACCTCAGTTCGCCCCAGGCCCGAACCGGTGGCGGCGTCGGCGCCACCAACGCCGTGCCTTTCGAAGCGATTCGGAACGCGCAGGCCGAGTTGAGCAACGCGATCAAAGGCGGCTACGACATCCGCATCCCGCAGGCGCAGGCCGATTTCGCCCAGGTCGCCCTCAGCGTGAACCTGGCGCTCAACTCCTCGCACACCCTGGCTGGACGCGGCACGGACTCGATCACCGAGCAGACGATGATGTTCAGCGCCGACGGGCACAGCAACAAGTCGTCGACACCGCGCTTCATGTAACGATCGCGACGGCCATCGAACGGTTCGAGGAAAGCGGTGAAGGCCGGGGGCGATCGGCGCCCTGGCCTTCGCCGGCAGTCGACGACGGTCCGGGCGGCAACGATTCGCCTCGCGAAACTCGTCCGCCTGTCCGCTAGTCGTCGTTCGACGCGCTGACCATGACGTAATAGCCATCCGGGTCGCGAAGCGCGAATTCCAATGTGCCCGTAGCCGGGTTCCGGCTCGGCTCTTCCTCCAGACGCGTCGTCAGCGCGCGGGCGCGAAGCAGCGCTTCGGAAAAATCGTCCACGCGGAAGAACAGCAACAGCCCGTTGCCGGACTCGGCGCGATCCGGGCTGGCCAAAGTCGGATGCTCGTGCGCGCCCCACCGGTGCAGGCATAGCAACACCGTCCCGTCCGAATCGACGAGTTGGCCGAAGTAGTCGTGCGCCGGCGCTGTGTGCGGTTGCCCGAACAGCGACTGGTACCAGCGGAAGCTGCGAGCGACATCGGCGACGGCGATGATGGTCCAGGTGCGTGTCGTCATGAGATGGTCTCCGTGCGTGTATTTTCTCGCTCGAAGCACAGCAACGCTTTTGGGACAGCTCGCGACTATCTAAGCATGGACCTCGCACTCGCGGCCATCAATCGCACTACGTCCACGATGCGCCCCTGGGCATGCTGCTCTTCGCCTAAAGAGATCAAATGTAACGGCGGCTGGCGATTGGCTCGCTGGACCAGCAATCGACCAAGGCTTTGGGC
This sequence comes from Lysobacter sp. Soil_C_15, assembly GCF_057657315.1. Classification (NCBI taxonomy): domain Bacteria; kingdom Pseudomonadati; phylum Pseudomonadota; class Gammaproteobacteria; order Lysobacterales; family Lysobacteraceae; genus Lysobacter; species Lysobacter sp. Soil_C_15. Next base: position 463,119 of record NZ_JBDGIR010000002.1, read on the forward strand.
CATACCAACATTATCCTTGAAGGCATTGCGGAGAACTCGACGAATAGATGAGGCCAAGAGATCGGCAATTTGGACGCCGGGGACGCCGTGAGATTTCACGAAGGCTGAGTCCTTCAGAACCTTCCCTAAGTCCGCCCCGGATTTTATCTCAACGCCTATTTCTTCCTGAAGGTAGGTTGGCGCTTCGCCCGGGCCAAACCGAAAGGAGCGTTCGAAGTGGGAATAGTCGAATCCGTCTACAAATATGACCGGATCTCTAATGGACTTCGTTTGAAGCAGTGGAGGAGCCATGTGGCGCATAGTCTCCTCAAAGACCGGACGGCTTGCGTTCTTTTCATCTATTCGCCAGCGAAAACTACTCAGCGTGGCTGGCACACGCTGTGCATAGTAGAGAGTCGACGCTCGATAGACTTGATCAATCAAATCAATTTGCGTGACCATTTGAGTGTAAAGTTGGGGCGAAAGACGCTGCACTCTATTCGCCAATTCCTCAATCAGTTCTCGTCCCTCTGCGTAGATCATTCGCGGCACGTTCTCGAGGATCTTTTCGACCTGGCTTCGTTTGTGCTCAGCGATAACAACAGGATCTTGCGCCCCCAGATCTATACAAGATACAAATAAAGTGGAATCTAGCTGACCAAGGTCCGTGAAAAAGGCAGCAAGCTGCGCCTCCGAAAGATCATTGAGCTTTATTTCATCTGTATGAATACGCTTCGCAGCAAGCTTTAGACGGGTCAAAAGCGCCTCGGCCTGCCTCCTCGTAGCCTCTGGCGTAACATATGCGGCGACTACATTCCAACTGTTGGTCGCAGACGCCGGAACAAAGCTTCCAGATTCATCGATATAAATAAACATGCGGCAAGACGGCCTTTAGTCAGCTGTTGCGTACAGTCCGGGCCACCGACCATCCGGCAAAATAAGGCGCCGAGATGATACTCACCTTCGCCCCTTGGTTGGCTCACAGTCTTGTTAATTTGCAGCATGCCCCGATTAAATGACGAAGGGAGTAAACTAAGGAGATACTATCCCTCTATTCAATACTCAACCTAATTTGGCTGCATTGGTAGTGGCGGAGAGAGTGGGATTCGAACCCACGGAAGGTTTGACCCTTCGGCGGTTTTCAAGACCGCTGCCTTAAACCACTCGGCCATCTCTCCGTAGAACGGCTGTCGATCGGTCGCGGTGCTGCGGAGCCTGCAGGGCGACGATCGGGGGCGGTCGCTGCGCGCCGCCGGCGCCCGGCTTTGCGCCGGACGCGGAGCATTCTCTCATGCCGCCGGCGCTTATGCCGCCGCGGCTCAGGCCGCGGGGGCGGAAATCTTCGCCGACTTGTCGGCCTTGGCGGCCTTGTCGCGGCCGGCGATGCCGTCGGGGCACGGGATGCCCTTGATGTCGCTGCACTGCAGGCGGGCGGATTCGACCAGGGACGGGGCCTTCTCGGCCAGGAAGTCGATGAACACCCGCACCGCCGGCAGCAGGCCGCGGCGCGAGGCGAACACGGCGTGGAAGATGCCCTGCGGCAGGCGCCAGTTGGGCAGCACCACTTCCAGTTCGCCGCGGCGCACGGCTTCGGCGCAGACGGTTTCCGGCAGCAGGGTGATGCCGACGCCCTGCTCGGCCAGCGCCATCAGCATCGGGAAGTCGAAGCCCATCACCCGCGGCTTGAGCTCGACCCGGCGCACTTCGCCGTCGGGGCCGTGCAGCTCCCAGCGCTGGCGGGCGTCGTCCTCGCTGATGCTCAGGGTGACGTGGTCGGACAGTTCGTCGGGATTGCTCGGCCGGCCCATCCGGGTCAGGTACTTCGGGCTGGCGACCAGCAGTTCCTGGATCTGGCCGAAGCTGCGCATCACCAGGCTGCCGTCGTCGTCGAGCTTGGAGCGCACGCGCAGGGCGACGTCGATGCCTTCGTTGATGATGTCGACGCGGCGGTTGCTGACGTGCAACTGCACCCGCACCTGCGGGTACTTGGCGAGGAATTCCGGCAGCAGCTTGGGGATCTGCTGCTGGGCCAGGCCGACCGGCACGCTGACCCGGATCACCCCGCGCGGCTCGGCGCTGAGGCGGTCGACCACTTCGCGCGCGGCCTGGGCCTCGGCGAGCATGGACTGGGCATGGCGGTAGACGCTGTTGCCGACTTCGGTGACGGCGAAGCGGCGGGTCGAGCGCTGCAGCAGGCGCACGCCCAGGTCGGTCTCGAGCTGGCTGATGCGCCGGCTCAGGCGCGACTTGGGGATGCCCAGCGCACGCTCGGCGGCGGCGAAGCCGGCGTGGTCGACGACCATCGCGAAGTAGTAGAGGTCATTCAGGTCGTGCATGAGGATAGTTCCAAAATTAGAACAGCCAGTGATATTGAAGCAGCTTTATTCCACCATCGCAACGATCCAGACTTTGCTCCAACGCGGCGGGCATGCCGCCAGCCAACCGAAGCGAGGTCCGTCATGAAGCTGCTGCACATCGATTCCAGCGCCCTGGGCACCCAGTCCGTCACCCGCGAGCTTAGCGCGGCTGTAGCGGCGCGCTGGCAGGACGCGGTGCCGGGCCTGAGCATCGAGTACCGCGACCTGGATGCCGATCCGATCCCGCATCTTACCGGTCGTTCCCTGGCCAAGGCCGATCCGCTCGAAACTGAAACGTCGGAACGCATCCTGCAACAGTTCCTGGCCGCCGACGTGATCGTGCTTGGCGCGCCGATGTACAACTTCGGCATTCCTTCGACCCTGAAGGCCTGGATCGACCGGGTCGCGGTCGCCGGCAAGACCTTCCGCTACACCGAGAACGGGCCGGAAGGGCTGGCCAAGGGCAAGAAGGCGATCGTGGTCAGCGGCCGCGGCGGTTTCCACACCGATCAGCCCAGCGATTTCCAGGAGGCCTACCTGCGTCACGTGCTCGGCTTCATCGGCGTGACCGATGTCGAGTTCGTGCGCGCGGAAGGTGTGGCTTACTCGCCGCAGCATCGCGCCGATGCGCTCGCTGCCGCACATGCTTCGATCGTTACTCCGCTGCCTCGCGCAGCGTGAAGGCGAAACTGCATGAGTTTGCGTGAGCGCGCCTCGACGCAGTAGTGCGGTTGCGTGCAGCACCGTTCCCCAAGTCCGGCGTTCCCTCCCCCACGCCGGCATTCGACCGGGCCTCGAAAGGGCCCGGTCTTTTTGTTTGCAGCAGCGCGATCGGGTGCGCTGGCGCGAGCGCGCGTCAGCTACCGGAATCGACGCCGCTACAGCCGTCAGTAGCGCGGAACAGGGGTAGGAGCGGCGCGAGCCGCGCCCCGGAATTGCGCAGGCAGACAACGTTGCGCCGTGGCGAAATTGGCGCGGTCGCGGCTTATGACTGAAGGAAATCCCTGTGGGACGCCGCTCCTACAATGGGGCGACGCTGCGCCTCCGGTAGGAGCGTCGTCCCACAGGGATGTCCTTCGGTCATAAGCCGCGATCCGAGGGGGGCGCAGGCCGATGGGGTTGCGCCGTAGGGGCATTGACGCGGTCGCGGCTTGCGCCGCTCCTACCCCCGGGCGACGCCGCGGGCAAGGCTCAAGCGCGCGCAGCGGCCGGCTGCGGCGCCGCGCCGTCGGGCGTGCGCCGCAACAGCCAACGGGCGAAGAAATAGCTGGCCAGCAGCGCGGCCACGCCGCCGACCGGAAAGGCGAGAAACATCATCAGCCAGGGCAGGCCTTCGTAGTCGCCGGTCACCCAGGACGGCACGACCATGGTCGCCCACAAGGCGGCGAAGCCGACCAGGCTGCCGAACAGCACGCCGGCGGCGGCGCGCCACATCAGTCCGGCGGTCGCCAGCGGCGCGTTGCGCTTACGGTTGCTGACCAGCAATACGGCGAACTGCAGGGCGAAAAAGCCGACCAGGGCCGGGGCGGCCATCATCACGACGGTAAGCAACTGCGCGAACATGTCGAAAGCGGCGTTCATGACGATTCCTTTCGTAGCGCCGGATCGCTCCGGCGATGAGGTCCATGGGCGCGCCGCGCGGCGCCGGCGCGACTAGGCCCGAAGGCGAAAGCCCGAGGCGCCTGCCGTCGGGCCGAAGCGACTCGGCCCCCAGGGCGCGAAGCTCCGCTTCGAACCGGCCGCGGCCGCGGCTCAGGCCAGCGTCTCGACTCCGCCCATGTACGGGCGCAGCGCTTCGGGCACGGCGATGCTGCCGTCGGCGTTCTGGTAGTTCTCCATCACCGCGATCATCGCCCGGCCGACCGCGACGCCGGAGCCGTTGAGGGTGTGCGCCAGCTCCGGCTTGCCGGTGGCCGGGTTGCGCCAGCGCGCCTGCATGCGCCGGGCCTGGAAGGCCTCGCAGTTGGAGCAGGAAGAGATCTCGCGGTAGGTGTTCTGGCTCGGCAGCCAGACTTCCAGGTCGTAGGTCTTGGCCGCGGCGAAGCCCATGTCGCCGGTGCACAGCAGCATGCGCCGGTACGGCAGGCCGAGCTTTTCCAGCACCACTTCGGCGCAGCGGGTCATGCGCTCGTGCTCGTCGTAGCTTTCTTCCGGGCGGACGATGCTGACCAGTTCGACCTTCTCGAACTGATGCTGGCGGATCATGCCGCGGGTGTCGCGGCCGTGGCTGCCGGCCTCGGCGCGGAAACACATCGAATGCGCGCTCATCCGCAGCGGCAGCGCGGCGTCTTCGAGGATGGTGTCGCGGACGATGTTGGTCAGCGGCACTTCCGAGGTCGGGATCAGATAGCGCTTGCTGGCCGCCTCGCCCTCGCCGACCACGGTCGCGAACAGGTCGTCCTCGAACTTCGGCAACTGGCCGGTGCCGCGCATCGAATCGGCGTTGACCAGCAGGGGCACGCTGGTTTCCTCGTAGCCGTGCTCGCCGACGTGCAGGTCGAGCATGAACTGGGCCAGGGCGCGGTGCAGCCGGGCCAGGCCGCCGCGCAGCACGGTGAAGCGCGCGCCGGACAGCTTGGCGGCGGTGTCGCCGTCGAGCCAGCCGTTGCGGGCGCCGAGCTCGACGTGGTCCTTGACCTCGAAGTCGAACGCGCGCGGCGTGCCCCAGCGGTGCTGCTCGACGTTGTCGTTCTCGTCCTTGCCGGCCGGCACCGAGGGGTGCGGCAGGTTCGGCAGGCCCAGGGCGATGGCTTCGATCTCGGCCTTGATCGCGTCCAGGCGGGTTTCGCTGGCCTTGAGCTCGTCGCCGAAGCCGGCGACTTCGGCCATCACCGGGCCCACGTCCTCGCCCTTGGCCTTGAGCTGGCCGATCAGCTTGGACTTGGTGTTGCGCAGGTTCTGCAGTTCCTGGGTGCGGACCTGGATCTGCTTGCGCTCGCTTTCCAGCGATTCCAGCACGGCCGGGTCGAGGTCGTAGCCGCGCGAGGCGCGCAGGCGTTCGGCGAGGTCGGCGGGCTGTTGGCGCAGCAGGGTCGGATCGAGCATGACGGAGCCGGATTCAGGTGGCGAAGAGAACCGCAGATTATCGCGTCGGCGGCGGTTTTTCGCGAATTCGCGGCTGGCCGGGCCGGGCCGGCGTGCTGCGGCGGCCGGCGCGAACCGGCATTTCGTAGCAGAATGTGCCGATCGAATCACCGGACCGCCCATGTCGACCCAGTCCCCCGCTCCGTCGCCTCGCGCTTTCGATTTCGCCGCCTGGCGCCCCACCGGCAAGTCCTGGTGGCTGATCCTGGCGGCGTTCGCGGCCGGCCTGGGCCTGTTCGCCTGGATCTGGTCGGGCGACCGCAACCGCAGCGACGACTTCTACCGCGCCAACCAGGCCGCGCCGACCAGCGATGCGCCGTTCTACGCGCCGCTGCCGGCGCCGGCCCCGGCCGGCGGCGACGGCGCCGCGCCGGCGACCCCGCAGCCCTTGCCGGCGGCGGTACCCGGCGAGGAGCAGGAACGGCCGCAACTGGTCGAGAACCCCAACCCGCCGGCGCCGCCGCAGAGCGCGCCGGCCGCGCCGCCGAGCGCACCGGCCGCCCCGGCCGGCGCCCGCACCGCCGCGTCCGCCCTGCCCGGCAACCGCGCCCCGCAGTACCCGGCCCAGGCGCTGCGCCGCGGCGAAACCGGCACGGTGCGGATCCGGGTCGAGGTGACCGAGTCGGGCGAGGTCGGCAACGTGGAAGTGGCCGAAGGCAGCGGCTCGCGGCTGCTCGACCGCGCCGCGCTGGCTGCGGTGCGGCAATGGCGGTTCCGCCCGGCTACCCGCGGCGGCCGCCCGGTCGCCGATACGGTGATCGTGCCGATCACCTTCAACGCCAACCAGTAAGCGCCAACTGCGTCGCAGGTTCGTGCTGCGCTTACGCGCCGTTCACCCCTGGCTAACCCGCGCGCCGGGAAGCTCGGCCGGCGGTCCCGCCCCCGGGGAACGCGCGCAAGGGATCCGCTCATGACCGCAACCCATTCTTTCGAGCCGACGGCCTCCGCCCTCGGCTCCGACCGCGACGGCGCCGATGCCCCCGCGGCCTACGCCTCTTCCGGCACTGGCCTGTGGCTGCTGCTGATCCTGCTCGGCAGCGCTTTCATGGGCTGGTACTACTACGGCAAGCGGCCGGTGGCGCGCCCGCCGGCGCCGGCGATGCCCTTGGTGGTGCTGCCGCCGATCGAGCGCCCGGGCGAGACCGCAGCCCCGGCGGGCGACTCCGTCCCCGCCGCGCGCCTGGCCGTGCGCCGGGTCGGGCCGATGTCGCCGGCGCACAGCGCCGCGGCCAGCGCCGCCGTGCCGGCCCTGGCGGTGGTCACCGCCGCCAGGCCGCTGTTCGACCGCAGCCCCGAGCCGGGCTACCCGCCGACCGCCCTGCGCCGCGGCGAAGGCGGCACGGTGGTGGTGCGGGTCGAAGTCGGCGCCGACGGCGTGCCGGGCGAGATCGGCCTGGCGCGGCGCAGCGGTTCGCGCGAACTCGACCGCGCCGCGCTGATGGCGGTGCGCGACTGGCGTTTCCGCCCGGCCACCCGCGACGGCCTGGAAGTGGCCTCGGTGGTCGAACAGCCGGTGGAGTTTCGGCCGCGGCAGTGAGGCGCTCGGGAGTTGCGGATGCGAAAACGGCGGCCTTGGGCCGCCGTTTTTGTTTTTGTTTTTGTTGAGATGATCGCGACCTGAGCGTAATCCCCCGGCGCAACCTAGCCGCGCGCTCGATCGTGCCGGCGCAGGCGCCTGCCCCCTCAACAAAGGGGGCGAATTTTCCGGCGCGCCCGGTTGGCGACGCCGGCTTCGGTGGCCTGCGTAGGGCGCCGACTGACGTTCCAGGCTTCGGCGCCCTGCGCGGGGCACCGGCTGGCGTTCGCGGCTTCGGCAACCCGCGCAGGGCGCCGGCTGTTGTTACGCCGGCCCTACCCGCATGCCGGCTTGCGCCGCCAGCGCTTCGAAGCCCGGGAACGAGGTGGCGACGTTGGCGACGTCGCCGATCCGCACCGGAGCGCTGGCGCATTGCGCGGCGACCGCGAAGCTCATCGCGATGCGGTGGTCGCCGTGGCTGTCGATCTCGCCGCCGTGCAGCGCGCCGCCGTCGATGATCGCGCCGTCCGGGGTTTCTTCGATGCGCGCGCCCAGCGCGCGCAGGCCGGCGGCCATGCTGGCGATGCGGTCGGATTCCTTGACCCGCAGTTCGGCGGCGCCGCTGACCACGCTGCGGCCTTGGGCCAGGGCGGCGGCGACGAACAGCGCCGGGAACTCGTCGATCATGTCCGGCACCAGCGCTTCCGGCACCGCGACCCCGCGCAACGGCGCATGGCGCACGCGCAGATCGGCGACCGGTTCGCCGCCTTCGCTGCGCGGGTTCTGTTCGGCGATGTCGGCGCCCATCAGGCGCAGCGCGGCCAGCAGGCCGGTGCGGCGCGGGTTCATGCCGACCGCTTCCAGCACCAGGTCCGAGCCCGGCACCACGCTGGCGGCGACCAGGAAGAACGCGGCCGAAGAGAAATCCGCCGGCACCGCGACCTCGGTGGCGCGCAGCGCGTGGCCGCCGCTCAGCCGCGCGTAACCGGGCGCGAACTCGATCGGCCAGCCGAACGCGGCGAGCATGCGCTCGGTGTAGTCGCGGGTCGGATGCGGTTCGTGGACCACGGTCTCGCCCTGCGCGTACAGGCCGGCCAGCAGCAGCGCCGATTTCACCTGCGCGCTGGCCACCGGCAAGGTGTATTCGATGCCCTGCAGCGCGCGGCCGCCGTGGATGCGCAGCGGCGGCAGGCCGCCGTCCTGGGTGTCGATGCGCGCGCCCATCGCCGCCAGCGGCTCGGTCACCCGCCGCATCGGCCGCTTGGACAGCGACGCGTCGCCGACCAGCACGCTGTCGAAGCCCTGCCCGGCCAGCACGCCGGCGAGCAGGCGCATGCCGGTGCCGGCGTTGCCGCAGTCCAGCGCCGCGTCGCTGCCGCGCAGGCCGCGCAGGCCGGCGCCGTGGACGATGCGCTCGCTGGCGCTGGGGGTTTCGATGCGCACGCCCAGGCGCTCGAACACGCGCGCGGTGGCGCGGGTGTCCTCGCCTTCGAGGAAGCCGGTGACCCGGGTGACGCCGTCGGCCAGGGCGCCGAGCATGATCGCCCGGTGCGAGACCGACTTGTCGCCGGGCACGCGCAGGCGGCCGCGCAGCGGCGCGCCGGCGACGGCGGTCCAGGCCTGCTGCAGTTCGGCGGCGGCGCTCATGCCAACACCTCGTCGAGCGCGGCCAGCAGGCGCCGGTTCTCGTCGGCCGAGCCGACGCTGATGCGGATGCAGTCGGCCAGGCCGTAGCCGCCCATCGGCCGCAGGATCACCCCGCGTTCGACCAGGGCCGCCTCGACCTGCGGCGTGCGCGCGCCGAATTGCGCCAGGACGAAATTGGTCTGCGACGGGAACGCGCGCAGGCCGCGCGCGTTCAAGGCTGCGCTCAACGCCTCGCGCTGCTCGGCGTTGCGCGCGCAGGCCCAGCGCAGGTGCTCTTCGTCGCCGAGCGCGGCCTCGCAGGCGGCCAGCGCCGGGCCGTTGACGTTGAAGCTTTCGCGCAGGCGGTCCATGACCGCGATCAGCCCGGGCCGGGCGATCAGATAGCCCACCCGCAGACCGGCCAGGCCGTAGGCCTTGCTGAAGGTGCGGGTGACGGCGACATTGGGATAGCGCTCCAGCACGCTCAGCGCGCTGGCGTAGTCCGGCGCCTGCGCCATTTCGGCGTAGGCCTCGTCCATCACCACGATGACCTGCGGCGGGATCTTGTCCAGGAACGCGACCAGCGCGTCGCGGCCGAACCAGGTGCCGGTCGGGTTGTTCGGGTTGGCGACGTACACCAGCCTGGTGTCCGCGCTCACCGCCGCGGCGATCGCGTCGAGGTCGTGGCCGCAAGGCATCGCCGCTTCGCGCGGCAAGGCGTCGACGATCTTCATGCGCGCGCCGGCGGCCTGGGTGGCGAGCGCGAACACGGCGAAGCCATAGCGCGAGAACACCACCTCGTCGCCTGCGCCGGCGAACACCTGGCCGAGCTGCATCAGCAGTTCGTGCGAGCCGTTGCCGAGCAGGATCTGGGCGACGTCGACGCCGTGCTTGCGCGCCAGCGCGCGCTTGAGGTCGCCGCCGAGCGGATCGGGGTAACGGTGCAGCGCATGCAGCGACTCCAGGATCGCCTCGCGCGCGGCCGGCGACGGGCCGTAGGGGTTCTCGTTCGAGCCCAGTTCGACCAGGTTGGCCTCGCCGTAGCGCCGGCGCAGCGCGACCAAGTCGTGGCCGGGGTCGTAGGCCTTGAGCCGCTGCACGCCCGGCTGGGCGCGCGCGGCGAACCAGGCCTCGTCGAAGCGGGCTTCATCGAAGCGGGCTGGGTCGGGGGCCGGCGCCGCAGCGGGCGCCGATTGCGCGGCCGGCTGGCTCATGCGATCGCCACCGGGTAGGAGCCGAGCACCTTGACCTCGTGGGCCAGGTCCTGCAGTTCCTCCAGCGCCTCGCGCATCGCGTCTTCCTGCACGTGGCCGCCGATGTCGACGAAGAAGGCGTACTGCCAGCGGCCGGTGTGGCCAGGGCGCGACTCGATCCGGTTCATGCTCAGGCCGCGCTTGGCGAACGGCGACAGCACGTTGTACAGCGCGCCGGGCTGGTCCTTGATGAAGATCAGCAGCGAGGTGCGGTCGTTGCCCGACGGCGAGAACAGCTCGCGGCCGATGACCAGGAAGCGCGTCGTGTTGTCCGGCCGATCCTCGATCGGACCGGCCACGCTGCGCAGCCCGTACACGGTGGCGGCGGCGACGCCGGCGATCGCCGCCGCGTCGTCGGCGTTGCGCGCGCGGCGCGCGGCCTCGGCGTTGCTGGCGACCGGGATCTTCTCCGCCTTGGGCAGGTACTGGCGCAGCCAGGCCTTGCACTGGGCGAAGGACTGCGGATGCGAATACACCCGTTCGATGTCCTCGATCCGGCCGCCGCGCGAGAGCAGGTGCTGGTGCACGCGCAGCTCGACTTCGCCGCTGATCTTGAGCCTGGAGGTCAGGAACATGTCCAGGGTCGACTGGATCGTGCCCTGGGTCGAGTTCTCCACCGGCACCACGCCGAAGTCGGCGTTGCCGGCCTCGACCTCCTGGAACACCTCTTCGATGCTCGACAGCGGCAGGCCATGGATGGAATGGCCGAAATGCTTGTACACCGCCTGCTGCGAATGGGTGCCTTCCGGGCCGAGGAAGCCGATCTTGAGCGGCTCCTGCTGGGCCAGGCAGGCCGACATGATCTCGCGGAACAGCCGCACCAGCACTTCGTCGTTGAGCGGGCCGTCGTTGCGGTCGACCACCCGGCGCAACACCTGCGCCTCGCGCTCGGGGCGGTAGTAATCCACCGCCGCGGCCAGCTTGCCCTTGGCCTTGCCGACCTGGTTGGCGAACTGGGCGCGCTCGCCGATCAGTTCCTGGATATGGCGGTCGATGCCGTCGATGCGCTGGCGCAGGGTGGCCAGGTCGGGAACGGCGGCGAGCGGCGCCGCGTCCTCGGCCTTGGCCCGCTTGGCCTTGGCGGCGGCTTTCTTCTTCGCCGCGCCGGCGGCGGCTTGCTTGCCGGCCTTGGCCGGCGGGGTCGCGCCGGGTTGCTTGGTCTTGCGGGACTTGTCGTTCATGGTCGTCTCATCGCTTCCGAAGGCGGTCGCCGCCGTGCCTGGCGGATGGTTTGCCTTCGGATCGCCAGCCCGGCCTTCCTGGCCGGGCGCATGCCGCCGCGGCCGATGCGACAAGGCATCGGCCCGACGCGGCGGTCTCAGCCGTGCCGCTGCTGGAAGTCCTGCATAAACGAGGCCAGCGCCTGCACGCCGGCTTCCGGCATCGCGTTGTAGATCGAGGCGCGCATGCCGCCGAGGGCGCGGTGGCCCTTGAGCGAGATCAGGCCGGCCGCTTCGGCTTCCTTCAGGAACGGCTTGTCGAGCGCTTCGTCCTTGAGGAAGAACGGCACGTTCATGCGCGAGCGCACGGCGGCGGAGACTTCGTTGCGATAGAAGCCGCCGGAGTTGTCGATGGTCCGGTACAGCAGCTCGGCCTTGCGCGCGTTGCGCTTGGCGAACTCGGCCACGCCGCCTTCGGCCAGCATCCACTTGAACACCAGGCCGGCCAGGTACCAGTTCCAGGTCGGCGGGGTGTTGAGCATCGACTCGCCCTTGACGTGGGCGCGGTAATCGAAGATCTCCGCGCGCGGCTGGCCGGCGCGTTCGAGCAGCTCGCGCCTGACGATCACCACGCTGACGCCGACCGGGCCGAGGTTCTTCTGCGCGCCGGCGTAGATCACCCCGAACTTGGACACGTCGACCGGCTCGGCGGCGATCGACGAGCTGAAGTCGGCGATCAGCGGCACGTCGCCGACGTCCGGCACCTCGCGGAACTCGACGCCGTGGATGGTTTCGTTGGCGGTGTAATGCACGTAGGCGGCGTCGGCCGACAGGTTCCAGCTGTCGCGCGCCGGGATGTCGCGGAAGCCGCCGGCCTCGCCGCTGGCGGCGACGTTGGCGCTGACGTAGGGCTTGACCTGCTTGAGCGCGGTCTTGCCCCAGTGGCCGGTGACCACGTAGTCCACGGTCTGGCCGGGGTCGGCGAAGTTGAGCGCGATCAGCGCCTGCTGCGCGGTCGCGCCGCCCTGCAGGAACAGCACCGCGTAATCGTCCGGGATCGACATCAGCGTGCGCAGGTCGCGCTCGGCCTCGGCGGCGACCTGGATGAATTCGGGGCCGCGGTGGCTGAGCTCGACGATCGAAGCCCCGGCGTTGTTCCACTCCAGCATCTCCGACTGCGCCTGCAGCAAGACCGATTCGGGCAGGGTCGCGGGACCGGCACTAAAGTTGAACGCGCGGGACATCGGAGGCTCCGTGAGCTGGGGGTTGGCCCCCAAGTATGCCGCAGTGCAACACCCCGTGCGCCTCCGTTTCGCGCGCAACTTTTGCCCCCTCGGGCGCCTCTATGCTGGTAACGGGTCCGCTTGCCGTTCCGGCCCGCCGACCGCCCTGGAGCCCCCTCATGTCGTTGCGTGCCGCCCTGAACATTCCCGCCTCGCAGATCACCGACGAGACCGTCTACCGCGAGCGCCGCCGCCTGCTCGGCGCCCTGGCGCTGAGCCCGGCCCTGGCCGGCCTGTCCGGCTGCGCCGAGGCCGAACCTCCGCCGCCGCCGCCGGCCCAGCCGCTGAGTCCCGAGCAGGCCCGCGCCGGGTTCCGCACCGACGAGACCCTGACCCGTTACGAGGACATCACCACCTACAACAACTTCTACGAGTTCGGCACCGACAAGTCCGACCCTTCCAGCGCGGCCAAGACCCTGCGCACCCGGCCGTGGACGGTCGCGGTCGGCGGCGCCTGCGCCAAGCCGGGCCGGTTCGGCCTGGACGAGCTGATCAAGGGCCTGGCCCCGCAGGAACGGGTCTACCGGCTGCGCTGCGTGGAAGGCTGGTCGATGGTGATCCCCTGGCTGGGGGTGCCGCTGGCCGAGCTGCTCAAGCGCTTCGAACCGACCTCCAAGGCCAAGTACGTGGCCTTCACCACCCTCGCCGACCGCAAGCAGATGCCGGGCCTGGCCTATCCCTCGATCGACTGGCCCTATCGCGAGGGCCTGCGCATCGACGAGGCCATGCACCCGCTGACCCTGCTCGCCACCGGCCTGTACGGCAAGCCGCTGCCGCAGCAGAACGGCGCGCCCTTGCGCCTGGTGGTGCCGTGGAAGTACGGCTTCAAGAGCATCAAGTCGATCGTCGCCATCACCTTCGTCGAGCATCGGCCGCTGACCAGTTGGAACGATCTACAGCCGAGCGAGTATGGCTTTTTCTCCAACGTCAATCCGAACGTCGACCACCCGCGCTGGAGCCAGAAGACCGAACGCCGCATCGCCGGCACCGGCAGCAAGCTGTTCGCCGAGCGCATCCCGACCCGGTTGTTCAACGGCTACGGCGAGCAGGTCGCCGGCTTGTATGCGGGCATGAATCTGCGGACCTGGTTCTGAGATGGCGGACGAATCCTTGCCGGCCGCGCCGGCGGCGGCAGCAGCGCCCCCCGCTCCGCAACGCCGGCCCGGACGGCCGGCCCAACGCCGGACTGCGCCTGGCGTGATTGCGGCCAAGGCCCTGGTGCACGCGCTGGCGCTGACCCCGGCCGCGATCCTGGCCTGGCAGATCCGCGAGGAACTGGCCGGCCACGGCGGCCTGGGCGCCGACCCGGTGGCCGAAATCGAGCACCGCCTGGGCCTGTGGGCGCTGCGCCTGTTGCTGATCGCGCTGGCGGTGACCCCGCTGCGCCAGCTCAGCGGTCAACCGGTGCTGCTGCGCTTCCGCCGCCTGCTCGGGCTGTACGCGTTCTTCTACGCCAGCCTGCACCTGGCGGCGTATCTGATCCTGGACTTGAAGCAGTACTGGGCGCAGATCTTCGAAGAGATCGCCAAGCGCCCCTACATCACCGTCGGCTTCGCCGCCTGGTTGCTGCTGGTGCCGCTGGCGCTGACCTCGACCCAAGGCATGATGCGCCGGCTCGGCCGGCGCTGGGGCCAGTTGCACAAGCTGGTGTACGCCGTCGCGGTGCTGGCGGTGCTGCATTTCTGGTGGCTGGTGAAATCCGACATCCGCGAGCCGTTGCTGTACGCGACGATCCTGGCCGCGCTGCTGGGCTGGCGGCTGTACCGGCGCATCGCCGACGCGCGGCGGCGAAACCGCCCCCCTGCAGGAGCGGCGTGAGCCGCGACAGCCGAAGCTTCGTTCGACGCGCGGCATCCGAAGCCCGGCTATCCGAAAAGCTTACAAGGCACTGGCCCTGAGCCGTCCGGTCTTCGGATCGAACGCTCGCGGACGTCGCTGCGGTTGTCGCGGCTTACGCCGCTCCTACAGGGAAGCTTCATCACAGCCTCCCGCCCGGGCTTCGGAACGCGCGCTGCCGCGCACCGCTGCGGTTGGCTCAGCGCGCGCCGTACAGCAGCAGCAGGCCGAGCAGGCCGGCCATCGCCACCGCCGCGAGCAGCAGCCAGGGCATGCGCCGCACCGAGGACGGCAGGGCCGAGGGCGGTGCGGGACGCTCGTCGCTGCTTGCCGCCTCCTGCGCCAGTTGCGCCTGCAGGGCTTCGGCGGCGCTGAGCTGGCGGGTCGGCGCTTCGATCACGAAGCGGTGCTGGCCGTCGAGCAGCAGCTGGTCGCCGGGCTTGAGCAGGGCGTGGCGCACCGGGTTGCCGTTGACCACGGTGCCGTCGACCGAGCCGACGTCGCGCAGGACCACGCCGTCGGCGTGCGCCTCCAGGCGCGCGTGGCGATCGGCGAAGGCGGGTTCGTTGATGCGGATATCGCAGTCGCCGGCGCGACCGATCACCCGCGGCTGGTCCAGGGTGTAGCAACGCCCGTGATGGATGCCGCCGACGCCGCGTACGACCATGCGCGAATCGGCCGGGATCTCGACCCCGAACGGCGGCGCCGGGTCCGGCTTGTCGTCGACCAGCAGCAGCTCGACCCCGTCGAGGAAGATCGCGTCGCCGGCGCGCAGCATGGCCATGCGCTTCACCGGCCGGCCGTTGACGTGCAGGCCGCGCAGGCCTTCGCGCACCTGCAGCCAGATGCCGCGGCGGTCGACGCTGAGCTGGGCGATCGCCGCGCCCGCGTCCTCGACCAGCACTGCGCGGCCGCCGGCGTCGCGGCCGATCGCGTGCACGCCGGCGCGCAGCGGCAGGTCGGCCTGTTCTCGATTCGGGTATCGGAGTTTGAGAGCGCTCACCGCAGGAATCTAACAGGTTGTCGCACCGCGCACACCCCGCCGCGCGGCTGCGCTTGGATGCGCCCGTCCCTGCCCGCACAATAGGCGGTTCCAGGGAGAACCCAGACCATGTCCAGCATCGATATCCGCCATCCGCATTCGCTGGCTCCGGCCAAGGCCCGCAAGGCCGTCGAGGAAGTCGCCAAGAAGCTCGCCGAACGTTTCGACGTCGAGTACGACTGGGTCGGCGACACGCTCAATTTCGCCCGCAGCGGCGTCGACGGCAAGATCGACCTGCAGCCGAACCAGCTGCGGGTGACCGCCCAGCTCGGCTTCCTGCTCGGCGCGCTCAAGGGCCCGATCGAGTCGGAGATCCGGCGCGTGCTCGAGGAACGGTTCAAGTAAGTACGTAAGTACGGCCGGGATTCGGGACTCGGTAAAGCGGTTCGGTCCCGGTCCGAGGCGACCTAGCCCGGAGCCGTTCGCTGCCGCGCTCAATCCGGCTCGGGACAGGGCGCCGGGTGACCGGCGAACAGGCGCTCGGATACGCTGCGCTCGTCCTGTTCGATCTCGGCGATGAACTCGCGCACGTCGCCGAGTTCGCCGAAGGCGGCGAAGCCGCGCTCGAGAAAGCCCTGCAGTTCCGACAGCCCGGCCGCGCGCGCCGGGCCGCGCGAGAGTTTCAACAGAGTGCGGATGCCCGGCATCCGCACCGCCCGCCCCAGGCCCAGGCCGACCGCGCCGATCAGGTCGATCTGGTGCGCGCGCAGGCGCGGCAGGCCGCAGTCCCGATAGGCCTGCGCGTACAAGGCCCGGTCCAGGCGCTGGCGGCGCGGCGCCAGCCGATGCAGGCCTTGGGCCATGCGCAGGTCGAAAGCCTGGGTCAGCACGCCCAGTTCGATCGCATCGGCCACCGTGCCCAGCAACGGACCGGGCAATAGCTTCTGCATCGTCGGCAAGACCCGGGCGATGTCGGCGTCGCGGCGGCTGAAATCGCCGTCGTTGTAGACGTCGCTGAGAAAGAACTGCGCCGCCGGGCGGCGGCGCGGGTCGCGCAGGAAACGGTCGAAGCTGGCTTCCAGCCGCCGCGCCTGCCAGCGCCGCAATTCGACCAGCCAGCGCAGCCGGTTGCGCGGCTCGCGCTCGGGATCGTGCAGGGCCTGATGGCGGGCCAGCAGCCCGCCGATGCGTCGGCTCGTGTCGGTCGTCCTGGCCATCTGCGCCGGATCATCGCGGCCGCCGGCCCGTCCCGCAAGCCGGCCGCGCCCGCCTACGACCATCGTCCGGGGCCCCTGGCGCGCCCGCCGTCCTGGGCTACACTCGACCGAATTCCGCCAAGGCCGTGCTGCCGATCACATGCTTTCACTCCACTCCGCCCGCCACCGGGCGAGCCGCAAAGCCAAGACGAACGGCGCCGCCGAGCACCCGCCGAAAACCGCGAAAATCGGCCTGGCGATCGCTGGCGGCGGGCCCATCGGCGGCATGTACGAACTGGGCGCGCTGCGCGCCCTGGACGAGGCGATCGAAGGCCTGGACCTGACCCGGCTGGATTGCTACGTCGGGGTCAGCAGCGGCGCCTTCCTCGCCGCCGGCCTGGCCAACCGCATGGACACGGCCGAGATGTGCCGGATCTTCGTCACCGGCGACAGCGCCGACGTCGAATTCCGCCCCGAGACCTTCATGCGCCCGGCGTTCCTGGAATACGTCAAGCGCGCCGCCAGCTTCCCGCGCCTGGCCGCGGAATGGTGGCGCGAGCTGCTGTTCTCGCCGCTGGAAGCGCGCTGGTCGGACCTGATCACCCGCTTCGGCGGGCTGATCCCCAACGGCCTGTTCGACAACGCCCAGGTCGAGCGCTTCCTGCGCGAGGTGTTCACCCGGCGCGGCCGCAGCAACGATTTCCGCGAACTGGACGCCAAGCTGTACGTGGTCGCTGTCGACATCGACAGCGGCGACGCGGTGCGCTTCGGCGGCGAAGGCTGGGACCAGGTGCCGATCTCGCAGGCGGTGCAGGCCAGCGCCGCCCTGCCCGGCCTGTACCCGCCGGTGGAGATCGGCGGCCGCCACTTCGTCGACGGCGCCCTACGCCGGACCATGCACGCCTCGCTGGTGCTGGAACAGGGCATCGACCTGCTGATCGGGATCAACCCGCTGGTGCCGTTCAACCACGCCCAAGGCGCGCCGGTGGTCAGCGAAGACCGCAGCCTGGCCGCGGGCGGCCTGCCGGCGGTGCTGTCGCAGACCTTCCGCACCCTGCTGCAGTCGCGCATGCAGGTCGGCCTGGCCCGCTACGCCCAGCAATACCCCGACATCGACCAGTTGATCTTCGAGCCCAACGCCGAAGACCGCGAACTGTTCTTCACCAACGCCTTCAGCTTCTCGGCCCGGCAGCGGATCTGCGAGATCGCCTACCGCAACACCCTGGCCGACCTGCGCCTGCGCGCCGACACCCTCGCCCCGCTGCTGGCCGCGCACGGCCTGCGCCTGCGCGAGGACGTGCTGGCCGACCGCGAACGCTCGATCCTCGACGGCATCGCCCCGCCCAGGCGCGACAGCGAAACCACCGCGCGCCTGCGCCGCGCGCTGGACGACGCCGAGCGGATGGTGGCGGGGCAACCGCGCCGGCCGCGACGCCGGACGCCGCGCAAGCAAGCCGTCTGAACCACGGCCACCAGCGCGCAAACGGCGAGCGAGCGGCGCCGATGCCGCGGTTCGGACGCCGCCGAACGACGGGCTCCGCGCTGCGGACCGATACCCGTTTCTCGTTCCCGCGCGCTCGTTCCCGGCTGGTGTGAATACTCTAGACAGCCGCTCCATCGTGACCTACAGCGCTTACCCTCATTACAGGACGTCCATGGCCGCCAAGTTCAAGAAGACCGCGAAGAAAACCACCGGCAAGGGCGGCGCCAAGCGCGGCGCGGACAAGCCGGGCGCACAGGAGCAGGCCGAACGCCTGTCCAAGACCCTCAGCGAGTCGGCGCAGCAGATCTGGCTGGCCGGCGTCGGCGCGTTCGGTCGCGCCCAGGCCGAAGGCACCAAGCTGTTCGAAGGCCTGGTCAAGGAAGGCCTGAACCTGGAGCAGACCGCGCGCAAGTTCACCGGCGGCCAGGCCGGCGCGCTGCGCGACGCGGTCGAGTCCAAGGTCGGCCAGGCGCGCGAACGCGCGTCCGACACCTGGGATCGCCTGGAAAAGGTGTTCGAGGAACGCGTCCAGCGCGCCCTGGTCAAGCTCGGCGTGCCGGGCCGCGACGACCTCAACGAGCTCAGCGAACGGGTCGAGAACCTGACCCGCGAGCTGCGCCGCCAGGGCGGCGCCCCGGCCGCGCGCAAGGCGCCGGCCAAGAAGGCCGCCGCCGAGCCGAAGCCGGGCAAGACCGCCGCGGCCAAGAAGCCACGCAAGTCGATCGCCAAGCCCAAGCCGCCGGTCGCACCGTAATCCTTCCTGTTTCACCGCCTCGCGCCGCGCGCGAGGCGCCGCTTAAGCCCGCCAGTCCGCGCTTCCGTATGCTCCCCTCCCCTTACGGTTTCGGATTGGCGGGCTTTCTTATGCCCGGCGCCGGCCCGCCGCGGCTTCACTGGCAGCGCCTGCGCGCGTTGTGCGGACGACGGGGTACGGCAGACGCAGCTATTTCGCGAACTGCGTCGCAGTTTTGCGAACTGTGCCGCGTGGCAAACCCGTTATCCTCAGCGACTTTTATGGGCCCATCGCTGCATGTCGAGTTTTTCCCTGTGGGCCGCCGCCGCCGTCGCCTTGACGATCGGCCTGGCGTCCACCGCCTATCTTTGGACCCACCGCCGGCAACGCACTGAAGTCGCGACCGGCGTCGCCGTGCTGGCCAAGATGCGCTGGCGCGAGTTCGCGCGCTTGATCGTCGATGCGCTGCGCGAGCGCGGCTTCGAAGCCGAATCGGTCGAAGAATCCCTGGCCCGCGGCACCCAGGCCGAACTGCGCCTGCTGCGTGCGGGCAAGCCCTGGCTGCTGGCGTGCAAGCTCGGCGATGCCGACTATCGGGTCTCGGCGGCGACCGTGGCCGAGCTGGCCGACGCGGTGCGCTTCAATGGCGCCGCCGGCGGCATGCTGGTCACCACCGGCCGTTTCGACGCCAATTCCGAGCGCGTCGCCAACGGGCTGGACCTGTATAGCGGCGCGACCCTGTGGGAACTGGTCGAGCCGGTGCTGCCGGCCTCGACCCGGCACGACGTCATCGCGGCGGCGCAGAAGCGCAGCATCCGCACCATCGCCATCGCCTGGGGCGGCGCGATCGCGCTGGCCCTGATCGCCGGTTTCCTCGCTCCGCACCTGATTCCGGCCGAAGAACCGACGCCGAGCGCGCCGGTGGAGAGCGCGGCGACGCCGGCCGCCGAACCGACGGCCGAGCCGGCCTCGGCGGAACCGGCGCCGCAGCCGGCGCCGACGCCCGCCCCGGCCCAGCCTTCCGCGCCCGCACCGGCGGCGACCGCACCGGCCGCGAACGACTCCGCGCCGGCACCGGCCGCCGCGACGCCTCGACCCGCCGCGCAGGCGGAGACGCCTAGCAAGTCCAGCGGCAACCCTTCGGCCGACCGGGCCCAGGTGATCCGCAGCATCGGCACCCTCGACGGGGTCGAGCGCGCGCTGTGGTCGACGCCGTCGAACCTGCTGATCTATCGCCTCACCGACGCCACTCAGCAGGACATCGACCGGATCTGCACCGTGCTGGTGGCCTATCCCGAACTGCGCGCTTCGCGCGTGCAGTTGCAACCGCCGCCGGGCAGCGCCTCGCGGGTGCGGTTCTTCCAGTGCCGGGCGTATTGAGCTGAGACTTGGCGGCCGGCGTCACGCCGGCCGCGCGCTTTTGTAGGAGCGGCGCGAGCCGCGACCATCAAAGCTTCGTTCGACGCGAATCCTCCGAAGCCCGGGCCGATGGGCTGCCTTGCGCATCAGGGCGCCGAGCGTGCGGTCTGCGGACAGCTCCGCTTGCGTACACCGCTGCGGCGGTCGCGGCTCACGCCGCTCCTACAGGGGGTGTCACGCGGCGGTAGCGCGCTTTTGCAGGAGCGGCCTGAACCGCGACCACCGAAGCTTCGTTCGACGCGAATCCTCCGACGCCCGGGCCGATGGGCTGCCTTGCGCATCAGGGCGCCGAGCGTGCGCTCTGCAGGCACGACGCTTGCGTGCACCGCTGCGGCGGTCTCGGCTCACGCCGCTCCTACAGGGGTGGCACGCGGCGGTAGCGCGCTTTTGTAGGAGCGGCGTGAGCCGCGACCACCGAAGCTTCGTTCGACGCGAATCCTCCGAAGCCCGGGCCGATGGGCTGCCTTGCGCATCAGGGCGCCGAGCGTGCGGTCTGCGGACAGCTCCGCTTGCGTACACCGCTGCGG
>NZ_JBDGIR010000002.1:483652-884942 GCF_057657315.1 Lysobacter sp. Soil_C_15
TGCGGACAGCTCCGCTTGCGTACACCGCTGCGGCGGTCGCGGCTCACGCCGCTCCTACAGGGGGTGGCACGCGGCGGCCGCACGCTTTTTGTAGGGGCGGCTGCGCGGCGTTGCCCTGGTGCGGCAAATCCTTCGCGCAAACGCATCGGGGCGGCCCTGGCCGCCCCGATGCCTGCCATCCGTCGGAAACGCCGTTACCAATGCACGCCGCGCATCAACGCGGCGAAGGCGATCTGCTCGTTGCTGGCGTGTTCGTCCTTGAGTCCCTTGCGGTCGCCCTTGGCGGCGGCCGAATCGGGGAACAGTTCGAACGCGGTGCTCATCACCACTTCGTAGGCCTTCGGCGCCAGCGCGTTGACCACGCTGGCGAAGATGCCCAGGCGGGTGGCGATGCGGCTGGGCTTCTCGATGATGCCCTTGACCACCAGGTCGGCGGCCTCGTCCGGGGTCAGGGTCGGCACGCTGTCGTACATCTTGGTCGGCGCGATCATCGGCGTCTTCACCAGCGGCATGTTGATCGTGGTGAAGCTGATGCCCTTGCCCGACAGCTCGCCCTGGGCGCAGCGGCTGAACGCGTCCAGCGCCGCCTTGGAAGCCACGTAGGCCGAGAACCGCGGCGAGTTGGCCAGCACGCCGATCGAGCTGATGTTGATGATATGGCCCTTGCGGCGCTCGGTCATCTTCGGCATGAAGCCCATGATCAGGCGCAGGCTGCCGAAGTAGTTCAGCTGCATGGTGCGCTCGAAATCGTGGAAGCGGTCGTAGCTCAGTTCGATCGAGCGGCGGATCGAACGGCCGGCGTTGTTGACCAGGATGTCGACGTGGCCGTGCTCGTCGAGGATGGTCTTGATCAGGCGGTCGCAGTCGGCCATGTCGGCCAGGTCGGCGGTGTAGGCGAACACCTTGCCGCCGGCCGCCTTCATCGCGTCGCGGGCCTTGAACAGTTCCTCTTCGCCGCGGGCGACGATGACGGTGACGGCGCCGGCCGCGGCGACCTTCTCCGCGGTCGCCAGGCCGATGCCCGAGGAGCCGCCGGTGATGACCACGACCTTGTTGCGCACCTTGCCCTTGAGGCTGCGGTCGACGAACAGGTCCGGGTCGAGGTGGCGTTCCCAGTAGTCCCACAGGCGCCAGGCGTAGTCGTCCAGGCGCGGCACCTTGATCCCGCTGCCGCGCAGCGCGCGCTCGGTCTCGCGGTTGTCGAAGCGGGTCGGATAAGTGATGAACTTCAAGGTTTCCTTGGGAATCTTGAAGTCGCGCAGCAGCATGCCGATGAAGCGCTTGACCGGCGGCAGGTTGCCGACCGCGCCGCGGATGCCGCTGGGCACGAAGGCGAACATGCGCGCGTCGATGCGCATGGTCATCTCCGGGGTGTGGCCGGCGCGGGCGAAGGTGTTGAGCACTTCGCCGACGCGCTGCGGCTCCGGATCGGTCAGATGGAAGCAGTGGCCGTCGAGCTTGGGCTTGTGCGCGATGTGGTCCATCGCGTCGACCACGTAGTCGACCGGGATGATGTTGATCCGCCCGCCCTCGACGCCGAGCATCGGCATCCACGGCGGCAGCATCTCGCGCAGCTTCTTGAGGAAGGTGAAGAAGTAATACGGGCCGTCGATCTTGTCCATCTCGCCGGTCTGCGAGTGGCCGACCACCATGCCGGGGCGGTAGATCCGCCACTTGATCCGCTTCTCGGCGCGGACCAGGCCTTCGGAATCGTGCTTGGTGCGCAGGTACGGGTCGTCCAGGCCTTCGGCCTCGTCGAACATGTCCTCGCGGAACACCCCCGGGTACAGGCCGGCGGCGGCGATCGAACTGGTGTGGTGGAAGCAGCCGACGTTGAGCGCGGCGCCCAGGTCCAGCGCGTGCTGGGTGCCGTCGATGTTGGCCGAGCGCTGCGCGGCGACGCTGGCGGTCAGGTCGTAGATCGCGGCGAGGTGGAAGAAATGCTTGATCTTGCCGTTGAGCGCGCGGATCTGCGCCGCGCTGAGCCCGCACTTGGCCTGGCCCATGTCGCCTGCGACCGGGATCACACGCTTGAGGTCCCAGCCCATCTTCTTGGCGATGGCGTCGAACTTCTTCTGCGAATCCTTGCGCACCAGCACGTGGATCGTGCCCTTGCGTTTCAGCAGGTTGCTGACGAGGAAGCGACCGATGAAACCCGTCGCGCCGGTGACGAAATAGCTCATACCCCTCTCCTGGATGGCCGATCGGCCGCCACGTCCGGCGGCTTCCCGCTACGGTGCCAGAGCCCGGGCGCGGTAACAATTCTTTTCCGTATTGACCGCCTCCGGGGCGCATGCTGTGATGCCCCTTCGCCCTGGTGCCCAGGAGAGGCCCGCCGTGTCCGATATCCAAGCCGCATTCGAACAAGCCGCCAAAGACGTGCAGTCGCTGCCCGAACGCCCCGACAACGACACCCTGCTGCGCTTGTACGCGCTGTACAAGCAGGGCGCCGACGGCGACGTCAGCGGCCCCAAGCCCGGTTTCTTCGACTTCGTCGGCACGGCCAAGTACGAAGCCTGGGAGAAGCTCAAGGGCACCGCCCAGGCCGACGCGATGAAGAAGTACGTCGACCTGGTCAAGAAGCTGCGCGGCTGACGCCGCGCCGCCCGCCCCCACGCTCCCTGGCCGCCCGATGGCGAAACAGACCCGCCAGCGCATCCTCGACAGCGCGTTGACCATGTTCAACGCGCAGGGCGAGCCGAACGTCACCACCAACCACATCGCCGACGAGCTGGAGATCAGCCCCGGCAACCTGTACTACCACTTCCGCAACAAGGACGACATCATCGAGCAGCTGTTCGCGCGCTTCGAGGAGCGCATGGACGCCGCGCTCGCCGCGCCGCAGGGGCGCCTGCCCGGGCTGGAGGACATCTGGCTGCAGCTGCACCTGGTGTTCGAGTGCATCTGGGATTACCGCTTCCTGTACCGCGATCTGGTCGAGATCCTCAGCCGCAACCGCCGCCTGCGCCTGCGCTTCGCCCGCATCCTCAAGCGCGCCGACGAACAGGCGCATCTGGTCATGCGCGGCCTGTCCCAGGCCGGGGTGATGCGCGCCTCCGGCGACGAGCTGGCCGCGACCGCGACCAACGTGCTGGTGATCGCGACCTTCTGGCTCAATTACGCCGCCGCGCGCGGCGACAAGGACGAGCACGCCGCGATCCGCGACGGCATCGTCCAGGTCATGATGCTGTTGGCGCCGTTCCTGCGCGATGCCGAGCGGCTGCACCTGAACACGCTGATCCGCGCCTACCTGGACTGAGGCCGCGGCGCGGATCGGGCGGGGGTTTCAGTCGACGTGGCAGTCGGCGCGCCGCACTTCCTCGACGAAGCGGCGCATCTTGTCGCCGTCCTTCAGCCCTGGCGCGCTCTCGATGCCGCTGGACACGTCCACGCCCCAGGGCAGGGTCGCCAGGATCGCCTCGAAGACGTTGTCCGGGGTGATTCCGCCGGCCAGCACGAACGGCTTCTGCACCCCGACCGGGATGCGCTTCCAGTCGAAGGTCTTGCCGCTGCCGCCGCTGCCGCCGGCGGCATGGCTGTCGAACAGGAAACCGGCCGCGCCCGGAAAACGCGAGTGCAGCGCCGCCGGGTGCTGGTCGGCCAGCTCGCCGCCCATCGCGATCGCCTTCAGGTAGGGCACGCCGAAGCCGCGGCAGAAGGCATCGTCCTCGTTGCCGTGGAACTGCAGCAGGCTCGGCCGGACCTGGCGCACGACCTCGCGCACTTCCTCGACCGGGTTGTCCATGAACAGGGCCACCGCATCGACCAGCGGCGCCAGCGCCTGGCGCATCGCCCGCGCCTCCTCGGCCGCGACCCGGCGCGAGCTGCCGGCGGCGAACACGAAGCCGATCGCATCGGCGCCCAGCTCGCATGCCAGGCGCACGTCGCCGGGGCGGGTGAAACCGCAGAATTTGACGCGGGTACGGAACAGGGTGCGGGGCTGGCTCAAAGGGTGACCTCGGCGGGCAACTGGCAATCGGCGGGGTAGCGCGGTCCGACGAACAGCAGGCCGGACGATGGCGCGGTCGGCCCGGCGACGGTCCGGTCGCGGCCGGCGAGCAACTCGCCGATCCAGGCTTCCGGCTGCTCCCCGCGGCCGACCGGCAACAAGCTTCCGACAATGTTGCGCACCATATGGTGAAGAAAGGCGTTCGCCTGGACTTCGACCTCCACCACATCGCCGTCGCGCCGCACCGCGATGTACTGCAGGTCGCGCCGCGCGTGCGGGGCCTGGCAGTGCACGGTACGGAACGCCGAGAAGTCGTTTTCGCCCAGCAGGGCCTGGGCCGCCCGGTGCATGGCGTCGGCGTCGAGCGGGCGCCGCTCCCACGTCAGGTACTGGCGCTGCAGCGCCGGCCGCACCGGCCGGTTGAGGATCCGGTAGCGGTAGCGGCGCGCCCGGGCCGAAAAACGGGCGTGAAAATCCGCCGCCACCGGCAGGCACCAGCGCACGCAGACCGAGGGCGGCAGGCGCGAGGTGGTGCCCAACACCCAGCCGCGCAGGTCGCGCTCGACCGGGCTGTCGAAATGCACCACCTGGCAGGCCGCATGCACCCCGGCATCGGTGCGGCCGGCGCAGACCACGTCGATCTGGCCGCCGGCGACGAACGACAGCGCCGTCTCCAGGGTGCCCTGCACGGTGGGCTCGCCGCGCCGGTCCGGCTCGCCGGGGCGAACCAGGCGCTGCCAGCCGGAGAATTCGCCGCCATCGTATTCCACGCCCAGGGCGTAACGCCGCAGCGGTGCGGCTGCGGAATCCGGGCTTGCTTGTTGTTCTACCGCCATGGCTCTCCGCCCTGCCCGTGCGGGCCCAGGGGTGGTCCGGACGCGTGGTCCGGCACGGGTGGTTCGTCTCGGAGGGCCGTCCGGGATCGACCGATCAGGGCCGACCGATCAGGGCCGGCCGATCAGGCTCAGCCCGAGGACGCCTCGAGTTCGCGCAGCATCCGCGCCGCTTGCTGGCGCGCGGCATGGTCGCCGTTGATCAACACTTCGCCGAGCAGTTGCCGGGCGCTGCCTTCGTCGCCGAGGTCGAGGTAGGCCCGGGCCAGTTCGATCCGCTCTTGGCCGGGCGCGGCCTGGCCGGACGCGGCGTCGGCGGCGGGCGCGGCCGGGCCGGCGGCCGGAACGACCGGATCGGCGCTCGGCGCGGCCCGCTCGAGCTTGGGTTCGCTGCGCAGCGGCGCGGCGTTGCGCGCGCTGCCGGCTTCGGCCGCATGCCAGGTCGGCACCCGCTGCTGCGGGGCGGACTGCGGCTCCTGCCGCGGCGAGGTCCAGAACGGTTGCGCGGCCGGGGCCGGCTCGGCGACGACGGGTGCCTCCGCCGCGGGCGCCGGCTCGGCGCGTTGCGGTTCGCTGCGACGCTCGGCCGGGGCCTCGCCGAGCAACTGCGCGACCGGGTCGATCACTTCGGCCGCCGGTTCGGGGCGGCGGCGCAGCGCATCGCCGGCCGCGGCATCGGCGGCGGCGGCCGACGCGGGCGCCGGCGACGGGCGCGACGAGACCGGCGCATCGGCCTGCGGCGCGCGGAAATTCGGCCGCTTGGGCTCGCGCCGGCTCAGCACCCAGCCGCCGACCAGCAGGGCCAGCACGCCGAGGCCGCCGAACAGCCACGGCAGCGGCGAGCCGCTGTCGGCGCGCGCCTGTTGCTCGGCCAGGCGCTGCTGGGTCGCGGTCAGTTCGCTGTCCTTCAATGCGATCAGTTTCTGCTGATCGTTCTGCAGTTTTTCCAGCTCGGCGACCCGGCTCTTGAGTTCGGCCAGCTCGGCCTCGCGCGCGGCGAGGGTTTCGTTGGCCTGCTGGATCTCCTGACGCATCATGTTGCCCTCGCCTCCGGCGCTGAGGCCGGACTGTGTTCCGGCCTGGGTCGCGCGGCTGGCGCCCGGCGGCACGATTTCCAAACGCGCGTCGCTGCCGCGCGCCGCGTTCTGCGCCGCCGGCGCGACTGGGGCGTTGGCGGTCCGGTCGGCTTCCAGGCCGATCGGCTGCGGCACCGGCTGGCGCGCCTGGCGCCACTGCTGGACCTGGGCCCGGACCAGTTCGCTGGCCTCGCGCGGATCGATCGCGGCGACGCCGTCGGCCGGCAGGCGCAGCACCGCGCCCTGGCGCAGGCGGTTGACGTTGCCGCCGATGAAAGCTTCGGGGTTGGCGCGCAGCAGCGCGATCATGGTCTGGTCGAGGCTGTGCCCGCCGGCCAGGCCGGCGGCGATGCTCGACAGGGTCTGGCCGCGCGCGACCACGATGCCGCCTTCGGGGTCGGCCGCCGGCGCGGCCGGACGCGGCGCCGGGCGTTCGATGGTGCCGGCGTTGGCGCGCGGCGGCGCCGGCATGGGCGCCGGCTCGGGCTGCATCGCGATCGGTTCCGGCTCGGCCGGAAGCGGGCTGGGCGGCGCGGCGCCGATCAGGCTCGGGTCCTGGCTGCCGAGCTGGTTCTCGACCGCCAGCGGGTCGCTCTGCTGCGGCTGCGCGCCGAACGGCAGCGGCGCCTCCAGCGGGCGTTCGATGGTGTTGGACGCGGCCCCGGTCGGGGCCTTGATCGGCGGCTGCATCGGCGCCGCCGCGGTGCGCGGGGTATCGATCAGCGCCGAGTATTCGCGGGTCAGGCGGCCCTGGCCCCAATCGACTTCGATCAGGAAGGTCAGCAGCGGCTGGGTCACCGGCTGGCTGCTGGTGACCCGGATCACCGGCTTGCCGGCGGCGTCCAGAGCCAAAGTGAAACGCAGGTCGGTGACGATGCCCTGCGGCGGCTGCAGGCCGATGCGCTGGAAGGTCTCCGGCGAGGCCAGGCCGGCGCGCAATTGGGCCAGCTCGTCGCGGTCGCTGGAGATCACCGGGATTTCCGCCAGCAAAGGCTGGCCGGCGCGCGATTTGACCTCGATCTGCCCCAGCCCCAGCGCGCAGGCGGCGCCGCTGGCCAGGGCCAGGGACAAAGCCAGTGCGGTGCGTGCAAAACCTGAGGTCACGGACGGTCCCAATCTCGATGTCAGGCGGCGACTCTAGCGGTCGATGGGCTGAATGCGCAACGCGTTGTTAAGTTTGCGCTATCGCGGCAAGGATGCAAGCGGCGCCGTCGCGGTTTGCGCAGCGTTGCGTAACGGTGGTTTTCACCCTCGCCGCCCTTACGCCCTCTCCTACCGGTCCCCCCTTTGAAAAGGGGGGGGGGTTAGGGGGAATTGCTTTTGCTCCGTTCGCCGCAAAGGCCAGAGCAAATCCCCCCTGCCCCCCTTTTTCAAAGGGGGGAACGGCAAAGGCAATAGCTGTGCCGGCAAAGGGGTAACGGCGACGCGAACGGCCGCTAAAAAAATCGGGCCCCGCAGGGCCCGATACTTGGCCGACCGGCGCCGCTCGCGCGACGCCGGTCGAGGGTGGATCAGCGCTCGTTCCAGACCAGCTCCGCCAGTTGCACGGCGTTGGTCGCCGCGCCCTTGCGGATGTTGTCGGCGACCACCCACAGCGACAGCCCGCGCGGATGCGAGATGTCGTCGCGAATGCGGCCGACGTAGACCGGGTCGTTGCCGGAGGCGTGGGTGACCGGGGTCGGATAACCGCCGCCCTTGGCCTCGTCCACCACCTCCAGACCCGGCGACCGTTCCAGCAAAGCGCGTGCGTCGGCGGCGCTGAGCTTGTCGCGGGTCTCGATGTGCACGGCTTCGGAATGGCCGTAGAACACCGGCACCCGGACTACGGTCGCGTTGACCCCGATGCTGTCGTCGCCGAGGATCTTGCGGGTCTCCCAGACCAGCTTCATTTCCTCGGTGGTGTAGCCGTTGTCGGTGAAGTCGCCGCCGTGCGGGATCACGTTGAAGGCGATCTGCACCGGGTAGATCTCCGGCTTGGCTTCCTGGAAGTTCAGCAGCGCGGCGGTCTGCCGGCCCAGTTCCTCCATCGCGCGCTTGCCGGTGCCCGACACCGACTGGTAGGTGGCGACGTTGATCCGCTCGATCTTGGCCTTGCGGTGGATCGGCGCCAGCGCGACCAGCATCTGCATGGTCGAGCAGTTCGGGTTGGCGATGATCCCCAGCGGGCGGTTCTTGGCCGCCTCCGGGTTGACCTCGCTGACCACCAGCGGCACGTCGTCCTGGTAGCGGAAGGCCGAGGAGTTGTCGATCACCACCGCGCCGGCGGCGGCGAACTTGGGCGCGTATTCCTTGGACACCGAGCCGCCGGCCGAGAACAGCGCGATATCGACCCCGGCGGGATCGAACTTGGCCAGGTCTTGAACCACGATGGTTTTGCCGCCGAATTCGATTTTCTCTCCCGCCGAGCGCTCGCTCGCCAACACATGCAGCTGACCGATCGGGAATTTGCGTTCGGCCAACACCTTGAGCATGGTTTCACCGACCGCGCCGGTAGCACCGACGACGGCGACATTGCAGGACGTCTTGGCGTTCATCTGTTCTCAGTTACCTGACTAGTGGGGACCGCCGGACCCATTTCCGGCGGGTGTTGCTTTTTTTGTTGCGGGGAGGAGCTTGGGACTTGAGCTTCGGGACTCGGGACTCGCAAAAGCCTTCGATCGCCGTCCCCGGTTCCCAGTGCACTTGATCGCCAACCCTAATCCTTGCTCCCTAATCGCGAGTCCCGAGTCCCGAGTCCCGAGTCCCGGCATTCACCGCCGATCGCGGGCGGCCGGCGTCCGGTCCGTAGCCCAGCGCGGCGATCAGGTTGTCGACCGCCAGCGCGACCATCGCCCGGCGCGTGGCCAGGCTGCCGCTGGCGATGTGCGGGGTCAGCACCACCCGGCGCTGGCGCAGCAGGCGCGGGTTGAGCGCGGGCTCGCCCTCGAACACGTCCAGGCCGGCGCCGGCTAGGCGGCCCTGTTCCAGCGCGTCGCACAGCGCGTCCTCGTCGACGATCCCGCCGCGGGCGATGTTGGTCAGGGTCGCGTGCGGGCGCAGCTTGGCCAGCGCCGCGGCGTCGATCAGATGATGCGTCTGCGGCGAATACGGCAGCACCAGAATCAGGTGATCGGCGCGCGCCAGCAGTTCGTCGAAGCCGACGTACTCGGCGGCGTGCTCGCGCTCCAGCTGCGGATCGAGCCGGCTGCGATTGTGGTACAGCACGCGCATGCCGAAACCGCCGGCGCGGCGGGCGATGGCGCGGCCGATCCGGCCCATGCCGAGGATGCCGAGGGTGGCGCCGTGCACGTCGCCGCCGAGCAGCGCGTCGAAGCTCCACTGCCGCCACTGGCCCTCGCGCAGCCAGCGCTCGGCCTCGCCGATCCGGCGCGCGGTCGCCATCATCAGGGCGAAGCCGAAATCGGCGGTGGTCTCGGTCAGCACGTCTGGCGTGTTGGTGACCAGGATCCCGGCTGCGCCCAGCGCCGCCAGGTCGAGGTTGTTGTAGCCGACGCCGACGTTGGCGATCGCGCGCAGGCGCGGCGCGGCGGCGATCTCGGCCGCGCCGATCGGATCGTTGAGGGTGACCAGGGCGCCGTCGGCCTGGGCCAGCGCGGCCGCCAGCGCGTCCGGCGCGTGCCGGGTCACGACGGGCGTGGCGGTCACCTCGAAATGCTCGCCCAGCCGCGCGACGATGTCGTCGAACAGCGGTTGCGAGACCCAGACGCGCGGGCGCTCAGTCATCGCCGTGCGCGTCGCCGAAGCCGGGCGCGGCCGGAATGCGTGGGGCGACCTCGCCGACGTCGCCGCACTGAGCGCGGTGGCGCAGCGCCTGGTCGATCAGCACCAGCGCGACCATCGCCTCGCAGATCGGCGCGGCGCGCATCGCCACGCAGGGGTCGTGGCGGCCGGTGGTGACAACCTCGACCGGGTTGCCGTGCACGTCGACGCTGCGCCCGGGCAGGCGCAGGCTCGAGGTCGGCTTGAACGCGGTCGAGCAGCGCAGCTGCTGGCCGGTGCTGATGCCGCCGAGGATGCCGCCGGCGTGGTTGCTGGCGAAGCCGGCGCGCGAGATTTCGTCGCGGTGCTCGGTGCCCTTCTGCGCGACCGCGGCGAAGCCGTCGCCGATCTCCACGCCCTTGACCGCGTTGATGCTCATCAGCGCCGCGGCCAGTTCGCCGTCGAGCTTGCCGTAGATCGGCTCGCCCCAGCCCGGCGGCACGCCGTCGGCGATCACGTCGACGCGGCCGCCGACCGAGTCTCCGGACTTGCGCAGCGCGTCCATGTAGCTTTCCAGCTCGGCCACCTGGCCGGCGTCGGGCCAGAAGAAGGGATTGTCCTCGACCGCCGACAGGTCGTAGCCGCGCGGCACGATCTCGCCGATCTGGGTCATGAAGCCCTGCACGCGCACCCCGTAGCGCTGGGCCAGCCACTTCTTGGCGATCACCCCGGCGGCGACGCGCATGGTGGTCTCGCGCGCCGAGGAGCGGCCGCCGCCGCGCGGATCGCGCAGGCCGTACTTCTGCCAGTAGCTGTAATCGGCGTGGCCGGGACGGAACTGCTCGGCGATCGAGCCGTAGTCCTTGCTGCGCGCGTCGGTGTTGCGGATCAGCAGCGCGATCGGGGTGCCGGTGGTCAGGCCCTGGTAGACGCCGCTGAGGATTTCGATTTCGTCGGCCTCGCGCCGCTGCGAGGTGTGGCGCGAGCGGCCGGTCGCGCGGCGGTCGAGGTCGTGGCGGAACTCTTCCGGCGCGATCGCCAGCCCGGGCGGGCAGCCGTCGACCACGCAGCCGATGGCCGGGCCGTGGCTTTCGCCGAAGGTGGTCACGGTGAAGAGCTTGCCGAAGCTGTTGCTGGACACAACCGGAATCCTGGTGCGAGCCGGCAGGCGCCGGCAGGGACGGAAACGATGATGGGGGCCGCGCGTGTGCCGAAGATGAAGCCGGGCCGCGCGAACGCTGTTGCGATGGTATGACGCCGGGTTTGCGCACGGAAATGACCGATTGCGCGCTCGTCATCACCCATCGGGTCGGCCGGCGCCCTTCGCCGCCGGCTCGCGCCGGCCGCGCTGCCGGACGGCAGGCGGATGGGCGCATTGCGGATCGCGAAGAGGACACGGCGCGGGACCGGCCCACGGCAGCGCCGACCGGCTCACCTTAGCCGAGCGTCGCGGTTTCCGCTGTAACCAAGCCCGCCGTTCGCGGACCGAAGGTCGCAGGGACGGCCGTCGGCTCCGATGCGGCCGGCTCCGGCGGGGAGCGGGCCGCGGATCCGCGGGCGGCAAGGATGGGAGCGCACGCGCCGCGGGGCGCTTACGGGCGCATTTGTGAATTTCAGCCGGTCTGCGCCGGGCTTCGCACTGAAGGGGTCAGCGCTCGCGCCGCGTCGCGGCGACGGCTGGGGCCGCCCCGCTACCGACCGCCGACGCGCACGACTCAGCCGCGCGCGTCGGCGAGGCGTTTGATCCGCACGTGGTGTTCGACCAGGTCGTGGCGCTCGGCCACGAAGATGCCCATCTGGCCGACCTTGAATTCGACCCAGGCCAGCGGCAGTTCCGGCAGCAGCTCGACCAGGGCGCGCTCGGCTTCGCCGACTTCGCAGATCAGCAGGCCGTGCTCGCTGAGGTGATCGGGGGCGTCGCGCAGGATCTTGAGCGCGAGGTCGAGGCCGTCGTCGCCGGCGCGCAGGCCCAGTTCGGGCTCGTACGAATACTCCTGCGGCAGGGCGTCGGTTTCGTCGTTGGTGACGTAAGGCGGATTGGTCACGATCAGATCGAAGACCTCGCCCTGCAGGCCCGCGAACAGGTCGGACTTGCGCAGTTCGACGTTGCCGGCGTGCAGGCGCTGCTGGTTCTCGGCCGCCAGCGACAGCGCCTCATCGTTGATGTCGGCGCCGATCACCGCCCAGTCGGGGTGGTAATGCGCGGTGGCGATGGCGATGCAACCCGAGCCGGTGCACAGGTCGAGCGCGCGGTTGACTTCGCGGCCGCCCAGCCAGGGCTCGAAGCCGGCCTCGATCAGTTCGGCGATCGGCGAACGCGGCACCAGGGCGCGACGGTCGCTCTTGAAGCTGAGCCCGGCGAACCAGGCCTCGCCGGTCAGGTAGGCGGCCGGGATGCGCTCGGCGACGCGGCGTTCGAACAGCGCCAGCACGGCGTCCTTTTCTTCCGTGGTGACCCGGCCCTGGCCGTAGACCGGGCCCAGGTCGTGCGGCAGGTGCAGGGCGTGCAAGACCAGCTGGGTCGCCTCGTCCAGGGCGTTGTCGTAGCTGTGGCCGAAGGTCAGCCCGGCCGCGTTGAAGCGGCTGGCCCCGTAGCGGATCAGGTCGACGAGGGTCAGCTGTTCGAAGGAAACGGAAGCGGGCACGGCAGGTCCAGGGCGAAGCAAGACGCCCAGTATAGCCGCCGGCCCGCGGATGCGCAGGCGCCGCGCCCGCCGGTTGCGCCCGAGCAGGGGACTGTCAACCGTCTGCAGTGAACCCGACAGCGGCGCCCCATTTGAAACCAGCGGCTGATTTCCGCTTTGACAAAGAGGCAGAGGGGATTGGCTTTGGGATTTGGCTTCGCTTACGCAAAAGCGGAACAGCAAAGGCAAATCCCCCCTGCCCCCCTTTTTCAAAGGGGGGAACGGCAAAAGCAGGAGGTAGGAGGTAGGAGGCAAAAACAGCCTCACGCCCCCCGCCGAAGGATCCCCCCCCCTTTGAAAAAGGGGGGCCAGGGGGGATTGGCTTTGGCTTTGGCTTTGGCTTTGGCCTTGACCTTGGCTTTGCCCGCCACCCCCACCGCAGCCCTCGCCACCCCGCCCGACCGGACTGCGTCCGCCATCGGTATCATGGCCCGGCTCTGTCATCGGACCCGCCATGTTCAATCGCACCACCGCCATCGTCCTGCTGGTCGCCGTGCTCGCCGGCGCCGCCGGCCTGTGGGCGTCGAGCCGCTATTTCGGCTCCGCCGCCGGCCCCAAGCTGCCGCAGACCACCGCCGTGCGCCTGTTCGATCCGCCGCGCACCCTGCCGCCGTTCTCGCTGCGCCAGTCCGACGGCACCCGGCTGATTCCGGGCGAGCTCAAGGGCCATTGGACCCTGGTGTTCCTGGGCTTCACCCATTGCCCCGACGTCTGCCCGACCACCCTGGCGGAGATGTCGGTGGCGCAGAAGCGCTGGGAGTCTCTGCCCGAGGCCAGCCGCCCGCGGGTGCTGTTCGTCTCGGTCGACCCCGAGCGCGACACGCCTGACCGGATCGGCGAGTACGCCCACGGTTTCCACAAGGACACCCTGGCCGCGACCGCCGACGTGCCGGCGCTGGAGGCCTTCACCAAATCGCTGGCGATGGTGTTCGCCAAAGTGCCGGCGCCCGCCGGCGCCCCGGCCGACCAGTACACGATGGACCACAGCGCCACCCTGGCCGTGCTCGATGCGCAGGGCCGCATGGCCGGCCTGGTCCGGCCACCGTTCGACCCGAACGCGATCGCCGCCGACATGGCCGCCCTGTCGGAGGCCGCGCCGTGAGCCTGGTCACCACCCTTACCTACGCCCTGCCGCACCGCTTTCTCTCTACCTTGGCGCGCGTGCTGGCCTATTCGAACAACCCGCTGGTCAGCCGCTGGCTGATCGACACGGTCACCGAGAAATTCGGCGTCGACCTGGACGAGGCGGCGCAACCCGACCCGCGCGCCTACCCGACCTTCAATGCCTTCTTCACCCGTGCGCTCAAGCCCGGCGCGCGGGTCGCCGACCCGAACCCGCGCAGCCTGCTGATGCCGGCCGACGGCCGCATCAGCCAATGCGGCCCGATCCGCGACGGGGTGATCTTCCAGGCCAAGGGCCAGTCCTTCACCGCGGCCGAACTGCTCGGCGGCGACGAGGCCGCCGCGGCGCCGTTCCGCGACGGCGCATTCACGACCGTGTACCTGTCGCCGAAGGACTACCACCGCGTGCACATGCCCTGGACCGGCACCCTGCGCGAAACCGTGCACGTGCCCGGACGTTTGTTCAGCGTCGGCCCCGACGCGGTGCGCAACGTGCCGCGATTGTTCGCGCGCAACGAGCGCCTGGTCTGCCACTTCGACACCGACTTCGGGCCGATGGTCCAGGTGATGGTCGGCGCGCTGCTGGTCTCGGGCGTGGAAACGGTCTGGGGCGGGGTCGAAATTCCTCATTACGCCGACCGGGTCACGCGCAAGGACTACCGCGGCCGCGGCATCGTCCTGAAACGCTTCGCGGAAATGGCGCGCTTCAATTACGGCTCGACCGTGATCGTGCTGCTGCCGCCGGGCGTGGCCGAGCTGGATCCCGGCCTGGGCGCCGAGACCGCGGTGCGGCTGGGCCAGGCGCTGGCGCGCCGCAACCGCTGAACCAGCGCACCGCCCTTGCGGCCGCGGCGCAAGCCGCCGCCGCGGTTCCGACCTGCCGACCACGCTCCCACGGAGGGGAATTCATGTTCGACCATCTGCGCCCGCGCCTTATCGCCGTCGCCGGCCTCGCGCTCGTCCTGACCGCCTGCGGCGGCAACAGCGAAACCGAACAATTGGCCGAGCTGCGCGACGGCCTGGCCTATACCCAGTACCGGCGCGTGTCCGAGAGCGGCCTGCCGGGCGCGCTCGAAGCCTACCGGCTCGGCGCGCAGTGGAGCGGCAAGGCCGGCCTCGCCGCGCCGGAGCTGCCGCCGATCGGCCCCGCCGACCTGTGCATCGCCCACGTGCTGCTCGCCTACGCCGCGCTCGGCGCCGACAAGACCACCTTGGCGATCGCCGAAACCGACATCGTCGAAGCGCAGGACTGCGCACCGTTCGACGACCTCGCCGCCGCCTCGCTGCGCTCGGTCGCGTTCCATCGGCAGGAATGGCCGCAACTGGCCCAGGCCGAGAGCGAACGGGTCTGGGCCGCGCCGCGCGCGCCCGGCGCGGAGCAGACGCCGGCCGGACAGATGCTGACCCTGCACCTGGGCCTGGGCTATCTGGCGGTCAGCGAAAAGCGCTGGGACCGCGCCCAGATCCACGCCGACGCGCTCGGACAGATGCTGCAGGCGCCGTGGCTGGGCAAGATCGCCGCCGTCGGCGTGGCGGTGCAGGAAGGCCGCGTCGGCGAGGCGCTGGTCGAACTCAAGCGGCTGAGCCGGGACCCCAGCGTCCCGGCCGGGGTGCGCAGGGAACTGACCTCGCTGATCGCCCAGGCCGAAGCCAAGGGCGGCGACGTCGACTCCTTCGCCTTCATGCCGCGCCTGATCGCCACCCTGGCCTGGGACGCGGCCAAGCAACACGGCCCCACCGCCGTGCGTGCCGCGGCAAACCTGGCCGACGAGCAGAAGCTGCGGCCGATGGGCGAGTCCTTGCAGAAAGGCGTCGGCCAGGCCGGCGAAGCCGCCGGCAGCTTGTGGAACAAGGCGCGCGAGGCGCTGGCGCCGTCGTCCGACGCACCGGCGGACAAAACCGCTCCGGCCGCGCCGGCCGGTTGAGCCTCGGCATCGATGCCGGCGCCCGCGCCCGCACGACGGCGGACGGGCGCAGGGCGACGACCGCCGAGCCGCCGCTGCCGGCTCGTTCAATCCCGCGCCAGCGTCGCCGAGCGGCCGATCCACCACTGCGCCGCCCAATAGCTGGCCAATACCAGCGCCTGCGCGGCGGCGAACGGTGCGGCGAAACGGTCGATCGCCAAGGTCGCATCGGACAGCACGAAGCAGGCGCCGCCGAGCGCGGCCGCCGCCGCGGCCGAACCGGCGCGCCGGCGCCACACGGCCGCCGCCTGCGCCGCCATCGCCGCCAGCACCGCGACGTAGACGACCACCGGGATGCGCAACTCGCCCGGCAGATGCGGCCACAGCACCCACAACACCGTGCCGGCGAGCGCCGCGTAGGCCGGGAACGGCCACAGCGCCGCGAACGGCCGCGCGCGCCGGCACAGGCCGACCAGATAGGCGATGTGCGCGCACAGGAACGAGCCCAGTCCGAACACGAACCAGTCGCCGGGCAGCATCAGGAACACATCGCCCGCGGTCGACAGCAGCAGGCCGGCGACGATCGCGCGCCGATAGCCGGGCTCGGCGCCGGCGCCCAGGCGCAGCACCATCGCCGCGATCGACAGCGTCGCCGCCGGCTTGCACAGGTAATGCAGCCACGGCGCCGCATAGGCGCCGACGATGGCGAGCGCCGCCACGACCGCGACCACGCTCCGCCACACGGCCGCGGACCGGGTCGGCGATCGCATCGTTGAGCTGTGCATCGGCGCGGAACTCCTCGACGCGCGGCGATGGCCGCGCAAGCCGCTCAGCTTAGCCGGACGACGCAGCGCCGAGCCGCGAACCGGTGCAAGCTTCGCGCCGCCGCGACCATGCGTCGTCTGCCGGGCGTCGCCTTCGTCGTCGTTACACTCGTTCGCGGCTGCGCCGCGGCCCTCACCCCCGCCCCTCTCCCGCAGGCGCGAGAGGGAGCGAGCAACCAGGGATGGCGGCGAAGCCTCTCACCCCACCGCAGCCGAATCGCCGCGGCTGTCCGGTAGTCCGGATGCTGCCGGCCCATTACGCGCCGCCGCTCCCGCTGCGGAGAGGGAGCCGGGCGAGAGGTAGACCGATCGCCGCGAACGCCCGGCGGGCGGCATCCTCAGCCGCAGCCGGCCAGCTTCAGCGTCTGCCCCGGCTTGACCAGGTAGCGCGGCGCCCTGATGCCGTTGGCCTTGGCCAGTTGCTTGGTGTCGCACTGGAACTTCTGCGCCACGTCGGTCAGCGTCTCGCCGCGGCGGACCTTGTAGCTGCCCGGCTTGGCCGGCTTCTTCGCCGGCGCCGGCTTGCCGGTCGCGACGCTGGTCGCAACGCCGCTGGCGACGGCGGTCGCCACGGTGCCGTCTTCGCCGTTGCCGGTGCCCGGCACCACGGTCACCGGACCGGTGCGGACGATGGCGCTGGCGACGTCGCTGTTGACCAGGGTGCGGGCCAGTTCGGCGCGCTTGCCCTGCAGGCACCAGCGGTTGTACAGGCCGACCATGCGTGCGGTGGCGTTGAGGGTGGTGCCGGCCGGCAGGTAGGTGTCGGCCTGGTAGCGCGGATTGAGGTTGCGCAGCGCGCGCATGTAGCCCTCGCGGGTGCCGCTGCTGCCCAGGCAGATGGTCAGTTCGTAGATCGAGCTCGGCCGGCTCAGGCGCAGCTGCGCCGGTTTGGCGTCGACCTTGTGGAAGTTCAGGCCGTACTCGCGCGGGTGCAGGAACAGCCAGGCCGCGGCGATCACCATCGGCACGTAATCGCGGGTTTCGGCCGGGAACTGGTTGTACACCGACTCGTCCCAGAAATTGCGCCCGCCGCTGGCGTTGTTGATCCGCAGCGCGCGGCCCTCGCCGCCGTTGTAGGCGGCCAGCGACATCTCGATGCTGTTGTTGAGCTGGCCCAGGCGTTCGTTGAGGTACTCGGCCGCGGCCTGCGAGGATTCGCGCGGATCGTAGCGGGTGTCGAAGCCCGAGCCGTCGTCGCCGAGGCCGAAGCGCTTGCCGGTGGCGAACATGAACTGCAACGGGCCAGCGGCGCCGGCGCGCGAGGTCACATGGACCTTGCCGTTGGACTCCTTGGCCATGATCCCGAACAGCAGCGCCTCGGGCAGGCCGGCACGGTCGAACTGCGGCCACATCATCTGGCGCATGTACTGGTAGTTGTCGTAGCTCTGCATCAGCGAGCCGCGCATGTCGGTCAGCCAGCGGCGGATGCCGGCCTGCACCGCCGGGTTGTACTGCACCATCTTGACGAAGCGCTGGCCGTCGGCGCTGAGCAGCGCGGCCGCGCGCGCGGCCTCCGGGACATCGGCGGCCAGGCCCTCGCTGTCCAGGGTGCCGGCGTCCTCGCCGTCGTCGTCGACGCTGGCGGACGCGTCGGCGTTGGCCTTGAGCAGGCGCTTGTAGGCCGCCAGCAAGGTGTTGGTCTGGCAGCCCTTCTGCTTCATGCAGGCCGCGATCACGTCCTCCATGTCCTCCAGCGCGGCGTCGCTGTCCTGGCGACCGGCCGGATCGGCGTTGCGGATCTTGACCAGGGCCGACTGGTAGCGCGCCTCGGCCGACTGCATGCGTTGGTTCAGGGCATCGACCGCGGCCTGGTCGCGCTTGGACAGGGCGGCGGCTTGCGGCGACAGGCTGTACAGCGCGAGCGCCGCGGCGAGCGGCGCCAGCGCGCCGGGAATGCGGGAGAAAGCGGGCATGAGGCGTGCAGCGCGTCCTTTTTGCGGGGGGCCAGGGTAACGGCGCCGGTCCGGGCCGGGCAAGGACTGCGACACATTACCGGATTGCCCGGTCGGTCGAGTCGCGCGGCGCCACGAATGCCGCCGCCGCGCGCGCGGCCGCGGTTCATCCCCGGCACGCCCGCTGTCGGCGCCTGCCGCTAGAATCGGTCCCCGCACTTCATTCCTGAACCACGGACGCGACATGGCCCCGACCCCCGGCGCAAACCCGAACGACATCCTGATCGGCAAGGCGGTGACCACGCCGGACAGCGGCCAGGTGTTCCTGCACACCAAGCTCGGCAACCGCCACGGCCTGGTCGCCGGCGCCACCGGCACCGGCAAGACCGTGACCCTGATGACCCTGGCCGAAGGCTTCTCGCGCCAGGGCGTGCCGGTGTTCCTGGCCGACGTCAAAGGCGATGTCGCCGGCCTGGCCGCGGCGGGCGCGCTCAACGACAAGCTGCAGGCGCGGCTGACCGAGATCGGTCTGGCCGACTACGCGCCGGCGGCCAATCCGGTGGTGTTCTGGGACCTGTTCGGCAAGCTCGGCCACCCGGTACGGACCACGGTCAGCGAGATGGGCCCGACCCTGATCTCGCGCATCCTGGAGCTCAACGACACCCAGTCCGGCGTGCTCGACATCGTGTTCAAGCTGGCCGACGACCGCGGCCTGCTGCTGCTCGACCTGGCCGACCTGCGCGCCCTGCTCGGCCTGGTCGCCGAGGAGCGCAAGGACATCTCGACCAGCTACGGCCTGGTCAGCGCGCAGTCGATCGGCGCGATCCAGCGCGCCCTGCTGCGCCTGGAGCAGGAAGGCGGCGCGCATTTCTTCGGCGAGCCGGCGCTGGAGCTGACCGACCTGATGCGCACCACCCAGGACGGCCGCGGCCTGATCAACGTGCTCGCCGCCGACTCGCTGATCCTCAAGCCGCGCCTGTATTCCAGCTTCCTGCTCTGGCTGCTGTCGGAGCTGTTCGAACAGCTGCCCGAGGTCGGCGACCTCGACCGGCCCAAGCTGGTGTTCGTGTTCGACGAGGCGCACCTGCTGTTCGACGACGCGCCGGCGGCGCTGCAGCAGCGGGTCGAGCAGGTGGTGCGGATCATCCGCTCCAAGGGCGTGGGCGTGTACTTCTGCTCGCAGTTCCCCGACGACGTGCCCGACGCCATCCTCGGCCAGCTCGGCAACCGGGTGCAGCACGCGCTGCGCGCCTTCACCCCGCGCGACCAGAAGGCGGTGCGCACCGCCGCCGAGACCTTCGTGCCCAATCCGGCGCTGAACGTGGCCGAGGCGATCTCCAAGCTCGGCACCGGCGAGGCGCTGGTCTCGACCCTGCAGGACAAGGGCGTGCCGATGCCGGTCGAACGCACCCTGGTCGCGCCGCCGCGCTGCCGGATGGGCGCGATCACCGAGGCCGAGCGCCAGCAGGTCCGCGCCGGCAGCCCCATCGGCACCAAGTACGACCAGGAGATCGACCGCGAATCGGCCGCCGAAATGCTGGCCAAGCGCGCCGAGACCGCGACCGCCCAGGCCGACGCGCCGGCGGCCAAGACCCGCGAACAGGACGACCAGGAGCCCGGCGGTTTCGGCCAGGCGGTCAAGGACGCGGTGTTCGGCACCAAGCGCCGCCAGGGCATGGTCGAGACCATGGCCAAGCAGACCGCGCGCACCGTCGGCAGCCAGATCGGCAGGCAGATCCTGCGCGGTCTGCTCGGCGGCATTTTCGGCGGCAAGCGCTGACGCCGCCCGCACTGCGGCGGCCGTGCGGCCGCCGTCCCATCCACTCCATCAGGATCCGCCCGTGACCAAGCACCTGCTCGCCCTCGCCTGCCTCGCCGCGCTCTCGCTGAGCGCCTGCAAGAAGCCCGACGAAGCCGCCCCCGCGGCCGATGCGCCCAAGGCCGCCGAAACCGCTCCGGCCCCGGCCGCTCCGGCCGAGACGATGCCGGTCGCCGAAGCGCCCAAGGCCGCTTTCGACGTTGCCGCCTTCGCCGGCGCCTTCGCCGGCACCCTACCCTGCGCCGACTGCAGCGGCATCGATACCAAGATCGATTTCAAGGCCGACGGCAGCTACACCGTCGAAGAGACCTACCAGGGCAAGAAGGACGGCAACGCCAAGGGCGACGGCCATTGGGCCGCGGAAGAGGACGGCAAGCGCCTGCGCCTGGACCCGAACAGCAAGAGCGACCAGGACCGCCTGTACGAGGTCGTGTCCAACGACGAGATCCGCCTGCTCGACCAGGAAGGCAAGAAGATCGAGTCCGAGCTCAACTACAGCCTCAAGCGCGCCACCGCGGCGCAGTGACCCGGGCATGAGTCGCTGGCGCCCTCCCGCCGAACACGGCACGGCCCTGATCACGCGGGAGGGCCACGCGCGGCTGAAGCACGAACTGGACGAGTTGTGGCGGCTGCGCCGCCCCGAAGTCGTCAAAGCCCTGGCCGCCGCGGCGGCCGAGGGCGATCGCTCGGAGAACGCCGAGTACACCTATCGCAAGAAGCAGCTCGGCGAGATCGACCGGCGGGTGCGCTACCTGAGCAAGCGCCTGCCGCTGCTGCGGGTGATCGACACCGTGCCCAGCGACCCGCAGGCGGTGTTCTTCGGCGCCTGGGTCGAGGTCGAGAACCTCGCCGACGGGCAGACCGCGCGCTATCGCGTGGTCGGCCCGGACGAAACCGACGCCCGGCTCGGCCACATCAGCATCGACTCGCCGCTGGCGCGCGCGATGCTCAAGCGCCGGGTCGACGACGAATTCGAAGCGCTGCTGCCGGCCGGCCCGACCCGCTTCGTCATCGTCGAAGTCGGCTATCGGCCGCCGGCCGAGGAGTGAGCCGCCTG
The DNA here is from genome assembly GCF_057657315.1 of Lysobacter sp. Soil_C_15. Classification (NCBI taxonomy): domain Bacteria; kingdom Pseudomonadati; phylum Pseudomonadota; class Gammaproteobacteria; order Lysobacterales; family Lysobacteraceae; genus Lysobacter; species Lysobacter sp. Soil_C_15. Next base: position 504,512 of record NZ_JBDGIR010000002.1, read on the forward strand.
TGAGCGACGAGGCCCCTCTGCGGATCGCCACGGCGACGGACGCCGAAGCCATCAGCGCCCTGGTCCTGGCTTCGGCGCAACGCTGGATCTTTCCGCTTTGCGATGTCGACGGCCGCGCCGCGCTGACCGCCTCGATGGGCACCGAGGCCACCCGCGAGCGCCTGCTCGCCGGGCATGCCTACCTGGTCGCCGAAGCCGAAGGCCGCATCGTCGGCGTGGCCGCGCTGCGCCTGCCGGCGCATTTGTACAACCTGTTCGTCGACGACCGCCTCCAACGCCGCGGCATCGCGCGTCGGCTCTGGTCCGGCCTGCGCGCGCATCCCTTATTGAGCGAGGCCTGGCCCGCGCAGATCACCGTCAACGCTTCGCGCAACTCCGTCGGCGTGTACCTGCGTCTGGGTTTCGAAGTTCAAGGCGAAGAGCAGACGCGCGGCGGCATACCCTCGACGCCGATGCTGTGGCGGTCGCCGCAGGCCTGATCGGATCGACGCCGCGACCGCACCGGCGTTTGCGCAGATCGGCCAGTACGGCGACTCGATCCCCGGCGGGCTTGGGCTCCAGCGGCGAATCGGATTCGGCATGGTTTCCCTGTACTGCGGCTTGCTCGGTTTCTTCTCGCGCCTGACCGGCGCGTAATCGATGGCCGGGTCGCCCCGGCCCGAATCGTCGGCCTCGCCGCGGCCGACCGGAACCGTGTCGATGGCGCCAGCGCCGTTGAGGTCGCCGTCGATTCGCTTCCCAGGCGAGTGCCGCCGTCGAGCATGCCGGCGACCTGTTCGGCGCTCATCGCCGGGATCGGTCCGGGTTGCGCCATCGCCGGCGCGACGATCGACAACGTCGCGGCGAACAGCCCCGGAATCGGTGCATCGCGCTCCCCCCCAGGCTGCGCGAATCGGCGCGGGCCGGCCCCCGAGTATCGGGCCCGGTCGTTCATCAGACGCGCGATCCAACGCGTCCAGGCCACGGCGATGGCGATTCGCGGTCCTTCCGCACGCCCCGACTGCCCGAAAACACGACGGCCCTCGCCTGAGCGAGAGCCGTCGATGCGACCGGGCGGTTTGCAGCCCCGCCCTCAGCCACGCGACTGCCTGCGCAGGCCGAAGAATTGCAGTTCGGCGAAGATCGCCACCACCGCCGCCTGCGCCAACACATAAGCCGTGCCCAGGGTGTTCGGCGCGATCGCGCCTTCGACCAGTACCAGGATCGAGGCCGCGACCCAGGCCAGGTTGATCCCGATCACCGTCCACGCCATCGGCGGCGAGACCGTCTTGCGGGTCAACATCCAGCCGAGCAAGGCGGTCCAGGCCAGCAAGATCACGCCGCTGCGTTGCAGCCAACCCGCCTCGATGGCCAGCAAGCCGGACAAGGGTCCGGCCACGGCGAGTTGCAAGGCGCCGACGGCGCCGGAAATGACCGCGTCGGCGACCAGCGCACGACGTAACAGAGAAGAAGGACGAGCTTGAGCGGCGATGGCCATGGTCGGCTCCTGGAGGCTAGCGGTTGAAGGGGTGCGAATCTCGGTAGCCATCACACCTCCGCGGCGGCCGCGGGTCGATTACCTGCCAGGTAATGCCGCCGACCGCTGCCTCGGGCTATGGTGAGCGCATGAACGATCTGCGCCCCGTGGGCGAGCTGCTGCGCGATTGGCGCCAGCGTCGCCGTCTGACCCAGTTCGACCTGGCCGAAATGGCCGAGGTCTCGACCCGCCACGTCAGCTTCATCGAGACCGGGCGCTCGCTACCGAGCCGAGCCTTGCTGCTGCGTCTGGCCGACCGCCTCGAGGTACCGCTGCGCGAGCGCAACGTGCTGATGACCGCGGCCGGGCTGGCGCCGATGTACGCCGAGCGCCGGCTCGAAGATCCGGCGCTGCGCGAGGCCCAGGCCGCGGTCGACCTGGTGTTGTACGGCCACGAGCCGCACCCGGCGCTGGCGGTGGACCGGCACTGGAACCTGATCTCGCACAACCGCGCGGTCGCGCCTTTGCTGGTCGGGGTCGCCGAGCATCTGCTGGCGCGGCCGTCCAACGTGTTGCGGGTCAGCCTGCATCCCGAAGGCCTGGCGCCGCGCATCGTCAACCTCGGCGAATGGCGCGCGCATCTGCTGCATCGGCTGCGCCACCTGGCCGACAGCACCGGCGACGCGGTGCTGGCCGAACTGCATGCCGAACTGGCCGCCTACCCCTGCGACGACGATTACGACGAATCGATGCTGTCGCCGGCGGCGCACGTGGCGGTGCCGTTCCGGGTCCGCAGCGATTTCGGCGAACTGGCCTTCATCAGCACCATCACCGTGTTCGGCACCCCGCTCGACGTGACCTTGTCCGAACTGGCGATCGAGTCCTTCTTCCCCGCCGACGCCGCCACCGCGCAGGCGATGCGCGCGTTCGGCGCGAGCCTGGAGCCGATGCCGCCCGGGCATTGAGTCCCACGGGCCCAGGGATCGGTCTTCGACCGCTGGTCGGCGGCGCGGCAAACATTAAACCAAAAGGTTGACAATCGCCGGGGTCGAGCGGATATTCAACCCCATGGTTGACGATAGTTCCGAGCGGCTCGACGCCGTATTCCATGCCCTCGCCGATCCGACCCGGCGGGCGATGCTGCGGCGCCTGGCCGAGGGCGAACGCAGCGTCGGCGAGCTCGCCGAGCCGTTCCGCATGACCCTGGCCGCGGCGTCCAAGCACATCAAGTCGCTGGAGCGCGCCGGCCTGATCGAGCGCACGGTACGCGGCCGCAGCCACGTCTGCCGCCTGCAGGCCGCGCCCTTGCACGGCGGCTACGAATGGTTGCGTCACTACGAACGCTTCTGGAACCAGCGCCTGGACCTGCTCGAAGCGCTGCTGCGCGAAGACGACCGCCAGCGCGGCGCCGACGCCGTGTTGGCCTCTTCATCCGCCTCGCCCCCGGCGACGCGACGCAAACCGCGGACGCGCGGCTGAAACCGTCCGCCCACCCCGACAGGCCGCTGCGCGGCCGGAGGACTCGATCATGAACTCGCTGACGCCCCTGGACTACGGCACCGTCGTCGCTTCCGACACGGTGCGCATCGAACGCATGCTGCCCGGCCCGATCGACCGGGTCTGGGCCTATCTCACCGACGCCGATCTGCGCGCGCGCTGGCTCGCCGGCGGCGACATGGACCTGCGCCCCGGCGGCGCGGTCGAGTTGCGCTTCGACCACGGCCGCCTGAGCCGCGGCGACGATCCGCCGCCGGCCAAGTACTCGCACTGCACGCAGGAAATACGCGAATACGGCCGCATCACCGCAATCGATCCGCCGCATCGCCTGGCCTATACCTGGAACGAGGCCGGCGACGAGTCGTCCGAGGTCGAGTTCCAACTCAGCGAACGCGGCGATCAAGTGCAGCTGATCGTCACCCACCGCCGCCTCGCCGACCGCAACGCCATGGTCAGCGTCGCCAGCGGCTGGCACGCCCATCTGGACGTGTTGCTGGCGCAGTTGTCCGATCAGGAGCCGGGCGGGTTCTGGCGCAACCACACCCGCCTGGAAGCCGAGTACGAACGCCGCATCCCGGCCGGGTGAGCGCGCCGCCGTCGCCGGCAGGGGCTAAGCTGTGCGCCCTTGTCGGCGAACTTAGAGGTCGCGCGTGTCCGATTCCGTTTCCGTGTTTGCGTCCCTGCCGCGCGGCCTGCGCGCCGCGCGCCTGGGCGCCGCCCTGCTCTGCGCCGCACTGGCCGTCAGCGCCTGCCAGCGCTCCGGCACCGAGGCCGCGGGCGAAGGCGCGGCGGCCAAGGTCTACAGCGGCCGCATCGCCCAGTTCCAGACCATCGACCAGCAGGTCGGCACCGGTGCGGTGGCGCAGCCGGGACAGACCGTGATCGTGCATTACACCGGCTGGCTGTACGACGAAAAGGCCGCCGACAAGCACGGCACCCAGTTCGACAGCTCGCTGACCCGCGGCCGGCCGTTCGAATTCCTGCTCGGCGCCGGGCGGGTGATCCGCGGCTGGGACGACGGCGTGGCCGGCATGCGGGTCGGCGGCAAGCGCGTGCTGATGGTGCCGCCGGACATGGGTTACGGCGCCGCCGGGGCCGGCGGCGGGGTGATCCCGCCGGACACCTCGCTGGTGTTCGAAGTCGAACTGCTCGGCGTCGAACAACGCTGAGCCCGTCGTGCGCGCCGATCGGCGCGCGACGCGGCCGGCGCGCGGCTCAGGCCGCGCGCAAGGTCTTGCAGGCCTGCGCCGCCAGAGCGAAGGAATGCAGGCGCGCGGCGTGATCGTAGATATTCGCGGTCAGCATCAACTCGTCCGGACGATGGCGGGCGACGAAAGCGGCGATGCCCTCGCCGACTTGCGCCGCGTCGCCGACCACCGCGCAGGCCAGCGCCTGGGCCACGCCGGCTTTCTCCAGCGGCGTCCAGAACCGTTCGATGTCGTCGATCGGCGGCGGGATCAGCCCGGGCCGGCCGCGACGCAGATTGACGAAGGCCTGCTGCTGGGTGGTGAACAAGCGTCGCGCCTCATCGCCGCGCTCGGCCGCGACCACGTTCAAGGCCAGCATCGCATGCGGCCGCGGCAACCGCGCCGACGGGACGAAATCGCGCCGGTACAGGGTCAGCGCCTCGTCCATCGCGTCCGGAGCGAAATGCGAGGCGAACGCGAACGGCAGGCCCATCGCCGCGGCCAGGCGCGCACTGAACAGGCTCGAGCCCAACAGCCATACCGGCACCTCCAGGCCGGCGCCCGGCACCGCGCGCACCGCCTGTCCGGGCTGGGCCGGTTCGAAGTAATGCAGCAACTCGGCCACGTCCTGCGGAAAACTGTCGGCGCCGTCGTAGTAGCGACGCAGCGCGCGCGCGGTGGCGTGGTCGGTGCCCGGCGCGCGGCCCAGGCCGAGGTCGATCCGGTCCGGATACAGCGAGGCCAGGGTGCCGAACTGCTCGGCGACCTGCAGCGGCGCGTGGTTGGGCAGCATGATGCCGCCGGCGCCGACCCGGATCGTCGACGTGCCGGCGGCGATATGGCCGATCAGCACCGCGGTCGCGGCGCTGGCGATGCCGGGCATGTTGTGGTGTTCGGCCAGCCAATAGCGCGTATAGCCCAAGGCCTCGGCGTGCCGGGCCAGCGCCAGGCTGTTGGCGAAGGCCTGACGGGTGTCGCTGCCTTCGGTGACGGGGGCGAGATCGAGTACGGAAAACGGCAGCATGGGCGGCGATCCGGAGGATATCCCAACGATCTGGGGGCCGCGGCGCGCGATTCCAGCGCCGCGGCGGATCGTATCCGGATACGCAGTGTTGCCGGTGCGGCACCGATCGATCACGCGACGCCACACCCGGCAAAGCCGCGGGCGGCGCCTCAGAACAAGTCGAAGCTCAACCCGTCGCGCTCGTTGTCCCAGACCGTGCAGAACACCCACCAGCGGCCGTGTTCGTGGCACAGCTGGATGCTGTTGGCGCCGCGCTTGAGCAGCACCGGCGAATCCGGCGCCGGCCGCGCCTCGTACTTGCTCCAGACGTGGGCGACCTGGCCGAAGCGTTCGATGCGCTGGTCGGTCTCGACCTCGTAGAAGGCATGCTCGGCGAACAGCGGCGCGACGTCGGCGATATAGCTTTCGACATCGAACACCGCCGCGCGGGTCGACCCGTCGGCTTGCACCACGGTGCGCAGCGACAGCGCGCGCGGATGCTGCAGATAGCGCAGGCGCGCCCAATCGCGCGCCGCGCCGGCCGGCCCGGAAATGCAGGCGTAGACCGCGCGCACCAGGCGACCGATGTCCTGCACGTCCTCCTGCCACTCGAGGGGAATCGGATCCCGGGCGTCCTGCGCGTGGTCGCCGTGCGTCGAGCCGATACTGTCGTTCATCGCCTACCGTCCTGGTTCGAAAAAAGAACTACGCCACCGCGCGGATGCTCACCACGGCAGCGGCCAGCCCAGCGACGGCGCCGCCAGGCAGTACAGGGCCGCGGCGACCACGCCCCACATCGCCGCCTTGAGCAGGAACCCGACCAGCTTGAAGGCCAGATACAGACCGGCCGCCAAGACCAGGATCGCCGCCACGCTCATGCATCGCCTCCGCCGTTGCCGATTTCGCGTCCGAGCTTAAGCGCCGCGGCGGTGGCGACCAAGTGCCGCCAGCCTGCGGCGCTGAGCGGCGCCTGAGCGAACCCAGGCCGCAGCGCGACAAGCGCGCGGCGCCGGCTTAAGGTGACGCACTGGTCCGGTTCCCAACGAGCGCCGCGATGTCCCCACCCCGTTCCGTCGCCGCCGTCGCGGCGCTGTTCGCGCTGTCCTCGGCCGGCGCCGCGGCGCCGCCCGCCGCCTCGCCCGCCGCCGACCTGGACCGGGTGCGCGGCTGCTGGATCCAGCGCGTCGAACCCGACGGCAAGGCCACGCGCCTGTTGCGGCTGCTGCCCGACCACGATCGCCCGGGTTGGCTGGGCGGACAGATCCAGCGCGCCGACGGCGACGATCCCGACCGCCGCCTGCACCTGGAGTTCTCGCGCGACGGCGAACTCGCCAGCCTGACCCGCGCCGCACCGGCCGCCGATACCGGCGGCCCCGCGCCGCAAGGCCTGGTCCAGCAAACCCGCACCCGGATCGATTTCGTCCGCGTGCTCGGCGCCGGCCGGGCCGCGGCGGATGCGGCATCGGGCGCGACCACCCTGGAGTACCGCGCCAGTGCCGGCGCGCAACGCTTACGGATCGAAGTCGAAGACGAGCGCCTGCACCTGAGCATCGACGGCCTGGGCCCGCTGCGGCCGCGCCGGCCGCCGATCGCCCAGACCCTGTTCGACGGACGCCGCGACGGCTGCGACTGAGCCGGACGCGCGGCGAAGCGTTCAGCGCGCCGCCGTCACCCGCCACACCGCATTGCCGACATCGTCGCTGACCAGCAGGTCGCCGTGCCGGTCCAGGCGCACGTCGACCGGGCGGCCGCGCGCCTGCTCCTTGGCGTCGAGGAAACCGTCCAGCACCGTCAGCGGCGCGCCGTCCGGGCGGCCGTCGCGGAACGGCAGGTAGATCACCTTGTAGCCGCTCTTGGGTTTGCGGTTCCAGGAGCCGTGCTGGCCGACGAACAAGCCGTTGGCATAGCGCTCCGGCAAACGCGTGCCGTGCGAGAACGCGATGCCCAGCGACGCGGTGTGCGGGCCGAGCGCGTAGTCGGGCGCCAGGGCCTGGGCCACCAGGTCCGGCCGCGGCGGCTTGACCCGCACGTCGACATGCTGGCCGTAGTAGCTGTAGGGCCAGCCGTAAAAACCGCCGTCGCGCACCGAGGTGACGTAGTCGGGCACCAGGTCGCTGCCGATCTCGTCGCGCTCGTTGACCGCGGTCCACAGCGCGCCGGTCTGCGGCTCCCAGGCCAGGCCGTTGGGGTTGCGCAGCCCGGTCGCGAACAGGCGCTTGCGGCCGCTGGCGCGGTCGAGCTCCCAGATCGCGGCGCGGCCGGCCTCGATCTCCATGCCGTTCTCGCCGACGTTGCTGTTGGAGCCGACGGTGACGTAGAGCTTGCGTCCGTCGCCGCTGGCGATCAGGTTCTTGGTCCAGTGATGGTTGATCCCGGCCGGCAGGTCGGTGATCTTGGTCCCCGCCTCGGCGATCTGCGTCGCGCCCTGGCGATAACGGAACCGCCACACCGCATCGGCATTGGCGACATAGAAATCTTCGCCGACCAGGGCCATGCCGAACGGCGAATGCAGGCCCTTGAGGAATACCGTGCGCAGTTCGGCCACGCCGTCGCCGTCGGCGTCGCGCAGCAGGCTGATCCGGTCCGCGCTGGGCACCGCGGCGCCGGCGCGCTGCATCGCCTTGCCGGTGATCCACGCCTTCAGGCCGGAACGCTTGCGCGCCGGCGCATTGCTTTCGGCGACCAGCACATCGCCGTTGGGCAGCACGTGCAGCCAGCGCGGGTGGTCCAGGCCGGTGGCGTAGGCGTTCACCGCCAGGCCTGCGGCCGCGGTCGGCGCGGCGCCGTCCGGCCAGCCCACCGCCGGGGCGATGTTGACGGTCGGGATCGTGGTCCGGTTCGGCGCCGGCAGCTTGGGCCGCGGGCCGGTGCCGTCGGACACCTGCAGGCTCGCCGATTCGCCGCAGGCGCACAGGGCCGCGGCGGCGCACAGCGTCGCCAGCCGTCGCAGCGCTCGGATCATGCGGATTCTCCTGGTTCGCAGCGTGCCGCCAGCATGCCCGCGGCGCCGTTATCGGGCTGAGAACGCGGTCACTGCGCTCCGCCCGCCTGCGCAGCCTGTGCCTAAAATGCGGACGATGAAGATCGCCCTCGAAGAACTGCAGGCCTTCGCCACCGTGGTCGACACCGGATCGATCACCGCCGCTGCGCAATCGCTGGCGCAAACCGTGTCCGGGGTCAGCCGCGCGCTGAGCCGGCTCGAGGACAAGCTCGGCACCACCCTGTTGCGACGCACGACCCGGCGCCTGGAACTGACCGAGGAAGGCGAGGCCTTTCTGGCCCGCGCGCGCGCGATCCTGGCCTCGGTCGAAGACGCCGAAGAACACATGGCGCTACGCCGCCAGCAACCGGCCGGGCGCCTGCGCATCAATGCGGCCTCGCCGTTCATGCTGCACGTGGTGGTGCCGCTGATCGGCGCGTTCGGCGAACGTTATCCGCAGATCGAGCTGGAGCTAAACACCAACGACCGGATCGTCGACCTGATCGAACAACGCACCGACGTCGCGATCCGGATCGGCCGCCTGGCCGACTCCAGCCTGCACGCCCGGCCGCTGCCGAGCAGCCGCCTGCGGGTACTCGCCAGCCCGTCCTATCTGCAAGCCCGCGGCGAACCGCGCAGCGTCGCCGAACTGGCCGCGCACCGCCTGCTCGGTTTCGCCCCGACCGCGACCCTGAACCGCTGGCCGCTGCGCGACGCGCACGGCGCGGAGCTCGAGATCGCCGCGCAGTTGCACGCCTCCAGCGGCGAGACCCTGCGTCAGTTGGCTCTGGCCGGCGAAGGCATCGTCTGCCTGTCGGACTTCATGACCCGCGAGGATCGCCGCCGCGGCGACCTGGTGCAGTTGCTGGCCGAGCAGACCCTGGACGTACGCCAGCCGATCAACGCGGTGTACTACCGCAACACCCGGTTGGCCTCGCGCATCGCCTGCTTTCTGGATTTCCTCGCCGAGCGGCTGCAGCCGCAGGATGGCGCCGCGGCCTGGGAATGAGCGCCGGCGACAAGGAAAGGCCCCGCACCGCGTAGCGCCGCGATGCGGGGCCGTAAGTGGCGCGGCGGGCACGGTCCCGCGACGCGCCACAAGCATCCGCCGCTCCCCTGGAGAAGAAGCGGCGGGTCGACGACGATCCGTCCTGGTTACTGAACGCAGCGGCGACGCGTCCCCCTACCCCGGCCGGACGGATGGTCGGGACCGGCGTCTGCGGCCCCGTCGGAACCGGCGCGAGACCGCAGCAGCGCGGTCGCGGCTCACGCCGCTCCTACAGGGGTTCCAGGACAAGACGCGGCGAGATTGAGGGATGGCGGTCGCGGCTCGCGCCGCTCCTACAGGGGTACAGGACAAAGACGCAGCGACGAGGCTAGATGGCGCTCAGGAACCGGACGCCGCGACCGGACTCAAGCGCAGGTCCTGGAAGTCGAAGCTGAAATCGGTCAGCGGCGACACCGCTTCCATGCGCAGCTCGCGCACCTTGCCGTCCTCGGTCAGGGCGAAATTGACGAACGCGTCGGCGTTGAGCCAGCGCCGGTCCCAACGCACGATGAAACTGTCGTGCTGCCAGTGCTCGAGCGTGCCGACCAGTTCCGCGGTGCGGGCGAAACGCAGGCGCAGCTTGCCGTCGGCGGCCGCCTCGATGCGCACGTCGCCGTACCACGGGTCGCGGTAGGTGCCGGCATAGCCCGCCGCCGGCAGCGACGGACGCGAGTCCGGCGCGCGTGCGGCCAAGTGCTTGGCCCAGTCGTCGTCGGCCTTGCTGCGGCTCTTGGCCAGGGCCGCCGCATAAGCCGCGTTCCAGTCGGTGCGCGGCGCGTCCAAGTAGGCGTCCAGCGCGCGCATCGTCACCGCGTGGAACGCCCCGGCCAATTCGGCATTGGTCAGCACCACCACGCCGAGCTTGTGTTCGGGCACCAGGGTCACCCGCGAAACCATGCCCGGCCAGCCGCCGGTATGCCAGACCAGCTTGCGGCCGCGGTAATCGGTCAGCTGCCAGCCCTCGCCGTAGCCGGCGAAGTTCGGTTTCACCGCGGCCAGTTCCGGCACCGAGGGCTCGGCGATCGGCATCGGCGTGACCACCGACCACATCGCCTGCTGGCGCTTGGCGCTGAACAAGCGCTGCTCTTTGTCGCCGCTGCGCGCGTACACCCCGCCGTCGAGCTGGACCCGCATCCACTTGCTCATGTCGTGGACGCTGGAATACAGGCCGCCGGCGCCGGCGACATTGGCCCAGGTCATCCGCGGCGCCGGCTGCAGGTCCTTGAAATCGGCCTTGGCGTGACCGCTGGATACGTTGTCGCCGGGACGCAGGGCGTCGCTGTTGTAGCGCGTCTCGTCCATGCCCAGCGGGCGGAAGATGCGCTGCGCCAGGAACTCGCGATAGCTCTGCCCGCTGGCCTTTTCGATCACCAGTTGGGCTACGCCGTAGAGGATGTTGTCGTAGGCGTACTGAGCGCGGAAGCCGCCGCTCAGCGGCACTTCCGCCAGGCGCCGCGCCACTTCTTCGTTGCTGTAATCGGTGCCTGGCCAGTACAGCAGGTCGCCGGCGCCCAGGCCCAAGCCGCTGCGGTGGGCGAGCAGGTCGCGCAGGCGCATTTCCCGGGTCACGTAAGGGTCGGCCATGCGGAACCAGGGCAGATGGTCGATGACCCGGTCGTCCAGGCTCAGCTTGCCGTCGTCGGCCAGCATCGACAGCGCGGCGGCGGTGAAGGCCTTGGTGTTGGAGGCGATCGCGAACAGGGTATGGGCGTCCACGGCGTCGGGTTTGCCGAGTTCGCGCACCCCGTAGCCGCGTTCCAGCACCACCCGGCCGTCCTTGACGATGGCGACGGCGATGCCGGGCACCTCGAACTGGCGGCGCACGCCTTCGACATAGGCGTCGAAGTCGCGCAACTGCTCCGGCAGCGGCGCCGGCTCGGCGGAGGGCTGGTCGGCAGCGGGCCGAGCCGTCGCGGGCACGGCAGCGGCGGCGGCGCTCGCGCTCAGGCACAGCAGCAGGCCGGCGCCTTGGGTCTTCCAGTCGGATCGGGGCATGGTCGGGTTCCGCGGATGCAATCCGCACTGTGGGCGATGCCGCGCCGCCGCGCCAGGGTCGGAACGGGCGGATCGCCGGCGCGGCATACTATCCGGCCCCCGCACCGCTGCCGCCGCATGCCCGCCGTTTCCTCCCCTACCCTGCCCGGCCTGGCCATCGTCGGCGGCGGGCCCGCCGGCCTGATGGCGGCGCAGACCGCGCGCGCGCTCGGGGTCGAGGTCGACCTGTTCGAGGCCAAGGGCTCGGTCGGGCGCAAGTTCCTGATCGCCGGCAAGGGCGGGCTCAACCTCACTCACGGCGAGCCGCGGCCGGCGTTCGACCGCCGCTACGGCGCGCGCGCCGAAGCCGTCGGCCGCTGGCTCGACCGCTTCGACGCCGACGCGTTGCGCGAGTGGGCGCACGGCTTCGGCGTCGATACCTACGTCGGCAGCTCGGGGCGGGTGTTTCCGCTCGACCGCAAGGCCGCGCCCTTGCTGCGCGGCTGGGTGCGCCGGCTGCGCGAAGACGGCGTGCGCTTCCATGTCCAGCACCGCTGGACCGGCTGGGCCGAAGACGGCGCGTTGCGCTTCGACACGCCCGGGGGCGAGGTGCATGCGCGCGCGGCCGCCAGCGTGCTCGCGCTCGGCGGCGGCAGTTGGCCGGAACTGGGCTCGGACGGCGCCTGGGTGGCGCCGCTGCGCGAGCGCGGGATCGACGTCGCCTCGCTGCTGCCGTCCAATTGCGGCTTCGACATCGGCTGGAGCGAGCACTTCGCCTCGCGCCATGCCGGCGCGCCGCTCAAGCCGGTGGTCGCGCACTGGCGCGACGCCGACGGCGAACAGGCGCTGCAAGGCGAATGCGTGGTCACCGCCGGCGGCATCGAGGGCAGCCTGATCTATGCGCTGTCGGCGCGGCTGCGCGAGGCCATCGCGGCGCACGGCGACAGCGTGCTGGAGCTGGACCTCGCTCCGGGGCGCGAGCTGGAACGACTGCAACGCGATTTCGCCCAACCGCGGCGCGGCCGCAGCGTCGGCGAGCACCTGCGCCGGCAGACCGGTCTGGACGGGGTCAAGGCCGCGCTGGTGTTCGAGATCCTCGGCAAGCACGGCCTGGACGACGCGGCCACGGTCGCGCGCACGATCAAGCGCCTGCCGCTGCGCCTGCGCGGCGCGCGCCCGATCGCCGAGGCGATCAGCAGCGCCGGCGGGGTGCGCCTGGAGGCGATGGACGCGCAACTGCGGCTGCAAGGACTAGCCGACGCGGTGTATTGCGCCGGCGAAATGCTCGATTGGGAAGCGCCGACCGGCGGCTACCTGCTGACCGCCTGCTTCGCCAGCGGCCTGATCGCCGGCGACGCCGCCGCGCGCCGCTTGCTGGCGGCGCGATCGCCGTAGGAGCGGCGTCGCGCGGGATCTCCTCGCAGGCCGATCGCATGGCCGCACGACCGGGCTTCGGTTGCCGGCGCGGTATCAAACCGCTTGGGTTGGTCGCGGCTTACGCCGCTCCTACAAGAGCCGCCCCTGCAGCAGCGGCGTCCCACGGGGATTTCCTTCGGTCATAAGCGGCGACAGCCAAAGCGACGTACCCAAGCGCAACGGCCCAAGCCCGCTCGCCCGGAGCTCGACACCTCTACGCAGCGCCGCTCAACCCGCGGCCTTCTCCTGCGCCTTGCCCATGTAGAACATCGATGCGCACAGGCCCACGCCCTGCGACGTCGCCGCCGGCAGGTCGCTGCCCTGCAGCGCGATCAGCTTGATCACGTCGCCGCCAGCCTCGCTGACCTTGGCCAGGGCGATGAAACCGGTCGGAGTGGTGCCGCAATAGGCATTGGCCGGGGCCTTTTCCGGCGGCGTCTGCTCGATCACCCGACGCAGCTCGATCGCCTGGCTGGCCTCGACCTGCATGACCGCGCCATAGGTTTCGCCGGCGGCGTATTGGTCGCCGCCGCGCACCAGGGCGACGCGTTCGGTCTTGTACAGCGCGCCGTTCTCGCCCTTGAGCTCGAGATCGTCGATGGTCAGCTTGCCGGTCATCGCCGCGGCCAGCGGATTGCCCGGTTCGAACGTGCCCAGCGCGACCGGAGTCAGCACCGGCGGCGAGGCGCGTGTGCCCGGGTCGGCGGCCGGATCGGGCACCGATTGCGGTGCCGGCGGCGGCGGCGCGGTGGTTTCCTGCGGGGCGGCGGTATTGACCGGCGCGCCCTGGCTGCACGCGGCGAGCGCCGCGACGGCGAGCGCGAGCGCGGACAGGGCGGAAAGCGAGCGTCGGTTCATCGAAAATCCTCGTTCTGATGCAAGCGCGGGCGCCTGCCGTTGCGCAGGCCGCCCGCTCGCGGCGCGTCGTCGGGGGAGGCCGGCGCGAAGGCGCAGGCGCGACACGAACGCGCAGACTAACCGTTCGCCCGGCGTGGCCGGGTTAATAGTTTGTAAGAAACGGTAAAAGTCGCGAAATCCGTCGAAACGCTCAGCCCGCGGCGTCCTGCAGCGGCCGCAGTTGCGGATCCAAGGCGACCCGCTCGTCGAACACGAAGCAGCCGCCGTCGTAGTGGCGGCCGCCGACCTGCTCGAAATAGCCGAGGATGCCGCCGTCGAGCTGGAGCAGATTGTCCATGCCGTCGGCGCGCAGCCACAGCGCCGCCTTCTCGCAGCGGATGCCGCCGGTGCAGAAGCTGACCACGGTGGCGTCGGCGAGCGCGGCACGGTGCGGCGCCAGCGCTTCGGGCAGGTCGGTGAAGTTGTCGATCGGCAGGGTCAAGGCATCGGCGAAACTGCCGTAAGCGATCTCTTCGCGATTGCGCGTGTCCAGCAACACCACTGGCCGGCCGGCGTCGTCGCGACCGGCGTCGAGCCAGCGCGCCAGGGTCTGCGGCGACACCGCCGGAGCGCGCTCTTGCAGCGGCGAGGCGCCGTCGCGGCGGAAGGCGATGATCTCGCGCTTGAGCTTGACCTTGAGCCGGGCGAACGGCGCGCTGCGGCTGCGGCTGTACTTGACGATCAGATCGGCGAAGCGCGGATCGGCGCGCAGCTCGGCCAGCAAGTCTTCGATCGCCTCGGCCGTGCCGGCCAGGAACAGGTTGATGCCCTCTTCCGCGACCAGGGCGGTGCCGCGCAACTGCAGCGCCTGCGCCCGCTCGCGCAGACGCGCGGCCAATGCCGGCGGATCGGCGATGGCGACGAAATGGTAGGCGGCGATATTGACGATCATCGGCGCATTCTACCTTGGGCGCCGCTTCAACCCGGACGACCAGCCCGGACGACCAGCCCGGGCGCCCGGCCCTTGCGGCCGTCTTTGCCGAATCGGGCTCAGGCCCGCGCAGCCGATCCGCGAGGTTCGCATGTTCCGCCTGGGCCGAAGCTGAACGCCGCGAGAACCTTCCGCGGCATCCCCGGTCGGACTTAGGGCATGGCCGCAACGCGAATGCGCGGACCGTGCGAGAGGCCGCCGCAGGGGCGGCGGCTTCGCCCTCTCACTGCGCCAAAGGAGGCGTCTGCATGAAGGTTCAGCTCAACACCGACCATCACCTGCGCGGCGACGAGTCGCTCGCCCAACACGTCGAAGGCGTGGTCGATCACAGCCTGGGTCGCTACCGCGACCAGGTCACCCGGGTCGAAGTGCATCTGCGCGACGTCAACGGCGCCAAGTCCGGCGGCGGCGACAAGCACTGCACCATCGAAGCCCGCCTCGAAGGCCGGCCGCCGGTGGCCGCGACCGAGGATGCAGACACCATGCGCGCGGCGATCAGCGGCGCGGCGCGCAAGCTGCAGCGCGTGTTGGACGGCTCGCTGGGCCGCCTGAGGGCGTAAGCGCCGCCTCCCTGCCCGTCACGTTCCGCCCGCCCCGGCCGGCCCTTGCCGGGCGCTGCGGCCCCGGCGACCGCGAACCGGTCGCCCCTCCGGGCGCGCCCGTCCTGCGGGCGCGCCTTTCTTGTGCGCCGACCGGCGCGCGCTCCGCTGCGGCGATCTCAACGTTTGGTGGTGACGGCACGGCGCAGGTTGTTGCGCGCCGCCGCATCGTAGCGGGCATGGTAGTAGTCGCTGAGGAAGATCCGCTCGCGCTTGAGCAGGCCCTTGAGGAAGCGCCTGCGGTTGAGCCTGAACAGCGGCCCCGGCACGTGGCCGCGGTATTCCGAGGCGATCCCGCGATCGTAAGCGTCGAACTGCGCGGTCGCGGCGCCGAGGATGGCCATGTCGCCGTCCAGGAACAGCCGGGTCTCCTCGTCCACATCCTCGCGCGCGATCGCGCCGTGGCGCGCGGTCAGCTCGATCAGTCCGGCGACGCGGTCGGCATCGATGCCGGCATGCGGCAACCAGCGCGCGATATGCTCGCGCGCCAACAGCGCCGAACGCGCCTCGTTGTCGCGCCGGCCGGCGTGGTAGATCGCGTCGTGGTACAGCACCGCCAGCGCGACCTCGACCGGCTGGCGCCAGCCGGGACCGGCGGCGACGTCGGCGTAATGGCCCAGCACTTCGGCTACATGGCCGAGGTTGTGGTAGGCGCGCGGCGGCGCCGCATAGGCGGCTTCCAGCGCGGCGCGCAGTTCCTCGGGCAATTGCAGGGGCAACTGCGCCAGGGCCGCGTCGGACAGGCGTGCGGGCTCGCGTTCGGCGGAGGGCGGAGAAGATTCGGACATCGCGGCGGGGACGCAGTGGCGCGGGGCCCCATCTTGGCACTTCGGCGGCCGCCGTGGGCCGTCCCGGTCCGTGGCGGCGGGCGCGGCCGTGGCCGCGCCCGCCGGCGCCTCAGTACCTCTTCTCGAAATTGATCAGCAAGCTGTGATCGTCGTCGTTGCCGCTGCCGAACAGGCCGCGGTACTCGAAGCGCAGCGCCCAGTCGCGTTCGCCCTGCAGCACCGCACCGAGACCGAATACGTAGCGGTTGCGGTCCAGGCCGAGAATGCGCGCGCGGTAGAACGGCCCGCCGAGCATGTAGGCGTAGCTCATCGTCGCGATGCTGTCGTCCTCGAAGTCGTGCTGGTATTCCAACAGCATCCGCGGCGACAGCCGGCCCCAGCTCATGTCGTAGCGGTAGTCGATGCGCAGGCCCAGGCTGGTGGTGGTGGTGTCGACGTCCTGATCGCGATAGTGCAGCGCGTACAACGGGTCGCCATGCTCGGTGTAGCCGTCCAGGCGAGCGCGGGCGATGTCCAGGCGCGCGTACGGGGTCACCCGCAGGCGGTCGCGCTGGTGCTCGAAGCCGGCCGAGACCGAACCGAACCACTGCTTGCCGTCGCGCGAGCCGCGCACCATGCCGCCGGTGTCGGTGACGTAGCGACGGGTGTCGAACGACAGCCACTGATAGCCGAGCAGGCCGTCGAGGTAGAAGGTCTTGCCCGGGTGGTAGCTGGCATAGCCGACCAGGCTGTAGCTCTCGGCCTCGCTGCGGCTGCCGCGCTGGCCGACGTCGGTGTCGTCGCGGCCGTAGCCGACGCCGCCGCCGAGGGCGAAGGCATCGCTGAGGCGCACGTCGGCGCCGGCGCTGATGCCGCTGGTCTCGAAGTCGAAGCCGGCCGAGCCGCTGCGGCCGTCGCGGTTGCCGCTGTTGATGGTGCCGCCGGTCCACACCCCGTAACGGCTGCCGCTGCCGGCCACCGGAGCCGGTTCCTGCATCGCCGCGGCGTCGTCGCCGAGCAAGGCCTGACGGCAATCGCTGCCCGGGGTGCGGCGCGCTTCGTCGCGGCAACGCGAGTCGATCGAGAAGCTCAGCCCGTTGTCGAAACGCGCCCCGTTCTCGCCGCCTTCGTGCAGCCCCTGCATGCGCTGCTGGAAGTTGCCGATCTGCGAATTGGCGAAACGCCGCGCCGCCGAGGTCTGCGCGCCGAGCAGGCCGAGCACTTCGGCGTCCTTGGACGGATCGCTGCGCGGCGCAACCTCTATTTCGATCGTCGCCACCGTCGAGGTCGCGTGCGCATTGCTGATCGTGAAGCTGGCCACGGCCACGCCGGCGTAGCCGATCACCGGCGTATAGCGCAGTTGGAAGCCGCCGCCGGAGCCGACGATCGTCGCCGTGCCCGAACTGGCCGGGGTCAGCGAGACCAGGGTAGCCGCGGTGAACGGGCCGCCGCGCGCGCCGGTGGTCAGCTCGACCACGACCGCCGCGCCGGCGACCGTGCGCACCCGCCGCGACACCGCCACCGGCACCGCGTTGACGGTGATGGTCGAGGCGATCGGCGCCGACGGGCCGAAGGCGTTGTTGAGCGTGTAGTTCAGGACGATCGCGCCGGCCGTGTCCGCGGCCGGGGTGTAGGTGATGCGGGTGCCGTCGACCGTCGCCGTGCCCGAGCTCGGCGGCGCCAGCAGGGTCACGCCGGTGAACGGACTGCCGGTCGCTCCGGTCGCCGCATCGATGGTCACCGCCGTGGTCGACAGGGTGGTCGCGGTCTGCGGCTGGCCGACCGGCACCGGCAGCGCCGCGACCGTAACGGTCACGGTCGCCGGCGCCGAGGTGCCGCCCGGGCCGCTCGCGGTGTAGGTGAAGCTGTCGCTGCCGAAGTAGTCGGCGGCCGGCGTGTAGACCACGCTGGTGCCGCTGACCGTGGCGGCGCCGTGGCTGGGAAGGGTGGCGATCGCGACCGAGCTGATGATGCCGGTATCGTTGGCGACCACATCGACGGTCACCGGGCTGTTGGCCAGGGTGCTGGCGCTGTCGTCGACCGCGACCGGCACCGCGTCGGCGACGACGATGGTGTAAGCGACGGTGCTGTTGTAGCCGGCATCGTCGGTGGAGCGGACGGTGAAGCTGTAGCTGCCGGCCAGCACCGGCGTGCCGCTGAGCGTGCCGGCCGAGGAGAACGCGATTCCGGCCGGCAGCGCGCCAGACACGATCGAGTAGGTGTACGGCGCGATGCCGCCGCTGCTGCTCAGGCTCTGGCTGTAGGCGGTGCCGACCACCCCGTTCGGCAGGGTCGTCGGCGAAATCACCACCGTCGCCGGATCGATGCGGAAGGTCCGCACGACCGCCGCGTTCTGGCCGTTGGCGTCGGTGGCGCGCACGGTGATGCTGAAATTGCCGTCGCTGCGCGGGACGCCGGACAGCGCCCCGGCCGAGCCGAAGCTCATGCCGATCGGCAGCGAACCGGCGAGCAGCGAGTAGCTGTACGGCGCGACGCCGCCGCTGGCGCTGAAGCTGGCGCTGTAGGCGGTGCCGGCGGTGCCGTCGGGCAGGCTCGGCGGGTCGATGGTGATGGTCGGGGCGCCGACCTGGATCACGTAGTTCTGGGTGATCTGGAACGGCGCGCCGGTGCCGGTGCTGGAGTCGGTGGCGCGAACGCTCAGCGTGTACAGGCCCGGTACCGTCGGCGTACCGCTGAGCACGCCGGCCGAGGACAGGCTGACCCCGACCGGCAGCGCGCCGGCGGTCAGCGAGAACGAGTAGGTCGGGGTGCCGCCGCTGGCGCTGAAGTTCACCGTGGTGGCGACGCCGTACGGCATCGGTATCGTGCCGGCGGCCGGAGTCATGCTCAGCGTCGGCGCGCCGACCGTGAGGGCGAACGATTCCGACTTCGTCGACGGCCCATCGCCGGTGCTGCTGTCGGTGGCCTGGACGTTGACGGTGAAGCTGCCGGCCTGGGTCGGCGTACCGCTGACGGTGAGGCTGTCGCTGCCGGTGGCCGTCAGGCTCAAGCCTGCGGGCAGTCCGCTGGCGCTGTAGCTGGCGTAAGGCGCGGCGCCGCCGCTCCAGGTGAAGCTGACGCTGTAGCTGGCGCCGACCTGGGCGTTCAACGGGCCGGACGGGGTGACCGCGATCGCCGGCGGAGCGACGGTGATCGTGACCGTCGCCGGCGCCGAGGTGCCGGCGCCGTTGGTCGCGGTGTAGGTGAAGCTGTCCGCGCCGTAGTAGCCGGCGGTCGGCTGGTAGGTGATCGAGGTGGCGCTGGCGATCGCGGTGCCGTGCGCCGGTGCGCTGCCGATCGCGACCGAGGCCGGCGTGCCGCCGGTGATCGACAAGGTGATCGGAGTGGCGCCGGCGTTGTAGGCGACGGAGGCCGAGACCGGGTTGGCGACCGGCGCGATGTCGACGATCTGCAGCGAGTAACCGCGCGGCGCCGAGTTGTACGGCCCCGAGCCGGTGCTGGAGTCGGTGGCGACGACGGCGAAATTGAAGGTGCCAGGCGCGGTCGGCGTGCCGCCGAGGGTGCCGGTGCTGGCCGACAGGGTCAGGCCGGGCGGCAGCGCGCCGGCGGTCAAGGCATAGGTATAGGGCGAGGTACCGCCGCTGGCGGGGTTGAGGGTGGCGCTGTAGGCCGAAGCCACCGTGCCGTTGGCCAAGGTGGTCGCCGGCAGGGTCACCGTCGCCGGATTGACGGTGAAGATGTAAGCGCGCGAGCCGGTGTACGGCGCGCCGGCGCCGGTGCTCTGGTCGGCGGCGATGATCATGAAGTTGAACGATCCGCCCGCGGTCGGCGTACCCGACAGGACCCCGCCGGCGCTGATGCTCAGGCCCGGCGGCAACGCGCCCGGCGGGGCCGAGAAGGTGTAGCTGCCGTTGCCGCCGCTGGCGCTCAGGGTCTGGCTGTAGGCCACCCCGACCGTGGCCGCGGGCAGGGTCGGCGGGTCGACGTTGATGTTCGGCGGCGCCACCACCAGGCTGTAGGCGCGGCTGCCGACGAAGCTGTTGGCGTCGGTGGCGCTGACGGTGAAATTGAAAGTGCCGACCGCGCTCGGCGTGCCGCTGAGGCTGCCGGTCGAAGACAGGGTGAGGCCTGCCGGCAGCGCGCCGGCGGTGACCGCGAAGCTGTACGGCGCGGTGCCGCCGCTGGCGGTAATGGTCTGGCTGTAAGCGACCGCGGCGGTGGCGTTGGGCAGGGTGGCCGGGTTGACGACGATGGTCGGTTCCAACGCGACGGTGACGTTGTAGGTCTTGATGCCGAAGGCGACCGACGTGGCGCCCGGCCCCGGTTCGCTGCTATCGGTGGACTTGACCGTGAAGCTGAAGTTGCCGGCCGTGGTCGGCGTGCCGCTGATGGCGCCGGTACTGCTCAGGCTCAGGCCCGGCGGCATGGCGCTGCCTACTTCGAGGGCGTAGGTATACGGCGCATAGCCCCCGCTGCTGGTCAGATTCGCCGAATACGCCAGGTTGCGGGTCATCGCCGGCAACGGATCGGGACCGATCACCGGCTGGGTGTTCGGGATCGAGATCGAATACGACTTGACCGTGGTGATCGGCGTCGGCGTGGTCGAGTCGGTGACGGTGATCGCGACGGCGAAGTTGCCGCGTTGTATGACCGTGCCGCTGAAGGTGCCGGCGCTGAAGTTAAGCCCGTTGGGCAAACTGCCAGTGGTCAGGGTGTAGGTATATGGCGCAACGCCTCCGGTGGCGCTCATGGCCTGGTTGTAAGCAACCGCGAGCACCGGAGTGATCGTCGCTGGACTGACCGTGATCGGGCTGGTGCCCGGAGCGATGGTGACGTTGACGGTGACGTCGCCGCCAACGCCGTCTTCGAAAACGAAGCTGTCGCTGAGCGCCGAATCGCCGTTGTGGGTGTAGGTGACCAGGTCGGTCGACTGATCGGTCGAAGCCGAGCCATGCGCGGGATGGGTGGTGACGATGCCGATGCCGAACCCGGTCGGAAACGGGCCGCCGTCGCAATGATCGGCGTTCAGGACGCCAGTACCGCCATTGGCGACCGACAGGGTCATGACCGGACAGATGACCGACGGCGCCGCACTCGCGGTACTGGACCAGAGCATGGCCAAAGCAGCTGCCACAAGCCAACCAAACCGTAGCGCACGGTTCCTGATCGACACACTTGAACGCTTGACGTCACAGACGCCGGCTTGACGCGTTGACTGCTGCATAGTGGCCATCCCCTGACATCGCCCCCTGGCGAGGGTCGGCGACCTTGTGCGTGATCGATCCGGGCTGGACGGCGCATCGAAACCGTCCGATGCCCGTCTTTCATGACCTGATACGCAATTCGGTCCGGAATCCGGCCGCATTCGCCGCGATTTGCCGTTAAGCCATGTCATGGCGCGTCAGCGCCATGCCGGAACCGGTCGGGCCGGCCCGCTCCGCCGTGCGCGGGACGGGTTGTGCGACCGTGGTAACGGTACGCAATCCAAGGCCCGCACGGGGGCCGGACGACCTTCTCTGGGGGAAGAGATGACAGAAGTATATTTGGGACAAATCATCGCCGTCGGGTTCAATTTCGCCCCAAGGGGCTTCGCTCTTTGCAACGGCCAGCTTCTGGCGATCGCCCAGAACCAGGCCCTGTTCTCGCTGCTGGGCACCACCTACGGCGGCAACGGGCAGACCAATTTCGCCCTGCCCGACCTGCGCAGCCGCACGCCGGTGGGTTTCGGCAATTCGGTCGATCCGTCCTGGAACCCGTCGCCGTACCAACTGGGGGAAACCGGCGGAGTCGAGAACGTGACTCTGCTGACCACACAACTGCCGGCCCACACCCATGCCATGGCCGGCAGCAACGTCGCGGCGACCAGCCGCAATCCGACCAACAATTTCTACGGCACCACCGCTGCCGCGACCCCGCTCTACGCCACGACCGGCCAGACCCAGGTGCCGTTGTCGCCGACCACGGTCGGCCCGATAGGCGGCACCTCGCCGCATCCGAACCTGCAGCCGTACCGCGTGATCACCTATTGCATCGCGCTGGTCGGCATCTACCCGTCGCGCAACTAAGGCTCGCCCGACATCATTCGGCCGCCCGAAGCGGCCCACTATTCCAGTAACTAGATTTCGGAGCATTGATCATGAGCGAGCCCTATGTCGGCGAAATCCGTCTGTTCGGCTTCAGTCGCGTCCCCAACGGCTGGTTTGCCTGCGATGGCAGCCTGCAACCCATATCGCAATACGAAACCCTGTTCGCGCTGATCGGCACCATCTATGGCGGCGACGGCGTGTCCACCTTCGCCGTGCCGGACCTGCGCGGCCAGGTGCCGCTGCATTGGGGACAAGGCCCTGGACTGAGCAACTACGTCATCGGCCAGGCCGCCGGCAGCGAGAGCGTCACCCTGATCGCGCAGCAGATGCCGAGCCACACGCACACCATGCTGGCCACGACGCTGACGGCTAGCGCAGTGACCCCGGCCGCCACGCTCGAGTTGGGCGGATTGAACGGCGACGCCATGTACGTCACCGATATCAGCGGCGCGGCGCCGTTCTCGATGAATCCAGCCACCCTCGGCGGCGCCGGCGGCAGCCAGCCGCACGACAATCTCATGCCCACGCTGACGGTGCAGTACTGCATCGCCTGGGCCGGCATCTTCCCGCAACAGAATTGAGCAGCGCCGGCCCGCACGCGGGCGCGCACGCCATCAGGAGTACGACATGACCGAACCTTTCATCGGCCAGATTCAGCAATTCGGTTTCAATTTCGCCCCGCGCGGCTGGGCGTTCTGCAACGGCGCCACCCTGGCGATCCAGCAGAACACCGCGCTGTTCGCCCTGCTCGGAACGCAGTACGGCGGCAACGGCCAGACTACCTTTCAGCTGCCGAACTTCGCCAACCGCGCGGCCTGCAATCAAGGTCAGGGGCCCGGCCTGACCGACCGCACGATCGGCGAAGTATTCGGCAGCGACTCGGTCACCTTGACCAGCGCGCAGATGCCCGCTCACGTTCACACGGTGCAGGTATACAACCAGCCGACGGCATCGAAGAAGGCCGCGTCACCCAGCGTCGGAAACGCCTTGGGATCGCCCAGCGCCAGCGCCTTCGCGATTCCCGGCACGGCCAACGCACCGTTTTCGCCGACGGTGATCCAACCCGCCGGCGGCGGCCAGCCGCACGAGAACCGCCAGCCCTACCTGGCGATGAACTTCTGCATCGCCCTGCAGGGCGTGTTCCCCTCGTTCGGTTGATCGCGATGCACGGGCCGTCGCCGACGCTGTCGTTTCCGCCGCCGCATCGCGGCGGCCCGTGCCTGCGTCTGGCCGCCGGCCTGTGCGAACAGGGCGTAACCTTGCGCGCGGCCCGCGACGACGACATGGCCTGGCTGCGCCGGCACTACCGCCAGCGGCGCGCCGCGGAATTCGCGCCGCTGGGCTGGCCGGCGGCGGCGCTGGAGGCGTTCCTGGACCAGCAATTCGCCATGCAGCACCAGCATTACGCCCGCTACTACGCCGACGCGCAGTTCCTGATCGTCGAACGCGACGCGGCGCCGATCGGGCGGCTATACCTGCTGCGCCGCGCGCCGGAGCACCTGCTGGTCGATATCGGACTGGACGCTAACGAGCGCGGCCAGGGCCTGGGCGCGGCGCTGATCGCGGCCGCGCAGGCCGACGCCGCCGCATCGGGACGCGGACTGCGCCTGCATGTCGAGCACGGCAACGACGCGGCGCGGCGCCTGTATCAACGGCTGGGCTTCGAACACGAAGAAAACCTGCCGACCCACGCCGCGATGCGCTGGCGCGCGCGCGAACCGGCCGCGCCGGCCTGAGGCGACGGCCTCAGTTGAAGATCGCCTGATACAGGAAGCCTTCGCGCTCGCGCGCGACCGGCACCAGGAAGATGCCGATTTCGCCGATCGAATCGTGGCGCATCAGATAGGTCTGCTGCGGAAACAGGAACGAAGAGCCGTTGCGGAACAGCAGCGAGAACGGCATGCGCATCGCCTGTTGCGGCCGGGTGCTGAGCGCGCGCGCTTCGACCAGTACGAACGGGACTTCGCCGTCGTTGAGTTGCGCCGAGTAGGTCTCGTTCACGTGCGTAGCGAAATGTTCCAGCGTCAACAGTTCCATCGCAGGCCTCCCCAAGCCGAGGCCGCATCGTCACCGCAGGCGGCGCGCGATGCAAGCCCCGGGTGCGGATTCGCGACCGACGGCAGGATCCTTCGCGGGCGCAGCGCACACGTCCCACCCGGCACATTGAGCCGGGAGCGTGCGCCACCCGCGATCGCCGGCCCCGACCGTCGCCGCCGCGGTCCCAGTCCGCAACGGCGACGGCCGGAGCCGCCGATGGCCGGGCGTCCCTGCCCGTCCCTGCTTTCATCACTGACGGAGATGAAAGTTTCCAACTCATGTCCTCGCCGCGCCCAGGCGGGGCGGCGCGACGCGGTGCCGCGCCGGCCGCGGCGTCCGTCCGGCAAAGCCGACGGGCGCCGCGGACCGGCCGACCCCGGGGATGGCGCGAACCGGCGGCGCGCCCTCGGCGCTGCGGTCCCTGCCCTCGCCGCCACGACACGGCGAGCGGCGGACCCGCGGCGCGCATCGTGCGCACCCGGGCCGGTTCGCGCGGTCGGTCGCCGCGCCTTGCGCCTGCGACCGTTCCCCTACCCCTTTCCGAGGGGTACCGGCGGCCCCGGCGCGAGCGCGCCGGAGCGGATGCGCGAAGCTACAAGGCCGCCACGGCGCGCGGCATGGCGTTGCCGCCGATCGCGGTCACCGCGACCACCGCATCGGCGCTGGCCTGCCCGCTGTGCACGCGGTAGACGTAGGTGTCGACGCCTTCGAAACCCGGATCGGGCGTATAGGTCGCGCGGCCGTCCTGCAGCCGCACCACGCCGTGACTGGGCGCTTCGACGATGCTGTATTGCAACTGCGAGCCATCGCCGATCGAACCGCGCAGGGCGACCGTGGCGGCGGCGCCGTCGACGCTGTTGGTGACCAGGTCGGCGGCGGCGAGCGGCCGGTAGCGATCCAGATCGCTCACGCCGCGTTCGACCGCTGCGGCGGCGCCGGCGAAGGACGCGGCCGACATCGCCAACGACGACAGCATGGGGTTCGGGGCGCCACCGGCGATGCCGACCGCGAACAGGCTCAGGCACAACACGACGGGCCCCTTGATACTCTTGGACAACATGCCAACTCCTTCTGGTTGAGAACGGGATTGCCGACTTCCACGGCACGTTCCGGACAGCGCATCCCTGCGCCGATCGACTGCGCGACCGTTCCTCGATCGCTTTCCCTGCCGCTTCCGGACCCGCTGCGACGTCCTGTCGCCAACGGGAAAGCATGATCGCAGGAGGGCGTCGCAGAGGCCGAGACGGGGCGCGACCGGAGTCGAAAAATCCGCGCTTCGATGCCTGCCGCGCGAGCCGATGCGCCGACCGGATCGGCAGCGTGCGCGAGGGTGGGATCAGCGCTTGAGACGCAGCGGCGGCGTTGGCCAGACCGGGCAGAACGGCGATCCGGCGACCGCCCTCACCCGGGCCTCTCGCGCAGACGGGAGAGGGAGCGAGGCAGCGGCTGCGGGATCCTGCGATGACGCCTCTGCTGCTGGCGGGAGAGGCGCGAAATATCGGCTATCGGGTGTCGTGACCAGCCCCTCTCCCGCTTGCGGGAGAGGGGCTGGGGTGAGGGCGCAGGGTTGGGGTGAGGGCGCAGGGTTGGGGCGAGGGCGCAGGGCTGGAATGAGGGCGCACGGCAGACGGGCCGTTCGCCGAAACGCTAACCGCGATCGCGCACCGCCCGCGCAGCAACCTGCGCTCATCCGGTCGAACGCCGGGGTCGAACCAAGAACCGTACCGCCGGCATCGAAACGCCGGCCGGGTGAAAAAGCGCTTAGTGCTCGCCCATGTAGTCGCGCTTGCCGATCGCCAGGCCGTTGTGGCGCAGGATCGCGTAAGCGGTGGTGACGTGGAAGAAGAACTGCGGCAGGCCGTAACGCACCAGGTAATCCTGTCCGCCGAAACGGCGCTCCTTCGGCGTACCGGGACGCAGCACCACGTCGCGGTCTTCGGCGCCTTCGAACAGCGCCGGTTCCAGGCCGTCGATGAAGGCCAGGGTCTTGGCGATGCGCGCCTGCAGTTCGGCGAAATCGCGCTCGTCGTCCGGGTAGGACGGCACTTCGACATCGGCCAGGCGCGCGCTCACGCCCTTGGCGAAATCGCAGGCGATCTGGACCTGGCGCAGCAGCGGGAACATGTCCGGAAACAGCCGCGCCTGCAGATAGGCGTCCGGATCGATGCCGCGTTCGCCGGCATGCTCCTGCGCGCGCTGCAGGATCGTCGACAGGCTGCCGAGCATCTGCCGGAGCACCGGCACCGAAGCGGAATACATCGAAATCGTCATGGCGAAGACCGTGGTGGGAAAGCGCGCATGGTACGCCGCCGCGGCGGCGCGCGGTGACGGTCGGCCGCGATGTTCGCCCGAAACCGGCCGACGCCGTGCCGGAAGCCGCTCGCCCGGGCGAGCGGCGGCCGAGGCTGCGCAATGCCGCCGGCCGACGCAACGGCGCCTGTCATTCCGATCCGACGCGGACGGGCTTGGAACAGTCCATCCTGGAGGTCGCGCTCTTGCCGGTCGTGCGTTTCTTGGCGGCGGCCGTGCCGCGCCGCCGCGGCTGGGCCAGCGCCGCCGCCCAGCGCTGCGCGCCGGAGCCCTGGTCGCCCCAACTGTCGCCCGGATTGGCCAGCCTGCACCGGTCCAGCGACAGGCAGCCGCAGCCGATGCACTGGTCCAGGGTGTCGCGCATCAGGCTCAGGTGGGCGATGCGCTGCTCCAGTTCGTCTTTCCACGCCGCCGACAACCGTGCCCAGTCGGCGCGGGTCGGCACGCGCGCGTCCGGCAGCGTGTCCAGGGCCTCGCGTATCGTCGCCAGGGGCATGCCGACCCGCTGCGCGACCCGGATCAGCGCGATGCGGCGCAAGGTGTCGCGGCTGTAGCGCCGCTGGTTGCCGGCGGTGCGCAAGCTGTGGATCAGTCCCTTGGCCTCGTAGAAATGCAAGGCCGACACCGCCACGCCGGAGCGCTCGGCGACCTGCCCCACCGAGAGTTCCATCGCCATGCTCATGCGCTTGACCTCAACTTTGATTGAGGTTCTATGCTGCGCCGCAGTTCCGAACCGGGTCAAGCCATGAGCGCCGCCGAACGCCGCGATATCGCCTCCTCCGCCGCACCGCCGCAGGTCAAGGCGGTGGTCTACGAGCGCCATGGCGGCGCCGAAGTGTTGCGCGCGATCGACCTGCCGATGCCGCAGGCCGGCGCCGGCGAGGTGCGGATCCGGGTCCGCGCGGCCGGCGTGCGCCCGCGCGACATCGCCCTGCGCGCCGGCCACGCCGCAGTGCCCGGGGCGTTTGCGCGCCGGCTCGGCAACGAATTCGCCGGCGTAGTCGACCAGGTCGGCGAAGGCGTCGAAGGCCTGAAGCCCGGCGATGAAGTGCTGGGCTGGGCGGCGGCGATGAGCTATGCCGAGGTGCTGACCGTGCCGGCCGAACAGGTGGTGCACAAGCCGCCGAGCATGTCCTGGGCGGTCGCCGGCGCGCTGGCCTCGACCGGCCAGACCGCGTTGGCCGCATTGCGCGCGCTGGATCTGCAGGCGGGCGAAACCCTGCTGGTCCGCGGCGCCGCTGGCGGCATCGGCAGCGTCGCCGTGCAGTTGGCCCGCGCCTGGGGCGTGCGGGTGATCGGCAGCGCCGCGCCGGCCGATCACGATTATCTGCGCTCGCTGGGCGCGACGGCGATCGACGAGGACGAGACTGCGCCGGCACAGTTGCGCGCCTTGGCGCCCGACGGCGTCGATGCGGTGTTCGACGCGCTAGGCGCCGCGGCCTCGCCGGCCTGGGCCAGTCCGGATGCGGCGCCGCCGCGCGTGGTCGGCCTGCACGACGCGACGCACCGGCCCCGCCAGCGTGCGCGCACGCCGTGCGCCAGCGAGCGCAGCCGGGCCGGCCTGATCGAACTGGTCGGCGCCCATCTGCGCCACGGCCTGCTGGTGCGGGTGCGCGAGATGTTTCCGCTGGCCCGCGCCGCCGAAGCGCATCGCGCGGCCGAACGCGAGCCGGCGCGCGGCAAGGTAGTGCTGATGGTCTACCAGACCGCGCCGTCGGAGTCGTTCGCATGAGCCAGGACGAATCCATCGCCGGCGCCGCGCTCGGCGACGCCTCGAACGCGCCGGCCGGATACGAACCGCCGCCGCAGTCCGCGCGGCCATGGTCGGGAGGGGCCGCGGCAACGGTCCCCGGCGAAGCGGAACTGGCCCAGCGGGCCGGGTCGGCCGTCGCCGCGGCTCCTCCCGAGCACGGCCTGGATGCGCCGGGTCCGTCCGCATCGGGCCCGTCCGCATCGGGCCCGTCCGCATCGGGCCCGTCCGTATCGGGTCCGTCCGTATCGGGTCTGTTCCAGCCGGCCTATCGCGCGCTGACCGCGGGCGCTGTGGCCTTGGTCGCCTTGGTCGGTTTCGAAGCGCTGGCGGTGACCACCGCGATGCCGACCGTGGCCCGCGCGCTCGACGGCCTCTCGCTGTATGCGCTGGCCTTCGCCGGCACCCTCGCCGCGAGCGTGGTCGGCATGGTCGCCGCCGGCCCCTGGGCCGACGCGCGCGGCCCGGCCGCGCCGCTGCGCCAGGGCATCGTCTGGTTCGCGCTCGGCCTGCTGCTGGCCGGCGCGGCGCCGTCGATGGCGTGGTTGATCGCCGGGCGCGTGGTCCAGGGCTTCGGCGGCGGGTTGATCTCGGTGGCCCTGTACGTGGTGGTCGGCCGGGTGTACCCGTCGCGCCTGCATGCGCGCATCTTCGCCGCCTTCGCCGCGGCCTGGGTGGTGCCGGCGATCGTCGGCCCGGCGATCAGCGGCGCGATCGTCGAACACATCGGCTGGCGCTGGGTGTTCTTGTCGGTGCCGCTGGCCGCGGCGCTGGCGGCGTGGCTGGTGTTGCCGGCCCTGCGCGGCCTCGGGCCGAGCGCGGCCGCCGTCGCGCGGCCGCAGCGCGCGCGCCTGCTGTGGGCGTTGCTGGCCACCGCCAGCCTGCTCGGCCTGCATTACGGCGGTCAGTTGCGCGATGCCGGCGCCTGGCTGTGGATCTTGATCGCGGTCGCGGCCCTGGTCGCGGCCGCCTCGCGGCTGTTGCCGGCCGGCGCCTTGCGCGCCGCACGCGGGCTGCCGACCGTGGTCGCGCTGCGCGGCCTCGCCGCCGGCGCGTTCTTCCTCAGCGAAGCCTATATCCCGCTGCTGCTGGCGCAGGAGCGCGGCTTGTCGCCGACCTGGGCCGGGCTGGTGCTGACCCTGGGCGCGATCGGCTGGTCGAGCGGCTCCTGGATCCGCGGCCGCGCCCCGGCCAGCGCCGCGGCCACGCGTTTCCTGCACGCCGGCATGGCCCTGCTCGGCCTGGGCGTGCTCGCGATCGCTGCGTTGACCTGGACCGCGACGCCGCTGGCGCTGGGCGTCGCCGGCTGGATCGCGGCCGGCTTCGGCATGGGCCTGATGTATCCGACCTTGTCGGTGCTGATGCTGGAACTGTCGCCGCCGGAACGCCAGGGCGAGAGTTCCTCCGCCCTGCACCTGGGCGATGCGATCTTCACCGCCACCGCGTTGGCGATCGGCGGCTCGCTGTTCGCTGCGTTGCTGACCCGCTCGCATCTGCTGGCCTACCTGTGCGGCTTCGGGATCGCCGCGGCGCAGGCCTTGCTCGGCTTGTGCCTGGCGTCGCGGGTGCGGATGGCCACCGCTCCCCGCTAGCACGGCCGACCCCGCTGCTACCCCTGTTGCGCAGCGGCCTGGGCGTTGCGCCGCACGGCCGGGCGCGCCTGGGCCAGGCGCTGGTACAGCGCCACCACCTGCTCCATCAGTCCTTCCGTGCTCCAGGCGCGCGCATCCTGCGGCCCGGCCTGGGCCAGCCGCG
The DNA here is from genome assembly GCF_057657315.1 of Lysobacter sp. Soil_C_15. Taxonomy (NCBI): domain Bacteria; kingdom Pseudomonadati; phylum Pseudomonadota; class Gammaproteobacteria; order Lysobacterales; family Lysobacteraceae; genus Lysobacter; species Lysobacter sp. Soil_C_15. Next base: position 534,166 of record NZ_JBDGIR010000002.1, read on the forward strand.
CGCGCAGTTCCGGCGAGCGCAGCAACCGGGTCACATGGGCGGCGAAGTCGTCGACGTCCTCTTCGCTGATCAGGGCGCTGCGCGCATCGCGCAACACCGTGGCCGTGCCCATCACTGCGGTCGAGACGATCGGCACGCCCAGCGCCATGGCTTCGATCAGCACCAGGCCCTGGGTCTCGGTCGGCGAGGCGAACACGAAGGCGTCGCCGGCCTTGTAGGCGTCGAGCAGGGTCGTGCGCCGGTCCAGGTTGCCGAAGAACCGCACGTTGGCGTCCAGGCCGTACTCGTGCGCCAGGCGCTTGAGCCGCGGCGCGTCCGGGCCCTCGCCGGCGATGATGAACATCAGCCGCGGAAACTCCGTCACCAGCCGTCGCGCCACCTGCAACAGGAAAGCGATGTTCTTCTCCACCGCCAGCCGGCTCACCGTGACCAGGGTCGGGCGGTCCTGGGCGATGTCGTGGGCGATGCGGAAACGCGCGCCGTCGCCGCGCGCGAACTCGCTCAGGTCGATGCCGGTCGGCAGCACCGTCGCCGGCGTGCCCACGCCGTAGCGCCGCAGCACTTGCGCCATCTGCGCCGAGGGCACGATCAGGTGGTCGACGCCATGGCAGAGCATGCGCGACAGCCGCCGCGCGACGAAGCGCAGCCAAGGCGCCGGCGCCCACGGCAGATAGTGGCCGATGTATTCCTCGAAATAGGTGTGGTAGGTCTCCACCGTCGGCCGGCCGCTCAACTCGGCCAGGCGCACGCCCAGGCGGTGGGCGCGGAACGGGGTATGGACGTGGATCACGTCCCAATGCCGCGCCGCCAGCGCAGGCAGGATCCGGCGCAGCTCCGGCGCGCGGATCAACCGGTCTTCGGGATCGAAGAAGATCACCCGCGAGGCCAGCCGGACGATCTCGAACTCGTCGCTATCGTGCTGCTCCTGGCCGCTGTCGGGGCCGTAGTCCGGCGCCACCACCGTCACCGAATGCCCCATCCTCGCCAGCGACTGGGCGAAGGTGCGGATCGAGGTCGACACCCCGTTGACCCGCGGGAAGTAGACGTCCGACAGCATCAGGATGTTCATCCGGCCAGCCTAGCCCTCGCCCATGACTGAATCGTGGCGGCGGGCCGCGCGGCCCGCCGCCGGAGCGTCAGCGCCCTGCCCGCCGCTCGAACACCAGCGGCGTGACCAGAGGGCAGTCCGGGTGCATGCGGTTGAGCGCGTGCACCGCGCCGGCCACGCCGGTCATCAGGCCCGGGGTGAAGGCATCGCGGGCGCGGCTGCCGACCGCGCCGTGGTGCTCCTCGATCGCCGACACGATCTGCATCGTGTGTTCGGCCGGGTCGCCCCAGCCGCCGTCCGGGTCCAGCCGCGCGGCCCGCGCCAGCAACTCCCACAAGGCCAGGTCGCCGTGGCACAAGGTGTGGCTGACGCCCCAGCCGAAGCCGCGCGCGGCGTGCGCGGCGCGGCGCAAGTCGCGCAGGTGGCGGGCATCGCCGGTGAGCTGGTACAGGTCGCAGGCGGCCAGGCCGATGCCGACGCTGCCGTGACACCAGTTGTGCAGGAACTGCTCCTCGTCGGCGATGCGCGCGTCGCGCCAGCAGCCGGCGCGGTCGTCGTACAGGCCCTCTTCGAAGGCGAACGCGCGCTCGGCCAGGCTCAGCCAGCGCGCGCGGTCCTCGGCGCTGCCGGCGGCGCTGTGGCCGATCCGGCTCAGCGCCCAGCCGATGCCGCTGGCGCCGTGCGCGTAGCCGCCGATCGGCGCGTCGAAGATCGTCGACGGCCAGCACGCGCCGCGCTCGTCGACGATCGCCTGAGACTCCATGAACCGCGCCGCGCGCGCGGCCAGTTCGCGCCAGCGCGGATCGCCGCTGGCGTCGGCCAGTTGCAGCAAGGGCACGATCGCGCCGCTGGCGCCTTCGAGCAGGTCCAGGTAGCGGTCGGCCTCGAAGCCGGCCGCCTCCAGCGCCCGGGCGCGCTCGATCGCCCACTCCAGCATCTGCGGCCGTCGCAACAGGTCGTGCAAGCTCACCCAGGTCCAGATCTGCCCGCCGTAGCCGATCATGCCGCCGACCGTGCTCGGCGCATCGGCCTGCTCGATCGTGCGCAATGCGTGCAACGTGCCCTCCAGCGCCGGCTCCAGGCCGTCGACCGGGTCGGCGCGGCCGGCGCGGCATTCGTGCAGATAGCCGGCCAAGCTCAGCGCCACGCCGCCCAGGCCGGTGTACAGATCGGCCTGCAGCGGCCGGGTCACCCAGCCGGTATCGCCGAGCACCGGGCTGATCCAGGTCACGCTGCCGTCGTCGCCGTACACCGCCAGGCGCAGCAATTGCCCCACCGCCTGCGCCGCGGCCGCGCGCCGGCGCTGGTCGAGCCGCTCGGCGTGCGGATGGCGGGCGACGATCTCGGCGCGCACGCGCTCGTTCTTGCCCAGTCGCTGGTTCAGATCGACCGTGACCAGGGCGCTGCGGATGGTCAGCTCTTCCAGCTCGACCCGCATCCGCCGCCAACGCTGCAGGGTTTCCTCGATCCGCGCCGGGTCCAGCGGGGCGACGAAGATCGGCACGTCGCCGACCCGCATGTCATCGATCTCGCCGTCGATTTCGTGCGCCGACGACGGCGCGATCGGCAGCGCGACGGCGTTGCGGCGCAGGATGTCGCGGGCGCGCTCGATCGCCTTGGGCTCGTCGTGCAACGAGGCCGGGTGCCAGAGCATGCGCATGATTTCGACATAAGCCTGGGTCGGCCGGCGGATGTCGCGCGCCGGGCAGCCGAGGAACCCGCGCAGCAGCGGCTCCAGCGCGCCCTCGGCGTCGAGCGCGCGCAGGCGCGCGGTGGCCGCAACGAAGCCCTCGCTGATCCGGTCCCAGAACCGGCTCACCTCGGGGTTGGGGCTGGGATGGTTCTGCGACTGGCCGAAGTCGGCGCTGACGATCTGCAGCCGCGCGCGCGCGGTGCCCTCGTCGGCGATGCTCGGCATGCGGATCTGCGGCTGCTCGCCCGGCAGCGCGCCGGCCGCGGAGATGTCGACGCCGCCGAAGCCCAGCACCGGGGCGCGGAACGGCACGATGCCGGTGCGCAGCACCGAGGTGCGGATCAGCTCGGAGGCCAGATCGAAGGCGCGGCCGCGCGGCGACGGCGGAGTGTCGACTTCGATCGCGAACAGGCTTTCGACGTCGATCGCGACCGGCACCGGGCCGGCGGCGATCAGGTTTTCCTGGTGCAGGTCGGTGCCGCCGAGCAACTGCATCGCCGCCAGCCAGTGGCCGAGGTTGCGATAGAACGTGCCCAGTTCGGCGTCGCCGTCGCAGTAGCGGTGGTCGACGTAGCCGGTCCAGCCATAGTCGCCGCAATCCAGCGCATACGGCACCCGGATCCGATCGGGGTCGTCGCCGAACACCTGGGCGAGGAACGCGTCCAGGGCCAGATCGATGCGCAGCGAACGCGGCTTGTACATGATCCGCCCGCCTTCGAAGCCCAGCCGCACCACGGTCTGGCCGCCGGCGTGGCGGTCGCCCTCGCCCGGTTGCACCGCCAGCAGGCGGCCCGGCGCGTGGCCGAGCAGTTCGCCCAGGCGCTCGCGATCGCTGGCGATGCGCGCCGCCAGCGCTTCCAACGCCAAGCGCTGCAGTTCCAGGCTGCGCTGCAGGCGCTCGTGCAGCGCGGGATAGCGCTGGCGCAGATGCGGGTCGAACGGCGGCTGCAGCGCCAGGGCGATGAACTGCTGGAATTGCTCGACCTCGTCCTGCGCCGGCAACTGTCCGCCCAGGCGCGCGGCATGCAGTTCCAGCAGCAGGGTGCGGCTGAGCTTGAGCCGCGCGTTATCGTTGAGGGTCTGCGCGCCGACCCGCTGCAGCAGCGCGATCTCGTCGCAGTCCAGCTGCGGCGCCAGCGCGGCCAGGGTCGTGTCCAGTCGGGCGCGATGCGCGGCGGTGAAGGTTTCGATGATCGGGAGGAACGACTCGCCGCTGCTGGGTTCGCTCATCGTGTCGGTGCATCCTGCGGAATCGACGGAACCGCAGGCTCGGCGCGCGCCGGTCGCATTCGCGGGAGCGGCATCGGCGCGGCCTGCGGCGGAACGGGAATGGGCGGCGTCGCCGGCCCGGTGGATCGAACCCGCTCCCGGCGCGAGCCGGGAGCGGGCAAGCGCTGGCTAGCGTCTGCTCAGCAGCAGTAGCCGCCGCCGGAAGCGCTGCAGCTGCTGCAACGGGTCAGCAACGGCAAAGCGGTGTCGGTCAGCGCGGCTTCGGTCGCGGCGATGCCTTCGACGTACAGCGGGCCGGCCGGGTTTTCCGATTCCGAACCGTTCAACCAACCCGAAACGATGTCTTCGATCTGCATGAACCTCTCCTTGTCGGTAACAGACGTCTTAGCGCGGATTCGCCAGCGCGGTCAGCAGCACTGACCGCCGCCGGAAGCGCTGCAGCTGCTGCAACGGGTCAGCAGCGGCAAAGCGGTGTCGGTCAGCGCGGCCTCGGTCGCGGCGACGCCTTCGATGTACAGCGGACCCGCCGGGTTCATGTCTTCCGAACCGTTGAGCCAGCCCGAAACGATGTCTTCGATCTGCATAAACCTCTCCTTGTTCAATACATGATTGGAATCGGTGGCGGCCCGCGCCGGGATCCCGGGAAGCGGGCCGATTCCGATCGTTGACGGCGTACGTGCACGGAGTCGTTGCGGACGGCGGAGCGAGCCTCATCGGCGTCGGACACCGTCCCCTGGCAACTCCGCGCCGACACGCTGCGCGCTCGCCCGCCCCCGTGTCAACTGTCGGTTCTGTTTATTGCGCCGCACAAGAAAGCGTCGCGGTCGCCGCCGAAGTCGGCGAAAATCCGTTCGCACCGCTGTAGCGCCCGTTCATCGCATTCCGCCCCGTTTGCGTCGCGCGCATTCCGCGATAACTATCACGCTTGCCTCCGACCGTCCCGATGCCCGACCGCTTGCAATCTCCCGCCGACGCCGCCACGAACGCCGCCCCGATGCGCAAGCGCCGCGGGTTGCGACGCGCACTGTGCGCCGCGGTACTGATCTGGGCCGCTTCGGCCAGCTTCCACGCATTCAAGCCGCTGCCGCCAGGCATCGGCGCGGAGCATCCGCTGCGCGCCGCACGCGACGTCGCCCTGCTCACCGATGTCACCTGGGTCGACGCGAACGGCCAGCGCCGCAGCGAACAGCAAATCTTCGACGAAAGCCTGCGCCTGATCGGCCAGGCGCAACGCGCGGTGGTCGCCGACCAGTTCCTGTTCAACGATTTCGCCGCCGCGGCCGGCGGCGAGGCCCATCGCCGGCTCAGCGACGAACTGGCGGCGGCGCTGATCGCGCGCAAACGTGCCGTGCCGCAGCTGCGCGCGGTGCTGATCACCGACCCGATCAACACCGTCTACGGCGGCCAGCGTTCGCCGCGCCTGGAGGCCTTGCGCGCCGCCGGCATCGAGGTGGTGACCACCGACCTGGGCCGCCTGCGCGCGCCCAATCCGGCCTGGTCCGGACTGTGGCAGCTGTGCTGCCGCTGGGCCGGCAACGATCCGGACGGCGGCTGGCTGGCGAGTCCGTTCGGCCCCGGCCGCGCGACCCTGCGCAGTTGGCTGGCGCTGTTCAATCTCAACGCCAACCACCGCAAGACCCTGGTCGTCGACCAGGGCGACGGCTGGACCGCGCTGGTCGCCTCGGCCAACCCGCACGACGCCAGCAGCCGCCACGGCAACGTCGCCCTGCGCTTCCACGGCGCCGCCGCGCTGGACGTGATGGCCAGCGAGCGCGCGGTGGCGCTGATGTCGGGCGCGCGCTGGCCGCGGGAGCTGCCGCAGGCCGCGCCGGCGCCGACCATCGTCGACGCCCGGCTGGCGCCGCGGGTGCAATTGCTGACCGAAGCGCGCATCCGCGACGCGCTGATCGCCGCAGTCCAAGGCGCGCGCCGCGACGAGTCCATCGACGTGGCGGTGTTCTACCTGTCCCACCGCGGCCTGATCCAGGCCCTGATCGCCGCGCAGCAGCGCGGCGTGCGCCTGCGCGTGCTGCTGGATCCGAACGAGGACGCGTTCGGACGCAAGAAGAACGGCGTGCCCAACCGCCAGGTCGCCGCCGAGCTGCATGCGGCGGGAGTGCCGCTGCGCTGGTGCGACACTCACGGCGAACAGTGTCACGCCAAACTGCTTTTCAAGCGCGGCGGCGACGGCCAAGTCGAACTGATCGCCGGATCGGCCAACTACACCCGGCGCAATCTCGACGACTACAACCTGGAAAGCAGCGCGCGCGTGCTGGCCGAAGCCGATGCGCCGGTGGCGCAACGGGCCCTGGCTTACTTCGAGCAAAGCTGGCGCAACGGCGACGGCCGCCGGATCAGCACCGACTACGCCGCCTACGCCGACGACTCGGCGCTGCGCCGGCTGTGGTATCGCTTCGGCGAGGCCACCGGGCTGTCGAGCTACTAGCGCGACGCTCCGCCGCCGCGGCGCATGCTGCGGCGCAATGTGCCCCATCGGACGATGGCGCCGGCGCCCCGGCAGTGGCCCACTGCGGCCATGCCGGCGCCCGTTCCGGCGCAGGAGCCGGCCGCATGTTCCGATCGTTGCGTTCATCGCCTTCGCCGCAGCACCCGCTCGCCGCACGCCCGCGCCGCAGCCGCGCTCTGGCCGCGGTACTGGCCGTGCTCGGACTGAGCGCGGCGTGCTCGGCATCGGCGTCGACCGAGGTCGCCGGCTTCGGCAGCAATCCGGGCAATCTGCGCATGTACAAGTACGTGCCCGCCGGCTTGCCGGCCGGCGCGCCGCTGGTCGTGGCCCTGCACGGCTGCGCCCAGAGCGCGGCGTCCTACGACGCCGAAACCGGGTGGGAAATGCTGGCGCAGCGCTGGCGCTTCGCCCTGCTGTTGCCGCAACAGCAAAGCGCCAACAACGCCAACGCCTGCTTCAATTGGTTCGAGCCCGGCGACACCGCGCGCGACCAGGGCGAAGCCTTGTCGATCCGGCAGATGATCGAGCGCATGCGCGCCGATCACGGCAGCGCCGCCGGCCGGGTCTACGTCACCGGCCTGTCGGCCGGCGGGGCGATGACCGCGGCCCTGCTCGCGGTGTATCCGGACCTGTTCGCCGGCGGCGCGGTCGTCGCCGGCCTGCCCTATCGCTGCGCGACGGGTTCGGCGGCGGCGTTCTCGTGCATGTCGCCGGGCAGCGACCTGAGCCCGGCGCAATGGGGCGACAAGGTGCGTGCGGCGACCGCGCACGCCGGTCCGTGGCCGATCGTGTCGATCTGGCACGGCGACGCCGATTACGTGGTACGGCCGATGAACCAGGCCGAGCTGATGCAGCAATGGACCGACGTGCACGGCATCGACCAGAGCGCCGACGTGCAGGACACGGTCGCCGGCCATGCGCACCGCGTCTACCGCGACGCCGCCGGCCGCGCGCGGGTCGAGACCTACGCCGTCGCCGGCATGGGCCATGGCACGCCGGTCGATCCGGGCAACGGCGAGACCCAGTGCGGCACCGCCGGCGCCTACGTGCTGGACGCCGATATCTGCTCCAGCTACTACATCGCCCGCTTCTGGGGCCTGGACGATCTCGACCCGAATCCGCCGCAGGTCGCGCTGACCGCCCCGGCCGACGGCGCCCAAGTCAGCGGCGCGGTGACGGTGAGCGCGGACGCCAGCGACGAGGTCGGCGTCGAACGCGTCGACTTCCTGCTCGACGGCGCCCTGCTCGCCAGCGACGCCCAGGCCCCGTACAGCGTGCAATGGAACAGCGCCGCCGCCAGCAACGGCGCGCACGTGTTGCAGGCCCGCGCCGAAGACGTTGCCGGCAACCAGGCCAGCTCGGCCGCGGTCGCGGTCACGGTCAGCGGCGGCAGCGACGGCCCGGCGCTGGTCATGGAATTCGCCAACGAAGACGCCAACGACGGCTACGTCAAGGCCAACGCCGACGGCAGCGCGCCGGCGATCGGCGCGCTGGAAGCCAGCTACGGCCTGGCGGTCGGCCGCGGCAGCGACGGCAAGCACAACCGCAGCCTGCTGTCGTTCGATACCTCGGCCCTGCCCGACGGCGCGACCGTGCTGTCGGCCACGCTCAGCGTCGGTTTCCGCAGCGCCTACGGCGACCCCTGGGGCCAGCCGGCCGGCAACCGTCTGCTGATCGATGCGCGCAAGGGCTGCTACGGCGGCTGCGCGATCGAAGCCGGCGACTACGCCGCGGCCGCCGATGCCCTGGGCGTTGCCGAACTGGCGCGTTTCGGCGGCGGCCGCCAGACCAGCACCGCCTTCGACGGCGCCGGACTGAACGCGATCGACCGCAACGGCCGAACCCAACTGCGGCTGCGCTTCGAGCAGCCGCCGGGGGCGACGAACTACCTGTGGATCGAGCGCGGCGCAGGCGCCCGATTGCGGGTCGAGTACCGGCCCTGAACGGCCGCGCACCGCGTCCACGATCCATGAACGCGGTCGTATCGCCGTCTCGCGAGCGGGGACGCCGATGCCGTATCGTGTGCGCATGGACGAACTCCGATACCTGCGCGGCTACGGCGAGCGCGTGCTGAGCCAGGTCCGCGCGCTGATCGACGCCGGGCGCCTAGGCGAGGTGCTGCGCAAACGCTACAGCGCCGGCCACCAGGTCCGCGACGACAAGGCGCTGTTCGAATACGTGGTCGCGATCAAGGACCGCTACATGCGCAAGAGCGACCCGCTCAACAAGGTCGTCTACGACAACAAGCTGCACGTGGTCCAGCATGCCCTGGGCACCCACACCGCGGTGTCGCGCGTGCACGGCGGGCGGCTCAAGGCCGCGCGCGAGATCCGCATCGCCACGCTCTTTCGCGATGCGCCGGGCGAATTCCTGGAAACGATCGCGGTGCACGAGCTGGCCCATCTCAAGCACCGCGACCACGACAAGGCCTTCTACCAGCTCTGCGCCCACATGAGTCCGGACTATCACCAGCGCGAGTTCGATCTTCGGCTGTATCTGACTCAATTGGAGTTGGCGACGCAGAAGCCGGCCGCCGGCGCGGCCGATCAGGCCGCCAAGGGCTGACGGCCGTAGTTGCTGGCGTAGGCGTTCTCGACCCCGGGCAGGATCTCGACGATGGCGAAGTAGCGGTCCCAGAACGGGGTCTCGCGCAGCGCCTCGACCACCAGTTCGTAAGCGTGATGGCTGCGCGCGTCCCACTGCCACAGGTCGGTGACCCGGGCGTTGTAGAACTCGATGTCGTAGAAGCGCAGCCGCACTTGGTCGCGGTGTTTCTTCACGATCGGCTCGACGTGCTCGGCGAGCAGGCGGAAACGCGTGTCGATGTCGAAGGCCAGCCATTCGGGCTGGGTCTTGACCAGCATGAAAACGGTCAGGGGATAGCTCTCTCGGATCTCGCTCATGGTCGCCTCGTTGGCGCTTTCGGGAAGGTGCGGACACAATATGAGCGATTGCTCATATTCACTACTCGCATGCCGCCATGCCCGCACCGCGTCGCCGAAACAGCCTGAAACCACGCAAAATCCCCCGCCAGGAGCGTGCCGCCGAGACCGTCGCGGCGATCCTGGAAGCGGCGGCTCGCATTCTCGAGCGCCACGGCCTGCGCGGATACAACACCAACGCCATCGCTGAGCGCGCCGGGGTCAGCATCGGCTCGCTGTACCAGTACTTTCCCAACAAGGACGCGCTGACCGCGGCCTTGATCGAGCGCGAGACCCAGACCCTGCTGGCCGATCTGGCCGCGGTTCCGGCCCAGGCCGGCTACCGCGACGGCATCGCCGCCCTGGTGCGGGCGGCGGTGGCTCATCAGCTGCAGCGCCCGGCGCTGGCGCGGCTGCTGGATTTCGAGGAACGGCGCCTGCCGCTGCGCGAACGCGACCTGCAGGTCGACCGCGCGGCGCAGCAGTGCGTGCTGGCTCTGCTCGCGCGGCCGGACGCGCCGGCGCGGCCCGGCGGCGGCACCGCCTCGGCGCAGTTGCTGGCGCTGGACGCGATCGCGATCGTGCGCGGCCTCGTCGATGCCGCCGGCGAGCGCGGCGAGACCGATGCCGTGGCGCTGCAGGCGCGGGTGTTGCGCGCGCTGTTCGGTTATCTGGGCGCGCCGCGCCGGCGCGCGCCGGCCGAGCGGGGCTGAGGCGCCGCGCTCAGGGCGCGGCGTCGCTCTCGTCCTCGCGCACCATCAGCAACGCGATCAGGGTCAGCGCCCCGGCCGCGGCGAGGTAATAGCCGACGAACTCCAGGCCGTAGCGCTGGGCCAGCCAGGTCGCCGCGTACGGCGCCAGCGAGGCGCCGAAAATGCCGGCCAGGTTGAACGCCAGCGAGGCGCCGGTGTAGCGCACCGCGGTCGGGAACATCTCGGCCAGGATCGTGCCCAGCGGGCCGTAGGTCAGGCCCATGATGCCCAGGCCCAGGCCGAGGAAGACCAAGGTGCCCAGGCCGCTGCCGGCGGAGAACAGCTGGGCGAAATACAGGCCGAACATCACGATCGCGCCGGTCGACAGGATCATCGCCAGGCGTCGGCCACGGCGGTCGGCGAACACCGCCGACAGCGGAATGGTCAGGGCGAAGCAGACCACCCCGCCCAGTTGCAGCTGCAGGAACTGCTCGCGCGTATAGCCCAACTGCGAAGTGCCCCAGCTCAGCGCGAACACGGTCATCAGATAGAACAGGACGAAGGTCGCCAGCGCGGCGAAGGTGCCGGCGATCAACGCGCCGGGATGGCGGGTCAGCACCTGCAGCATCGGCAGGCGCACCCGTTCGTGCTGATCGATGGCGCGCTGGAAGGCCGGGGTTTCGCTGATCCGCAGGCGCACCCACAGCCCGACCAGGACCAGCACCGCGCTGGCCAGGAACGGAATCCGCCAGCCCCAGGCGAAGAAGGCATCGTCGCCCATGGTTCCGGTCAACAGCAGGAAAATACCGGTCGACAGGAAGAAACCGATCGGCGCGCCGAGCTGCGGAAACATGCCGTACCAGGCGCGTTTGCCCGGCGGCGCGTTCTCGGTCGCCAACAACACCGCCCCGCCCCATTCGCCGCCCAGGCCCAAGCCCTGGCCGAAACGGCACAACGCCAGCAGCGCCGGCGCCAGGATGCCGATGCTGTGATAGGTCGGCAGCAGGCCGATCGCCACCGTCGACAGGCCCATGGTCAGCAGGGCCGCGACCAAGGTCGCCTTGCGGCCGATCCGGTCGCCGAAATGGCCGAACACCGCCGAGCCGATCGGCCGGGCCAGGAACGCCAGGGCGAAGGTCGCCAGCGACTGCAGGGTGGCCGTGCTCGGATCGGCGGCGGGAAAGAACAACTGCGGGAAGACCAGTACCGCAGCGGTGGCGTAGATGTAGAAATCGAAGAATTCGATGGTGGTGCCGATCAGGCTCGCGAACAGCACGCGGGAGGCGGACGGGGCGGCGGGTGCGATCGCGACGGCGCTCATACGGGTTCCGGTCGGGGGACAGGGAATTGATACCCGATCCAGGCCCCATCCGGCAAAGCCCGGCGCTGGCCGCGCGCGCCGCGATCGGGCATGGTGGAGCGGTCGTCCCGCATTCGCCCCGCCGACCCCACCGCCATGAGCACTCCCACCCCCATCCGCGTGGCCCTGATCGGCTACGGCTTCGCCGGCCAGACCTTCCACGCGCCGCTGATCGGCGCCACGCCGGGCCTGCACCTGCAACTGATCGGTTCGCGCGCCCCGGCCAAGGTCGCCGCCGGCCTGGCCGCAAGCGGACTGGCCGAGGCGACGACGGTCGTCGATCCGTTCGCCGCGGCGACCGACGCCCGCGCCGATCTGGTGGTCATCGCCACGCCGAACGACAGCCATGCGCCGCTGGCGCACGCCGCGCTGGATGCCGGCAAGCACGTGGTGGTCGACAAGCCCTTCGCCCTGGACCTGGGCCAGGCGCGCGAACTGAGCGCGCTGGCCGAACAGCGCGGCCGGCTGCTGTCGGTGTTCCAGAACCGGCGCTGGGACAGCGACTTCCTCGCCGTGCGCGGCCTGATCGAAAGCGGCAGGCTCGGCGAGGTGGTGCATTTCGAATCGCATATCGACCGCTACCGGCCGCAGGTGCGAGAACGCTGGCGCGAGCGGGCCGGCGCCGGCAGCGGCCTGTGGTGGGACTTGGGGCCGCACCTGGTCGACCAGGCCTTGCAGTTGTTCGGCCTGCCGCAGCGCGTGTCGGCCAGCCTGGCGATCCAGCGCGACGGCGCCCAGGTCGCCGATTGGGCGCACGTGGTGCTCGACTACGGCCGGCGCCGGGCGATCCTGCACGCCAGCATGCTGGTCGCCGGCGGCAGCGCACGCTTCACCGTGCATGGCGAGCGCGGCAGCGCGGTCAAGGCGTTGGCCGATCGCCAGGAAGCGCAACTGCTGGCCGGAGTCCGGCCGGGCGCGCCGGACTGGGGCCGCGACGAAGACCCCACCCTCGTTTACGACGACGCCGGCCGCCACGCGCTGCCGACTCCGGCCGGCGACCAACGCCGTTACTACGCCGGCATCCGCGACGCCGTGCTCGGACATGGCGCCAACCCGGTCACTCCGGCGCAGGCGCTGGCGGTGATGGCGGTGCTGGAAACCGCCGAAACCGCCGCCGCGCACGGACACAGCCTGTCGCTTCCGCTCAGCGAAGCCGAGCGCGCGGCCTTCGCCGCCGACGCGATTTCGCGTTAAAGAAAATCTTGCCGCGACGGCGGTGCGGGTTTGCCGGCGCCGCCAAGCTCGCGCAACCGCCGAAACATCCGCGTCGAATGCGCGAAACCGCGCCGATCGTGCGCGGTTGCGCCGACCCGATCAGGGTCGACTGCATCGCAGATCGCGCAAGCCGTCGGCGCGGTTGCGGCTAGTGCGCGAGACATCAAGGTTTCGCGAACGCGCGCGTTCATACGCTGTGGTCCTCAACATCACGCCAGGGACGCGGCGTGTTCGCTCCTGCCGGTTACCGGACCCGCCCGGCCGGCCTTGTCTGCACTTGGCGCACACCTGTTGCGTTTCGCATCCGCGGGACCGATCGCCGCAGCCGACGCCGGCCGCGGCGTGGCCGTTTCGCCACGCTCCCATCGCGCACGACTCCACGACAAGGACATCGACATGACCACGCGCCAAATCCCGACCTCCCTGCGCCTGCGTTTCGCCGCGCTCGCCTGCGCGCTCGGCGCCGCCGGCTTCGCCCCCGCCGCCTCCGCCCAGAGCAGCGAAGTGGCTTCCGCCAACGTGCGCGCCTGCGCTGCCAGCGGCAGCGTCAGCCTCACCGTACTCGGCCTGACCACCAACTTGCCGCTACCCTGCGCCGGCGAGGCGCTGCGCAATACGCCCGGCCGCGACGATGCCTCGGCCGCCTCCATCGACCTGAGCCTGCTCGGCATCGTCGACCTGCTCAAAGTCGGCGCCTCGCAACAGGAGGCGATCTACACCAACGCGCCGGGCGCCACCGCGCTCGACGGCGCCTCGCAAGCCGCCGGATTGAGCCTGGTGCAGGACCTGATCACCATCGAAGGCGTTCGCGGCGAGTTGTCGTGCGACTCGTTGTCGGGAAACAGCGTCGTGCAATGCAATGCCGGTACCCGGATAGCGCGCGTGCGCGTGGCCGGCGGCGACCTGATCGACCTGCCGGCGCCGCTCCCGCGCAACTTCAGCGTGCCGGTCGGCGGCAGCCTGCGCCTGACCGTGCTCGGCATTCCGGTCGAAGTGCCGGTCGGCGGCGCGCTGACCCTCAACCGCTCCACCGCGCTCGGCGTCGGCACCCGCAACGTGGTCGTGTTGCATCAGCCGGCCCAACTCGCGGTCGGCGGCAGCGTCACTGTGGCGGGCCTGGGCTTGGTCGGGGTACGCGTGGAGGCCGTCACCAGCCCTGCGGCGGTCGGCATCAATGCCACCCGCGCGGTCAGCGGAGTCCGGATCGACGATTTGTGATCTGCACTGAGCCTGCCTCGGTTGGCGAAGCAGGCCAGGGCGCGAACGACGGCGACCGTCAGGCGCCGGCTGCGTCATCCGATAGCGGTAAACGTCGCGGCTTACGCCGCTCCTGCTGCGCCCCTTCCGCTGCGGGGGCTACGCAAGCCGCGACTCTCGCGGGGGCCGGCGCCGGGCGCCGCCGGACCCGCCTGGCGCCGCCGTTCCCTCTCCAGACAACGCGACGCGGGCATCGCCCCGTCCTACGGCGTCGTCGCAACGCCGGCGCCTCCCGAGTCGACGACGATCGCCTACCCTGGGCGGACGAGCGCGCAAAGCGCAACCTGGATCAATCCGGCCCGCGCAGACTGCCCGGGCACGACGCCACCGGAGTTCCGCCTTGAGCCGCCGCAACACCTTCGAGCAATACAGCGCCCGGATCGAGAAGGTCGTGGCCTTCCTCACCGAGCGCCTCGACCAGCCGCTGACTCTGGCCCAGCTCGCCGAAGCCGGCCATTTCTCGCCGTTCCATTTCCACCGCGTCTATCGCGGCCTGATGGGCGAGACCATCGCCAGCACCCAGCGGCGTTTGCGCCTGCACCGCGCCGCGGCGGAGTTGATCGGCGATCGCCAGCCGATCGCCCGGATCGCCGCCCGCGCCGGCTACGCCAGCGTGGCGGCGTTCACCCGCGCTTTCGGCGCGGTCTACGGCGATGCGCCGGCGGCGTTCCGCAAGCGTCGTGCCGCCCTGCCCGCGCTGCCCGGCGCGGCCTTCGACCCGAGCTTGGAGACGCTGATGTATACCGCCCAGATCAACACCCTCGCCCCGATCCGCGTGATCGCCCTGCCGCACCGCGGCGACTACCAGACCATCGGCCAGAGCTTCCACGCCCTTTACGCCTGGGCCGGCCCGCGCGGGCTGATGCGCCCCGACACGCGCGGCATCGGCATCTATTACGACAGCCCCGCCGACACCCCGGTCGAGCAGCTGCGCTCGGAGGCTTGCATCAGCGCCGCCAGCGACGCCGTTCCCGGCGAGGGCATGCGCCGGATCGAGATCGCCGGCGGCCGCCACGCGGTGGTCGTGCATACCGGACCCTACGCCGAACTGCAGCGCGCCTACGACTGGCTGTTCTGCCAATGGCTGCCGGCCAGCGGCGAGGAAGCCGGCGACGCGCCGGTGTACGAGGAATACCTCAACGACCCCTCGCAGCTGCCGCCGTCGGAGTGGAAGACCGCGATCTGCCTGCCGTTGAAGTGAGCCGCGCCGCGGGCGCGCTCCGGCCCGCCCGCGTTGCCCGCGCTTGCGTCGCTCGCCCGCGCCGGACGCGCGAGCGTTCGCCGCCGCCCTCGCTCGGTCCGGGGCATCGTCTTCAACTGGAACTTACATCCGCCCGGCTACCTTGGGGCGCATGAGGATGTCCACCCGGTCGCAGTCGCGGGAGCTCCCGCGATGAGCGCGCAATGCGATTACAGCTTCGGCATCGAGGAAGAATTCTTCCTGGTCCGGCCCGAGACCCGACAACTCGCCGCGCACGTGCCGGCGCGGCTGCTCAAGCGAGCCCGCGCCGAACTGGGCGATGCGGTCGAAAGCGAGCTGCTGCAGGCGCAGATCGAAATCGCTTCGCCGGTGCAATGCGACATCGGCCAGGCCCGGCGCCAGCTCGGCGAACTGCGGCGCAGTTTGTCGGCGCTGGCCGGCGAGCACGGCCTGGCCCTGCTCGCCGCCGGCACCCATCCGCTGGGCGGATGGCGCGAGCAGATCGAAACCGACAAGCCGCGCTACCGTCGCCTGGTCGAGGATTTCCAGATCGTCGCCCGGCGCAGCCTGGTCTGCGGGCTGCATGTGCACGTGCAGTTGCCCGCCGACGTCGACCGGGTGCAGGCGATGAACCGGGCCATGCCCTGGCTGCCGCTGTTCCTGGCCCTGTCGACGTCGTCGCCGTTCTGGGACCGGATGCGCACCGGCCTGATGAGCTATCGTCAGGCCATGTACGACGAATGGCCGCGCACCGGCATTCCGGATTTTTTCGCCGACGAGGCGGCCTACGACGCCTTCGCCGCGGTCTTGGTGCGCGCCGGCGCGATCGCCGACGCCAGTTCGCTGTGGTGGGCGATCCGGCCCTCGCCGAACTTCCCGACCGTCGAGCTGCGCATCGCCGACGCCTGCACCCGGCTCGACGACAGCCTGGCGATCGCCGCCCTGTACCGCTGCCTGATGCGCCACCTGGCGACGCGCCCCGCCGACACTCCGTCGTACGACGCCGCGCTGCGCCGGGTCATCGACGAGAACCGCTGGCGCGCCAAGCGCTTCGGCCTGCAGGCGCAGTTCCTCGACGAATGCGGCCGCACCGAGCCGGCGCTGGCGCAGTTGCAGCGCCTGCGCGAGCTTTGCGCCGAGGACGCGCAGGCGCTGGATTGCGCCGACGCGCTGCGCACGCTGGATGCGATCGTCGAGCGCGGCACCAGCGCCCATGCCCAATTGGCCTGTTACCGCGAGCAGCGCGAACGCGGCGCCAGCCGCAGCGCCGCGCTGCGCGGCGTGGTCGACTGGCTGTTGCAGGCCACCCTGCCCGAGACCTGATCCCGAACGCCGCCACTGCGCCGACCTCGCCATGAACTCGCCCGCACGCAAACTGCTGATCGGCCTCTCCCCGCGGCTGATGCGCAACCTGCCGCCGGAATACGGCTTCCGCAACAAGACCTTGCAGTACCTGGAACAGTCGATGGCGCACTGGGTGATGTCCAGCGGCGCCCTGGTGGCGATGATCCCCACCGTCGATGCGCTGGGCGAGGTCCAGGCCAGCGACCTGTCGGTGAGCGACTACGCGCGCTCGCTGGACGGGCTGATCCTGCAAGGCGGCGCCGACATCGATCCGCAGGCCTACGGCGAGCAGCCCAGCGAGCTGCTGATGACCACCGACCCGGATCGCGACCGCTTCGAACTGAGCCTGCTGCGCGCATTTGTCGAGGCGGGCAAGCCGGTGCTGGGGATCTGCCGCGGCATGCAGCTGATCAACGTCGCCCACGGCGGCAGCCTGTACCAGGACCTGGTCGGCGGCGGCGCGACCGGCGACCAGCACTACATCCCGGCGCGCTACGACGAGCACGCCCATGCCCTGGACCTGCGCCCCGGCGGTTGGCTGCAGGCGCTGTACCCGCAACACGGCCAAGCGCGGGTCAATTCGATCCACCACCAGGGCATCAAGGAGCTCGGCGCCGGCCTGGAGGTCGAAGCCTGGTCGCAGGACGGCATCCCCGAATGCATCCGCGGCCGCGAAGACGGCTTCGTGGTCGGCGTGCAATGGCATCCCGAATTCCACGACCGCCGCTTCCCCGATCTGTTGCCGGGGCGGCCGTTGTTGATGGCCTTCATCGAGGCGGCGCGCAATGCAGCGGGGAGCGGGAAGCCAGGAGCGGGAAGCGAGGAGTGAGTGGAGGTCGGGGCCCGCTCACTCCTCACTCCTACCCGCTATTTTTTCTGCTTCAAACGGCCGCGGTCACCACGATCTCGACCCGGAACTTCGGATTGGCCAGCGGCGCCTGCACGGTGGCGCGCGGCGGAGCCTGGCCTTCGGCGACCCAGGCGTCCCAGACCGCGTTCATGCCGGCGAAGTCGGCCATGTCGGCGAGGAAGATCTGCGCCATCAGGATCCGGCGCTTGTCGGTGCCGGCGCGGGCCAGCAAGGCGTCGATCGAGGCCAGGGTTTCGCGGGTCTGGCCGGCGATGTCCAGGTCCTCGCTGTCGGGCACTTGCCCGGCCAAGTAGGCCACGCCGTTGTACACGGCCATCTCCGACAGGCGCGAACCGACGTCGAATCGCTGGATCATTGCGGCACCTCGTTGTTGTGGGGCGGCCATTGTGCGGCAGGTGCGGTGCCGGAGGGGAAGCACATTGGGGCGGGAATCGGGAATCGGGAATCGGGAATCGGGAATCGGCAAAAGCAAATCCCCCTGCCCGCCTTTTCAAGGGGGGGAAGCATTGGGATTCGGGGAGACGGCTGGGACGGCGGCGGCGGAATACTGGCTGCAGCGCCCCGCCTGTGCGCGGACTCACATCTCCGGCGTGCTGGCCTGGATGATGCGTTCGCTTTCCTCGCGCTCGGCGCCGCGGCCCTGCGCGGCCAGCGCGGCGTCGGCGTTGGCGCGGTGCTGGGCGCGCACTTGCGGCGGCAATACGTCGATCTGGCGATGGGCCTGGGCCTGGGCGCGTTGGCCCGGCGGCAGTTCGCAATTGCGGCTGAGGATCTCCAGTTCGTCGCCGTTGCGCGCGGCGCCGCTTTGCAGGTTGACCACCACGCCCAGGGTGTCGCCCATCGGCTCCAGCCGGGTGCAGATCGCGTCGATGGTGCCGTAGCTGCGTTGCGCGTTGCGATCGACGATCGCCAACAGGTTCTCCTCGTCGACCCACACCGCCGAGCGCACGCCGGCGACGCTCTTGGCGGCGATGCGGGCGTTTTCGCGATCGATCTTGCGCTCCGGGTCGACCAGCCGCACCGCCCGGCGCAGGTCCCGGTCCAGTTCGGACACGCTTTTCTGCAGGGCGGCCTGGTCGCCGGCCATCGCCTGGCCGCGCATCGCGTTGAGCCGCTGCGCGGTTTCGACCCGGTCGATCGGCTGCCCGGCGGCGGCCGGCTGGGCCGCCTGGCGCTCGGCACGATCGGCGCCGCAGGCCGACAGGACCAGCAGCGCCGGCAGCAGCAGGATGGAGGAGCGGCGGTTGCGTCCGCGCGCGGCGCCAGCGTTCATCGCATCACCTCATGCAGCCAGTACGACCCGTCATCGGCCGGGCCAGGACCGCCCCCGGGCGAGTTATACCGCGGGCGGCGGCGCGGCGAAGGCTGGGGGCGAGCGCAAGTGAGACTTGCGTCGCAATATGGCCCATTGAGAAGTGAGCGGAGAGCAGTGAGGAGTGAGTAACCGCCAGACCCCGCTTTTGCTCGCCCACTCGCTCCTCTTCACTCGCTCCTACTGCGGCACGACCAGGCACGCCCCCGCCCCATTCGCCGGCGGCCGGTCCGGGTAGCGCCCTTGCGGATACACGTACACCGGCGTGGTGGCGACGAAGCCGTCGGCGAAGCGGAACTCGACGAAGGCCGCCGACCAGCCGCTGGCCGGCGTCGCCAACGCCAGCTCGACCCGGTTGCGGCGCAACGCCAGCGCGCTGTCGCGGTAGCGGATGCCGCAGGCGTAGCGGAAATCGCGGCCGGCCGGATTGTCGGCCCGCCACAGCGTCGCCGACACCGGCCGCTCGCTGGCCTGGGCGCTCAGGCGCAGGCCGTCGCCGTCGCGGCGCAGCGATGCCAGCACCTGCGGCCAAGCCGCGCGGCGCTGCCAGCGCTGCAGGGCCGGAATCAGGGTCTCGCGCATGTGCCGGCGCACCCCGCCATGGTCGGCGTTGGGCGCGGCGCGCAACGCGGTCGCGCCCGGCAGTTCGTCCACGTACAGACGCTGCGCGTCGGGCGGAAAGAAGTCGTCGCCGCTGGCGCTGACCAGGTACTTCGGAATCCGCAGGCGATGGCGATGGCGCGTGGCCAGATAGCGGTACGCGTCCTCGACCTGCATCAGCTTGGCGAAATTCGGCTCGCGGTAGCGCGCGGTGATGCCTTCCTGGTGGTACGGCAGCAGCGCGATCGGCCAGCCGCCGCCGTAGACGCGCTGGATGTGCTGCATCAATTCGGCGACGCGCAGGTCGATGACGTAGGACACCAAGGCCTCCACCCGTGGGTCGGCGACCGCGGTCAGCCACGCCGCCCAGGCGCGCTTGGACGCGCCGGCGACCACGAACGAACGCACCTTCCACGCGCGCAGCTCGCGCTCGGCCAGGTCCATCGCCCGCACCGCGCCCTCGGCCATCGGCACGTGCAGGGGCAAGGCCGCATTGGCCTGCGGCGCGTCGAGGAAGCGGCGCCAGGTCGCCGCGACCAGCGCGTCTTCCTTGCGCGCGACGCTGTCGCCCGGCAGGGTCAAGTATTGATTGGGCAAGTCGGACACCGACACCACGATGGTCTGGGTGCCGCGCGCGACCTCCAAGGCCAGGGCCTCGTCGAAATCGCCCGGCGGCCGCACCGGATCGTTGCCGCCAGCGATGTTGATGCCGTTGTTGATCGCCAGCAACGCGGTCTTCGGCCGCGCCACCGTGGGCAGGTAGATGTCGACGCGATGAGTCCATTCGCCCGGCACCGCGCCGCCGCTCTCCGGCCAACGCTGCGAGATCAGCCGGTAGCTGCGCTTCTCGACCCCGTCCAGGACGGTGCTGCCGAGGCTTTCGTAGCGCAGCGGCAAGCGCGACTGGCGCCGGCGGTAATCCGGCCAGGCCTGGCTGTAGTCGATGCCCGCCTCGGCCTGCGCCGACGCGGCCGGCAGCGGCTGCGCCGCGATCGCGCCGCCCCCGGCGAAGCCGGCGGCGAGCAAGGCCAGCCGCGCGCTCCAGCGCCGCAACGCCGCCGCGCCGGCGCTACGCCGGCGCCGCGAAAAATGCCCGTCGTGCCGGTCCATGCGCGGTTCCTCGTGGTGGGCCGGGACACAGCCTAGCGCTTCGCCGGCGCGGCGCGTGTGTCGCGGGACGAAGAATGCGCCTCGCGCCTACAGCGCGCGCCAGGCCGCCAGCAGGCCGAGCAGATGGACCAGGCCGATGCCCAGGCAGATCGCCGAGCTCCAGTACCAGAACGGCGTCGCCGGCTGCGGCACCGAGGCCAGCGCCATCGGCACCACCGCCAGGCCGCGCAGCAGATAGATCGTGGTGATGGTGCACAAGGCCGGCTTGAGCAAGGGCCAGGCACCGAACACGCCGGCGCCGGACAGGGCGTAGCCGGTCCATACCGCCAGCACGCCGGCGATGCCGGCGGTAAGCACCGCCGGATAGGCGCGCCCGGCTTCGGCCATCCTGGCCATGCCCTCGCCGGCGCCGAAGAAGCGATACCAGGCTGGGCCGCCGAAAATCACCGCGACATGCAACAAGGCGGCCGCGGCGTTCAAGCCGGCGGCGAACAGCAGCCACGGTTGCAGGCCGGAGGTCGTGGGCGAACTGATGAGGGACATTCGACGGTCCTGTCTGACGCTATGGTCCTGGATCGCGAGCCGGGTATGGCGCCGCGCGACGCCCAGGGTCGAAAAAGGTGACCGTTTGCGCGTGTGCCGAAAGCAACGGTCGCGTCGATCGGGCGGCGAATGCGTCCGCTTCGGCCAAGCGCGGGCACGATAGCGCACGCCGCCCAGGCGCCGCCGTCGCCAGGCTGCGACCGATCGTCGTCGCCCGGCATCTACGGCATGGAACCTCTCGCGCTTCCGGCCACGGCGGCGCCATCCCGGAGACCACCATGCCGTCCTGCTCGCGCCTCGGCGCCGTCCTGCTGCTCGCTGCCGTCCCCCTCTTCGCGACCCCGCCCGTTTTCGCGGCTCCGCCCGTCCGCGCGCAATCCGCGGCCGCGCCGTTGCCTGCGGCGAGCGCCGCCGCTGCGGCCCCGGCCGCTCTGTCGCAAGACGCGCTGCGCAAAGCGGTCGCCGCGGTGGCGCAGCGCATCCAGGACCACTACTACGACCTCCAGCGCGGACGCGAACTGGCCGACGCGCTGCGCAACGAGAGCGAGCGCGGCGCCTTCGACCGCTACCGCGACCCGCGCGACCTGGCCAGCGCGCTGAGCGAGCGGATCAGGCCGCACGACGGCCACTTCCGGGTCAATTGGCGCGCGCCCGGCGCGGCGCCGCCGCTGGCCGGGCCGCGCCTGCGGCCGGCGCCGGACGCGCCCGCGATCGACTATGCGCGCCGGCGCAACCACGGCCTGCGCCGGGTCGAACTGCTGCCGGGCAACCTGGGCTACCTGGACCTGCGCGAATTCGCCCAGATCGATTTCGACGACCCGCAGGCGCCGGCGCGGCGCGCGCTGGATGCGGCGCTGGCGTTCCTCGCCGACTGCGATGCGCTGATCGTCGACCTGCGCGACAACGGCGGCGGCGCGCCGTCCTCGGTCGGCTATCTGGCCAGCGCCTTCGTCGCTCCCGGCGGCGATATCTACAACCGTTTCCGCTGGCGCGACGGCGACACCGTGCGCAGCAGCAGCGAAGCGCCGAAGATCGCCTACCCCGCGCCGCGCACCGACCTGCCCCTGTACGTGCTGACCAGTTCGCGCACCGCCTCGGCGGCCGAGGCCTTCGCCTACACCTTGCGCAACGCAGATCGCGCCACCGTGGTCGGCGAAACCAGCGCCGGGGCCGCCAATCCCGGCGGCGAGCGCGATGCCGGCGGCGGTTTCAGCGTGTTCGTCGCCGACGGCTCGCCGGTCAGTCCGGTCACCGGCCGCAACTGGGAGGGCAGCGGCGTCGCGCCGGACGTGCGCGTGCCGCAACACGAGGCGCTGCGCGCCGCCCAGGCCCTGGCGCTGGAAGCGGTGCTCGCCCGCGGGCTGCCCGGCGCCAATGCCGAGGATGCGCGTTGGGCCCTGGACGCCCTGCGCGCGCCGGCATCGCCGGCACGGACCGACCCGGCCTACCTGGGCGACTACGGCCGGATCCGGATCGAACGCGACAAGGCGCACCTGACGCTGCGCAACGGCAAGCGTCCGCCGCAACCGCTGACCCGGCTGCAGTCCGATCTTTACTACCTCGGCGACGATCCCAGCGTGCGGGTGCGGTTCGAGCGCGACCGCGACGGCCGCGTCGCCGCGCTGCAACTGCAGCGCCCGGACGGCAGCGCGCAGCGTTACGCGCGCTGATGCGGCCCGCGCCGGAGCGCGGCGGATTCACATCCGCCGCGCTCCGGCGTTTTCCAGGTCAGAGCGTCGCAGCCGGTGCCGGCGCCCCCCTATCGACCGCCTCCGGCCCGGCTGTCGACGCTCGCCAGGCGCCTACAGCGCGCGCAGGAATGCGACCAAGTCCTGCTTCTCCTGCGGCTCCAGCCGGGTCTGCAGGACCAGGTTGAAGAACTCCACCGTGTCCTCCAGGGTCAGCAGGCGGCCGTCGTGCAGGTACGGCGGCGAATCCTTGATTCCGCGCAGCGGAAAGGTCTTGATCGGGCCGTCGGCGCTGGCGAACCGGCCGTTGACGGTGTGCGGCTTGAAGAATCGCTCGACCTGCAGGTTGTGCATGCTGTTGTCGGTGTAGTACGGCGGCGCATGGCAGGCCGAACACTGCGCCTTGCCGAAGAACAAGGCCTCGCCGCGTTTCTCGGCTTCGCCCGCATCCGGCTTCAGCCGCCCCAGCAAATCGAGTTTCGGCGCCGGCGGGAAATCCAGCAGCGCCTGGAACTCGCCCATCGCATGCACCTGGTGGCCGCGGTCGAGGATGTTGATGCCCTTCTTGGTCGCGATCACCGGGTCGCCGTCGAAATAGGCCGCGCGCTGCTCGAACTCGGTGAAGTCCTCGACCGACTTGAGCGCGCGCTGCGAACCGAACAGGCGCTGGATGTTGACCCCGCGCAACGTCGGAGTGTCGATGCGATGGCGGAACGGCTGCGGCCGGATGTCGCCGACCAGGTGGGTGGCCGCGACCGTATGGCCGTTGCTGTGGCAGTCCAGGCAGGCCACGCCGCGGCTGGGCAAGGCCGAGCGCCGGTCCTCGGTCTGGTTGAACTGCTGCTGCGCGAACGGCGTCACCAGCAGGCGCAGGCCCTCCAGTTGCTTGGGATTGAGCACCCCGTTGAACAGTTCGAAGTAGTTGTTGATCGTGACCAGTTGGCCCTTGGACACGTCGCCCAGGTCCGGCCGGGTGGTCAGGAAGATCGGCGCGGGAAAGTCCGGCAGGAAGTGGTCCGGCAGATCGAAATCCAGATCGAAGCGCGTCAGGTCGCGCTGTTCGGCGCGTTTGAGCGCATCGATGTGGAACTTCGGAAACAACATGCCGCCTTCGGGGTGATTGGGATGCGGCAACGGCAGGAAGCCGGCGGGAAACAGGCCGCGTTCGCGGATCTGTTCCGGCGTCATCGATCCCAACTGCTCCCAGCTGGCTCCGTCCGCCAGGCGCACCCGCACGCCGCCCTGCACCGGCTTGCCGCCGGACATGGTCAGGCCGCGCACGGGCTGGTTGCGCAGGTCGTAGCGCTGTTCGAGCAGGCTGCGCTGGCGCTGCTCCACCCCGGGCTTGTCGCGCTCCATGCGCGCCTTGATGGCGGCGAAGGTTTCCTTGATCACCACCGGCATGTAGCTGCTCGGTGGGTCGGCCGCCCAGGCGATGCCGGACGCGCCGATCGCGCCCGCACATAACCACCACAACGGCCGCAGCCGTGGGGACTTGCACTGCCTCATGTCGTTCTCCCTTGCTGGCCTGCTGGGTGGAAGACGCGGTTGCGGGCGCGCCAGGCGCCCCGGTCCGACGCTAGTGCGCGCGCCGGGCGGGATGAAATCGTTTGATTCGATGGCTGCCATAGCCGCCGGCTATGCGCGCGACGACATCGGTGAACCGGCGTGCCTGCGATCAAGCCGCGAGTGCGCAGCCGGTCATGGATCGCGGCGAACGATTCGCGCGGCGAGCGCAAATCCTCGCCAACGCGTCGGCTGCGGACGAAGCCCCGGCGGGCGTGGCGGTGCCGGCGAATATCGCGAACCGCGACCGCGGTCATGCGCGCTCGTGCATCGCGGCATCGCCCGGTTCAGGCGACTTCCTGCCAGCGGTAGTACTTGCGCTGGGCCAGTTCCAGCAGGGCCAGGTCTTCGACCGTGTCGCCGTAGGCGTACACGGTGCCGTAATCGGCCAGGTCGATGCGCTCGCGCACCCGCCGCGGCTTCTCCTCGCCGCAGCAGTCGGCGCCGAGGTAGCGTCCGGTCAATCGGCCCTGCGCCGACTCCAGCCGCGAGCTGATCAATTCCAGGCCCTGCTCCTGGCACCACGCGGCGACGAACAGGTCCAGGTTCGCGGTCACCACCACCACCCGGTCGCCGCGCTCGCGGTGCCAACCGATCCGCTGCAGAGCTTCGGGCCGCAGCCGCTTGGCCACCACCTCGCGCAGGTAGCGCGCGCCGGCCTCACGCACCTCCTGTTCGTTGCGGCCGCGGTAGCCGAAAGCGACGATGCGCCGGCGCACCGTCGCACCGGACAGCAGGCCGAGCTTGTAGCCGATTGCGTACGGCGCCAGCAGCACCTGGCCCCAGGCCAGGGTGCGCCGGTCGACGCTGGCGCGGACGAAGCCCGGGAAGGTTTCGTCGAAGGTGATGGTGCCGTCGAAATCGAATAGCGCCAGATCCATGCCCGAACGCGCCGCCTGCGAGTCTGCGAAGGCGCGCAGTCTAGCCGGACCCGGTTCAATCCGTGGCGCCGGTCTCGTATTCGACGACGAAGCCGCGGCCGTGCTCGATGATCGAACGGATCTGCCGCTGCGAGATCAGGATGCAGCCGCAGGCGCAGAAATCGCCATGGCGCGCGGCCGCACGGCCGTCGATGCGCCGATCCGGATCGCCGGTGGCGATGGTGGTCGCGCCGTGCACGCCGCAATGCACGGCGTCGCCGACCCGGGCCCAGCTCGGCCCGCCCGGAGTTTGCGCCGGCGCGCCGGAGACGACCGTGCCGCCGCCGCTGGTGGTGTCGCCGACCTGGATTGGATGCCGCACCATCGCCTACCTCCGCATTGCGTCGTAGCGCCTTGCAGGGCAAGACGCGCCCGCGCAGGCGCCGTGAGCCATCGCGGCGCGCGACCGGACCGGGGTCATGGTGAACGCGGTCGCTAATCGCATACAAGAGCAACCGAAAGTTGCGGCATCGGCGTGATTCCCTCAGCCCCGCGCCAGCGCGATCGCCGAACCGGTGAACGGCAGGATCAGGTCGTAGTGCGGCGGCGCCGGCGTGATCGGCACCGGCACCGGCACGCTGGCGGCGGTGCCGAACTGGGTCACGCCGCGGCCGAGGATCCCGGCCAAGTCGTAGTCGCGCTCGCCGAAGCGGAACGGCCGGCTTTCGACCAGCAGCGCGCTGAACACGTTGTCGGCGAACACCGCGCCCGGCGCGCCGCCGAGGCTGGCGTCGACCGTGGTGCCGACCACCAGCCCGGTACGGCGGAACACGGCGATGCGCTCGCCGCGCGCGAACGACGCCGGATCGTCGAAATCGCCGGCCGGCTCGCGCTGCAGATAGACCGAAAACTCGCCGACCGGGTCCAGCCCGAGCTGCAGCGCGCCGTTGGCCGCGCCCCCGGCCTGGAACGGCTGCGCGGCGAAGGTGAAATAGGCGTTGCCCTCGCCGACCGCGCCGGCGAACAGCGGCGCATCGATCCCGGACAGGTGGAGGAAATAGCCGTAATCGGCCAGCGCGCCGTCCTGGCGGCGGTAGAAGCGGCCGGTGACGTACCAGGCCAGTTCGGCGGGAGACAGCGGCAGGGGCATGGCGGGCTCGTCGGCAGGCGGGATTCCCCCTGAGCTAACGCCCCGGGGCCGAATCCGGAGGACAAACGACCGCCGGCCAATGTCGCGAAACGTGCGCGGGCGCTCACTCCGCGAGGCGGTCCCCGGAGTCGACGCGACGATTTGTCGATCCGCGACCGGCCCGTTCGTCGAATCGACGACAACCGGACAATCCGCAGCCGCGCCGATGCGCTAGCGTGGCCCGGCTGCGCCCGACCGCACGGAGAATCGCCATGACCGAACGCTTCCAGCGCATCACCCCGTTCCTGTGGTTCGACCAGCAGGCCGAACAGGCCGTGCACTACTACCTCGACACCTTCGAGCGCTCGCGCATCGTCCATGAAACCCGCTACGACCGCGCCAGCGCCGAGGTCTCTGGACAGCCGGAGGGCGCGATCATGACCATCGCCTTCCAGCTCGACGGCCAGGACTTCACCGCGCTCAACGGCGGCCCGCATTTCAAGTTCAACGAAGCGGTCTCGCTGGTGGTCAATTGCCGCTCGCAGGAGGAAGTCGACCATTACTGGGATCGGCTCAGCGCCGGCGGCGATCCGCGCGCGCAGCAATGCGGCTGGCTCAAGGACCGCTATGGCGTGTCCTGGCAGGTGGTGCCGGAGGAACTGATCCGGCTGGTGAGCGATCCCGACCCCGGCCGCGCCCAGCGCGCTACCCGGGCCATGCTGAAGATGAAGAAGATCGACCTGGCCGAACTGCGCCGCGCGGCCGGCTGAGCCGGCGCGCCCGCGATGCGGTCGCCTCGCGGCCGCCCCACCGGGCCGTCGCGCCGTCGCGATCGCCCCCATCGAGGACCGAACCATGCGTTTGTGGCTGTATCCCCTGCTGGTCCTGCTGCTCGGCGCCAGCGCCTTCGCCGACCCGCGCCAGGAGTACGACGCCTTCCGCGCGGCGATGAACCAGCACGCCGGCGGCCCGACCGGCATGTACGCGATCCAGGACGCGACCGTGATCGCGCCGGGCAAGAGCGCGCGCCTGCGCGCCGGCGCCAAGCCCGCCGACGCGCGCTGGGCCGAGGACGGCGGCACATCCGACGCCGCGACCCGGCTCGAATACCGCGACGGCCGCGCCTGGCTGCGCGTCCCCGGACGCGAACCGGTCGACCTGCTGCGCGCGCCGGAGCAGCAACACGCGCTGGCCGACGGCCTGATCGTGCGCGCCACCGTCTACGAAGATTCGATCAAGGCCTGGCTGTACAACCCGGCCCTGTCGCAGCGGCGCTTCCGCGAACTCAGCTTCTTCCCCTACGACGCCAGCGGCGTGGTCGAGGGCAAGTTCCAGCGCAAGCCGGTGCCGGTCGGCGTCAGCCACCTCGACTCGCGCAACCATACCGGGCTGATGTACTGGGTCGGCGACGTCGAACTGCCGCTGCGCGGCAAGACCTACCGTCTGCGCGCCTACAACAAGGAAAAGGACTGGGCCAAGATCGAAGCGGTGCTGTTGTTCGTGACCGACCGGACCTCGAACAAGACCAGCTACGGCGGCGGCCGCGTGCTCGAAGCCCACTTCGCCAAGGGCCAGCCGCCGACGGCGATGCGTTTCAACTTGAACACGCTCTACGCCTTCCTGTGCGCGCATTCGGACTACTACAACTGCCCGATCAAGCTGACCACGCGCCTGGATACCGCACTGGAGTACGGCGAGAAGTACCCGCCGGTGTTGAAGTAGGCGCGCCGGCCGCGATGGCGGCGCCCGGCCGGCGCGCCGACCGGTTCAACCGTTGTCGTACTGGTCGGTGCGGCCGTCGGTCCGGCCGCTGATCCTGGTGACCGTGGGCGTGTAGGCGGCCCGGGTCTTGAATTCCTTGTGGCAGTCCGGACAGTAGTACTCCTCCAGCGAATCGTGCCCTTCCTGGTGGGGCACATCGACCCGGAACTTGGCTCCGCAGTAATCGCAGGTTTGTTCGAACGTATCGCTCATCGCGGTGTCCTCGCATTGGCGCCACGACACGGGAATCGCGCCGTCGCATCCGCCACAACGCCGGCGCGCAGCGTGCGTGAAGCCGGTGCGCGACTGGCCCCCGTAAACCCTCGCCAACTGGCTCCCAAGACGCTCCGGCGCCGGCCTAGGCTGTGGCCATCGATTCCGCGGAGCGCGACCATGCGATGGAGCCACGACACCGACGGCCTGGACTGGGAGGAACTGTCCGAGCTGTACCGGATCGCCCCCTTGGGCATCAAATCCGCCGAGCGCCTGCGCGCGGTCTACGGCGCCAGCCTGCATGCGGCGCTGCTGCACGACCAGGGCCGCCTGATCGGTGCCGGACGCGCCCTGGCCGACGGCCGCGACTGCGCCTATCTGGCCGACATCGTGGTGCATCCGCACTACCAGGGCCGCGGCCTGGGCCAGCAGATCGTCGAACGCCTGGTCGCGAGCGCCCAGGGCCACCGCAAGATCCTGCTCTACGCCCAGCCCGGCAAGGAGGGCTTCTACCGCAAGCTCGGCTTCCGCCCCATGCGCACCGCGATGGCGATCTTCGCCGACCCGGACGCGGCCGAGCGCTCGGGCCTGATCGTGTAGCCGCCGCTACTGCAAAGCACTGGTCGGCTTGCCTCACCCCGCCGGCAATGCGCTCGCCTGGTACTGCTCGACGAACTCGCCGCTCGGCGGAATCGGCTTGATGATGTCGATCAGCACGCCGTTCGGGTCGGCGGTGATGAAGTGGCGTTGGCCGAAGGCTTCGTCGCGCAGGCTCAGCAGCACCGGCAGGCCGGCCTCGCTCAGGCGCTGGTGCACCGCGTCGACGTCCTCGACCTCGAAATTCAACAGCAGGCCGCCGACCCGGCCGCGGCCCGATTCGGGGATGGTGTGATGGCGGCCGTCGAGCACGGCCAGATTGATCGAAGCGTCCTGCGCCGATTGCAGGTGCACGTACCAATCGGCCTCGAACAGGGCGACGAAGCCGAAATGCGCCTGGTAGAAGGCGGCGGTGCCGGCGACGTCGTCGGTCATGATCACGGGGTAATAGCTGGTCACTTTCATGCTTGTCCGTCCTTAGGAGGATGACATACAGTCTGTATGTAAATTCACAATGACATACAGGCTGAATGTATGCAAGAGAAATCCGCCCGCGCCCCGCGCAGCAACCGCGAGCGCACCGAAGCCACCCGCCAGGCCCTGATGGACGCCGCCCGGGCGCTGTTCGTCGAACGCGGCTACGGCGAAACCTCCACCCCGGACATCTGCGCGGCCACCGGCACCACCCGCGGCGCGCTGTACCACCATTTCGTCGATAAGCGCGACCTGTTCCGCCACGTGCTGCAGCGCGAAGCGCAGCAGGTGGCCGCGGACATCGAAACCGCCGCTCCTTCCGGGCTGCCGCCGGAGCAGGCCCTGATCGCCGGCGCCGAAGCCTATCTGCGCGCGATGAGCCTGCCCGGCCGCACCCGGCTGCTGCTGATCGAGGGCCCGGCCGCGCTGGGCCACGCCGAAACCGATGCGATCGACCGCCGCCACGCCGCGCGCAGCCTGCGCGACGGCCTGGCCGCCGCGCTCGACCCCGCCCAGGTGCCGATCGACGCCCTCGCCGCCCTGCTCTCGGCCGCCTTCGACCGCGCCGCGCTCGAGATCGACGCCGGCGCCGATCCGGCGCAGGCGCGGGCGGCGATGCTGTGGTTGGTCGGCCAGGTGCTGGCGACCGGGGCATCGCACGCCCCGCCGAAGCCGGCCAAGCGCAGGACGAAGGCCTGAGCCGGCGACTCATCCGAAGCTACGCGCGCGCACTCATCGGTGCGGGCTTCAATCGCCGCTGTCGTTCTGCATCGGCACTGCATCCGCGCCGCATTCGCGCTCCAGCCAATCGGCGAACGCGCGCGCGCCGGCACCGGCCGGCTTCAGCGCCAGCCGGGTCAGCCAGTAGCCGCCGGCGTCGAGTTCGATCGCGAACGGCTGCACCAGCCGCCCCTCGGCCAGTTCGGGCGCGAACATCGCCGGCGGCGCCAGGGCCACGCCGTGTCCTTGCAACGCGCACTGCACCATGGTCAGCGATGAGTCGAACATCGGTCCGTTGATCGGCCCAGGCGGCGCCAGCTGCGCGGCCTCGAACCACAGCCGCCAGTCGTCGACGAAGTACGAGCGCAGCAAGGCGCAACGCGCCAGATCCGCCGGCGAGCGCAGCTGCGCGGCGATCGCCGGCGTGCACAGCGGCGCCACCGGCGCCGCCATCAGGAACCGGCTTTCCATGCCGGGCCAAGTGCCGCGGCCGTAGCGGATCGCGTAGTCCAGGCCTTCGCCGGCCGGGTCGACGCGGTTGTTGTGAGTGCTCAGGCGCACGTCCACGCCCGGGTGACGGCGCGCGAACTCGGCCAGCCGCGGCAGCAGCCAGCCGCAGGCGAAGGTGCCGACCGCGCCGACGTGCACCACCTCCCCCGCGCTGCCGCCGCCGACCCGGTCCAGCGCGCCCTCGATGCAGTCGAAGGCTTGCTGGATCGCCGGCAGCAGTCCCAGCGCTTCGTCGGTCAGCGCCAGGCCGCGCGGCAGGCGCCGGAACAACTCGACTCCGAGCTGGGATTCCAGTTGCCGCACCTGCTGGCTGACCGCCGCCTGGGTGACGTTGAGCTCCTCGGCGGCGCGGGTCAGGCTGAGCGCGCGCGCGGCGGCCTCGAAGGCCTTGAGCGAGCCAAGGTTGATGCGGGTGTGGGCCATGCGCCGGTCCGTACGAAAGCGGTCCCGCATCCTAGCCGCTGCGCGCGCGACGGTCGCCTACGCGATCGGTCGGCTCGGCGCGGCTCAACCGTTCGCGGCCGGCGGCGCCAGCAACGCCGGATTTTCGACGATCGCCTGTTCGGCCTGCAGCCACTGCAGATAGCTGTACCACTCGCGTTCGATCCGCTCCAGCGGGCCGATGCGGCGCTCGAAGTCGGCCAGGTCGCCGCCACCGCCGGCGATCAGGCGGCGGTAGGCGTCGGCGTAACGTCCGTCCTGGCCGTGGAACAGGAAATGGGTGAGGCTCCAGTACTCGATGTAGTACAGGTTCAGATGCGCGCCGATGTCCGGCCCGGTGTCGGTCATCAGCTGGCGCAGCCCGATCACCCGACGCTCGGCGATATCGCGCTGCAGACTGCCGCTGAACGGCGTGTCGGTCAGCCACCAGATCGGATACGCGTTCGGATCGACGCTGCCGGGCAGCAAGGTCCCGGCCTCGATCCGGCTGGCGCCGAAGTAGCTCGCCACGCCCTCGTTGATCCACTTCGGCAGACGGGTCCAACCGGCGACTTCGCGATTGAGCTGGTGAGTGGCCTCGTGCAGCATCCAGTGATGCGGATTCGGCCCCTCGCCGGCGAAATAGGCGTAACAGTGCGGCGGCCGGTAATAGGCCTCGGCCCAGGCATGGCTGCGGTTGTTGGCGACGAACTCGCCGCGGTCGCGATACAGCACCAGGCTCAACGGCGCGCGCGGCCGGCCCGCATCGAACAAGCCGGCGAAATGGCGGCCATAGGCGCGGTGCAGGCGCTCCACCGCCTCGCCGACCTGCGCCGCCTGCGCCGGCGCGGCGGTGGTGGCGATCAGGTAATGCTCGGTGCGGTGACGGCGCGCGGCCGCCATCCAGGCCGCGGCCGCGTCGCTGGCCGGCCGCGCGGCCGGCGCGGGCGGCGGCACGGGCGTGCGGGCGCACCCTATGCAAACCATCACGATGGCCACGCCGAGTACGAGCCGGCGCGGCGCGGCGAATCTCGGTGCATCCCCCGCGGCGCCGGGCCAAGCGCGCTCCGATGCGCTCATTCGTTATAGCCCCGTTGATCGGCCAGCCAGGCGTGCAAGGCATGCAAGGCCGCCGTGGCGTGTCGGCCCCAGTGCACCCAATAGAAGTTGCGCCAATGGTGCACGGCGGCATCGACCTGCCCCCGATCGAACAAAGTCAGGCCGGAGGCCAGGTCGCGCCAGATATCGGCCATATCGTCGAGCAGGTCGCCGACTTCACCGCCCCCGTCTATCTCCGCTGGCGACAGCGAGGTGTTGTAGTACTGGAACGGCAGCGAGCCGAAACGCCGGAGCACGGCATCCCATTGCGCTTGTTCGATAGCGTCGGGATTGTCCTGCCATTCCCGACGCGGCAGGGACAGCGCGCGATGGAGCAGTTCCGAAAGCAGCGCCAGCGCAGTCTCGGCCTCCTGGCGCGAATCCGCTCCGGGATCCCGGGCCCACTGGCAGTAGCGTCGTACGCAATCGGCGAACGCGCCAACCGCTTGGACCGTTGAGGACGAGTCCATCTGCAAGTTCGTCATCGGCTGAGCGTCGTGCCCGATCCGTATGGGCTTCGTCGCTTACGTTAGCGCGTCACCGGTCGCTCGCCAATGCTCTCGCGTCGCGCCGGCACGCAGCCGCTGCCTGGCTATACTGCGCTGCGAACCACACTTGGCCAGCCACATCGCCGCCGCCGGCCGCGACGACAGGGGATCCATCGGATGCGCGGCAACCGCAGTCTTCAGCGCTACGGGCTGGGTATGGCCTTGTGCGCATGGGGAGTCTTCGCCGTGGTGCCCGCCCTCGCCACCGCCACGCCCAGCGCCGACGCGCCCGCGCGCCCCGTCCCGGCACCCGCACGCGAACTGGCCGAACAGGTCGCCGGCCAGTTGCTGCAGGTGCGCGATGCCGAGGCCGAGCTGGACTGCGCGCGCGCCGTCGACAACGCGCGTTCGGGCCTGCAGACCATGCTCGAGGTCGGCGAGAAGAACGCGCGCGACGGCTATCTGCCGCGCGCCCAGTACGAAGCCACCGCGGTCAAGCTGAAAGCGTTCCTGGACGCGGTGACGGCACAGGACTGCGCCGCCGCGACCGGCTCGCGGCAGGGCTTCTATCGCTGCATGTCCAGCGATTACAACCACGTCATGGCTTGTGCCAAGCAGCACGAATCCTGATCCGGCCGCCGGGCGAGCGGCGCGGCCTGGGCCGGCGCCGGCGGGCGCCGTGCGGACTCGCCCCGCCCGGCGCGTTCGCAGTGCAGCGCCCTGCGGCTTACTGCGCCGGCAGCTCGCACTTCTGGTCGCGGAACAGCGCCCACTCTTCGCAGACCCGGCCGTCGGGCAGCGTGCACACGCCGTACTGGCCGCCGTCCTTGCCGGTTCGGATCTCCAGCTTGCCGCCCTGCTCGGTGCAATGGACGGACGCCGGGTTGGCCATGCCGATCTTGGCTTCGCCGGCGGCGGGTTTGGCCTCGTGGCTGGCGCAGGCGGCGGCGCTCAGGCACAGCAGGGACAGGGCGAACAGGCGGTAAGAGAAGGTCATGGCGGCGGATCCGGTGGCGAAAACGGCGCTCACTATAAGCCTTGGCCCGTGAGCGCCGGTTCATCGGCGGCCGGTCCGCCGACCGCCGCCCGGCCTGCGCTCAACCCGGCTCGCGCAGACTGCGTTCGAACTGCATCTGCGCGCCGATCCTGCTCGCCCAATCGACCGTGCCGCCGCCCGGCGGCAGGGTGCTGAGCATGGTCCAGTCCGGCTCGACGAAGTCGGCGAACTTGCCCGCCCATTGCTGCGGCGTGCGCGCCAGGGCGTTGCTCAGCACGGTGGTCAGGTTGACCAGGGAGTGGCGCGAGAGCTCGTGCGGGAACCACTCGCCGAGCACGTAGAACGCGGTGCGGAAACCGCTGCCGACCGCGGCATAGCCGAGTTCGGCCGGCGGCACCGAGGGCACGTAGTCCCAGTAGTTGTAGACCCGGATGCTGGCGTCGTCGGCGATGGTCTGGGCGTAGATCGCCTGCCAGCTGGCGGTGCCGACCATCGGGCTGGAGAAGTTGAGATTGGTCGCCGCCATCGGCCGGCTCAGCGCCAGGTCGAGCGAGAACAACTGGCTCAACGCCGCGCCCAGGCTGTGCCCGGTCACGTGCAGGCGGCTCGGCGCGTACTTCTCGAGCAAGGCGAACAACTGCTCGCGCATCGACTGGGCCATCTGGCCGCGATCGGCGTAGATGCCGTAGAAGCCGGAGGCGACCTGCGGCGCCGGCGACAGCGATCCGCTGAAGGGCTGGAAGTCGCGGGTCAGGATATGCACGTCCTCGTACACGTCCATGTCCGAGTCGGTGCCGCGAAACGCCAGGATCAGCGTGCCCGGGTCGCTGTCGCAGCGGAACACCAGGCCGAAGGCTTCTTCGCGGCCTTCGCACAGGAACGCATCCCAGCCGGTCCAGGCGTCGAGATAGGAATAGCCGGCCGGGCAGTCGTAGGGCTGCTGCTGGTAGGCCAGGTAGGCCGCGCGCGAGGCGGCGGCCAGGGCGAGCGTCAATGAGGGGTCGAGCGTCGGCTGGGCCGAAGCGGGCGCGGTGGGCATCGGGTCGTCCTGCGGCGAAGGGCGAGCGGCATGCGCTCTCGCCTGCACAAACACGCGATCGGATGCCTACAGCGGCCATCGCGATGGCGCGCGCGCCGATGCCGACGCCGGATCCGTGACGCAAACCGCACTTCCTCGCCGCGACGACGGGCCCGCGTCGGAGCCCGTCGTCGCCGCCCTCAACTTTTCTTGCCGGCGCAACGTTCGTTCAAGGCGGTCAGCAAACGCACGTTGACGTCCTGCAACGCGCGCGCCAAGGCATCGTGCGCCTCGTTCTGGCTGCTGTTCCAGTTCATGTTGGTCTGCTGCGCGCGCAGCACCAACGGCGCCTGGTCGCCGATCCGGGCGCGGTACACCGCGACCGGAATCTTCGAGACCTGGTTCTGGGTCAGGTAGAGTTGCTTGATCTCGATGCTGACCTCGGCTCCGCTGTCCGCCTCGGCCGGACGCAGTCCGGCCTTGAGCAACTGGCTGCGCACCAGCGCCGGCACGTCCTCGATCATCAGCTGATGGCGGCCGAGGCCGCCGCTGTGATCGCCGGCCGGACGCGCATCGACCACGTCCTTGAGCCGATAGGCGCAGGCCAACGCCGGCAGGCGCAGCGCCGCCGGCGCCTGCCGCGACGCCGGCGCGTGCAGGCGCTGCGGATCGACCTTGATCCGGTTGACCTTGGTATTGCAGGCGGCGCAGGACAGCGCAGCGGCGACCGCGATCCAGCGATACGCCGCGCGCATCACGGCCGGCCCTGCGCGCCCGCCTGCGGCGCGGGCGCGGTGTCGGCCGGGGCGGCCGGCAGCGCCGGAGCGGCGGCCGGCGCCTCGGCCGCGGCGATCGGCGCAGCGCTCAGCGGCTGGTAGCCGTTGATGGTCTGCATCCAGCCGTTGCCGCTGCGCACCCACAGCCAGTCCTTGTCCGAACGCAGCTTGCGCCCGGCCACGGCGGTGCCGTTGATGCTGAGCTTTTCGGCCTTGACCTTGGCCAGGCCTTCGGCGCGTCCTTCGCTGGAGAAATCGTAGGCCAGCATGTCGGTGACCTGCTCCACGCCGCGGTCGAGCAAGCCGGCCAACCCGGCGCTGCCCATCGCCACCCAGCGCTGCGCGTCCTGGTCGGCGTTGTTGCCGGACACCTTGATCAGCGGATAGTTGAAGGCGTAAGTCCGCGCGTAGCGGTTGCGCACCTTGACCTTGCCGTTGGGCTTGCGCTCGCGGTGGGCCATGGTCGCGTGCAGCTTGACCGTCATCGATTCGAAATTGTTCGCCATCGCATAGGTCGGCACCAGCACCAGCACGTCGGCCGGCAGGGTCGCGTTGTCGACCGCGCTGGCGGCGTCCCAAACGGTCTTGCGCACTTCCACCGCCGGGTTCGGCGAGATGCCGTCGGAGGCCAGCTTCTCGCGCAGTTCGTCCTCGATGCGCTGGTTGAAGCGATAGTCCAGCAACAGGTTGCGGATCTCGGCGACGCGCTTCTCGCCGGCCTTGACCGCGGCGTTCTCGATCGCCGAACCGATCAGCGCGCCGATCAGGCCGAACTGCGCCGTAGCCGCCGAGGTATCCGGCACCACCACCGCCATCTCTTCCTGGTTCAGCACCAGCTCGACCGGCAGTTGCTGGGCGATCGGCATCGGCAGCGTTTCCGGCTTGGCGGCCACGGCCTGCAGCGGCAGGCACGCGAAAGCGGCCAGCGCGATTACACGCTTGAACATGTTGTCCCCCTGTTGGTGTGTTGCGTCCCTGTGCCGCCGTTCCTTTCCCCTCGGCGGGCCGCGCAGTGGGCGGCGCCGGCGATCATTCCATGCGGCCGGTCAAATCTCAACCGTGACACAGAGCGGCGCATGCGGCTGCACCGGAGGCCTGCCCGCGGCAGGTTTCGCCGCCATTGCCGACGTTTTTTCGGAACCGGTCCGGGGCCGCACACGCAGACGAAGATCGCCGGCAAGTTTCCCGGTCGCCCGGCGCACATCCTCGCCGCGACCCAGCCGATACCGTACTCGCACCACCCGCCCAGCACGAGGAAAGCAACGATGAAATCCCGTACCGCACTGCGTGTGTTCGGCCTGTCGCTGGCCTTGGCGCCACTGATCGGCCTCGCCCAGCCCGCGCTGGAAACCGCCCAGCACCGCCACTGCCTGCGCGAACTCGAGCGCGTCTCCGAAGCCACCGGCCGCGCCTTCGAGCAGCGCGATCTGGACGCGTTCATGGCCTCGTTCGCCGACGACGCGATCCAGGTCAACACCCGCGGCCAGTTGTTCCAGGGCAAGCCGGCGATCACCGCGTTCTATCGCGCGGTGATGGCCGGCAACTACACCTTCAAGCGCACCCTGCTCTCGCAACAGGTCAACGGCTGTTCCAGCGCGATCGTCGCCGACCGGATCGAGTTCGCCCTGCCCGAGGCCGGCATCGTCCTGCACGGCATCGACGTCGCCAACTGGGTTCGCAGCCGCGGCCGTTGGCAGTTGGCGGCCGACACCACCACCCAGATCGCCCAGCCCTGAGCGCGAGGCCCGGATCCGGGCCTGCAATCGCTCGGCGTCGAGCAGCGTTCGAGTAGCCGGCCCGCATCGGTCCGGATGGCGAGGTCGGTCGCCGTCCGGTCGATGCGGGCCGGCGTCTGCGCGTCGCAGGCGCTGCGATGCCGATGGCGTATTCCTATCGTCCAGGCGCCCGGCGCCGGAACGGAATCGCTCATGCACCGCTATTACGTCAACCGCAACCCCAGCCCCGACGGCGTGCACGAAGTGCATCGCGCCGACTGCCCCTTCGTGCCCTTCGTGCGCCAGGAACTCGGCCTGCACCGGCACTGCGCCACCGCGGTGGAAACCGCGCAGCGCCATTACCCGCACAGCCGCGGCTGCTTCTGGTGCAGCAAGGCCTGCCATGCCGGCGCGCAAGCCGGCGACGTCGCCGGGACGCGAACGCGGCGGCGGCTCGGCCCGCGACGCCTGCCGGCGGCGAACGGCTGAACCGGCTGCGCGCCGCGCACCCGCGACGCGGCGGAAGCGCAACGCCGGCACAGCCGAAAGCCGACTCCGGAACAGGCCCTGCGCGCTCGCCGCGCAGCGCCGATTGGCCCTTGCCGAGGCCTCCGAATTGGCCCTCCAACCGCGGCGAAAGCGGCCCTAAGGTCGCCTCGCCCAACCAGGAGGTCCACCGATGATCACGCAATCCACCCCGCTCCGCCGCACCGCCCTGTCCGCGCTAGCCGCCGGCCTGATCGGCCTCGCTCCGGCCGCTGCCGCCGCCGAGCCCGACGCCGCCCAGGGCGCCGGCCTCGGCGAAGGCCTGGCGCGCATCTGCGCGCGTCAGTTCGAGATCGCCCAGCGCACCGACATGGAATCGTTCCGCGACTACGACGCCGAAACCTTCCGCGCCATCCACGACGAACGCAGCGTGACCGTGTTCGACAGCGGCGGCGTGCGCATCGGCCTGGACGCGGTGATGGCCGCGCTGGCCGGCCATTTCGCCAACCGCGAAGCGAAGTGGAGCTGGACCGAGCGCTACCGCGTCGTCGACGGCTGTCGCTCGGCCTACATCCTGTACGAAACCGTGTACGAGATCCCGCGCATCGGCTACCGCCAGCGCGCGCTCACCGGCGTGACCTACAGCCACAACGGCCGCGGCTGGGTGGCGATCGCCGACCAGGGCACCAAGCTGCCCTGATCGCCGGATGCGGCAGCGCCGTCGCCGCGTCCAGCGGCGGCGGCGCATGCCGGTGCCGCCCACGGTCGCGGCGCCGGCATGGAACGCGCAAGTTACGGGGTGCGGCAGCAGCGCACGTAGGTCTGCACGTGGCGCACCCCGGGGTTGTGCTGGACCACCCAGGTGCGCCAGCCGTTGCCGTTGGGGATCGACATCGCCCAGATCCCGATCACTCCGCCGCTGCCTTCGTTGAACACGTAGCCGCCGCCGGTAGCGCTGTAGCCGACGGGACAATTGGCATCGATATTGACCCAGGTGTTCTGGGGAACGGCGATGTTGGCCGAAACGGCATCCGTGCAGACCAGCGGCGCCGCGCCGGCCGATGCGGCGAACCCCGCGGACACGAGCGCTGCCGCGAACCTGGTCGAAAGCCGTTCGAACATTGCACGCTTCATGGCGAATTCCTCGATGGATACGGACGGTTGATGGCGCCGACAGCGCAAGCGGCGGCCGCGGCGCGAGGGTTGCGCGCGCCGCAAACGGATCCGGCGCGCGGGCATCGCAGCGAGATCCGGCGATGCGCCTGTCTGGCTACGCCGCAGCCGGTCGGCGTCGGCCAGGCCGATGCCGGTTCTGCCCGCATCGATCACAATCGAGTTCGTCGCGCTTCACAGCGCGCAGCCCGGGACGAGAATTGGCGCCGTCGAGCGGCGCCCGCGCGCTTGACGATCCGGAAAAATTTCCGCTGCGGCAAGGCCCGATCGCGGCCTGGCCGACGCACGTCCCGCGCTCGTATCCCGGCCGCAGCGACGGAAAAAAGCCGCGGTGGCGGCCACGCGCCGACGCACGGCGAATCGTCCAAGCATGGCCGTCCCGCGCCGGCGCGCGCGTTCGCTGACGGTAACGACGCCGCCGAATCGGGGCGGCGTTTCCCACCGTCCGGCGGCGCCGGAACGGGCGACAAGGATGTGGCCGACCGCAAGCTTCGGACCCGCGTCCGAGCGCGGTCGAACACCAGGAGGTCGACGATGAAATCCAGGCATTGCCCCCAGCCGCTGGCCTGCGCCGGCGGACCGACCCGGCCGCCGCGCCAGCCGCCCGCCGGCGCGACCGGCCCGCGCTACAGCGGCTTCGTCATCGTACGCCTGAGCGAGCGCTTCGCGCCGGCCGCGGACAAAGACCTGCGCGCCCTGGCGCGCAAGCGCAAGCTGACCGCGCTGATCAAACTGCTCGACGAGGCCGGGGTCGAATCGACCCGTCCGCTGATCCGCAGCCTGGATCCCAAGCGCTTGCTGGAACTTGAAAAGCGCGCCGCGAACTCGCCGTTCCCGCCCTTGCGCAGCCTGACCGGCTACTGGCGCCTGGACCTGCGCCAGCGCCCCGAACAGGCCGAGGCCCTGGTCGCGCGGCTGCGCGCGCTGAGCGAAGTCGCCGATGCCTATCGCGAATTGGACGTGAGCGATCCGGTCGACGACAGCGACGACCCGTATGCCGCGGGCCAGGGCTATCTGGACCCGGCGCCGGAAGGGATCGACGCACGCTGGGCCTGGACCCAGGCCAACGGCACCGGCGCCGGAATCGGCGTGGTCGACCTGGAACAGGGCTGGTTCCTCGGCCACGAGGACCTGGCCGCGCATGCGCCCAGCCTGATCTACGGCGACAACCGCGACGGCGTCGGCGCCTACAAGGGCAACCACGGCACCGCCGTGCTCGGCGAAATCGCCGCGGTCGACAACACCCTGGGCGTAGTCGGCATCGCCCCGGACGTGGCCTCGGTGCGGGTGACCTCGCATTACGACGCCGGCACCGACACCGCCCTGCACGTGGCCGACGCGATCGTCGCCGCGTTGCCGACCATGGCCGTCGGCGACGTGCTGCTGCTGGAGGTGCAGCGCGGCGGCGCGATCATGACCGAGGTCGACGACGCCGACTTCGATGCGATCCGCCTGGCCAGCGCGCTCGGCGTGATCGTGGTCGAGGCCGCCGGCAACGGCAACAACGACCTCGACAGCTACCTCGACGGCAGCGGCGTGCAGGCCTTCAACCGCGCCAGCCCGGACTTCCGCGACTCCGGCGCGATCGTGGTCGGCGCCGCCGAGTCGGCGCTTCCGCACGACCGCGCCGGTTTCTCCAGCTACGGCTCGCGGGTCGACTGCTACGCCTGGGGCGAAAACGTCACCACCTGCGGCTACGGCGGCCTGGACGACGGCGGCGGCGACGACGACCGCACCTACACCGCCGGCTTCAACGGCACCAGTTCGGCCTCGCCGATCGTGACCGGCGCGGCGCTGGTCGTGCAGGGCATGCACGCCGCCGCGACCGGCACCCGGCTGTCGCCGGCGCAGATGCGCAGCCTGCTGTCCGACCCGGCGATCAACACGCCGCAAGGCGGCGGCCTCGCCGGCGCGATCGGGGTCATGCCGGACTTGCGCGCGATCGTCGAGAACACGCTCGGCCTGACCCCGGACGTGTACCTGCGCGACCACGTCGGCGACACCGGCGCGGTGCCGTCGGCCGGCGCGATCAGCGCCAGCCCCGACGTGATCCTGCTGCCGGCGACCGTGCCCGACCCGAACGCGGCGTTCGGCGAAGGCAGCGGCACCGAGAACAGCAACGCGCTCGGCCACGAAGCCGAGACCGGCCACGACAACTATCTGTACGTGCGGATGCGCAACCGCGGCGGCGCCGACGCCGACGACGTGCGCGCCGACGTGTACTGGAGTCCGGTCGCGACCCTGCTGACCCCCGACCTGTGGAATTTCATCGGCACCTCGGCGCCGGTCGACGTGCCGATGGGCGACAGCCTGACCGTGGCCGCGCCGATCGTCTGGCCCGAGGCCGAGATCCCCGGCCCCGGCCATTACTGCTTCGTCGCCAGCGTCAGCCATCCGCGCGATGCCGCGCCGCCTCCGCCGCCGGGCCCGCCGAACTTCGACTGGGACGCGTTCCGCGCCTACATCCGCGCGCACAACAACGTCACCTGGCGCAACTTCAACGTGGTCGATCCGCCGGCCGATCCGCAGGTCGGACTGGCCCTGCCGTTCCTGATCACCGGCACCCCGGACCGCGCCCGCGCGTTCGATTTCGAGATCGTGCGGCGCCTGCCCAAGGGCGCCGAACTGCGTCTGGAACTGCCGCGCGATCTGGCCTACCGCATCGCCGGCGCCGCGCCGTGGAAGCTGGAAACGCCGCGCAAGGGCCGCCACGCCGTATTGAACCTGCCCGCCCTGCCGCGCCTGCCGCTGTGCGGCCTGGCCTTGCCGCGCGGCGCGCGATTGCCGGCGCGGCTGTTGCTGCGCGCGCCCAGGTCGGTGCGCCTGGAGGGCGCCAGCGTGACCGTCCGCCAGCTGTACCAGGGCGAGGAAGTCGGCCGCATCACCTGGCAATGCCGCAAGCGCGAATCGGCGCAGGCCGCGGCCGCGCCGCCGCGCGCGCGCAAGCCGCGTTGAACGCGGGCATCGGGCAGCGTCCGCGGCCTAGCCGCGGGCGCGCGCCGCGGCCCGCGGCTAGACGCCGGCTTCGGCCGCGTCGCGCTGCGCCGCCTTCCATTCGCGCGGCGAACGCCCGCAGCGCGCGCTGAAGGCGCGCGACAAGGCCGCGGTGCTGCCGTAGCCGACCTCGTCGGCGATCAGCTTGAGCGGGCGTCCGCGCCGCAGCAGGTCCTGGGCCAGGGCGATGCGATAGTCGGCCAGATAATCGCCGGCGGTCAGGCCCAGGGTTTGCGCGAACGCCGCGGCGAAGCGGCTGCGCGACATCCCGGCCTGCTCGGCCATGCGCTCCAGGGTCCAGGCTTGCGCAGGCCCTGCATGGATCGCATTGAGCGCGCGCGCCAGCTGCGGATGGGCGAGCCCGGCGAGCAGGCCATGACCGACCCGGCCCTGGTCCATCAGGCTGCGCAGGATCAGGATCAGCACCACCTCGAACAGACGGTCGAGCAGATCCTGGCGCCCGCAGCGCTGGGCGAAGGCTTCGTCGAACAGCAATTCCAGCACCGCCTCCGCCCCGCCCACCTCGGCCAGCGGCATCGCCAGCACCGGCGGCAGCGCCTGCGCCAGCGGGTGATGGCCGCCGCCGAAGTCGACATGGGCGCAAGCCATGTCGGCGCCGCGCTCGGGATCGGTGACGAAGCGATGCGGCAAGCCGCGCGGATAGAAGATCAGGCTCGGTTGCTCGATCCGCAGCGGCGCGCCGCCACCGTGCCGGGCCTCGACCGGGCCGCGGCGGACCAGGTGCAACTGGCCGCGGCCGAGCGCGTCGTCGAAGTCGTGGATGCCGCACAGCGGCCCGCTGTGGAACAGCCGGGTGCGCACCGAGAAGCGGTGCAGCAGGGCCTGCAGACGGTCGACGGACATGCGGTACCCGGGACGATGGATCAACTACTGCGGACTATAAGTGATCCAGGCGCCCAGGGTTCGCGAAAGACTGTGTGCGTGCACCGACGCACTCACTCTCAAGGAAAAGTCCATGTCCCGCCTGCCCCTGACCACCGCCGACACCGTCCCCGCCGCCAGCCGCCCGCTGCTGGCCCAGGTCCACGCCGCCTTCGGCGCCACCCCGGCGATGTTCCGCGCCGTCGCCCATTCGCCGGCGGCGCTGACCAGCCTGTGGGGCAGCTTCGGCGCCCTCGGCGCCGGCACCCTGCCCGCCGCGCTGACCGAACAGATCGCGGTCGCGGTCGCCGACCGCAACGGCTGCGACTACTGCCTGGCCGCGCACACCGCGCTCGGACGCAAGGCCGGCGTCGGCGCCGACGCGATGGTCCGCGCCCAAAGCGGCGACAGCGACGATCCGCGCACCGCCGCCGCGCTGGCCTTCGCCTTGAAGCTGGTCGACCGCCGCGGCCGCGTCGCCGAGTCGGACCTCGACGCATTGCGCGCC
Source organism: Lysobacter sp. Soil_C_15 (assembly GCF_057657315.1). Taxonomy (NCBI): domain Bacteria; kingdom Pseudomonadati; phylum Pseudomonadota; class Gammaproteobacteria; order Lysobacterales; family Lysobacteraceae; genus Lysobacter; species Lysobacter sp. Soil_C_15. The sequence goes on from NZ_JBDGIR010000002.1 coordinate 577,103, forward strand.
GCCGGCTACGACGACGGCGCCGTGGTCGAGATCATCGCCCACGTCGCCCTCAACCTGTTCACCAACTACGTCAACCTGGCCCTGGACGTGCCGGTGGATTTCCCGGCGGTGAAGCTGCGCAACGCAGCGTGATTCCGCCGCGTCGGCTGCGACGTCGACGGCCCGGGGCGCTCGGTCGAACGCCGAGCGCCCCGCAAGCCGCGGCCGGGTTGAAATGCCGGTGGGGTCCGGAACGCGTATTGGCGGCCTTCGCGTCCGCAGGCTCGAACTAGCGCACTGCGCTCATCGCCGGCATATCGCGCACGAGCTTGTACAACTTATGCAGGTCCGAAGGATGCCCTTGCTTCTGGAACTGGCTGAAGATCAGGTAGCCCAGAATCGAGTTCCCCGTATCCCGCCGCGCCACCAGCGTCAGGTCCCGCGCCGGATCCACCAGCAGGTACTGGCCGCCCCAGCCGTCGGCCTGCACCGCGCCGAGCTCGGAGTTCAACCACCAGGAGTAGCCGAACCCGTCGTAGAACGGGTTCTTCGTGGCGGAATACGACGTGGTGCTCCTGGCTATCCACTCGGCTGAGACGACCCGCTTGCCGTTCCACAGGCCCTCTTGCGCGACCAGCGCCCCAAGCCGCGCAAGGTCGCGCGCGCTCATGTGGATGCGATAGGTTCGGTAATCGGAGTCGGAGCCTCGATTGTCGTAGAGCACGTGCCCACGGTTGAAGTCCTGCATGCCCAGGGGAGCGGCCAGCCAGGTATCGATGGCCTCGCCGATGGACAACCCCGTCTCGCGTTCGAAGATGGCGCCCAGGACGTTGAAATCCCAGTTGTTGTAGAAGTAGTTCGCGCCCGGCGCGAACTGGCCGCGCCGCGGGCGGCCCTCCTTGTTTTCCACCGTCTCCGCGCCGGAGGGCAGGTAGATGCCCGACCTGGCTTGAAGGAGGTGCTCGATGGTGGCTTGCTTCTCCGCCTGGGTGAGGGGCGTCCGACTCTCGTCGATGCCGAGCGCTTCGAGCGTCTCGTTCACATCGATCGACCCGCGGTCGACCGCAACGCCGAACAGCAGGCTGAGGATGCTCTTGCGCGCGGACGCCAGGTTCATGGGCGTGCCGACCTCGCCGTACTCCATCAGCACCGTTTCGCCGCGCAGCACAACGAAAGCATCGATGGCGTCCGCCTCGGTCCTTATGTAGTCGGTGAGCTTGTGCGCCTGTTCTGGAGGCAGCGGAGCTTGCGCTAGGGGAAGCGGATGGGTGGCGGGTGCGTCCCGGTCGATGAAGGGGCGAAGGCCCAGCACGAGCGATACCGCCAAGGCGCCGAGCAAGGTGACGCCCAGATACTTCAGGATACGTCGCACAGACTGCCCCCCCGTTGAGTGCGGTGTCGGTGCCGTCCACCGGATCGGCGACGGAGCACGTTGGGTCTGACGCGTTCTTTCGATCCTTGGGCCCGAGCGCGATCCGCATCCTCATGGCCGTGGCATGGATCGGGCCATGCCATCAAGCGGGTTTGGCCCGTGACCGTTCGGCAGGTTGCAACAAAAGGGGGGCGGGTTCAACCGGTCGACGCGACGGCTGCGCTCAGCGACACCCGAGCAGCCCGGCCGAGCCGTTGTTGTCGCCGAAAATCGCCGTCCACTTCAGCGGCGGGCTCAGGCTGATCTTGACCGTGTCGCCGGGCCGCTTGATCTCGACGAAGCGCTCCAGCACGTCGTCGAAGTCGCGCGAGAAGTTCTCGGTGGTGTAGTAGTTGACGATGGTGTGGCCGCCGTTGGTCACTTCCGAGCCCAGGTCGACGTTGCGGCTGCCGTAGGCGCGGGTGGCCAGGGTGGTGATCAGGTAGTACTTGCCCGGCTTCATCTTCGAGAACTGGAACTCGCCGTCGGCGTTGGTCCGGCCGACCATGCGCGTGGCCAGGAAGGCCGACGAGAAATCGATCTCGTCGCGGCCCGGCTTGAGCTTGCGCATCAGCTGGACCATCTCCTGCAGATAGGGCGTGGCCGGATACAGCAGCACGCTCTGGTTGCTGGCCAAGTACAGACCGCCGCCGTTGTTGACGAAGCGCTTGACGCAGGCGGTGCCGGTGATGGTCGCGGTGCCGGGTTCCAGCGCCGCCTTGGCCTGGCCCAGGTCGAACACCGCCTTGGGCCGCAGCAGGTTCGGCGCCTTGCGCGGCGCGGCGGTGCGCGCCGACTCGTCCTCGGCGGCGATCCGCTCGGCGCTGCGGCGCACCTGCACCTTGGCCAGCAGGCCGCACATGTAGCTGCGCACCGCCTGCGGGTCGGCGTCCATCTGCGGCATCAGGTGCGCGATCAGGGTCAGGGTGCCATTGCCCGGGTTGGCCGAGACCAGCACCGGGAAGCCGCGGGCCCGCGCGGTCGGCTTCTGGATCAGGGGCAGCTCGATGGCCCCGTCCTTGCGTTGTTCCGGGCCGACCTGGAAGTCCTCGGCGGTGGCGATGGCGCGCATCTGCGCGATCGCATCGGCGGCGTCCAGGGCCTCGAAATTGCGCCAGGTCCCGAACAGCAGGCCGTCGGCCTTGCTGCCGCTGGCATTGAAATTGGCCTCGCAGCTCGAGGCCCGGGCCGAACCGGCCGGCGCCAGGGCGCACAGACCCAACACGCCGGCCAACAGCGCGACGACTGCCTTCATCGAACACCCCCTCCGTGTGGTGCCCCATGGTAGCGGCGGCGGCCGGACGGCGGAACGCCGCCCGCGCCCAGCCGGTGGCCGCCTGCGCCGGGCCGTGGGCGCCGACGCGGCGGCGGTCCCGGCCAGAGCGCGAAGATCAGACTGGAAGATCGGAACCGGAACAGCCGAGCGGGCGGATCAGAACACGATCTTGACCGAAGCCGCGCTGCGCTCGGCCTCGCCGTGGTAGACCGCCTCGATGTTGTTGCCGTCCGGGTCGAGCGCGAACGCGGCGTAGTAGCCGGGGTGATAATCGCGCTTGCCCGGCGCGCCGTTGTCGCGCCCGCCATGCGCCAGCGCGGCGCGATGGAAGGCTTCGACCATGGCGCGGTCGCGGGCCTGGAAGGCCAGGTGATGGCGCCCGGTCAGCTCGCCGTTCGCCGATTCGCTGGACGCGGTCGACACGAACAGTTCGTCGGCCCAGAAATAATCCTTGCCGCTGCCGGCCATCGGCACCTGCAAGGTTTCGAACACCGCGGTGTAAAAGCGCCGGCTCGCCTCGATGTCGCGCACCACCAGTTGGATATGGTCGATCAGGCGGCCGCGATGCAGTTCCTGCGTTTCCATGCCGTGCTCCTGGCAGAAGGGGGTTCCACCCTACTCCGCCGCGGCCGCCGACGCATCGGCGCGGTTCGCGGTTCGGATGTCCGCTGCGCATGAACGGGCTCGGATCGACCGGCCACGACCAGCGTCCGCCATGGGACCGGCACAAATAAAAACACCGTCGCTGTAAACCCCGCGGCCTCTTCCGGTATCTGTGTGCACATGGGGAACGACACAGGCCGAGCACCGATACCGAGCCGTGGTACGGCGCACGCCGCCGCGTTCCCCGCTCCCGCAACCTTCAAGCCCCAGGCCGGAAACCGCCCATGAAGACCCAAGCCCTGTTCGCCTCCCTGCTGCTGGCCCTGAGCCCCCTGGCGCTGGCCGCGCCCGAATGCAAGGACACCTCCAGCTACGCCGACGCGCGCGCCATCATCGAGGACCTCGGCCGGATCGTCGCGCCCAACGGCATCCAGGAGGCGTATGCGGCGCGCATCGGCGGCATCGACCAGTGGCTGAGCGTGCGCGGCCAGGACAAGAACAACCCGATCCTGCTGTTCGTGCACGGCGGCCCGGCCTCGCCGGTGATCCCGACCTCGTGGCAGTTCCAGCGCCCGATCGAGGAATACTTCACCGTGGTCAACTGGGACCAGCGCGGCGCCGGCAAGACCTTTGCGCTGCAGGATCCGGAGAGCTACGCCGGCACCATCCACATCGATCGCTACGCCGACGACGTGGTCGAAGTCGCCCAGTACCTGCGCCAGCGCTACGGCAAGCGCAAGATCGTGCTGATGGCGCACAGCTGGGGCACCATCATCAGCATGAAGGCGGCGCTGAAGCGGCCGGACCTGTTCTACGCCTACGTCGGCATCGGCCAGGCGATCAACGTGCGCGACAACGAGCGGATCAGCTTCGACTTCGGCCTGAAACAGGCCAAGGCGCTGGGCAACGCCGAGGCGGTCAAGGAGATGGAAGCGATCATGCCCTACCCCGGCGACCAGCCGATCACCCGCGAACGCATCATCGCCGCGCGCAAATGGTCGCAGTACTACGGCGGGCTGACCGCCTACCGCAACGATTCGATGTACTTCTACCGCGGCCCGCGCCTGTCGCCGGAGTACGGCGACTGCGACCGCCGCAACGTCAACGAGGGCAACGTGTTCACCCTCGGCAAGATCCTGCCCGAGTTCGTCGCGGTGGATTACAAGCCGGTGCGCGAGTTTCCGATCCCGGTGGTGTTTTTCCTCGGCCGCCACGACTACACCACCCCGGCCGAACCGGCGGAGCAGTGGCTGGCCCAGGTCAAAGCCCCGTTCAAGCAGGGCGTGTGGTTCGAGAACTCCTCGCACATGATGCCCTGGGAAGAACCCGGCAAGACCCTGACCAGCTTGTTGCAGTACGTGCGTCCGTTGGCCGTCGACAAGACCAGCGCCGCGCGCTAAGCGGCGCCGCCGGATGCGGCGATGCAGGCGGTGCATAACCGGATCGCGACTTCGCCGAATCCGGCGGGTCAAGTAGCGATGCAGACCGCAGGGTCTAGGTTCGGACCGTCGCCCCGGCGACGGTTCGTTCAGGAGCTCCCCATGCGTCACCGGACTCTGCTCACCCTCGCGATCGTCGCCAGCCTCGCCGTGCCGACCGCCTTCGGCCAAGGCCGCGGCGGCGACGGCGGTCCGACGACGGGCGGTCACATCCCCAGCCAGCACATGCCCAGCCGGCCGATGCCGTCGCCGACCGCCGATCCGGGCCGCTTCGGTCGCGACACCAGTCAGCGCGCACAGGAACTGCGCAGCGCCGGGCGTGGCGGTCACCGATCGCGGGCTGTTGTTCACCACCTCGTACGGCACCAAGCAGGACAGCGACCTGCTGTTCCAGGCCTACGGCAGCGACCCGCAGCGTTTCGACCTGGCCGCGCCCGAACAGGCGCGCAAGGTCGGCGACATCGACGATTACGCCGAAGGCCTGAACATCATCGACGGCGAAGTCTGGGTGACCTACGAGAGCGCCGCCGACGAATACAAGAGCCGGCCGGGCCCGGAACACGACCACATCCAGCGCATTCCGCTGAACCGGCTGCAAGGGTTCTGAGGCCGGCGGCGGCATCGCACTGCGCGCGGCGGGACGCAACAGCCGTCCCGCCGCTGTCGCCGCCCGTGCAGAAGCGACTTGGGCCACTTCGCCCCAGTCGCGAATCCGAAACTCAGCGCTCCGCCCGGTCCGCGTCGCGCCCCCGGCAGCTCAGGTTGGCGTAGCGGCCGGCCGGCAGGTTGGCGGCGATGCCGTAGTTCTTGAACTCGGCGCGCGCGTCGTAGTCGCGTTCGAGGTGGCAGGCATTGCGCTTGGCGAACTCGACCAGCGGCTTGATGTCTCCGGTGACCCGCACCGTCGCGCCGGCGCCTTCGCTGACGCAGCAGCCCAGGTACTGGGTCATGTATTCCTCTTCGATCGCCACCAACGGCAGCCCGAACAGGGTCGCCGGCTTGTTCAAAACCCGGTAGTCGGTGTAGTCGGCGCGCACGGTCGGCTTGGCGGTGAGGTAGCCGGCGTGGATATAGGCCTGGATCGCCGGGCCGGTCGGCGCGGCGCGCTCGCCGGTCTTGGCGTCGTAGCGCATGGCCGCGATCAACCCGGCTTCCAGCCGCATCGCTTCGGGCGCGATTTCGGTCGCGGCGGCGCCGTGGACGGCGAGAACGGCGAGGATGGGGCCGAGGCCGAGAGCGAAACGACGACGCAAAGAGCGCATGCGGATTCCTGCCTTGGATAGAGTTGCGCGGCGTCGCCGAAGGCGCCGCCGTCCCGGCCGGGCACGGTAGCAGAGCGCCTGGCGCCGTCCAAGCCGCGCTCGTGGACGCCGCCTGCTCCAGCTTGGTTCAAGGCCGCTTCGGCGCCAGGCGGTCGTGCATCTCCGGGATCGCCATCGCCGCCGCCGAACCGTACCAGCGATGGTATTCGGCGACCATTTCGCCGCGCTCGATCACCGGATCGGCCGCGGTCAGGCGCCGTGCCTCCTCGATGTCGTCCACCGCGAGCAGGAACAGCCCCCGCCAGCCGGCCGGATCTTCGGCGAAGGGACCGGCCAAGGCCAGCTTGCCGGCCTTGGCCAGGCGCTCGATGTTGGCGAAGTGGCCGGCGAACATCGCCTTGCGTTCCTCGCCATCGGGCACCCGGTTCGGCCCGGTTTTGAGGATCACCAGCACGTAGCGGCGCATGCCGCGCTCGTCGGCGCCCAGGCGCCTGGCCAGTTCGGCGTCGTGGGCCGGTGCCGGCTCGGGCCGGGACGGCGCCGGCTGGTCCACCCAGGCCGCACCGGCGCAGCACAAGCCGGCGGCCAGAATCGCCTGTATCGCGTGATGCATGTCCTCTCTCCCGCCGCTTGGCTCCGGCTCTCTAGTACTCCGCCGCCGTGCGTGGCGCAAGCGGTCCAGCGCGTTCGCGGGATCTGCGCACCGCAAGCGCGTCGCAGCGGCCGATGTTCGCCGGCGTGATCGCCGGCGCAGTCGCCTCGGGAACGCCGTCGCCGCGCCGGCCGCAGGCTGCGCGTCCGCGCCGGTCCGCTGCGGATCCGGGGACGCAATCGACGGAAACCGCGCGCCGGCTCGGCTACAAGAAAGCGCGGCACCGCCGCCGACGCACTTTGCAACGCGCGGATTCCGCATCGCCCCGCCCCGCGTCCGGAACGCGCCGCCGGACGCGCGCTGCCGCGACCGGCGCGCCCTTCCCCAGGAAAGCTGCCATGACCCTCGCTCGTCGTTGCGCGCGCAAGCGCTGTCCTTGGTCGATGTTGCTGGTTCCGCTCGCCTTCGCCGCCGCGACCGCGACGGCGCAGGCTCAATCCTTCGTCACCCTGCAGACTTGGCCGGCCGGTTCGTTCGCGACCGGCTGGAGCATCGTGGCCGACACCTCGGCCGGGTTGTTCTACTACAACGCCCAGAACGGCTCCGCCGCGCTGGGCCGGATCGAAGCCAACGGCAATCATGCGACCGTCCGTACCTGGCCGGCCGGCTCGTTCGCCACCGGTTGGACCAGCATCGTGCAGACGCCGAACGGCGTGTTGTACTACAACGCCGCCAACGGCGCCGGCGCGATCGGCCGCTTCGACAGCGCGGGCAACCACACCACCGTGACCTCCTACCCGGCCGGCGCCTTCGCCACCGGCTGGAACCGGGTCGTGTCCTCGCCCGGCGGGGTGCTGTTCTACAACGCGCTCAACGGCGCCGGCGCCACCGGGCGGATGTACTGAGCCTCGCGCTCCGGCGCGGCGCCGATGCCGCGCCGGGCGCGCAGTCTCAGGGGCGTGCGGCCAGGTCGGTCCAGGCTTTCGGAACCGCCGGCCGGGCCCGCGGCGACAGGCCGCGGTCCAGGCGCAGGCGATCGACTTCGATCAGGTAGGCGCGGCCGCCGCGCGCGTTGCGGCCTTCGAGCTTGAGCAGGATCCCGGTCGCCGCGTCGACCCACATGCGGTAGCGTTGCGCGCCGAGCTTGCGCGCCATCGCCTCGTCGTGACGGCCTTCGACCAGCACGGTCTCGCGGCCCAGCAACAAAGGCCGGCCGAGGATCCGGCTGTCCGTATCCGACAGCCAGAAGGCGTAGTTGGCCGGCGCCAGCACGTCGGCGGCGCCGATCGCGCCGCTGGCGTCGGGCTGCTGCGCGTACACCGCCTGGCAGGCGATGTTGCGATAGGCATGGGCGACAGCCGTGGTTTGCGCGTCCGGCGCGACCGCGCGCCGGCTCGAGCGATACGCCGACTGCCCCGGCCACAGCGTCGTTTGCGACTGCGCGTCGGCATAGTGTTCGCTGACCCGACCGTTCGCCGCGGCGATGCGCACGTAGCTGCTGCGCCGCGCCGGCGAGACTTCGAAATCGATCCGCTCGCGCTGGCCGTTGTTCTTGAACGCGATCGCGAACGAGCCGGCGGCATCGCGGTAGCGGCGCGCGGCGTCGAGCATCGTGTTCTGCAATTCGGCCAGGGCCGGATCGCGCAGGCCCAGGCTCGGGCACAGGCCGGCCGGCGCCGGGGTCAGCGGCGACACCGCCTTGGCGCTCAGGCCCGGGTACTGACGCTGCACGGCGTCGGCGCCGGTGGCGCCGCTGCCGCTGCTGCGACGCACGTACAAGGCGCCGCTGGTGCCGTAGCCGACGTAGTTCCAGCCGCTGGGCGCGGTGTTCTGGTTGACGTAGCCGATGGAGTAGAAGCCGTTGCCCAGGTCCCAGGCCTGGTACTCGGCGCGCGGGTCGGTGAAGGCGTAGTTGGCCAGATAAGCGTAGTGATGGCCGGCGGCGACCGGCCCCAGGAACACCCAGCCGTAGCTGCTGGATTGGGTGGTCGAGAGGCGGTCGTCGCCGTGGTAGTCGCCGGGCTGGCCGCTGCGGTAGTAGAAGCCGGCTCCCGCGACGTTGCCGCAGTCGGGGTACTGCCCCGGGTCGCGGTCGTTGTCGCAATACTGGTTGGCGGCCTGGGCGACGGATGCGGGCAACAGCACAGCGGCGAACAAGGCGCCCGCCAGGCGGGCTGGTGATCGTTTGATGCGCATGTGGACTCTCGTGGCTGGGGGAAGTGCGGCCGGCAGGCGCGGCGCGCGGCGATCTCGGCGACGCCGCGCACCGACCCTGCGACGGGGCCGTCGCAGGCGCCGGGACGGCGGCGCACCGTGCGCACCTTATGCGAGCCGGCCGGGCCGAATTGCCGGCTGGGTCACAGTCGCGACCATGCGCCGCCGCGACGACCGGCGCCGAACGCGGCCGCATCGCCCATAAGTGCAATACCGCCGCGGCGAAGCGCGGGGCCACCATCGCCGGATCCGCGGTTCCGTCGTCGTACCGACCACCCTGGGGAGGGCTCATGTTCCGCACTGCATCCACGCCTGCATCCGCGCCTGCATCGGCCAGTTCGCGCCGCTGGCGATTCGCCGGCCTCATCCCGGCGCCGCTGAGCGCGGCCGGCCTGGCCTTGGTCCTGCTCGGCCTGTCGGCATCGCCGGCCGCGGCCCTGGATTGCGGCAGCCACAACGGCTATACCTGCCAGGGCACGGCCAGCCAGTACGCCGGCGGCTTCGCGCCCGGCGTCGGCAGCGGCGGCTTCGGCGGCGGCGACTGCATCGCCACCCGCACCCCGGTGGTGTTCGTGCACGGCAACGGCGACAGCGCGCTGAGCTTCGACATGCCGCCTTCGGCGGTATCGGGCTACGCGACGCCGGCGCATTCGGTCTACGACGAGCTCAAGGCGCGTGGCTACAACGACTGCGAGCTGTTCGGCGTCAGCTACCTCGACGCCGAGGAGCGCGGCGCGCCGCAATACAACTATCACGAGCCAGCCAAGTACCAGATCCTCAAGACCTTCATCGACAAGGTGAAGGCCTACACCGGCCGCAGCCAGGTCGACATCGTCTCGCACTCGCTGGGCTCGTCGATGAGCCTGGCGATGCTGAAGTACTACGGCTATCAGGCCAGCGTGCGCCGCTTCGTCAACATCGCCGGCGGCCTGCGCGGCCTGCGCACCTGCCTGAGCACCGGCTACCAATCGGCGTACGCGCCGACCTGCAACGCCGAGGCCTACGTCTACCCGTACGACTACTACACCTTCGGCCTCTACCCCAGCAGCGGTGTGCCCTACTACGGCTACAACCGCTGGACCGGCGACGGCAGCAACAGCCTGCGGGCGATGCCGCAGACCTACGGCTCGATCGCCTTCTACACCATCACCGCCGGCCTGTACGATCAGGTGCACTGCTTCACCACCAGCTACGCCGCCGGCTGCAGCGGCGGCGCGCTGTTCAACGCCGGCGGCAACGTCAAGGCCCAGGTCGACATCGGCGCCGGCAACAGCGCCTACGCCTACGACTGGGACTGGAACGACGGCAGCCCGTACAATGCCGGCGGCGGCGACACCAGCCAGGGCGTGGGGCATTTCCGCTCCAAGTCCAACGCCGGCCGGATCGTCTACAACATGCTCGCCACCACCTGCACCAGCGGCTGCGCCAACGGCTATGCGGGCGTCAACGGGCCGGCGGTCAATCGCTGAGCGCGGGCGCGGGCGCGGATCGCCGGATTCGCGCTCCGGGCGGCAACGGACTTACCGCCGATTGCGTGACCGGAGCTGTGGTCCGCCGCAGCCGGTTCCCCCTTACGAGGCCGTCATGAGCGTTCTTTCCTCCGATCAGGAGAAGCAGGCCGCAGCGACGCAACTGCTGGACGACCCGCCGCCCTACGCGCCGGATCCGATCTTCGCGATGGTTCCGGCTGCGGCCTGGGCCGAGCGCGGCTACCAGTACGCCCTCACCGTGCAGTGGACGGATGTCTTCGTGCCCGATCAAGCCGACTGGATCACGGTCCATGCCCGCGTTCACTACGCCTGGGACGCGGGACAGCGGACATGGACCCGGATCGCCGGCGACGCCGGGATCGGCGGCCTGCCCGACTGGACTACGCCGACCACCGCGGCGGTGATCGCGCTGGTGCCGGCCCTGCCGCCGGATCCGGACTATCACCCCTGAACCGACGACGCCGCGTTCGTCCTCGCCGCAGGCGGACGCGGCGGCGAGTCTTGCTTGCGCTCATGCCGCGCAGTCGACCGGCCTCAGCCCGCGCCCTCGTCCTGCAACGGCCGCGTCTCGCATTCGATGCCGCAGCCGTCGCCGTGCGCCTCCAGGAAGCGGCGCGCAATCGCTGAGCGTGGGCCGGCGGCGCCGGACCGCCGGATTCAATTCACACGCCGAACCGCCGCGACGTTACTGCGGATGGCGGGACCGGTTGCGGTCGACCGCAACCGGTTCCCCTTTCCGAGGCCGTCATGAGCGTTCCCTCTTCCGATCTGGAAAAACAAGCCGCGGCGACGCAGCTGCTGAACAACCCGCCGCCCTACGCTCCCAATCCGATCTTCGCGGCGGTCCCGAAGAAGGCATGGGCTGCCCGTGGATACCAGTACACCCTCACCGTGCAATGGACGGATGTCGACGTTCCCAATCAGACCGACAAGATCACGGTGCGCGCGCATGTCCACTACAAATGGAGCGCCGGCCAGGGAATCTGGACCCAGATCGCAGGCAACGCCTGGATCAGCGGCGTGAACGGCTGGCAGACGCAGACCACCGCGGCGGTGGTCGCGTTGGTGCCGGCCGAGCCGCCGAACCCCGCCTATCACCCCTGAACCGACGGCATCGCGCTCGCCGCGGCGGCAGGCGGCGCTCGGCCTGGGCTCATTCCGCGCAGTCGACCCGCCCGCAGCCCTCGTCCTGCAGCGGTCGCACCTCGCACTCGATATCCCAGCCCTCGCCGTGCACCTCCAGGAAGCGGCGGCCGATCGCGACCGCCTCGTCCTTCGACGCCGCCTCGAACAGGGCGTAGCCGCCGATCACTTCCTTGGCCTCGGTGAACGGGCCGTCGGTCGCGGTGATCCTGCCGCCGCGCAGACGCAGGCGCACGCCGTCGGCGCTGGGGGTCAGGCCGGCGGTGGCGATCAGGGTCCCGTTGCGGGTCATTTCCTGCATCAGTTGTTGCATATCGCTCAGCAGACGCTCGCTGGGCGCCTGGTTCAGGCTCTCGTCGATCCGGATCATGGATAGAAAACGCATCTGCCGACTCCTCGTGGCGGGCGCGGGCGCCGGAACGGTTCCGGCGCTGAACCGCGCGCTTGCAACCACGACGAACCCGCTGCGCCCGAATCGACATTCGCTCGCGATTATTTTGCGATGGCCGAATCGCCGCTACGCGGACCCCGCTATAGTGCGCCGACGCGATGACGCGGCAAGGGACGTTGGCGCATGCTCGGATCTGCGATCGCCGCAATGGCCGGCGGCGTGTTGGTGGTCGGACCGGCCCTGTTGGCCCTGGCCGGGGCACTGCGTTCGCGCGGCGCCGCCCGCTCGGCGGCGGCGGCGTTGCCCTGGAACTGGCGGCTGAGTCTGAACTCGGCCCTGCTCTACACCCTGGCCTTCAACCTGACCTTCTTCATCCAGGAGCTGTTCCTGGTCCTGCCCAAGGCGCTGACGCCCGGGCTGCGCCCGACCCTGTTCCACAACAACCACGCCTGGCAGGGCGAGCACCCGTTGGCCGCGCTGTTCCAGGGCGGCGGCGCGGTCGCCACCGCGATCGTCGCCTGCGTCTGCGCCTGGCGCCTGCGGGATGCGCGCGGCGGGACCCACCTGCGCCTGTTCCTGGTCTGGATGGCGTATTGCGGCTGGTTGATGGCCTTGCCGCAGGTCGCGATCGGCGCGCTCAGCGCCGGCAGCGATCTGGGCATGGCGATGGGCTATCTGCAATGGAGCCCTGCGACCCGGCTGATCGCCGCCGCATTGGCGCTGGCGGCGATTCCGCTGGCCGCGCTGTCCTTGCTGCGTCCGCTGCTGGCGCTGGCCGACGCGCCCGAGCGCATCGCCGGGCCCGGCGCACGCACCCGCTTCGTATTCCTGTGCGCGACCCTGCCGGCCCTGCTCGGCACGCTCCTGACCCTGCCCTTCCGGGTGCCGCGCGAGTGGATCGAGGTCGCGTTGTTGCCGGCCTGGGTGGCGCTGTTCGGCTTGGTCTGGATCCAGGCCGGCGCCTGGCGCGTCGCCGATGCGAAGGCCCGCGGCGATGCGGTTGCGCCGGCTTCGACCCTGCGCCTGGCGCTGGCCGTGGCGGCCTTGCTGGCGCTGTTCCAACTGGTGCTGCGGCCGGGCGTCGCGTTCTACTGATCTCAGGGGGCAAAGCGCGGTCGCCGACGGCAATCCGCTCCTACGCCCAGGCGAGTTCCGATCGGGCCAGCGCGCCATCGCGTCGGCTGGCTCCCTGCAAGACGACGAAACCGGCGCCATCGCGATCGCCGGCGACCGGCTGCACGACGAAACCGCTCGACCTTCTCCTTTCCTCACCGCCGATTCGATGCATTGCATCGCGCCGCATCTGTGACTGCGCCGACAGTTGCGATCGCGGCCGCCGTTTCTTGTCCGTCGCCGGCAGGCGCCCGCGTTATCCGCTGAGAACGCTGCTCGCGAAAGCGGCCGACGCTCGCGGCGTCCGCTGCGGGGCCGGCATCGCGGGCCGGACATTCCATCGACCCCGGAGAACAGCAGGATGCGCTATTCACGCCGCGATTTTCTGACCACCGCCGCGACCGCGCTGGGCGGAACGATGTTGCCGTTCGGTTCCGCGCTGGCGTCGTCCGGCGACCTCGGCGCGCCGCCGGCGCGCGCCCGCTATCGCCGCGTCGACGTCAACACCGCCGAAGGTCAGAAGATGCTGGCCAGCTACGCCCGCGGCGTCGAGGCGATGCTCAAGCTTCCGGCCGATCACCCGCACAACTGGTTCCGCAACGCGTTCGTCCACTTCCTCGACTGCCCGCACGGCAACTGGTGGTTCTATGTCTGGCACCGCGGCTATGTCGGCTATTTCGAGCGCACCATCCGCAAGTACAGCGGCGACCCGAACTTCGCCATGCCGTTCTGGGACTGGACCCGGCACCGGGAAATCCCCGCCGGGATGTTCGACGGCGTGCTCAGCCCCACCGACGGCGCTTATGCGCCGTACACCGGCAATCTGAAGAAGTTCACCGACTTCTGCGAGCAGGCGATGCGGAGGTACTGGAACTCGCTGTCGTCGGCCCAGCTCAAGCAATTGGCGGGGCGCGGCTACACCTCCTTCGACACGATGTGGGCCGGCGTCACCGGTTACGACGCGCAGCAGAAATACGGCATTTCCGGCAACATGGCCTTCGCCATCACCTGCGGCGCGCGCTACCTGTCGCGCGCCAACCCCCACCTCGACGCCAAGACCTCGTACGACGTCTCGCCGTTCGTGATCAACTCCGGGCTCAGCCCGACGGTCTACTACGACCCGGTGATCAGCCGCAGCTTCACCAGCACCAAGACCGAATCGCATCTGATCATGCCGGACGGGGCGACCCAGTTCTCGACCCTGGAGCACTACCCGCACAACAAGGTGCACAACTGCATCGGCGGCGTCGCCGCGGTCGACCCGGGCCCCTACGGCAACATGACCAATTTCCTGTCGCCGGTGGACCCGATCTTCTACCTCCATCACTCCAACATGGACCGCTTGTGGGACGTGTGGACGCGCCGGCAACTCGCCGCCGGCGGGCCGATCCTGCCGACCGGCGACGATCTGCAACCGTTCCTGCAGGAGCCGTTCCTGTTCTACGTCGACGGCGACGGCAACTACGTCGGCCCGCGCAAGGCCGGCGACTACGTCAGCACGGCCGTGTTCGACTACGACTACGGCCCGGGCTACGGCAGCGCCGAGCAGTCCTTGGTCAGCGTCCGGTCGACGGCCTCGGCGCCGGCAGCGCCGATCAGGGGCAGCGTGCAGGCCGGGGTTTCGACCGCGACGGTGCCGGCCGCGCTGGTCCGGCGCCATCTGGAGCAGGCGCGGCCCGCCGCCTTGTTCGCCGAGATCAGCCTGGACCGTCCGGACAGCGCGGCGCGCGAGTTCGATGTGCTGGTGAACGCCCCGGCGGACGTGCAGCAGGTCGATGCCGACAGCCCGTACTACGCCGGCACCATCGCCTTCTTCGGCCCGACCATGGCCGGCATGTCGCATGCTTCGACCTTCGCCGTGCCGCTGCCCAAGACGCTGCGCGCCTTCACCCAGCTCGAAGGAGACAGCGCGCAGCTGAGCATCCGCCTGGTGACCTCGACCTCGCAGCGCGCCGAGCCGGTCGCGGTGAAGGCCTTGTCGATCGTCCCGGGCGACTGAGCGGAGCCGGACGTGTCCCGGGCCGGCGCAGCCTTGGTCTTGCTCTTGCTGGTCGGGCAAGGCGGCTGCGCGGCGCCGGGAGACGTCGCCACTGTGACCCTGCCGCGCCCGCGCGACATCGGCGAATCGGTGTTCCTGGAGGTGCAGGTCGGCCGCCTCGGCTCGGGCCATGAGATCGAACTGAGCACCGAGTCCGGACGGCCGCTGGGGGTGATTTCGCCGCACGGCATCGGCCCCGGGCGCGACGCGGGCACCTACGCCGTGCCCCTGCCCGCCTACGCGGTGCGCGACGGCCGGGTGCGCGTGCGCCTGCGCGTGACCCGCGCCGGCGACGCGCCGCGGCGGCCGGATGACAGCGAGGTACGCGGCCTGCGGGTGGTCATGGGACGTTGAACGCGGGCCGCCTGCGTGCCGACTGGAGGCTCAGCGCGCCGGCGCCGCTTCGCTGAGCCGGCGGTACAGCGTCTGCGCATCGGCGAAGTTCAGGCCGGCGACGCGCACCTTGCCGTCGCCGATCTCGCCCATCACCGTGGCCACGGTCAGCACGCGGCCGGCGGCGACCACGGCCATGCGCTTGCCGACATTGTCGGCGGTGACCTGGCGCAAACGCTGCGCGCCGGCCGGGTCGAGCCGCAGATCCAGCGCGGCGAAACCGTCGTCTTCGGCCACCATCGCCACCGTGGCGACCTCGCCGCGCGCGACGATCGGCTGCGGCTGCAGGCTCACTTCGACCGGCGCGCCGTCGACCGGATGGAGCATCGCCAGCTTCAATGCGCCGGCCCGGTCCGTTTCGGCCTCGAGATAGAACGCGACATCGCCCTGCACTGGCCGGCCCACGGCCGCGGCCTCGGGCGAAGACGCGTCGGTCGTCGTGCGATGGGCGCAGCCCAGCGCCGAGACGGCCAGGGCCAGCGCCAAGGCGCAGCGGCCCCGGCGCACCGGCATCACTGCCGGGCCAGGGCGAAGTCGATCGCCGCGCACACCGCCGCCGCCTGCGCGGCGTTGCACTGTTCCGGCGTGGCGCGCGGGCTGTCCGGATAGACCTCGGTGGTGGTGGTGTAGCGCGCGTCGGTGATGCCGGCGCACAGGCCGAGCTGCTTGACCGGGTAATTGATCACGCCGTGGGCGACCACCGGCGAGCCGATGATCTCGCCCTGGGCGTCCGGCGGCGCGATATGGGTGACCTGCTCGACCGCGGCGATCACCGCCTGCTGGAACTCCGGCTGCGGATTGTCGGTGTCGCCGACCAGATAGAAGCCGTCGGGGATCTCGCCGGGCTCGAACGGCTTGCCGTCGCGCGCGGCCAGCGCCGGACGGAACTCGGATTCGTCGCTGTCGGTGGTCTCGTGCAGGTCGATGTGCAGCAGCACCTGCGCCCGCACCGGCGCGACCAGGCGCAACAGCGCCGCCGATTCCTGCGCCGGGCTGTTCTCGCGGAACGAGCGGTTGGGATCGATCGCATCGACGTTCCAGCGGTGGATGCGCTCGTAGGCCCAGGGGCTGATGCAGGGCGCGACCAGCAGGTTGGCGCGGCCGGCGTAATCGGCGGCATGCCGGTCGAGGAACCGCAGCGCGCCGTGCACGCCGCTGGTCTCGTAGCCGTGCACGCCGCCGGTCACCAGCGCCACCGGCAGGCTTGCGTCCCAGTCGCGGCTCTTGACCGCGAACAGCGGATAGGCGTCGGGGGCGTAGTCCAGGCGGCCGTATTCGACCACCTCGAAACGCTCGCGCAGGCCTTCGATCGCGCTCAGCACATCGTCGGCATAGCTGCGATGGCGGACCTGGCGCGCGCGCCATTGCGCGACCTCCTCCGCGCCCCAGGGGCGGCCGGGCGTACCGATCGGATAGAAGGCTGGGGCGGTCATCGCGGCGCTCGCTCTGGCAGGGTCCGAAAGGCCGGCATTTTAGCACCCCGGTCCGGGGCGAAATTTTTTTCCCGGACCGTGTCGATCCGGGCCGCGCCGGTTCGTCGCTTGAGATGACAGCGCCCATCCGGCCCCGCCGGCCCTTTCGATCAGGAGTCATCCATGTCCTTCCAGGCCTATCTCGACAACATCCAGACCAAGACCGGCAAGAGCCCGGCCGACTTCCGCGCCCTGGCGGCGAAGAAAGGCTATAGCGACGCCAAGGGCCTGCGGCCCGGGGTCAAGGCCGGCCAGGTGCTGGCCTGGCTGAAACAGGACTTCGAGCTCGGCCAGGGCCACGGCATGGCCATCGTCGCCTTGCTCAAGGGCATGAAGAAAGAAGGCGACCGCTGAGTCGCTCCTCCCCTGCGGGCCGCGCCCGCCTCATCCTCAAGGAATTCCCCATGAAGAAGTTCGTCGCCATCTTCACCGGCACGCCCGGCTCGATGGACGCCTGGCAGAAGCTCGACCCGCAGACCCGCGCCGAGCGCGACCAGGCCGGCATGCAGGCCTGGGAACAATGGGTGCAGACCCATGCCGACATCATCGTCGACCACGGCGGCCCGCTCGGCAAGACCAAGCGCATCTCCAAGGACGGCATCGCCGACATCCGCAACGCGCTGGCCGGCTACACCGTAGTCCAGGCCGAGTCGCACGCGGCCGCGGCCAAGCTGTTCGAGAACCATCCGCACTTCACCATCTTCCCCGGCGACGGAGTCGAGGTGATGGAGTGCTTGCCGATTCCGGGAATGTAACCGTCCGCGCCATCCCGCGCTCTACGCGTACCGAGCGGCCACCGCCGCCACCAGCGCGTAGCGCGCGGTCTTGGCCAGGGCGACCAACGGCAGGAACACCCGCAACGGCTCGCGCATCATTCCGGCGGCCAGGGTCAGCGGGTCGCCGATCACCGGCATCCAGCTCAGCAGCAAGCTCCAGCGGCCGTAGCGGCCGTACCAGGCGCGGGCACGGGCCAGCGCCGCCGGCCTGACCGGAAACCAGCGCCGGTCGCTGAAGCGCATCGCCTCGCGGCCCAACCACCAATTGAGCAGCGAGCCGAGCACGTTGCCGACGCTGGCCGTCGGCACCAGCCATAGCGGCGTGTGGCCGGCGACGACCAGGCCGGCCAGCACGCCTTCCGATTGCGCCGGCAGCAAGGTGGCGGCGACGAACGCCGCCACGAACAGGCCCAGGTAAACCATGTCCGCGAACATCGCGGGGATCGACGGAGTCGAGCCTCGCTCGACCCCGTCGTCCCCGACGCATCACCAGATCCGCACGCGCTGTTCCGGCGCCAGGTACATCGCATCGCCCGGCTTGACCTCGAACGCGCGGTACCACGGGTCGAAGTTGCGCAGCGGGCCGTTGGCGCGGTACTGCGACGGCGAATGCGGGTTGGTCTTGATCTGGTTCAGCAGCGCCTCGTCGCGGTACTTGCCCTTCCAGATCTGGCCCCAGGACAGGAAGAAGCGCTGGTCGCCGCTGAGGCCGTCGATCACCGGCGCCGGCTTGCCGCCCAGGCTCAGCTGATAGGCGGTGTAGGCCATCGAGATGCCGCCCAGGTCGCCGATATTCTCGCCCATGGTCAGGGCGCCGTTGACGCACTGCCCCGGCAGCGGGCAGTAGGCGTCGTACTGGGCGCCCAGCGCCTTGGTGCGCTGCTCGAAACCGGCGCGGTCGGCGTCGGTCCACCAGTTGCGCTGGATGCCGGCGAAGTCGGACTTGCTGCCCTGGTCGTCGAAGCCGTGGCCCATCTCGTGGCCGATCACCGCACCGATGCCGCCGTAGTTCACCGCCGGGTCGGCGTTGAGGTCGAAGAACGGCGCCTGCAGGATGCCGGCCGGGAACACGATCTCGTTGAAGGTCGAGTTGTAGTAGGCGTTGACCGTCTGCGGGGTCATGAACCACTCGTCGCGATCCGGACGGGTGCCGATCCGGCGCACCTGGTCGTTGCGACCGTAGGCGCGCAACTGCATCACGTTGGCCATCAGGTCGTTCGGCACGATGGCGACGCTGGAGTAATCGCGCCACTTGTCCGGATAGCCGACCTTGGGCCGGAAGGTCGACAGCTTGCGATAGGCCTCGGCCTTGGTCGCATCGCCCATCCAGTCGATCTTCTCGATGTTGCTGCGCAGGGCTTTGCGCAGGTTCTCGACCAGCGCCTGCATCGCCGCCTTGGCCTGCGGCGAGAAATTGCGCTCGACGTAGAGCTTGCCCATCGCATCGCCGAGGCCGTCCATGCCGGTGACCGCGGCCACCGCGCGCTTCCAGTCGTCGCGCTGCGCCTTCTGGCCGCTCAGCACGGTGCCGTTGAAGGCGAACGCGGCGTCGTCGATCTCGCGGCTCAGCAAGCCGGCGTTGTTGCGCACGGCGTGGAAGGTCAGGTAGTCGCGCCACACCGCCAGCGGGGTCTTGCCGATTACGTCCAGCACCGGCTGCACCGCGCTCGGGGTGGCTACGTTGACCCGGTCGATCGCCGGCATGCCCTGCGCCTTCAACTGCGCCGCCCAGTCGTAGCCGGTGTACTGCTTGCCGAGCTCGGCGAAGCTGGAGACGTTGTAGGTCTTGTCGCGGTCGCGCAGCTTGGCGCGCTCCCACTGCGGCTTGGCCAGTTCGGTCTCCAGCGCCAGCACCGCTTGCGCGCGCGCCTTGGCGTCGCTCACCCCGGCGAAGCCGAGCATGCGTTCGATGTGGGCCAGGTAAGCGGTGCGGATGCCGACGAAGCGCGCGTCCTGGTTGAGGTAGTAGTCGCGGTCCGGCAGGCCGAGGCCGCCGACGCGCAGGCCGACCAGGTACTGGTCCGGGTCCTTGCGGTCCAGGTCCACGCCCAGGCGCACCGGCGCGGCGCTGCCGTCGAGGTCGGCGCGGCCGAACGCGGCGATCAGCGCCGGCTGCGAATCGATCTTGGCGATCCGGTCCAGCACCGGCTGCAGCGGACGGATGCCGGCGGCGTCGCGCGCGGCGCGGTCCATGTAGCTGGCGTAGTAGTCGCGCAGCTTGCGCGCGTCGCTGCCGGGGGCCAGGTCCTGGCGCTGGCGCAGTTCTTCGATGATCGCGTGCACCTGCGCCTCGGACTGGTCGCGCAGCGCGTTGAACGAGCCGTAGGAGGTCTCGTAGTCCTTGAGCTGGTAGCTGTCCAGCCAGTGGCCGTTGACGTAGCGGTTGAAGTCGTCGCCCGGCTTGACCTGGGTATCGCGCGCGCTCAGATCGACGCCGAAGCTTCCCAGTCGCGGCTGGCCCTGGGCGCCGGCCCCGGCGGCCTGGACGGAGGGGACGGCCAATGCGGCGGCGAGCGCCAGGCCCAGGCTCAAACGTGAAAGCTTCATGGTGGTGCGGTCCCCGGTGGAAAAGGCGCAGCCTAGCGCAGCGCCGGGGACCTGTCCTGGGCCGATGGTATGGCCACCGGCGGCCGGATTCGGCAAAGCCGCTGCGCGTCCCGGCGGCCGCGCTGCGGCGCGCCGGGACGGGCGTTCAGGCCTTGCCGGCCGGCTTCTTGGCGGCCTTCTTGGCCGCCGTTTTCCCGGCCGCCCTGGCGGGCGCCTTGCCGGCGGCCGGGGCCGCGGCCGTCTTCTTGACCGCTTTCTTGACCGCTTTCTTGGCCGGCTTCTCGGCTGCCTTCTTGACCGTCTTCTCGATCGCCTTGTTGGCAGCGTTCGCGGCCGCGCCCGCCGGCGCGGCCGACCGGGTCGCCGCCTTCTTGACCGCCTTCTTGGCCGCCGCGCCGGCCTTGGCCGAGGCGTTGAGCGCCGCGGCGGCGCGGATCAGCGCCTGCAAGGCCTTGCCGTCGATCGCCACGCCCTCGCGGAAGTCGATCGCCCGGCGGGTATTGCCGTCGAGGCTGGAATTGAACAAGCCGCTCGGGTCGTCCAGCGCGGCGCCCTTGGCGAAGGTCAGCTTGACCGCGCTCTTGTAGACCTCGCCGGTGCATACGATGCCGCCGCTCGACCACACCGGCACGCCCCACTTCCATTCTTCGACGATCCCCGGCTCGGCCTGCAGGATCAGCTTGCGCGCCTGGGCCAGGGTCTTGCCGCGCCAGTCGGGCAGGCCCGCGATGCGCTCGTCGATCTTCGCCGACGCCGCCTGGTCGTCTCCGCCGCCGGTACCGCCATGCTTGCTCTTCATGCCTGGTCGTCTCCAAATAAAGTGGGGGATCGCCGCAACGCTAGATCCGTTCCCCGGGCAAACGGCTGGCCTGTTCGGCCCAGGCCAGGAATTGCGCCTGGTCGAACGGCTGGTTTTCGTACACGTGCAGATAGCGCGTATGCGCGTTCTTCGATGGCTCCGGCGGCATCGGCCGCAGCGAGGTGCCGCGGAAAAACGCCAGCTTGATGTAGCGGTCGAAGCAATGAAAGCTCAGGAACCACCCCTCGCCGCGGATGCCGTAAAACGGCGAGTTCCACTTGACCGCCTTGTGCACGTTCGGCACCGCTTCGACGATCAGCGCATCCAGGCACTGTCCGAGCGCGCGTTTCCAGCCCGGCATCGCCGCGATATAGGCCTGCACCGGCGCATCGCCCTCGCCTTTGGCGATCTGCGGATTGCCGCCCGACAATAGCGGCGGCGCTTTGCCGGCGGCGGAACCCGCTCGGGCCGGCTTCGCAGCGGTGCTGGCCGCGGTCTTGCCGGCCGTCGTTGTCTCCGCCGCGGCCGGCCCGGTCGCGGCCTTCTTGGCGACCGGTTTGGTCGGCCGTTCGCCGGCGGCGCGACGGACCGGGGAACGGGGCGTCTTCGCGGTCATGGCGCAGCTCCCTGTGCGGTGACCGCTCTTTATACCCCGACCCGCTGCGCCGGCCGCATCCGGGCTATCCCCAGTGTCCGTCCGCATCGGCGCTGCCGGCCCGCGACGCGCCTACCGCCGCGCCGGTCGAGAAAACCGGGCGTGCGCCTTATCCTGGACGCCGCATTCGCCCGACCAGGAACACCCGCCGTGCCGCATTACTCAGGCCCCCTGCTGACCGCGCCGCTGGCCGACCAACTGCTCGCCGCGCGCGCCGCCGGCCACGGCGAATGGAGCGGTTCGCTGGACCTGGACCGCTCCAGCGGCAGCGCAGCGCTGCGAGCCGACGCCTGGCATTGGCAGGGGCAGGCCTATCCCTACCCGGCCAAGCTCAAGGACCGCACCATCTACTACTGGGACGGCGCGGACTTCGCCGCGGTCTCGCGCTACGCCGGCTCGCTGATCAAGCTGGTGCCCACGCCATGGGGCGCGCCGACCTTCGAGATCGACGGCATCAAGATGCTGCCGACCGCAAAGACCTCGCCGCTCGACGACGCGCGGCGCAAGGTCGCGCTGATCGAACCGCGCGGCAAGAGCGTGCTCGACACCTGCGGCGGCCTGGGCTATTTCGCCGCCTGCTGCCTGGAAGCCGGCGCGGCGCGGATCCGGTCGTTCGAGAAGAACGAAAGCGTGCTGTGGCTGCGCACGCTCAATCCCTGGTCGCCGGACCCCGATGCGCCGGCCAGCGGCGGCCGCCTGCAACTGAGCCATGGCGACGTGTCGCAGGCGATCGCCGGAATCGGCGACGCTTCGGTCGACGCCTTGCTGCACGACCCGCCGCGCTTCGGCATCGCCGGCGAACTGTATTCGCAGGCCTTCTACGAGCAACTGGCGCGCGTGCTGCGCCGCGGCGGCCGGCTGTTCCACTACACCGGCAGCCCGAACAAGCTCACCAGCGGCCGCGACGTGCCGCGCGAAGTCGCCAAGCGCCTGGACAAGGCCGGCTTCAAGGCCGAACTGGCCCTCGACGGCGTGCTGGCGACCCGGCGCTGAGGCTCAGGGCGCGGCCGCCAGCGCCGCGAGCGAACGCACCGCCTCGGCCACCGCCTTGGGATCTTCGCGGTGGATGTTGTGGCCGGTGGCGTAGTAGCGATGGCTGCCGCGGACGAAACCGGCGAACAGTTCGGCGTGCTGGCGCTTCCAGATCGCCTTGCCTTGCGCGGTTTCTTCCAGCACGAACGGCTCGGCGGCCACCAGGGTCGAGGTCATCAACGCCACCGGCACGTCGGCCGGCGCGCGCGGCGTCGCCGCGTCGGCGCGGTCGAGCTGTTCGACCAGCAAGCGGTAGTCCGCCGCCATCGGCGGCGGCAGCATGCCGAGCAAGGCGCGGTCGTCGGCCGCCACCCGCTCGGGGTCGGCCTGCTTGAACGCGTGGCGCTGGCTCATCGTGGCCGGGTCGACCAGCACCACGCCGAGCAGGCGTTGCGGGTGGCGGCGCGCGAACTCGCTGGCGAGCAGGCCGCCGTAGGAGTGGCCGACCAGCACCAGCTTGCGCTGCGGCGCCAGCGTGTCGATCACCGCGTGCAGGTCCTGCAGGTGTTGCTCGATGCTTTGCGGCCGGGCGGCGCGGGTATAGGCGATGCAGCTGCAGTCGGCGCCGAGTTCGGCGATGGTCTGCTTCCACACGCCCGCGCCCTGGCCGAAACCGGATTCGAACACCACCGTCACCGGTCCCTGCCCTTGCTGCTGCGCCTGCAGGCTATAGCCGTCGCGCTGCACCTGGCTGTCGCCGGCCTGCGCCGCCGCCGCGCACAGCAGACCCAACGCCAGCACCGTCGATCGTCCCCACCGCATCGCCTTGTCCATATCCGCTCCCTTGTGGTCGACAGGGCGAACCGATCGTTTCGGTCTCGGCCGCGCCTCGATGAACACAATGCTAGCGTTGTACATTACCAACACACCCTGCCAAAAGACTGCATGACTTTCGGACTGCGGCGGATCGGCGGTTCCGCATCGACGCCATGCTCAGGCCTCGGCGTCGACGCACCAGCAGGCGGCCTGGAAGCGGATCCGGTCGCCGCGCAGGTACGGCGCGAACGCCGGCACGATCGCCTCGACGATCTTCGCCCGCGTGGCCGCGTCGGCCGCCGCCAACGCCAGCCCCACCGGCCCTAACCGGCTCAGGTAGCCCGGCAATTCGCGCGCGGCGAAGCCGCACTCGACCTCGAACCCGCGCAAGCCGATCGCCCGCCAACCGGCCTGGCGCAAGATCTCGCGCACGTGTTGCGCATCGGCGAACGCGAACTGGCCCGGGCCGCCCGGCGACCGCGGCGGCAGGCTCGGCAACAGCGGCGCCGCCGCTCGCTCGGCGGTGGTCATGAACGGATTCTCCGCCGCGCCGCGCCAAGCCACGAAACGCATCGCGCCGCCTTCGCGCAGCGCACCGCGCAAGCGCGCGAACGCAGCGACTGGGTCGTCGAAGAACATCACGCCCAGGCGCGACAGGATCTGGTCGTAACGCGCGCCGCCGAACTCGTGGCGCTGCGCATCGGCGCAGACGAAGCGCGCATCGACGGCTTCGCGTTCGGCACGGGCGCGGGCCAGTCCGATCATCGGCGCGGAGATGTCGACGCCGGTGCAGCGCGCGCCGGCGCGCGCCGCCGCCAGCGCCAGCGCGCCGGTGCCGCAGCCCACGTCCAACACCTCGGCGCCGGGGCGTCGCGATACCGGTTCCAGCAATACCGGCAGCAACGGCGCGAGCATCGCGTCCAGCACGGCCTGGCTCTCGACCCAGGCCTGGCCGGCGGGGCCGTTCCACAGCGCGGCCTGATCGATGTCCGGCGGGGTCGGTTCGGCCGGGGCTTCGGGGTCGAAGTCGTAACGGGTCGGGACGGTCATGGCGGCTTGCCTGGCGAGGAAGGAGTCCGCACCATGCCACTTCAAGTTCGCTTGAGGTCAAGCCCGTGCAGTGCCTGGATATCGCCCAAGTCGCCCGCGCCTCCGGCGTGCCCGCCTCGACCCTGCGCTTCTACGAAGAAAAGGGCCTGATCGCTTCGCTCGGCCGGCGCGGCCTGCGCCGGCTGTTCGCCGCCGACGTGCTCGAACGCCTGGCCCTGATCGCGCTCGGCCGCGCCGCCGGCTTCTCGCTGGAGGAAATCGGCCGGGTGTTCGCCGACGGCAGCCGCGCCATCGACCGGCAGTTGCTGCTGGCCAAAGCCGACGAACTCGATCGCCGCATCCGCCGGCTCGGCGCGATGCGCGACGGCCTGCGCCATGCCGCGCGCTGTCGCGCGCCCAGCCATCGGGAATGCCCGACCTTCCAGCGCATCGTCCGCGCCGCCGGCAGCGGCGCGTTGGAGCGCCGGCAGGTCGGCGCCGACGCCGCCGCGCGCGGCGATGGGCTGGCGGCGCGCAAACGCCCGCCGCGCAAGCCCGGCGCGTGAGCGTTGCGCTCAGAAGCAGACGATGAAGCAGTAGATCTGCGACTTGTCCAAAGCCACATCGATGGTGTCGCCGTCGCGCGGCACGATCACTTTCTTCTCGAACGTCGTGCCCTCCTGCACCGCATACGACCAGTACGCGACCTGGTCGTTGGAGCCGATGTACTGGTTGCCGCGATAGACGTCGGTCCGGCCGACGACCTCGGGCCGGTTGACGATCTTTTCGTAGGAAAAGTTCGCCACCAGCAGGTACTCGCCTGCCGGCATGTTGGTGAACTCCCAGCGCCCCTCGTCGTCGAGGATGCGGGTCGACATGAAGTGCTTGAGGATCTGCAGCGGAATCTGCTCGGGTAGCTTCTTGTTGCGCTTGACCTGTTCGTACCAGACCTTGAACTCGTCGGTCATCCAGATAAGGCCGACCGCGCGGCTGCCCTTCGGCGGGTATTTCTTCTTCGCCAGCAAGGCGCCCTTGAAAAAGGTCTGGCCGCGGATCGTCGAGGCGCCCAGCGGCCGCAGCTCGGCGGTCGCCTCGCGCAGGCTCTTGCCGACGAAACGCTTGCCGTCCAGGCAAGCCAGCAGCGCTCCGCGGGCCTGGTCCAGGCCGTCGTAGGCCACCGATACCGTTGGAGCGGCGACCAACTTCAGCTGCATCTCGTCCTCGCGGTCGCGCATCGACTTCAGGGTCTGGCGGATATCGCCGGCCGGAATCGCGAGCACGCCGGCCGAGCTCGCCGCGTCGCCGGGCAGCTGCATGGCGTTGAGCCGGGTGACCGGCAGATCCTTCTGCACCAGTTCGACCTGCACCTGCTGCGGCGAGCGGGACGAAGGGATGCCGTAGCCGTCGAACAGGATGGACGATGCGCGCGAGCTCGTGGTCGGCCCGAGAATCGCCAGCCCGACCGCGCCGGCGCGCGCCGGCACGAATTTCACCGCGCAGTTCAAGCCCGGACGCGCGGCATCCTCGCGCAGCATCCATGCGCCCAGGGTCGAGCGGGTCACCAGCTTGGCCTCGGCGGCCTGGCCCGGCCCGGAAGCCGGAGTCGCGGCGGCGCCGGCTCCGGCCTGCATCGCGCTTGCGGCGC
The DNA here is from genome assembly GCF_057657315.1 of Lysobacter sp. Soil_C_15. Taxonomy (NCBI): domain Bacteria; kingdom Pseudomonadati; phylum Pseudomonadota; class Gammaproteobacteria; order Lysobacterales; family Lysobacteraceae; genus Lysobacter; species Lysobacter sp. Soil_C_15. The sequence continues at coordinate 603,158 of NZ_JBDGIR010000002.1, forward strand.
CGCACAGGCCGATCCACATCAGGCACGAAAGCAACGCCTTGCGCCGGAATACTCCGCCGGTACCGGCGTTGCGACGATGGTCGGACATCATTGGCCTCTCTCGCTTCATCCTGTCCACACGATACCCGAACCGCGCGAGCAGCGGTCCGGCCATCGCCTTCGCTTCGCCGTGGCGGCGGCTTACGTGTCGGGCGCGCCGCACGCGCGCAAGGCATCCACGCTGCGCGCCGCCATAGCGCAGTCGAAATGCCGGCGCGTCACCAGTCCGGAGCTGGCGCAGGTGGCCGAATCCTTGCTCAATTGTTCTTCGCCCAGCACCGTGGCGGCCTCCATGCCGTCCAGGCGATAGGTGTGCACGTAGTAGGCGCGGCAGTCCTGCGCGCTCGCCACGGTGGAGCCCGTGCCGGCGAGGTCGGAGCAGGCGGTGGCAAGCATCGCGACCACAAGCATGATCGAACGCAGTGTTTTCGGCATGTCGCTTTCCATGAGGTTCGCCTGCGTGGGCGGTTCGGGATCGAAGACGGGCGGCGCCGCCCGACGGCGCGGCCGGTCGTCGTGCGGATCCGCCCCGTCCACGTTCACATCGGGTTGCAGACCGGCGGGTTGGTCATTCCGAACGACAGCAGATTGCCGCCGTTGACCGTGCAGGCGTAGGTCTTTCCGCTCTTGGCCTTGATCGTCGCGTAGGTGTTGACGCCTTCGGTGCGGCGGTTGACCAGGGTGAGGTCGGACGGCGACAGTCCGAGCACACCCGAGGTCTTGGACAGGATGTCCGCATCGGTGAGGCTGTTGGTCTTGGTGGCGATAGCGCTGCAGCCGCCGAGGAAAACGCAGCCGACGGCCAGCGCAACGAAGGCCAAGCTCCGGATGTTCATGCATCACTCCTTTGAGGGGGCTCGAAAACGCCTCGCGCACGCCGCCCCGACGGACGCGCGCAGTCCTGGCCGTGGCGCCGCGTTGCGGCGGCGCGACGGCCTGGCGACCGCGAGCTCAAAGACACGTCAGGCGATCCTCGCCGGCGACCGGTTACTCGCGATGCGGCGCTAGGCTGCCCGCGCGCCCGGCGCCGGCGCAACACGGCGGTGACGAACCGGAGCGAATGCGGGACGAACCGTCGATTCCCTGCGCTCAAGCGAAGCGCGTGCGGGCGAAAGACGCCGCCGCGCCGGTCGCGCCACCGTGCAAACACGACGAAGCGATCGGGCGCCGGCGGGATGCCGTGCGCGCGACCGCTTCGGGCGACGATGCCGCCGCTGGCGCCGGCATGGCCGGCGCAGCGGCGCGCCGTTCACTGACCGCGCTTCACATGCCGGTCCAGGAAGCCGCCGATCTCGCGCGCCATTTCCACCCCGTGCGTTTCCAGGGCGAAGTGGCCGGTGTCGTACAGCTTCACCGTCGCGTTCGGGTTGTCGCGGCGGTACGGCGCGGCGCCGGCGGCGACGAAGATCTCGTCGTTGCGCCCCCACAGCACCAGCATCGGCGGCTTGCGTTCGCGGAAGTAGCGCTGCCACTGCGGGTACAGCGGCAGGTTGGTGCGGTAGTCGTAGAACAGGTCGAGCTGGATTTCCTGGTTGCCCGGGCGGTCCAGCCCGGCCTGGTCGTGGCTCCAGGCGTCGCGGCTGACCAGCGACACGTCGGGCACGCCGTTGGTGTATTGCCACTGCGTCGCCTTGGCGCTGGTCAGCCAGCGCAGCGCCTCGCGTTTGGCCGGCGCGCCGCTGCGCCAGTAGGCCTTGATCGGATCCCAGAAGCCGGCGATGCCCTCGTCGTAGGCGTTGCCGTTCTGGACCACGATCGCGCTGATCCGTTCCGGATGCGCCGTCGCCAGGCGGAAACCCACCGGCGCGCCGTAGTCCATCACGTACAGGGCGTAGCGCTTCAGGCCCAGGCGCTGGGTCAGGCCGTCCACCACTTTGGCGTAGTGGTCGAAGGTGTAGGCGAACTGCTCGCGCGGCGGCGCGGCGCTGTAGCCGAACCCCGGGTAGTCCGGAGCGATCACGCGGTAGCGCTTGGCCAGACGCGGCATCAGGTCGCGGAACATGTGCGAGGAGGTCGGGAAGCCGTGCAACAGCAGCAGCGCCGGCGCGTCGGCCGGGCCGGCTTCGCGATAGAACACCTCGACGCCGTCGATGTCGACGGTGCGGTGGCGCACCTGCTCGATGGCGGCCGCGGTCGCTGCGGCCGGCTGGACGGCGGCGGTCGCGGCGGGGGCGGCCTGGGCGGCGCCGGCAGCCAGCAGCGCGGCGGTGGTCATGCTCAACAGGGGCGCGCTCAACAAAGTCGCGCTCAACAAGGTCTTGCTCATGAGAAAGGCTCCGAAGGGTGGCCGGCTGCAGCGGGCCCGGCGACCGAGTGGGAAGGTCGTGCTGCGGGAGCCACTTTGAATCTTTCTCGTATCGATGATAATCGGCGACCAAGACACTTCACCATTGCCAAAACAGGAATAACCGTGGACCGTCTGCAAGCCATGAGCGTGTTCGCCGCCGTCTGCGACACCGGCGGCTTCGCCGCCGCCGCGCGCCGGCTGGGCCTGTCGCCGCCGGTGGTCACCCGCACCGTGGCCCAGTTGGAAACCCACCTCGGCGTACGCCTGCTCCAGCGCACCACCCGCTCGCTGCATCTCACCGACGCCGGCACCCGCTACCTGGACCAGGTCCGGCGGGTACTGGCCGAGGTCGACGCCGCCGAGGACATCGCCCGCGGCGAACAGGAGCGGCCGCGCGGACGGCTGGTGATCTCGGCGCCTTTGACCTTCGGCCGCATGCACATCGCCGCGCTGGTGCGGCGCTATCTGGCGGCCTATCCGGACGTGGTCGCCGAACTGCAGCTCAACGACCGCAACGTCAGCCTGATCGAAGAAGGCGTCGACATCGCGATCCGCCTGGGCGCGCTGAGCGATTCCAGCCTGGTCGCGCGTGCGCTGGGCAGCACCCGCCGGGTACTGGTCGCCAGCCCGGCCTACCTGGCCGAGCGCGGGCGCCCGGCGACGCCGGAGCAGATCGCCGGCCACGACACCATCGCCTTCGGTCCGGTCCACGCCAACGGCGATTGGCTGTTCGCCGACCCGCGCGATCCCGGCCGCGAACTGCGCATCGCCATCGCCCCGCGCCTGGCCACCAACAGCGCCGAGGCCGCGATCGACCACGCCCGCGAAAGCGGCGGCCTGATCCGCGCCCTGCACTACCAGGTCGCCGCGCATCTGGCCGCGGGCGAACTGGAAATCCTGTTGCCGCAGTTCGAACGCCCGCCCTCGCCGATCCACGCCGTCTATCCCAGCGCGCGGATGCTGCCGGCGCGAGTGCGGGCGTTCGTGGAACTGGCCCTGGCCGACGGGGTGCGCACGTACTGAAGCCGCGTTTTCGCGCCGCGCGGTTGCGCAAAAAGAAACAGCTTCGCCGCGCCGGCCGGTCTAGACTCGGCGCCTTCGCGCGCCGCATCGACGACCTCATCCGACGGTTCGGCCGACTCAAGGAACCTCAGCATGCAACGCCGCGATCTGCTCCGCCTGGCCGCCCTTTCGCCCTTGCTCGCCGCCGCCGGCCGGCTGCCCGCGGCCGATGCGCCGGCGCCGACCGACCTGATGCCGGCGTTCTGGCGCGCCTACGACGCCGGACGCGCGGTCGAGGACCGCGTGCAGGCGATCGCTCAGGCCTTCTTCGCCCCGAACGCCGAGCTCTACGCCGGCGCCGGACTCAAGCCCACGCCGGAACGGCTGGCCAGTTGGCTGCCGCAGTTCGACGCCATCGCCGAATCGGCGCGCCGCCTCAGCGCGGGCTTCGCCGGCCACTACCGGCGCCACGTCGAACACTTCCAGCGCGAATTCCCCGACTTCCGCCGCGAGCGGGCGCCGATCTACCTGATGCCCTCGCTGTTCAACTTCGACGGGCACCTGCGGCCGTGGCAGGGCAAGCTGCCGCTGTTCGTCGGCATCGACGGCATCGTCCGCTACCACGGCGACGACGCCAATCTGTCGGTGTTCCTCGACCACGAATCCTTCCACCTCTACCACGGCCAACGGGTGCCCGAACTGCTGATGGACGAGCAGCCGCCGGTCTACGGCTCGCTGTGGATCGAAGGCCTGGCCACCTACGTCAGCGAACGCCTCAACCCCGACGCCAGCCGAGTGCAGGTGCTGCTCGACGACCGCAAACTGGCGGCGGTCGACGACGCCGGCGTGCGCGACCTCGCCGGCAAGCTACTGGCCGTACTGGATTCGACCACGCCCGAGGACGCCAACCGCTTCTTCGGCGCCGGCCACAAAGGCCCCGAACCCGCTCGCGGCGGCTACCTGGTCGGCCTGCACGTCGCCCGCCGCCTCGGCCACGGCCGGTCGCTGGCCGAGCTGGCGCGGACTCCGCTGGCGCAGCTGCGCGGGTTGATCCAGCAGCAGTTGCAGGGATTGGCGCAGGGCCAGGCCTGAGCGATACGCGAGCGCGCGGCATCGCTCGATCCGAATCCTCGCTCTACGGCACCTCGCACGACCAGATCGAATCGGCCAGCCACAGGTTGGCGCGGGTGACGTGGCTGTAGACCTCGGCGATCGGCGTGCCGCCCTGGGCCTGGCATTGGCCGACGGCGTCGGCGCGGGCGTCTTCCAGGGCGAGGCCGGGGTCGTGGCTTTGGCCGTGGCCGCTGACATGGACCACGCCGGCCAGGGCCGTGCCCGATATCGACAACAGCAGCGCGGCGGTCGCAAGGGCGAGTCGCTTCATCGTGACGTCCTCGTGCGTGGGTGACCGGCCGCATTCGAGCATGAGCGCGGAAGACCGCCGTGAAGAACCGGTAAGCGCGGCGTAAATGCCGTCGCCGCGCAGCGCTGTGGGCGGCGCGGCGTTCGGGCAAGAAGGCGCGCGGTCGCTGGTTCCATCGCTTTGTCCGCATCGCTGGTCGCCAGCCGCCGCCTCGCGATCGTCCGTTCGTATCCGCCGCCGTCCGTTCGTGCGCGCCGGCATGGCATCGCGTCCGCGAAGCTGTCGGCCATCGCACCGACACCCGGAGACCGCAATGCTCGTGTACCGCTTCCTGCGCCCTGCCCTCGCCTTCGCGCTGTGCCCGGCACTGCTGGCGCTCGCCCATGCCGCCGGCGCCGCGCCGGCCGCCGCGCCCGTCGCCGGCAGCGAAATCGACCACGCCCTGGTCTGGGGCCGCAGCATCGACCAGATCAGCGCGGCGATGACGGTCAGGCTGGGTTTCCAGGTCCGGCCGGGACGGATCACCGGCGGCGTCGCCAATCGTTACGTGCGCTTCGGCGACCGCAGCTACATCGAGCTGTTCGGCATCGAAAGCGCCCAGCCCGAGTTCGACCCCGGCATGCAGGCCGACCAGTCCGCGCTGCGCGGCGGCGCCGGCTCGCACACCTTCGGCCTGCGCTCCGAGGCGCTCGAGGCGGCGCGCGATCTGCTGCGCCAACTAGGGCTGGCGGCCACGCCGCTGTTCACCGCCGCGGCCGACGACCCCGATGGCGACGGCCCCGGCCGGCCGCCGCGCTGGCGCCTGTTCGCGTTCGAAGCGCAGCCGTTGTCGAGCAACCTGTTCTTCATCGACTACGCCCGCCTCGCCGCGACGCCGGAGCGCGCACTCGACGGACGCATCGGCCCGCAACACCCCAACGGCGCCCAAGCCCTGAGCGGCCTGTGGCTGCTGTCGGCCGACGCCGAAGCCGACCGCAGGCAGTTCGAACGCATGGGCTTCGCCGGCCTGACGCCCATCCGCCTGGCGCAGATCGGCGCGCGCGGCTATTGCGTACCGGTCGGGCGCAAGCGTCTGCTGGCCCTGCAACCCGACGGCGACGGCGCCGCCGCCGACGCGCTGCGCGAGCGCGGCCCGCAGGTGCTGGGGCTCAGCATCGCGGTGGCCGATCTGCAGCAGGCGAAATGGCGGGTGGAGCGCGGCTACCAGACCCGGCTGACCGGCTATCGCGGCGCCTGGGGCGAGGCGTTCCTGGCCCCGACCCAGGGCGACCTCGGCCTGCTGGTCGAGTTCCACGCAGCGATGTCGACCGACACGCCCTGCGGCGCGGGTGGAGGCGTCCGCACAGCCAGGCCGGGCGGTCCTGGGCGCGAAACGCGCGGCGCTACAACCGCGATGCCGTCAGCTTGACGTCGGCATTGCGCCAGGCCGCATCGAAATCGCGCTGCGCGGCCTCGGCTTCGGCCTGTTTGCCCTGGGCGCGCAGGCTTTGCGCCAGTCCGAACAGCGACCAGCCGTTGCCGGGGTTGCGCAGCAATTCTTCGCGATACACCCGCTCGGCATCGGCGCCACGGCCGGCGTCCAGCAGCACCGCGCCTAGGGTCTGGCGCACCGGCGCATGCCAGCCCGGCGGTTCGTCGTAGGGGATCCGGTCCTCGATCGCGATCGCTTCGTTCAAAGCCGACACCGCCGCATCGCGCTCGCCGCGCGCGGCGGCCAGTTCGGCGGTGACCACGCGTTCGGCGATGCGCGAGGCGTGCGACAAGGGATAGCGATCCCACATCGTCAGCTTTTCCATCGCCGGATCGCCGGCCAACGGCCGCAGCGCGTCCAGGTGCCGTTGCGCATCGACCGCGCGCTGCTGCCGCACCGCCGCCATCGCCTGGGCGTAATGCCACATCGTGGTGACGTAGGGCAGGTCCGGTGCCGGATTGGGCGCGTTGACGATCTCGTCCCAGCGCCCGAAGCGCACCCGCTCGAACCAGGGCGTCATCCAGAAGTGCTGCAGCCCGGCGAAGCCTTCCTTGCGCATCAGCTCCGGCAGATTAGTGCGCTCGGCGGTGGTCCTGGCCGCGCTCCTGGCGAGCGCGCCGCTGCCTTCCATGCTGGCGGCGAACCAGAGGAAATGATGGTTGTGCGGCACGTAGCCCAGCGGGTACACGCCCTGGGTATAGCCGCGGCAGATCGCCAGATAGGCGTCGTCGGCCTCGATCGCGCGCTGGTTGGCGATCACCGCGTCGTGCCAGCGGCCGACCCGGGCGTAGATGTGCGCGGGCATGTGGACCAGATGGCCGGAACCGGGAATCAGTTCGCGCAACCGGTCGGCCGCCGCGGCGCCGCGTTCGGGCGCCGCCGAGGCTTCGACCGCATGCACGTACAGGTGCAGCGCGCCGGCATGGTCGGGGTTGCGCGCCATCACCGATTCCAGGGTCGAGACCACCTCGGCGGTGTTGCCCTTGGGCTGGCGGTTCTCGTCGTAGTAGTCCCAGGGCTGCAGGTCCATCAGCGCTTCGGCATGGAACACGGCCGCGTCCAGGTCGTCCGGGCGCTGCCGCACCAGTTCGCGGGTGGCTTCGGCATAGGCCTGATCGAGCGCGCGTCGGTCGGCCGGCGGATTCTGCGCATAGCGCGCCGACAGGGCCTGGATGAAGGCGCGCTCGCGTTCGCTGGCCTTGGGCGCCAGGGTCTTGGCGCGCTGCAGGCGGGTCCAGGCGTCGGCGTTGTCGTCCGGGTTCATCGCCGCGTTGACGTGCGGCCCCACCACCAGCGACGCGCCCCACCAGCACATCGCGCAGTCCGGGTCGAGTTCGGTGGCCTTGAGGAAAGACCGCTCGGCGGCGTCGTGATTGAAGCCGAAGGTCAGCATCAGCCCCTGGTCGAACCAACGCTGCACCTCCGGATTCTTGCTGGTGATCGCGAAGCGGTAGTCGCCCAACCCTTCGAGCAGATGCGCGCCGACCATCGCCAGCTCCGGCGGCGAGACCGCGCGCGTGGCGGACGCGTCGTCCTCGGGTGCCGGCTTGCGGCAGGACGACAACCCCAGCGCGGCGATCGCGCAGGACAAGGCGAGAATGCGCAGGACGGGTTTCATGGCCAGGCCTCGAACGGGCATGCGGCGGCGCGACGGTCGCGCGGCCGGCCCGGCGCCGCTGCGGCGCCGCCCCTGGCCGGAGCTTACGACCACCTTCGTCTGAACCGACGCGGGCCGGCCGAAGGCCGCCGTTGCCGGAGTCGATGGCATCCTACTCCCGCGCGCGGGGTGCGACGCGGTGCCGGCCAACGCCGCCCGACCGGCGGTCCGAGCCGGCGCGCGAACTGCACGCGGCGCAGGCGCTGTGCTACAAAAACGCATCATTCGGCGCAAAGGAACTTGCCATGGCCCGCTATCCCAGGATCGACCAGCCCTGCCCGCTCGATGCGCAGGCGCGCCGCCGGATCGACGGCCATTGCGGCCTGTGCGGCAAGACCGTCCACTGCCTGGACGGGCGCAGCGACACGGAGCGCGCGGCGCTGTTGCAGCAGGCCAGCGGTCCGGTCTGCGTCTCGTACCGGTTGGCGCTGGGTACGGCCCTGGCCCTGTCGTTGGCCGCGCCTGCGGCCGCCAGCCCGATCGACCGCGCCGCACCGGCGCCGCCCGCGCAGGCCGCATCGCTCGATCCGTCCAACACTGCGGCGTCGGCGCAGACGCCGGTGACGCAGCAGCCTCTGCTCGATCCCGGCCTCGACATGGTGTTCGTCGGCGGCATCAGCCGGCCCGACGAGGCCGAGTGGGTCGACGACGAGGCCGATCTGCCCGAACTGCCGATGCGGCGCGAACCGCCGCCGGGAAAATAAGCCGTCGCCGCGGCTCAGTCGGCGGCGGCGTCCTCGCCCAGTACGCCGACCGCATCCTCGATCCGCAAGCCGGCGATCGCCCGCATCGCCCCGCTCAGGCTGTCCGGACTGCCGTCGCCGACCGCCAGCGCCAGGTGGCCGGCGTCGAACTCGCCCAGGCCGGCGTCGTAGCTGACCCAGCGCTCGCCGTTCCAGGCCTGCACCCACATGTGCGGTCCGAATGCGTGCGCACGGCCGACGAAGCGGCTGCCGTAGGCCAGCCCGGCGACGACCCGGGCCGGGATGCCGCGCGCCCGCGCGGCCGCGGCCAGCAACAGCGCGTACTCGGTGCAATCGCCTTCGCGCCGGTCCAGCGCCTCGCGCGCGCTGCGGTAGCCGTAATACACCACCGGGCCCGACAGGCGCGCCTGCACCGCCGCGACCAGGCGGCGCATGCGCGCGTCCACGCTGCCGCCGCCGACCGCGCGGGCGAAACCGGCGATCGCCCGGTCCTCGCTTTGCAGCCACGGCGTCGGCGCGAGGTAGCGGCGCAGCGCTTCCGCGCCGGGTGCGGCTTCGCCGCCGCAGTCCCGGCACACGGTCAGCTCCAGCCCGTCGGGCGTGCGCGCGACGCGCTGCTCGCCGGTCTGCGGCCACGGCCAGCCCGAGGCATCGCCGCGTTCGCCGAGCCGATAGCGGATCGTGCCGCGACGCGCCGCCGCCGACAGCCGGTACGGCGACGGCACCAGCAAGGCCTGGATCTGCGCCTTGAGCTGGGCTTCGGACACGATGAGATCGGTCGCGCCGACCGCTCCGGTCCGGGCCAGACAGAGCGCCAGCAGCACCCACGACAGTCGATTCGATCGCATGCGCCACCGCAACGGAAAAAGCCAGGCCGCCATTACACCGCAAACCGCGCGGCTCGCGATCCGTGGCGGGAAGCGGCGCCTTCGCCGCATGCCGCGGCGGCGCAACCGTTCCCGGCCGCGCGCGCGCCGTCCGTCCACCGGCACCGGCGAAACTAGAACCCGCTCCGTTTTTTGGCCCGGGTTGGGGCTATGCTCGGCCGGTCCTCTGGGGAGCCGCCGATGGACCGGACCGAGCCCGTTCCCGCTCTGCCGCCGCGCGCGCAGACCGCGCGCGCCGATCCGCCCCCGGTATCGTGGCAGGACAGCCTGCGCACCAAGCTGATGCTCTGGTTCGGCCTGCTGGTCGGCGGGCTGCTGCTGATCGTGTTCGTGGTCGCCTTCCTGATCGCGCGCCAGCTGATCATCGCCAGCGCCCAGGACCGGACCCGCTACGAAGCCGCCCAGACCGCGGCGCGCCTGCGCGCGTCGATGGAGTCGGTGCGCATCACCGGCACCAGCATGATCGGCCTGTTCGACAACCTCGCCCTCGACCGCGCCTCGACCATCGCGGCGATGGAGGCCCTGCTGGACGCCGACGCCAGCGCGGTCGGCGGCCTGATCGCGCTGGAACCCGGCGTGCTGCCCGACGGCGCGCCGCTGGCCTACTACGTCGGCGCCGACCGCCGCGGCGTCGCCGACCGCGACCTGCTCGCGATCGGCTACGCCGCGCACCGGCAAGCCTGGTACCGGCGCACCCTGATGGCGGACAAGCCGTGGTGGTCGGAGCCGTATTTCAACGAAACCGCCGGCAGCCATTGGATGAGTACCCTCAACCTGCCGCTGCGCGCGCGCGACGGCCGGCGCCTGGGCATGGTCAGCCTGGACGTGCCGATCGCGCGCTGGTCGGAACTGGTCGAGCCGCTGCACCGCATCCACGGCCAGCGCCCGGCGCTGTTCGCGCCGGAGGGCACCATCGCCCTGCATGCCGATCCGAAGCTGCCGTTCAAGTTCACCCTGCAGCGCTACATCGCCCAGGCCGGGCGCAGCGACCTGGTCGGCATGGCCGCCGCGCTGGCGCAACGGCAGCGGTTCGAGTTCACCCACACGCTGCCGGCGACCCGGGAAACCCGCTACTCGGTGCTCGAACCGATCGGCGATACCGGCTGGGGCCTGCAGGTGTCGATGTCGCACCGGCCGCTGTTGGCCGCGCTCAAGCGCACCATCGTGCAACTGGCGGCGGTGGTGTCGCTGGCCTTGCTGCTGTGCACCCTGCTGGTGCGGCGGATGGCGGCGCGCATCACCACCCCGCTCAGCGACCTCACCGGCTCGGCCAGCCATTTCGCCGCCGGCGAGTTCGACTACCCTCTGGGCCAGACCGAGCGCCGCGACGAGGTCGGGGTGATGGCGCGCGCGTTCGACAACGCCCGCGGCTCGATCAAGCGGCAACTGGTCGAGATCCAGGACATGAGCACGGCCCGGCAGAAACTCGAAAGCGAGCTCGACATCGCCCGCGAGATCCAGCTGGCGATGCTGCCCGGCGCGCGCGTGCTCGGCGACGACGCCTGGCGCCTGCAGGCCAATGCGCGGCTGGAGCCGGCCAAGGCGGTCGGCGGCGATTTCTACAGTTTCTTCGAGCGCGACCACCACACCCTGTGGTTCGCGATCGGCGACGTCTCCGACAAGGGCGTGCCGGCGGCCTTGTTCATGGCCCGCACCATGACCGTGCTGGAAATCGCCGCCGGCCTGGGCGATTCGCCCGAGATCGCGCTGAAGGAAGCCGCGCACCGCCTGCTGGAAGGCAACGACACCTGCATGTTCGCCACCGTGCTGTGCGGCCTGATCGACGCGCGCAGCGGCGAGTTCGCCCTGGCCAGCGCCGGCCACGAGCCGCCGGTGCTGCTCTGCGCCGACGGCAGCGTGCAGTTCATCGAGCTGCCGTCCGGGCCGCCGCTGGGCATCGACGAGGCCGAACATTACCCGGTCTGGCGCGGCCGCTTGCGCAACGGCGATGCGCTGGTGGCCTACACCGACGGCGTCACCGAGGCCTTCGATGCCGATCAACGCCCGTTCGGCGGCGAGCGGCTGCTGGCCTCGCTCAAAGGCGGCGCCGACCCCGGCTCGCTGTGCGGCGCCCTGGTCGCCGACGTGCACCGCTTCGCCGCCGGCGCGGCGCAGTCCGACGACATCACCGTGCTGTCGCTGCACTGGGCCGGCAGCGACGACGCCAGCCGCTCGCAGGACTGCGTGGCGCAGTTCTTCCGCGCGCCGCAACAGCGCGCGCGCCTGCCCGAGCTGTTCGACGCGGTGGGCCAGGCGCTGACCGACGCCGGCGTCGACCGCGAGCGCATCGACGACGTGCGCCTGATCAGCGAAGAGGTGATGTGCAATGCGATCGACCACGGCGCCCGCCCCGACGGCGAGCACGAAGTCACCCTCGAACTGGCGATCGAACGCGAACGCATCGCCCTGCACTTCCGCGACGACGGGCCGCCGTTCGATCCGCTGGCCCAACCCGCGCCCGATCTCGACGCGGACATCGACGAGCGCCCGCTCGGCGGCCTCGGCCTGCACCTGATCCGCTCCCTCGCCGACGAAGCCCGTTACGCCCGCGAGGAGCCCTACAACGTGCTGCACCTGGTGCTGTCACGACCCGATGCCGGCGGCTGAGGCCGGCCCCCGCCCCTGGAGCCCCGCATGGACCTGACCATCCGCATCGATCCGGCGACCCACAACAGCCACCGCGTCAGCCTCGCCGGCCGCCTGGACACCGCCAGCTACGCCGAACTCGACCGGCAACTGGCGCCGCTGCTCGGCGACCGGCCGTCGCTGGTGCTGGACCTGGCCGGACTGGAGTACATCAGCTCCGCCGGCATCCGCTCGATCTTCCGCGCGCGCAAGGCGCTGTCGGCGCGCGGCGGCAAGGTCGTGATCGTCAACCCGCAACCGCAGATCCAGAAAGTCTTCGATCTGGTCAAGGCGGTGCCGCTGAGCGAAATCTTCAGCAGCGTCGCCGAGGCCGACGCCTACCTGGATGCGATGCAGCGCAAGGTACTGGCGAAGGACGAGGACGACGACGACCTGGTCTGAAAGGCGGGCGACGCCGCGGCGCAGCGCCGGTTCGACTGCGGGTCGCCGGACGGTGCGTAGACAGCCGGGGTGGCGATGGAGATGGTGTGTCGCATCGGCTTGCGAGGGTGAAGCAAATCCCCCCTTCCCCCCTTTGCAAAGGGGGGAAAAGCAAAAGCGATCGGCGGCGGCGGTGCCGGACGCAAGCGCCGCCTGCGCGGATCAATGCTTGCGGTCTTTCGGCGGATGCGGGTCGTTGCCGTAGCTGTCGCTGTCCTGGATGCGCCCGTCGCGTCCGTGGGTAACGACCTCGACGTGGTCCTTGCGGCCCAAGGTGCGCGCGGCCGCCATCGCCTTGGCCTTGGTATCGTGCACCGAACTGGCGCGGTCGCTGCCTTCGCGCCGGACCGCCCAGCCGTCGTTGTGCGGCACGACGTGGATATCTTCCTTCTTCGACATGGCTACGCTCCCCCGGTAGGGCGGCGGCCCGCACCATGCAGGCGCCCGCATTCCAATGCCACGCAACGCTGCGCCACGGCCGGCCGACCGTCCGTCGGCGATCGCGTCGGCCGCGCCGCCGACCGATCGGGCGCCGGTTGAAGGCGCCGACCGCAGCGGTCCGATGGGAGCGGCCCGGCCGGTCGACCCCGAAGCGAAGCTCGCATGTCCTCCGACGGACGGCAGCGCGGCCAAGCTGCGGGCACTTGCATATCGTTTTTCGATAATTTATATATCGAATCACGATATCTCGGGAGGATATTGCCATGACCCGCTCGCCCAACACCCTGGTCCTGGCCCGCGTGGTGATCCGCGGGCTGCTCGTGCTCAACGCCCTCTATGCCTTCGCCATCGCCGCCCTGCTGATCGCGACCCTGGTCGAGCCGCAGTTCCTGTTCGACGCCCTCGGCGCCAGCTACGGCCACCTGCACAACGCCCTGCGCGCGGTGGTGCTGCTCGGCATCGTCGGCGCCTACCTGGTCCATCGGGTGCTGCGCGAACTGCTGGCCATCGTCGACACCGTGCGCGACGGCGACCCGTTCGCCGCCGGCAACAGCCGCCGCCTGCAGGCGATCGCCTGGTGGGTGCTGGCCGGCGAAGGCGTGCGCCTGCTGATCGCGACGGTGGTCTACGCCGCCGCCAAATCCTCGCCGGCGCTGAAGATGGACATCGACGTCGGCTTCTCGTTCGCGCCCTGGCTGGCGGTGCTGTTGCTGTTCGTGCTGGCGCGGGTGTTCGAACAAGGCGCGCGCATGCGCTCCGACCTGGACGGCACGGTGTAAGCATGGCCATCGTGATCCGGCTCGACGAAAAGCTGCACGAGCGGCGCATGACCCTGACCGAGCTGTCCGAGCGGGTCGACATCACCCTGGCCAACCTGTCGATCCTCAAGACCGGCAAGGCCAAGGCGATCCGCTTCTCGACCCTGGAGGCGATCTGCGCAGTGCTGGAATGCCAGCCGGGCGAGTTGATCGCCTACGACCCGACCCGGCCGGCAGAGCAGTGAGGAGGGGCTGCAACGAAGCTTGGCGGTGCAGCTCCCAGATCGTCATCCCGCGAATCAGGTTGGCAGGTTTCGCAGCGTGACTCCGACACCGTCATCCCAGCGAAAGCGGGGATCCAGGGCTTCATCGCGGCACAACCGCGAGATCTCCGCGCCCCGGCCAGGGCGCGCAGCGCCCTGGCCTGCATCGATGCGCGAACCCGGCCTCACCACACCTCGCAGCGCTGCTCCTGCGCCCGCACCATCGCATCCCCCGCCTTGCACTGGAACGCTTGCTGGAACGCCGGCAGGTTCGACAGCGGGCCGTTGACGCGGTACTTGGCGACCGGGTGCGGATCGCCCTGGATCATCGTGCGCTGGGTCTCCATGCGGGTCTCGTCGCCGCGGAACTGGCCCCAGGCGATGAAGAACTGCTGCTCCGGGGTGAAGCCGTCGAGGGTCGGTTCCGGTCCCTTGCCCTCGCGCGACTTCAGATACGCGCGATAGGCGATCTTGGCCCCGGCCAGGTCGCCGATCGATTCGCCCAGCACCAGCTTGCCGTTGTGGTGCACGCCGGGCTCGATGAAATAGCCCTCGAACTGGTCGACCACGCACTGGCCCTTGGCCGCGAACTGGCGGCCGTCGGCCGGCGTCCACCAGTTCTTCAACCGGCCCTGGGCGTCGAACTGCGCGCCCTGGTCGTCGAAGCCGTGGCTGATCTCGTGGCCGATCACCACCCCGATCGCGCCGTAGTTGACCGCGTCGGTCGCGTCCACGTCGAACGCCGGCGGCTGCAGGATCCCGGCCGGGAACACGATCTCGTTCTGCAGCGGGTTGTAGTAGGCGTTCGACGTCGGCGGGGTCATGCCCCAGCGGCTGCGGTCGGTCGGCTTGCCGACCTGGCTGCGGTTGTCGGCCACGTTCCAGCGCGAGGCGGCGACCACGTTGTCCCAGGCCGAGTCGCGGCTCACCGCGACGCCGTCGTAGGTCTTGAACTTGTCCGGATAGCCCAGCTTGGCGACGAAGGTCGAGCGCTTCTCCAGCGCCTTTTGCTTGGTCGCCGCGTCCATCCAGTCCAGCTCGCGGATGGTGTCGTCCATCGCCGCGAGAATGTTCTTGACCATCTCCTGCATGCGCGCCTTGGCCTGCGGCGGGAAATGCTTCTCCACGTACTTCTGCCCCAGCGCCTCGCCGAGCTGGCTGTCGGTGAGTTCGGCGCAGCGCTTCCAGCGCGGCTTGATCTGGGTGGTGCCGGTGAGGAACTTGCCGTTGAAGGCGAAGTTCTCCTCGACGAACGGGGTCGACAGCGAATCGGCCGCGGCATGCAGCAGCTGCCAGCGCAGATAAGCCTGCCACTGCGGCAGCGGCGTCTTGGCCAGTTCGCGGTCGAACTGCTGCAGGAACTTGGGCTGGGTCACGTTGACCGCGGCGCGCGGCATCTGCGCGGCGTCGAAATAGCCGCCCCAGTCGAAGTTCGGCGCCAGCTTGGGCAGGTCGTCGAAGCCGGTCGGGTTGTCCTGCAGCTTGGGATCGCGCAGCTGCACGTTGTCCAGCGACGCTTCGGCCAGACGCTTCTCGAACTCGAACACGCTCTGCGCATCGCGCCGGGCCTGTTCGGCCGGGGCGCCGGCCAGCTCGAACATCTTCGCCACGTGCAGCAGGTACTTGGCCCGCGCCTCGACGAAGCGCGGCTCGGTCTTGAAGTAGTAGTCGCGGTCCGGCAGCCCCAGGCCGCCGGCGTAGAGATGGGCGATGGTCTTGGACGGCTCGCGCAGGTCCTCGCCGGCGAACGCCCCGAACGGCACCGCGATGCCGGCCGCGTGCAGCTTGCCGATCTCGCGCTGCAGGCCGTCGCGGTCGCCGATCGCGCCGATCTTGTCCAGCCACGGCTGCAAGGGTTTGATCCCGAGCGCGTCGACCCGCGACTGATCCATGCAGGCGGCATAGAAATCGCCGGCCAACTGCCCCGCGCTTCCCTTGGGCCAATCGTTGCGCGCCGACAGCTCGGTCAGGATGTCGCGCACGCGCTCCTTGTTGACTTCGCCCGACTGCCAACGCCGGCTCCAGCGATCCATGTAATCCGGAATCGGGTTCTGCTGGCGCCAGGCGCCGTTGGCGTAATCGAAGAAATCGTCGCAAGCCTGGCCGTTGCGATTGATGTCGCCGGGCTGGATCCCGTGCAGGGCGCCGGCGGACGCGGTGGAAACGGCCAACAACGCGAGTAGCGGAACGCTGGACTTGACCACGGCACGACTCCTGTCGATGGGTTCGGCCACTATAGCCAGCGCCCCGCCGCGAACCCGTCCCAAAAGTCCCGGTTTCGCTTCTGCCCCTGTAGCAGCGGCGTAAGCCGCGACCCACCGCAGCGGTGTACGACAGCGCTGCAGCCGAAGTCAGGACATTCGGACGATAGCCTCCGTGCGGGTCGAAGGTCTGGGGCTTCGGACAAGACGCTTGCGTACATCGCTGCGGTGGGTCGCGGCTTACGCCGCTCCTACAGGGACCGGACTCGCCGCCATCCGATGCGGTATCGGTGCACTGCACAACGATTCGTCCGGCGCCGCGACCGTACACGCAACCCAACCGATCACCCTGCCACGCCCGCGTCTTTCGCAACGGCGCCGCGCCCCGCCGCGACACCTTCAAGCCGTGTGCGCGATCCCGTTTCGCGCAGCGCGACACCGCGCCCGGGCCGCATCGGCGAAAGCGTGATCCGACTCAAGTCAGGGCACACGGCCGGCTGACTAACCTCGCCGCCGGATCGCCGCTGAAGCCGTACGCCGATCCCGCACCGCACCGGCCGCGAAGCCCGGACGCGTAACGCTTCGCATGACGTCACCTCCCCATCCATCCAGGACCCACTCATGCGCTCTTCCGCTCCTACCGCGCCGGCCCGCCGGCTGCGCCTGTTGCCGCTGCTGCTTATCGCCGCCCTGCCCGCCGCCGCTTCGGCCGCGCCGCCGGCCGATCCCGCCGCGCCGTCGGTGTTCGCCAAGCCGCTCAAGACCGCGCTCGGCCGCTACGATTCGCGCGAGGTCATCGAGGTCAAGTTCGTCCGCGACAGCCAGGTCAGCCTGCAGGGCGGGCGCCCGACCTCGGCCAAGTACGGCCGCCTGACCGCGCTGGAAAGCCTGACCGGCGGCGCCGGCCCGGTGGCGACGATGGAACCGTTGTTCCGCGCCGATCCGGCGACCCTGGCCGGCCTGGCCAAGAGCGCGCAGCCGCAGGCCGGCAACGCCCAGCCCGACCTCAGCCAGTGGTTCCGCCTGCAGCTGCGCCCGGGCCAGGACATCCGGCGGGTGATCGACGAACTCAACGCGATGGGCATCGTCGAGATCGCCTACCCCGCACCGCTGCCGGTGCCGCTGCCGGCCTCGCCGGCCTACGACGGCAACCAGCACTACAAGCTGCCCGCCGCGCAGAGCGGCATCGACAGCGACTACGCCCGCACCCTGCCCGGCGGCAACGGCGCCGGCGTGCGCGTGCTCGACATCGAGTACAGCTGGAACGTCAACCACGAGGACCTGTCCAAGCTGCGCCTGGCCGGCGCGCAGGTGCGCAACGGCACCCCGCGCGATCCGTTCAACGACAACAACCACGGTACCGCGGTGATGGGCGAACTGGTCGCCGACGCCAACGGCATCGGCGTCACCGGCCTGGTCAACGGCGCCAGCGCGCACTACACCAACGCGATGAACACCGAGCGCGGCTACGACCTGGCCAACGCCATCCTCACCGCGGCCAACTTCCTGCGCGCCGGCGACGTGATGCTGCTCGAACAGCAGGCCGCCGGCCCCAGCGGCTGCAGCAACTACGTGCCGGTGGAATGGACGCCGTCGGTGTACGACGCGATCGTGGTGGCCACCAACAAAGGCGTGCACGTGGTCCAGGCCGGCGGCAACGGCAACATGAACCTCGACAACACCGCCTGCTTCGGCTCGCCGTTCCCGCGCAGCCGCCCGGACTCGGGCTCGATCATCGTCGGCGCCGGCGGCCCGCGTTCCAACGCCTGGTGCAGCGACAGCGTCGCCGAGCGCGCCAAGCAGCCGTTCTCGACCTACGGCCGCCGCGTCAACGTCCAGGCCTGGGGCCGCTGCGTCACCACCGCCGGCTACGGCAACCTGTACAACGGCGGCGCCAACGCCTACTACACCAAGACCTTCTCCGGCACCTCCAGCGCCTCGCCGATCGTCGCCTCGGCGGTGGTCGCGCTGTCGGGCATCGCCAAGCAGCGCGGCATCACCCTGACCCCGCGGCAGATGCGCGACCTGCTGATCAGTACCGGCACCCCGCAGACCGGCAGCGGCGGCCAGATCGGCCCGCTGCCCGACCTGCGTGCCGCGATCTCGCGCGTCAGGGCCATGCCCTGATCGCACCGCCCAGCGCCCCGCTCACGCGGGGCGCTGGCCCCCTTGTAGGAGCGGCGTGAGCCGCGACCACGAAACGCGCAGAGCAACCAACGCCCACCGCCGCGATCAGAAACCACGCCGTACCGCGTGTAGGAGCGGTGTGAGCCGCGACCGCGGAGCTTCCGTCTCGCGCCGAACCTCTCCTGCCAGCCCACGGCCCGATCCGCTCGCCCCACCGCCGACAACGCTTCATCGCGTTTCGTCTTCCGCATCGATCGCAGATGGCTACGGCGCACCCCCCAAGCCGCGCGGTCGCGACTCGTGACCGAAGGAAATCCCCGTGGGACCTCGCTCCTACCGCGCAGGCCGCCACGCATTCACGATCTTTATCCAGGCGCCGCCGAACCCGGCACGCGAAATAAGCATCGCGTCGCACTTCCAAGGTAGGGACGCCGTCGCATCGCCCCGTTCCATTCATTGCGGCCCACCTGAGCGCCCCACCGGCGCATCCCCGACTAACCGGCCCGGCCGCATCGCTGTCCGCATCCCTTCTCTGCCCTAGGAGCTTTTGGATATGCGCAAGATCAGTAAGTCGGTTCTCGCTGCAACGGCGGTCATGATGGTGTCCGGCGCGGCCTTCGCCGCCGACGAGCTCGCCCCCGCCCTGAAGACGGCCCTGCAGCGCGACCTCGGCCTGTCCGGCCAGCAGCTCGCCCAGTACCTCAAGGCCGAACGCCTGGCCGCGCAGCAGGAGAAGGCGCTGGCCAAGCAACTGGGCCGCCACTACGCCGGCGCCTGGCTCGAGCGCAAGGCCGACGGCTCCTTCGCCTTCGTCGCCGCCAGCACCTCGATCAAGGCCGCCAAGGCCGCGGCCGGCGTGGAAACCCGCCAAGCCCGCCACAGCCTGGCCGCGCTCGACCGCGCCAAGGCCCAGCTCGACAGTCAGCTGGCGCGCAATGGCAAGGCGCCCAAGGGCGTGTACAGCTGGGCGGTCGACCTGCCCAGCAACAGCGTGATCGTCGGCGTCGCCCCGGGCGCGGAAGACGCCGCGGTCGACTTCGTCGCCCGCAGCGGCCTGGACAGCAATACCGTGCGCTTCGAAACCCTGGCCGAGGCGCCGCAGCGCCGTATCGCCATCCAGGGCGGCCGCGGCTACCTGCGCGATCCGGGCGACGGCTACGTCTACGCCTGCTCGGTCGGCTTCTCGGTCACCAAGGGCAGCAGCAACGGCTTCGCCACCGCCGGCCACTGCGGCGACACCGGCGAAGTGGTCTATCACGAAGTCTCGCAGTGGACCCCGGGCGTGCGCCTGGGTTCGTTCGCCGCCTCGACCATGCCCGACGACAACGAAACCGGCCCGGACCGCGGCTGGGTCCAGGTCGACAGCACCCACACCCTGTCGGCCAGCGTGTACGGCTACGGCAACGGCGACGTCAACGTGGTCGGCAGCACCGAGGCCGCGGTCGGCGCCGCGCTGTGCCGTTCCGGCCGCACCAGCAGCTGGCGTTGCGGCGCCATCCGCAGCAAGAACGTCACCGTGTCCTATGTCGACGACGCCGGCAATCCCGACGGCACCGTCACCGGCCTGACCCAGACCACCGCCTGCTCCGAAGGCGGCGACTCCGGCGGTTCGTTCATCACCGGCGCCGGCCAGGCCCAGGGCGTGCTCTCCGGCGGCAGCGGCAGCTGCAAGGGCCGCCAGGGCCGCACCGGCGGCGGCAACAGCTATTACAGCCCGATCAACCCGATCCTGAGCGCCTACTCGCTGACCTTGAAGACCACGCCGTAAGCCCTCGCGACCGTAGCGGCAAACCGAGCGCCCCGGCCATCCGGGGCGCTTTTCCGCGCTTGTAGGAGCGGCGTCCCACGGGATTTCCTTCGGTCATGAGCCGCGACAGGGAACGCGCAGAAACCCCGATTCCCGGCGCCGCCATTAGAAACCGCCCTCTGCCGTCGCGGTCGCGACTTGTGACCGGAGCAAATCCCCGTGGGACGCCGCTCCTACCCTTGTGAGCGTTGGTTGCAGGGGATAACGACGCGAACCCGCAACTGCGCGGTCGCGGCTTATGACCGAAGGAAATCCCCGTGGGACGCCGCTCTTACAAGGGCGGCGGCGACGGCCGCCGCCCCGGGCTGGCATTACGGCTCGATCGTGATCGACGGCGCCCCGCCCTCGCCGCCCGCCTTCGCCGCACCGGCCAGCGTCGTCGCGGTGCAGGTGCTGGTGTGCTGGATCGCGTTGGTCGCCACGCCGTCGGCGCCGATCAGGGTCGTGCTCCAGACGAAGGTCGAGGTCGGGGTCGAACCGCTGGTGTTGCATTTGTAGTTGAAAGTCAGCGGCGAAGCGCTGCTGGTGTTGTAAGTGCCGTTGTAATCGCTGCAGGTCCAGCCCGAGGCGCAGCTGACGATCTTGGTCTTGCGCTGCACCGGAAACTTCGGCACGCCCTGGAAGAACACCTGGGCCTGGAAGCTGACGTTGTGCGGCCCGGACACGTTGGGGATGCTGGTCAGGGCGAACTTCTCCTTCAGCAGGGTCACCCCGATCGCGGAGAAGTGATCCACCGGCATGAAGTACAGGTCGTTGTGGGTCGGCGTGCCGGTGCCGCCGCGACCGTGGACCAGGCCGTAGGCGGTGTTGGTGCCGAACACCGGCCCGACGCTGTCGCCGGCGGCCGTCATCACCTGGTTGCTGGCGTTGTGCACCCGGATGTAGGTGCCGACCGAGCCGGCGTACATCGCCTGCGCGTTCTTGTCCGCCACCTCGCCGCAGGTGTAATTGGTGGTGACGCCCATCTTGCACACCGTCGTGCCCAGCGGCAGATTGGCCGCGGTGGTCTCGCTGGTGATGTCCATCGTCGCCTGCGGCCCGCCGACCAGCTTGATCCGGTTGCTCTGCTCCTGCGCCGTACCGCCCGACTGCTTGTTCCACTGCAGGTCCAGCGAACCGCCGTTCTGCTCGCTCTGAAAGGTCAGGGTGACGTTCGGGCTGCCGATGTAGGTCAGCGCGTTGTCGCAATGCCCCGCCGTGATCACCCCCAGCTCGCGCGCCGCGTTGAACACGTTGAAGCCGGTGGTGCAGCGCTGGGTGCTGCCGTCGACCTGATTGCCGCCGACGATCGCCGTCGGCGTCATCAACCCCGGCACCTTCTTCACCTTGATGTAATCCGCCACCGCCATCAGCCCCGACAAGCGCTTGGCCGCAGCGGCGGTGTCGAGCACGAACAGGTTGATCTGCGACGTCTTGACGTCCACCCCCGACTCGAACGCCACCCCCGACGAACTCAACTGCGCCGCCAGTTCCTCCTGCGCCCCGCGCAGCAGCTCCAACGGCCGCGGCGCCAGCTGCGCCACGAACACCGGGTCCTTCGTATAGCGCGCCAACAAAGCCTTCGGCGTCTTGGTGAACCGCACCACCACCCGATACGCCGGCTGGTGCTCGATATACAGCCCGGCGAACGACTCCGGCAGCTCCCGCTGCAAGCGCTGCTCCAACTGCGCGATCGCCGGCACCCGCGCCATCCGGCGCTGCGCCTCCGACACCGGCACGCGATAGGTCTGCGCATACGACACCGCGATCGGGTCGCCCCCGGCCGGCTGCGCCTGCAGCCCCAGCGAACACAACAGACCGGCCGCCAACGCGGCCGGGACGAAACGCAGAGAACGACGAGATCCAAAATCCATGAGGCAACGCTCCTTGGGTCGAGACAGGCGGACACCTGTCGTCCGACTTATAGCGGTCGCTGCGAATGCGCATGCGCGCGGACCTGTCAGAACTGACACGGCGATTGGGCGCCGATGGATCGAAACGGAACGGGTGTTCCGGTTTGGCCTAGTCCGATGGTTTTCTCGCTGCAACCGTTTGGCGACCCCGGTGGCTTGAGCGAATGACCATTAGCGGCTGCATCGAACAGCAACAGCGCAACTGCCGGTTGCTCTTGCAAGGCAGCGGTCGTTCCGCAACCCTGGGCTTGTCATTGCGGATGCCGCTCATGCCCGGATTCATCGCCAAAACCCACGCCGGCTCAAGCGCGCTCGGCTGGGCGATCCTATACCTGGGCCTGGCCGCCTGCGGCTCGCCCTCCGGCGTATCCGCGACCGCGCCGCAGGCCACACGGTCTGAACAGCCCGCACCGCCGCCCCGCTCCGAGCCTCGCCCGATGAACGACACGTCTAAAGCACCGGCCTCAGCGCCCAAGCTGAGCAGCGCCGCGTTGCACGAGAAAATCCTCGCCCTGATCCAAGGCGTCCAGGGCCCGGACGATCTGAGCAAGGCTCGGGTCGAAGCGCTGACCCACCTCTCACTGGGCCCCTCCGAAGTCGACGGCACCTGGTCGGCTCGGGGTGTCCTCGACTCCGGCTCGGCGTATTCGTTCGACTTCAGCCGATATGCCGACGACAAAGAGGTGCAGGTCTACCTGCCAGACGAGAAGCGCTACGACCCGCAGCGCCGCCATACCTGCGCGTTGCCCCTGGCCGGCCTGCAGGACCAGCTGAAAGCCATGGGCTACCGGGACAGCGAATTCCCAGGGCCGCACGGGTTGCCGCAAGCCTGGCAGTACTGGAAAGGCCGGCAGTCGTTATTGGTGGACTACACCTACCACGACACGCCTGCAGGCGGTCAGGCCGCCTGCGTTCATGCCATCACGATCGAGATGATTGTTGCCAAACAGGTCCCACTCTCCCCACCTGAGCTTCCGGCTCGGCAAGTGGAGTCGATCATCTTCGGCTTGATCGACGGGGTCCGCACCAAGGCCGACCTCACCGAGCCACGCATCGAAGAGTTGACCGGACTGATCCTGCATCGCCTGGACAGCCGTGATGCGTCCTACGCCAAGGGAACGACTGCCGAGGGGTGGCGATTCTCCATCGGCATCGAGCGATTCGCGGCCGACGACGTCAGGCTGGAGATTGGGGCGATTCCAATGAAGCAAAGCGAAGGAACCGGCGCCGCTGCTTGCACGCTGGCTTTCGAAACGTTGCATCGCAAACTAGACGCAAACTAGACGCCGCCGATTTCCGCAGCGACAAATCGACCGGAGTGCACGGCAAAGCCTCGAACTGGCGTTTCTCCAGGAACGGGCAAGTGGTCCACGTGGACCTTTACCCGACCGAGCCGCTCGACCGCGGCGGCATCGAGTGCATCGATCACATCTCGGTCGTGATCGACAGAGCTGTCAACTGATCCGATAGGCCCCAGCAACTACGCAACTCCCAGTTGCTCTTGCAACCCGACGCCAGTTCCATGACCTTAGCGGCATCTTTTCGGAACCGGTCCATGCTCCGACTCATCGCCCAGATCCATTTCTACACACGCATACTCGGTTGCGAGATCTTGTGCTTGGGCCTCTTCGCCGGTGGCTCCCCAGCGGAGGTCTCGGCCACCGCACCGCAGCCCGATCGACCCGATCAACCGGCATCGCATTCCAGCTCCAAGGCTCAGCCTGTGAAAGACACACTTAATACGTCGGCCTCAGCGCCAAAGCTGAGCAGCGCAGAGTTCGAAGAAAAGTTGTTAGCCTTGATCCATGGCACCCAAGCCACAGACGACCTGAGCAAAGCACGGGTGGAGGAACTGACGCATTTCCCATTGGGCGCTTCCGAAGTCGAAGGCACCTGGTCGACGCAGGGAAGCCTGGACTCCGGCTCGGCGTATTCATTCTATTTCAGCCAGTACACCAGCGATGACAAACGGGTTGGGATCCGCCTTCCGGATGAAAAACAATACGACCCGCAACGGCTCCGGCCATGTGCGCTAGCCCTTGCTGGTCTGCACGACAAGCTGAACGCCATGGGCTACCAATACAGTGAGCTCCCCGGGCCGCATAACAGACCGCAAGCCTGGCACTACTGGAAAGGCAGGCAATCTCTATTGGTGGATTACACCCCCAGCAGCTCCCCCGAAAGCGATCAGACCGCCTGCGTGCATGCCGTCACGATCGAGATGATTATTGAGAACTGACCTATTTGCAGCTTTCGGGACCAAGCCCCTGTTCGTCCGAGTCTCGCCGAAGGACCAATCCAACAAAGAGAGATGACGTGAATCTCAACTACCTGACCGCAGCAGCCACCATTGCGTTACTGAGCTTGGCAGGCTGCCAGAAGGGAACCGCCGCTGTTGACAGTCCGGCCAGCTCGACGCCTGGCACTGAACGTGTTGCACGCGCCCAGTCCAGCGACATGCTCGCCAGCGCCGAGCTGTTCGTGAGCGACCAAGGCCGCGATTGGACGGCGTATAGAGCCTTACCCCAAATCAAATGGATCGACCCTTCGCCCAAAGAGTACGCCTCCGGCCGCTACTCACAACAAGGAAAAATTTTGCTGCTCGGGTTCCCGGTCAAAGAGGTGCCGAACGGCAGGCCTGGATCCGATTACGCGACCACGAAAAGAAACGAAGGCGAGTCGACCCTATCCATCAACGGGTCGCAGGCTGCCGTCGAGTCCATCTCGATCAGCAAGCCCTTCTATTCGGACGATTACCTCGACGTCCTCAAGAAACAGTTCGGCGCCGCGGCTGAAGTCTCCACGATCGCCGATGAATGCGCCCCGGGAGAGGCTGAAGAGGGCGCAGGAAATGGCGCGTTCTTCGCTGTCTCAATCGCGGGGCGGGACAAGATTTATGTGCAGGCGAGTCAGCAAGACGGCGGCAAATACACCGCGGGCTTCACGGTATTCGACCTGACACGGACCCGACCGAGCGAGGTCATGGCCCAACTGAAGTGCAAGCAGCACCAGTGATCAACCATCAAGGAGCAGGAACATGGCAGGGACGCGTAGGCAAGAACGAGCCGTACTGACGGCCAATCAGTATGCTCAGGGCAATATCGAAGGGTTAAGCGACTATTCCACTCGGAGACTGGTGGCTTCAACCGTCTTGACCGAGAGCAATGGCGGCGACCTGAGCATCATCAACGGTGCGGGTTACGTCGGACGATATCAGGCGGGCGCTACCTGGCTGGCCGATGCGGGCTACGTCGACGCGGATAAGGTCAGAGCGGCGATGTCGGGGTATCGCAGAGAGTGGACCTGGGCCGAGTCGGGAGGCATGACCCGCTTCCTGGAAGATGCCTCCAACTGGAAAGACGGCTTGAGCCTCGACCAGTACAAAGCCTCCGCCGACTTGCAGGATCAAGCGTTCAAACGCAACAGCGACGCCGCTTATCGCACCGCCATGAGGCAGGGAGTGCTCGTTGAGGGTGACTCCGAGGAGCACATCGCGGGTTTCCTGAAAGCACGACATATCGCCGGATATGGCGGTGCCGTGAAAGTCGTCCAGGGCAAGCAGGCTGCGACGGACGACTACGGGACCAGCAGCTACGACTATTACAACGATATAGCGCTCAATCGCGACGGACTCGACCAACTTCTGATCATCGAAGAACGATTCAAAGGCATTCCCTACCAACTGCCTGTCGAGAATGAGCTGCGCCCGGGCGAAGCCAATCTTTCCGTAAAAGCGTTGCAGGAAAATCTGAAGCTGGTCGGCGCGGCCGATGCCGACGGCAGAGCGTTGCAAGCCGACGGAGACTATGGGAAGAGCACGCGAGAAGCTGTTTCCCTGTTCCAGGAGCGCAACAACCTCCCAGCTACCGGCACAGCCGACATTGCGACGCTAACGACATTACGCACGCACGCCGCGGCACTCTCAGCGACACCGGACTTCCAGCAGGTCGCCGAGCGCTTTCAACCACACGGCTATCGAAACGATTGGATGCAGCCGAACGACCAAGGCTTGCCGTCGTACTTACAGGCCCCTACCTCCACAGCCAGCGCTCGCCAACCACGCGATGCGATGGCCGACGGCAGCTTGAAAGTAGGCGAGCAAGGTCAGGAAGTCGCAAAGTTGCAGGAGAATCTGATCCAGCTCGGAATCAATGAGCGGATCAAACAGCCGATCACCGCGGATGGCGTTTTTGGCCCGGCCACTCAACGAGCAGTACAGGCCTTTCAACTTTGGCATGGCACTGAGCAGGTTAACGGTGTCGCAGATCGGCAAACGCTCGCAGCGATCCGCACCCAGGCCGGATTGGCTATCGTCCAACGAGCGGCGGACCAAGTCTCCGACCGTCCCGCCCGCGACTTCGCCGCGAACGTCAATCTTGGCAGGCGGATCGATCCCGAGTCGGCTGCCGATCGCTACGAGGCGAGCCGCGCACCCCATGCAGCCCCCCTTTCCCCAGCACCCGCCTCCGGCTCGCAGGCCCCTGCCCCGATCAGCCCGGCTTCATCGCCAGCACGCATCGACCCCACACTGACACCCTCACGGCTAGCCCCTGAGGATCAGGCCATGTTCGACAAGATCCGACAGAACGTGCCTGCGCAAGTGACTGACGAAAAAGTGGCGCAAGCGATGCTCCAAGCCAAGCAGAACGGCATTCCCGATGCTGGTCGCATCGGCCACATCGGGGTTGTAGATGGAACCCTGTGGGTCGCGAGTGTCGTACCGGGATTCCACGCGGGTGTATCCACGTCCGAGCCGGCACCGCCGATGCAGGACACCTTGCGTGCAAACCAATCCTTCAATCAAGAGCGCGACCCACAACACGCGCAAAATCTAGCCCAACGTTCGCAGGAAGACCCGAGCCGCGGCCCGAGACAGTAAGCCAGTATCCGAGTTGACCTAAAGCCCCCCCCGCAACGGGTCGTTCCAGGCGAGCGACTACTTTGGTTGCCATGGCCAGGAAGCCGAATCGCCCCCTCCATCCGCGGCAACTCAGGGCCGCGGAAGCGCCTAGCGCCGCATTGAACCGGACAGCAGGACCGAGCGGCCTTGGGCCGACGGCACCGCGGATAGTAGAGCCGAGGCGACCGCCGACGCGTCGATGGGTTTGTAGTTCGCCGGGATCAGGAGTCCCAGCACCTTGCCGAGTGCGGCCCCCACCTCGCCCTGCCGGGTCGGTTGTCCGAGCGCCTCGCGGTCGCCGACCAGCAACGATAGACGGGCGAAGACCATGCCCTCGAACGGCACCGCCGCCAAGGCGTCCTCCAGTTCTCCCTTCATCCGGCTGCAGAAAAACCTCGACTTGGAGTCGGCGCGCATCGCGCTGACTAGGCCGACCCGCTTGGCGCCCGCGGCCAAGGCCGCCGTCGCGACCGCCAGGTTGGCGTCGTAATCGACGGCACGAAACGCTGCCTGGCTGCCGGCGATCTTGATCGTCGTACCCAACGCGAGATGCACCACGTCCGCGTGTGGCAGATCAGGTAGTGCGGCGATCGACGACATACATCGTCAGCTTGGGATGCTGCTCCGCCGGCATTCTGCGGCCGAGGCTGTGCACCGCGGCGACGCTTGGATCGGCCAGCAGCCCGGCCAGAAGCTCCCTGCCCACCAGGCCGGTTGCGCCTGCGACGATGACGGTGCGGCTTGCCATAACGAACTCCCATCGAGCGAGCTGGGATTCTGCTCAGGTCTCGGACTGGCCATCCAGAGCGACGAGCTACTGCGGCCGACTCTGGGTAGAACGAACTACAGCTCGGATGGACTGACAGCTTCGGCTATGCGGTCCAAGTCGTCAGCTAAGCGATCAAAGCACTGGGCTAGCGCCTGTGCAGATAGATAGACCACATCGGGACCGCCCTCTCCGTGCGGCTCGGCCAGTTGGGCCAGCAGGCGCAATTGGTCGCGAGTCTGAGTCAGAGCTTGTTGTGCTGTAGCGGGCAGCAGGTAGCTGTGAGGCGTAGTGATAGGGGCGTGGCGTCCGTTTCGCATGAGCATCTCCCGAAGGTCATCGATCCATGACGGGAGTATTTTATTCTATTTTTGAATATTCTTAAAGAGGATACAGCATTCGTGCGGGCCTTCGGATACCGCACACATGTCAAGCAGCACGCTCTACACGAAAGAGAACGCAGTTCTGTCCCAGCTCATCCGCGAAATGCGTAATGCAGCTGGCCTCACTCAAGCGGCCTGCGCTGAGGCGCTGGGTAAGCCGCAGTCCTATGTAAGCAAGATTGAAGGCGGAACTCAGCGCATCGATCTAATTCAACTAAAAGAATATTGTTCTATCTGCGGTGTATCACTGACAACATTCGTCAAACGTTTCGAGACAAAACTATGAGCAGACCGATCACGCGACTAACACACCCCCAGAAATTTATGACGGAAAATCAGGCACTAAAACAACGGATTCCGCAGTCGCTCCGACTGAGAGACCTCTAGTTCAGCACTCAAGTCCGCAGACAACAGTGATGGATAATCGTTCTTTGAATTAATGATGCGAAGATAGCGCAAGCGCTCTTCTTACATTTAAGCAGCTCGATTTTTGCCGAATCATTATCAGATGCCAGTACGAGGTTCGCTTCTATTTTCAATTCACCGTTCTCGCGATCGCGATCGGTAGGGAACGGCGCCGCTAGCCACCTTTCATAAGCGGCTCGTGAAGCATGTAGACTTCCACCGAGCAAGGGATAGTAAAGGGGCGAGCAAAACATTGAAATATGCGCGAGGTGACCGAGCAAACATGTCTAACTTAAGACCTCCCGGCGAAGCCTCAACACATATTCTTGCGAATACACCTCACGATCTCGCACTGCGCTCGCGCTAATCCTAAGATCCCGCGCATAAGTTGGACCCGGATTGAGCCCTGCCGTGCCTCGATATGCCTCCAGATCCGCAGCCTTTACCAATGTGTTATCCATATCAAACAGCAAAAGCTCGATCATAATAAGGCCTCCTATGCCCTTAAAGCTCTCAACGCCTTTGTGTTATGACCACCACCAATAACCACCCCTAAAATGCCAGCACTATTAAACGACTGAAAAAGTAACCTGCTTAACACGACCTGACAATTCGCGATGGACACGCATTAACCCGCACTTCGAGAACATTGGCAGTTCCGCAGCTGCACGCCCCATCGATACCAAGCAAACCTCCCACTCCATCGCACGTGGATACGCATCAAGCCACGTGGTATCAATTCCAGGGCGCTTCCGCACCAACGCCTCTTTGAGTTTATCCAAATAATCTTGATTGCTTGAAAAGAATAATTCACAAGTTCTGCGCGCTTGCTCATAGAGATGGCTCATAG
This sequence comes from Lysobacter sp. Soil_C_15, assembly GCF_057657315.1. Lineage (NCBI taxonomy): Bacteria > Pseudomonadati > Pseudomonadota > Gammaproteobacteria > Lysobacterales > Lysobacteraceae > Lysobacter > Lysobacter sp. Soil_C_15. The sequence goes on from NZ_JBDGIR010000002.1 coordinate 632,427, forward strand.
GCGACGTGGCTGAGTTCTTAACAAAATATAAAATCTTGTTCACAGGATCTGCAAAATCACAGAACTCAAACTTAGACTGCCCTCCGCCAAAGAAAATATGACGAGCATCCATATGCACAAGACGCGGGGTAGCAGCGCAAGCCGCAGAGTTATATGTGCCTTCATCATCAGCCCCATTCCAGGGTGGCGGGGCGAACGCGCTTGCATTCAGCTTAACCAGAAAATCAGCCAATTTTACGTCGAGGCTGGGTGACGCCTTGTACCACTTCCCCGAAAATATTATGAAATGGCCATCTCGATTTACGTAATCGAACGAAAGAGCATCTTTAACTTTTATAGCCCCCACCCGAGCCCCAGAAGCCGCATCAACGATATGAACGATTGACTTAGCAGAGGCCTCGAGGGACGCCGCGGCTCCCGACAGAGAAGCAATCCATTCAGGATATTGCAACGACCAGGACCTCGCATGCGCCCTTGCGCGCCAGCGCCCATAGCTGAAATATATATCCTGATCAAAAACCTCCAAAGAAACCGGAGGAGTCAGCCCCACCCGCCCATCAACATTCCCGCCAGATATCTCCCCATTTAATATTGCATCCAATGCTGAGATATCTGACTTTGATTCGACAAGGATCAGATTGTCAATGTCCGGAAATTTACTTTTATACCCATACCCAAGCCGCCGGCTAGCCGCATGGAGGGCTTTGGGCAACTGATCTATATCAACATCAAACCTAAGGGGAGCTCCGCCGCGTACATTTCCAAGAAAAGGCGGAATCCTAGACACCCCTTCAACTGAAAATACGAGATCCCGGTCGCTTTCGTATCCGAACTCATACAAAGTCGCGACACTTGGTGATCGCTCGATGGACCTATGCCGCCTCGCAAGTACCTGCTCCGATCTCAGCTGGCGCAAGTCGTCGCCCGCAATTGTGTTCAATGCGACACGCCGACCAAAACTGTGATCTATCCAGTCGTTTTCCAGCTTCATCCAAGCATGGCCAAAAGTAACTACGAACAGTTTCTTATTAACCCTAACCGCAAGCAGGCCAGCAGGACTCTGAGAAACTAGACCAGCAAGAGCGGCGACTGGAACGTAGACTCCACCAAGGATCTTTACCCAATGCGGAGGCTCAGCTTCTTGAGGGATCGCGTAAAACGCTCCATTAAGACCACCAGTTAGAGCCACGCCCCGACCGATCCTCGCCAGAAACGCCCCCAATTCAATATAAGAGCTCTTTCTAATCAGAAAGACAGTAACTGGCAAGCTCGGCATACCTTCTCACCCAAATGATCGGCACTCACTCAGAAGACAAGCACTTATAAAATCATTCTTAGTCAGGCAGGCGTGCCTTCACTTTGATATTGCATCTACAACACAACGCCCCCTTCTATCGAATGCGTCCTTCACGCAATCGACAACGCAAAAAGCAAGCGTTCCAGGCCATGCTCTGCTGCTGGCTAGAAATTTTCGGCACGATAGACATGCATCGCCTCGACCAAGCCCAGGTTCGCGCTAGTGTTTGAAGATCAGGCGGGTTTCGTCCTTGGGCCGAATATTTTCTCCCCAGCGGGCGTCAGGCTGCTGGCGGCCATCAGTTGGATTTTCTGATTCCAAGGCTTACCGGCGTGGCGGTCGAGTTGCTCGACGGTGCCACGACCTGTTTCGTACAGGGCGTGATCGGGGGCGGCATCCTGCGGCGTGCTGCGCCTGGGCGATGCGGGCGTGGGTGCGAGGGCCGCGGTTTGCTGCCGGTCTGCATCCACTTCGACCGGGGCCAGGTCGGTGACTTTCAGCGCTTGTTGCTGGCGCTGATAGGTCGCGTCCAGCCGCGCAAGGTGTTCGGGATAGCCCTTAAGCATTTCAAGCAATTTGGACAGGACCTCGGAAGGAATCAATCCGGCATCAAAATTCCCACCTCATGGCATCGGCAGCTCGGTCATGCGCGCGAGTATCTTGGGAAGGTCGCGATGCAGGGCCTGTTGCTTTTTAAACCCCCTATGCACTGCCTTGGTGACTTTTGGATCGGCCAGCCGGGCCTCGCGGGCTCGCTCGAGCACCGCTCCGGGCGGCGCTGGGTCGATGCGGCCGTCATAGATCTCCAGGCCATCGCAATTGAAGATGCGGATCGGGATTTTTGCTTGATCGCACACGCGATCCAAGTTGCTTGGCATGTTCTCGTAGCACTGCTTACGGAAGGTTTCCTGGTGATAGAGACCGTGACCGTCCCTGAGGAAGCCACTCAGGAAGCGCACATCGACGGCGAGTTCGCTCTCCAATCTATGCACGGCCACGACTCGGACTTGAACTTGATAGCTCTCGACCTGCAGTAACCGTATCTGGTCGAGCAGGCTTTCCGCGTCGCTCAATGGGGTATCGATGACGATGTTTTTACGGTCTCGAACCGCCACCTCTTGCAAGGCGGCGGCCCAGAGGCCGACATCATGGTCGGTATCGAGAGGCCAGGTGTATGGGCTCGCGTTGCGCAGCTCGCGCACACCCGGCCAATAGCTGCGGAGCCTGTCCGGGTCGATCATGATCAGATCATGGCCCAGGTCTGCTTTCGCCATGCCTATCAGGGTGCTTTTCCCTGCGCCCGGCTGGCCCACCAAGAAGATCGCCCGGGGTTGGGAGTGGGATGCGGCCTGCTCCATGCCGCTATCGGGAACGATCCGATCCCAGAAAATCATCTCGCCGACTCTTATGTCCAACGCGCGCTCTTGCGATGTCATTCGAATGCCTTCCTGTGCCGCTTGAAGTAACGCCCAAGCCCGTCGGGATCGCTGTCGAAGCTCAACAGCGCGCGGCCCATCGTCGATCTTGCGCGTTCGGCCTCGTCGAACAACCCGGGGTTTCGGTCGGCCCGCGCGGCTTCCAGCTGTCGAACGGCCTCTTGAAGGAAACAGTCGAGCCGGTTCTGAAGTGCCCAGATGGCCTCGTCCAAGGGCTGCGCTCGGGGCGTCGGCTGTGCGAATTCATTCAGGACGGTTTGTAAGCTTTCGATATGCCCCGGGTAGTCCTTGAGCAATTCGCGCAAGCTGGACGGGACTTCCGGGGGCGGCAGCTTGGCCTTGAATAGCCACATGCGGTGTCCTCTTCCTGAGCGGGGCATTGGGGCCGGATAAAAGTCCCCTATTCCGAGGCCGGCTTGCAAGCCTTACGCGGCGGTCTCGGCGCAAATTGTTCGATCGATCGCGTTGAACGAACGAAACCCGCAACCGTGGGTTGCGGTCGTGCCGGGTCAGGCCGTGTTTCGACGTTCGCGATGCGTGGACGAATGTGCCAACTCGCCTGTTTGGTCTAGTCCTCGTAACGCCCCGTGCCTTCGCGATCGCGCTCGTAACTATGCGCCAGCGGAAACGGCGGCAGCCAGGATTCGCGGCGGACGGTCCACAGTTCGTAGGTGGGTTGGAACCGGTCGGGCGCGTCGAGGGCGCCGAGGTTGAGTTCGACTTCGTCGCCGCTGCGGCCGAACACCGGCGAGCCGCAGTTCGGGCAGAAGTGGCGGTTGCGGTAGTGGCGGGTGTCGCCTTCGACGCTGACCGCGTCGGCGGGGAAGATCGCCGAGGCGTGGAACAGGGCGCCGTGGTGTTTGCGGCAGTCCAGGCAGTGGCACAGGCCGACCCGGTAGGGCCGGCCGGTGGCGACGACGCGGACTTGGCCGCACAGACAACCGGCGGTGGTTCGGTCCATGCGGGGCTTCCTTCGAAGACGACCGCTGCCCGGTGTACGACGAATCCGGCGGCGTTGCAATGCGAGCCGTGCGCGGTTTCGGCGCTCAGCCGCGCCAGTTGGCGTGCGCGCTCCAGAACTCGACGCTGCGCCGGTAGGCCTCGCGGTCCAGCGCTACGCCGGAGCCGCCCTCTTCCACGCCCAGGGCATTGCGCATCATGGTGATCGGGGCCATCGGGGTTTCGACCGGTTCGGCGGTGTACATGCAGCCGACCACGCCCCAGTCGGCGTCGATGGCGGTGCCTTCCTTGGCCAGTTGCTCGCGGCTGTAGAGGATGACGATCAGGTACTCGGCCACCGGCGGGTCCAGGCCCTCGAACCAGCGCACCAGCACCGGCAGTTCGTCCTTGGTGCGGGCCTCGTAGCCGCTGCGCAGCAGGTGGCGGTTGGCGTCGGTGATCGGCACCGCCAGGCAGCGGGTGCGGGTCCAGTTGCGGTGCACGTGCAGTTTGCAGAACGGGGCGTAGCCGTCGAGCACCTTCAGCGGCGGATGGTCGTTGAGGTGGCGCTCGAACTGCTCCGGGGCGATGTCCTGGATGGTGTTGCGGCGCGGTTCGCGCGGGAACAGGCGCGGGCGGGCGAAGTCGGTGAGGACGATGGTCATGCGGGCATTATCGCGGAGCGGCCGCGCGTGGCTACGCGCGTTGCGGTCCGGCGCGCCGGCCTGCCCGGGTCGTGCGGCCGGCGCGGGTCAGCCGGCGAGGCTGCGGAACACGGCCGGGCCGCAGGCGTCGCCCTGGTCCTGCCGGGCCAGCCACGGCTGCGCGGCCAATGCCGGCGTGCACGGGCCGAAGCTGCAGACGCGGATCGGGCGCTGGGCGGCCTGTGCGCGCAGGCGGTCGAGCACTTCGGCCAGGATCGCGCCCTGGAACGGGGTGTAGAGGTAGAACACCGTGCCGAATGAGATATCCGCATGGCGCGCGTCGGCTTCGACGAACCGCACCGTAGCCAGGTGGAGATCCGCGGCGGCCCGGCGCGCGCAGGCCACGTAGGCCGGCTCCAGTTCGATGCCGACGGCCTGCGCGCCGGTGCACAGGGCGGCCAGCAGCGGCACGTGGCCGAGGCCGGAGCCGAGGTCGACCAAGACGTCGTCGGCGCCGAGTTCGCTGGCGCGGATCAGCGCCAGGATGTGGCGGGCCGGGGTGGGCTGGTAGAACACCATCTCCGGCGCCAGAGCGACTTGCGGCGCCTGCGGTTCGCCGAACGGCAGCACGCCGGCGATCAGTTCGTCGAGCAGGTCGTAGGCTTGCGGATCGCTCGGCGGCGTCCCGCCCCAGCGGTCGGCGTAGCGCAGCAGGCGCGCGGCGCCGTGGCCTTGGCGGAGGTCGTCGCGCAGGTCTTGATAGAAGGCGGCGTTGAGCGCCTCCAAGCGGTCGGCGGCGGCCTGGGCGCGTTGCCGCAGCGGTGCGTCGTCGGGGGCGATGTGGGAGAGCCAGGCGTCGAGGCGGTCCAGCGCTGCGAGCCGGTCCGGCAGACGGCCCGGTGCGTCGAGGGCGGTGTCGTGGTCGAGCTGCGCCAACAGGGCGCGGAGTTTTTCCATGCGCGCAGTGTAGGCGGTGGCGGGGCCGGACGCGCTGGCGCGATGCCCTCACCCCTGCCCCTCTCCCGCCAGCGGGAGAGGGGAACGAAGGCAGGGCGCTGAAGGCTCCGGATCCCCGCGTTCGCGGGGATCACGTTCGCAGGGGGCGGCGCGGTCGCTCCTCTCCGGGATGGCGCCGCGAAGTTGCCGATCACTCCGCGCGGAAGAACTCCAGCCGCCAGTCCAGCAAGGTGCCCGAGCCGCCGAGCACGTCGTCGGTGACGCGCAGCTTCCAGACGCCGTTGGCGACCTTGTCGGTGAAATCGAAGGCGTGGTCGGGGCTGGGATTGATCGGGCCGTTGGCGTGGTCGCGCAGCAGGTGGACCTGGCCGTCGGGGGCGATCAGTTCGACCTTCAGGTCGGTGCGATACGGGTGATTGAGGCGATAGACCAGGTGCGCCTTGCCGCCGTTGCCGTCGACGCCGCTGACGGTCAGCGGGCTTTCCACCGCGGTGTTGTCGTTGATCAGGTAGTCGGTGGGGTTGGAGAACGCGGCCGGCGGGCGGCCGTCGTAGCCGGCGCCGTAGCTGGCCATGACGCTGGCACCCTGGAGGTCGGTGGCGGCCTTCAGACGCAGGAAGTAGGTCATCGGGAAATCGGGTTGCGGGTCGCGCTCGACCCGGCAATAGCTGCTCCACAGCCCGGTGGTGCGGCAGTGGAACTCGGTATCGGTCGGCGGCGCGCCCTCGCGCACGTACAAGGTGCCGCTGCCGGTGCCGAAGCCGACCTGGGTGTCGAGGGCGAAGCCGGGCGCAGAGCCTTCGGGTTTCATGATGTTGAACAGCAGCGATTCGCCGGCGCGCAGCGACAGGCCGACGCGGGTGACTTCGTTGGGCAAGCGGTTGGCGTCGAGGTACGGCAGCACCGTCAGTTGCACCGGCAGGCGGTGGGTGGTCGAATCGCCGGTGGCGACGACGTTCGCCTGGTACTGGCCGGGCACGGCGTCGGCGTTGGCGGTGAAGGCGATGCTGGTCGGGCCGTAGGGGTAGACCGTGGCCGGGCTGAAGCGCGCGTTGACCCCGGGCGGCAGGCCTTCCATCGAGAACACGATCGGCTGGTTCCAGGCATGCAGCGGGCGGGCGTTGATCTCCAGCCAGCCGCTGATGCCGGCCTGCTGGGTCACCGCGACCAGGGCGCGGCTGCGCCCGACCGTCCACAGGGTGAAGTCCGGCGCGGGATTGACGTACAAGTCGAACGCCACGCTGCGCACCGTGCCGCCGGAGGTGCCGGTGACCCGGATCGGGTACTTGCCCTGCACCGCCTGCGTCGATGCCCTGAAGCTCAGGGTCGAACTGACCGCCGCCTTGGCGCCCGGGTGGACCGGGTTGAGGCCGAAGTCGGCCTCGACGCCGGCGGGCAGGCCGCTCACCGCCAGAGTCACTGGCTCGTTGTAGGCGATGCCGGTGACGGTGACCGGCAACTGGCTGCCGCCGCCGATCGGGGTGATGTGCTGGGTGCCGCTGACGCTGAGCTTGTAGTCCGAATCGGCGGTGACGGTGAGGTTGAGCGTGGTGCTGCGCACGCGATCGCCGTAGTGGCCGCTGACGGTGATCGGATAGGTGCCGACCGCGGCATAGGGGGCGATGGCCAGGGTGAGCTTGGAGCGCACGCTGCCGCCGGCCGGCGGGGTGAGCTTGCCCGGAAAGAAGCTGGCGCTGACGCCGACCGGCAGGTTCGATGCGGACAGCACGACGGACTGGTTGAAGCGGTCGACGCTGGCCAGAACGACGTAGCTGGCGACCGAGCTTTCGCGACTGCTGGCGACGGTGCGCGGTTCGACGCCGAGGTTGAAGTCGCCGACGGCCTTGACGCCGGACGGCGCCGGGGTTTGAGCGTGTACGCCGGCGGTGGTCGCCAGCGCCAACAGAGCGAGAACGCAGGCGCGCACGGTGAACGCACGCAGCCGCCGCAGCGGGATAGCCATGGGGGACCACTCCTGAATGAGGGGAAAGCGGCGACCGCCCCTGTCGCCGATGCCGTCGGGCGCGGCGATCTTCCCAGAACCCCGGCGGCGCGATTGAGAAAATCCGCATGGTTCGCGATGCGCAAGCGTGCCTGCGCCACAGTCCTGGCGCATACGCTGGGCGATGTTTCGCGGTCGCGATGCGCGCCGCGGTGGCAGGCGCGCGCCACGGCGCGACGGCGTGATGGGCGTCGCGGATCATGGGCGATTGAAGGGGTGGGCCTTGCCGTTCTCGGGCGGCGGCAGGACCACTGCGCCGCAGGTCGCGATGGCGCGGTCGCGGCTCGTAACCGAAGGAAATCCCGGCGGGGCGCCGCTCCCACTCTGGCGGTTTCGTGGTCGCTGTCTGTGCGCCGCCCCCTGTAGGAGCGGCGCGAGCCGCGACCACCGAAGCCAGGGTCGCAAGCGTCTCCCGCCGAGGCTCGGACCGCGGCGGTGCCGCCGCGAAACTTGGCGATCGGTCGATCCGGGTGAGTACGCGGCGTTCCACCGCTTCGGCTGTCGCGGCTCGCGCCGCTCCTGCAACAGCAGCGGCGCGGAAACGAAAAGGCCCGCTTGCGCGGGCCTTTCGTCGCAACCAATGCAGCGGCGCCGATTACATGTTGCGGCGGTACTCGCCGCCGACGTCGTACAGGGCGTGGCTGATCTGGCCCAGGCTGTGGGTCTTGACCGCTTCCATCAGGCTGGCGAACACGTTGCGGCGTTCGCGCGCGGCGGCCTGCAGGCCGCGCAGGCCGTCGCCGGCGTAGCCGTTGCGGCCGGCCTGGTAGGCCTGGACGTTGTCGATCTGCTGGCCCTTCTCGCTTTCGGTCGAACGGATCAGCTCGATCTCGGTGACGATGTCGCCGCCGTGGTCCTTGGGCAGGAAGGTGTTGACGCCGACCAGCGGCAGGCTGCCGTCGTGCTTCTTGTGCTCGTAGTACAGGCTTTCTTCCTGGATCTTGCCGCGCTGGTACATGGTGTCCATCGCGCCGAGCACGCCACCGCGTTCGCTGATCGCCTCGAACTCCTTGTACACCGCCTCTTCGACGATGTCGGTGAGCTTGTCGACGATGAAGCTGCCCTGCCAGGGGTTCTCGTTGAAGTTCAGCCCCAGCTCCTTGTTGATGATCATCTGGATCGCGACCGCGCGGCGGACGCTTTCCTCGGTCGGGGTGGTGATGGCTTCGTCGTAGGCGTTGGTGTGCAGGCTGTTGCAGTTGTCGAACAGCGCGTACAGCGCCTGCAAGGTGGTGCGGATATCGTTGAACTGGATTTCCTGGGCGTGCAGCGAGCGGCCCGAGGTCTGGATGTGGTACTTCATCATCTGGCTGCGCGGGTCGGCGCCGTAGCGCTCGCGCATCGCGCGGGCCCAGATCCGGCGGGCGACGCGGCCGATCACGGTGTACTCCGGGTCCATGCCGTTGGAGAAGAAGAACGACAGGTTGGGCGCGAAGTCGTCGATCTTCATCCCGCGGGCGAGGTAGTACTCGACGATGGTGAAGCCGTTGCTCAGGGTGAAGGCGAGCTGGCTGATCGGGTTCGCGCCGGCCTCGGCGATGTGGTAGCCGGAAATCGACACCGAGTAGAAGTTGCGCACGTTCTTGTCGACGAAGAACTGCTGGATGTCGCCCATCATGCGCAGGGCGAACTCGGTGCTGAAGATGCAGGTGTTCTGGGCCTGATCCTCTTTCAGGATGTCGGCCTGGACGGTGCCGCGCACGGTGGCCAGGGTCTTGTCGCGGATGCGCTGGTAGGTTTCGGCGTCGACGACCTGGTCGCCGGTGACGCCGAGCAGGCCCAGGCCTAGGCCGTCGTTGGTCTCGGGCAGCTGGCCGCTGTACTGCGGGCGCTGGCGGCCTTCGAACAGGGCGTCGATCTTGGCCCGCGCCTCGTCCCAGCGCGACTGGTCCTCGCGCAGGTACTTCTCGACCTGCTGGTCGACGGCGGTGTTCATGAACATCGCCAGGATGATCGGCGCCGGGCCGTTGATGGTCATCGACACCGAAGTGCTGGGCGCGCACAGGTCGAAGCCGGAGTACAGCTTCTTCATGTCGTCCAGCGAGGCGATGTTGACCCCCGAATTGCCGATCTTGCCGAAGATGTCCGGGCGCACGGCCGGGTCTTCGCCGTACAGGGTGACGCTGTCGAACGCGGTCGACAGGCGCGCGGCCGGCTGGCCGACCGACAGATAATGGAAGCGGCGGTTGGTGCGCTCCGGGGTGCCCTCGCCGGCGAACATCCGGATCGGGTCTTCGCCGGTGCGGCGGTAGGGGTAGACGCCGCCGGTGTAGGGGTAGTAGCCCGGCAGGTTTTCCTTCTGCAGGAAGGTCAGCAGCTCGCCCCAGCTCTTGTAGGTCGGCGCGGCGATCTTCGGGATCTGCTGGTGGCTCAGCGACTCGCGGTAGTTCTCGACCCGGATGACCTTGTCGCGGACCTTGTATTCGTTGACCTCGTCGGTGATCGACTTCAAGCGCGCCGGCCAGTCGCGCAGCAGCTTCAGCGCTTCGGAGGTCAGCGACTGGACGGCGTCGTTGTAGCGCTGGCGCAGGGTCAGCAGGGTGCGGTCGGCGGCCTGGCCGTCGCCCAGCAACGCTTCGCCGGCATACAGGTCCAGCGCCTTCGGCAATGCAGCGTCTTCCAGATCGCGCAACGACTGCCAATACGACTGCGCCCGGTCGGCGATCTCGGCCTGGGTCTCGATCTGCCTGTTGATCGAGCGGCCCTGCTCGGCGATCTCGGCCAGGTAGCGCACCCGGCTGCCCGGGATCAGCACGGTCGCGCGCGGTTCCTTGAGCGAAGTATCGATCTGCGGATCGAAGCTGCAGCGAACGGCGCCGGCCGCCGATTCCACCTTGCCGACTCCCAGCTTCTCGCGCAGCAACCGGCACAGGTTGGCGAACATCCAGCTGATGCCCGGGTCGTTGAACTGGCTGGCGATGGTCGGGTAGACCGGGACGTCTTCGTCGCGGGTGCTGAACGCGACGCGGTTGCGCTTCCACTGCTTGCGCACGTCGCGCAGCGCGTCCTCGGCGCCGCGCTTGTCGAACTTGTTGAGCACGACCAGCTCGGCGTAGTCGAGCATGTCGATCTTTTCCAGCTGGCTCGGCGCGCCGAAGTCGCTGGTCATGACGTACATCGGGAAATCGACCAGGTCGACGATCTCCGAATCGCTCTGGCCGATGCCGGCGGTTTCGACGATGACCAGGTCGTAGCCCAGGCTGCGCAGGAAGCCGATGCAGTCCTTGAGCACGGTGTTGGTGGCCGCGTTCTGCCGGCGGGTGGCCATCGAGCGCATGTAGACGCGATGGCTGCGCAGCGAGTTCATGCGGATGCGGTCGCCGAGCAGCGCGCCGCCGGTGCGGCGGCGGGTCGGATCGACCGAGATCACCGCGATGCGCATCTCGGGGAAGTTGGCCAGGAAGCGGTTGAGCAGTTCGTCGGTGACCGAGGACTTGCCGGCGCCGCCGGTGCCGGTGATGCCGACCACCGGGGTCTGCTTGCGGGACTCGGGACTGGGGACTCGGGATTCGCCTTGAAGGCCCGAAGCCCATTGCTTGCGCAGCAGCGCCAGCTCGGCTTCGGAGAAGATTCCGGTCTCGATCGCGGAGAGCATGCGGCCGATGCTGATCTCGTCGTCGATCGAAGCCTTGCCGAGCAGCAGCGAGTCCCGAGTCCCGAGTCCCGCATCCCGCGCGTCGCTGGCGCGGCGCACCACGTCCTCGATCATCGCCACCAAGCCCATGTGCATGCCGTCGTTGGGGTGGTAGATGCGCTCGACGCCGTAGGCCTGCAGCTCGCGGATCTCTTCCGGGGTGATGGTGCCGCCGCCGCCGCCGAATACGCGGATGTGGCCGGCGCCGCGTTCCTTGAGCATGTCGACCATGTACTTGAAGTACTCGACGTGGCCGCCCTGGTAGCTGGACAGGGCGATGCCGTCGGCGTCTTCCTGCAGCGCGGCGCGGACCACGTCCTCGACCGAGCGGTTGTGGCCGAGATGGACGACCTCCGCGCCCTGCCCCTGGATCAGGCGACGCATGATGTTGATCGCCGCGTCGTGGCCGTCGAACAGGCTGGCGGCGGTGACGAAACGCAGCGGAGTGGCGTCGGGCTGAGCGGCGGGAACGTTGGCAGCGGTGGTGCTCATGGGCATCTCGATACGCGTTGCGGGCTGCGCGTATTGTAGCCCCGCGCGGGCGCCCGCGTTCGCGGGCTTGCCGTGCGGTGGGGGATGGTGCTAGGCGGGTTTACCGCGAACAAACCACGGCCGCGACGCAGGTCGCGGTCGCGACCCCGCCTTGCGGGGGCAGGAGCGGCGCGAGCCGCGACCAAGCGCAGTCGCGACCGCAAGCGCCTTCGACCGAACCCCGCAATGTGGCCGCCGCAGATCGGGGCGATCTTCGGTTGCGGGTACCGATGCGGCGTTTCACCGCTTCGCTCGTCGCGGCTCGCGCCGCTCCTGCAGAGGCACGACACCGCCACCGTGCGCCAGCCGGATGCAGCGCAGCTTCAGTAACCCGACAGCGGTCTGAACGCTGGGCGAGACCGGGTCAACAGACGGCGCGGGTCCGGCGTTGTGTCGATGACCGGCGGGTGGCCGCCGGCTACGAGGAGAACGACGATGGCGATGCGTGCGTGGATGATGGCGGCGGTGTTCGGCGTGGCGACGATGGCGGGCGTAGCCGCGCCGGCGGCGCAGGCGCGGACTTATATCGATGTGGACGTGGTGCGGGTGGCGCCTCCGCCGCCGCGCTACGAACGGGTCCGGCCGCGGCCGGGCTACGCCTGGGCGCCGGGGCATTGGCGCTGGACCGGGCGCGGCTACGTCTGGGTCGGCGGGCATTACCTGCGGGGGCGGCCGGGCTATGTGTATGTCGGGCCGCGCTGGAATCACCACGGCCCGGGTTGGCGGTTCCGCGACGGTTACTGGGTTCGCCGCTGATCGATGGATCCGTCTGGGACGCAGTGGGTCAAGCCGCGCGGCGACGATCCGAAAACCGCTCTGCGGTCCGCGGCTTAACGTCCTCCGCTCCCTCGTCACTGCCCGCGCGACGGCGACGACGCCGTGCGGGCTGTGTCGATCGATAAGCGCCGCCCGGCCGAGCCCCCCGGCTGGCCGGTCGGCGCCGGACCGCGTCGCGACCGTTCCCCGGCGCCGCCCTGGCGGCGCATGCGCTTCGCACGGGCGACGCCTCGCAGTCCTTGCGCGATCGCGACGAAGTCCTGGGACCTCGCATCGGTTCCGGCAATCGAAGCCAACGCGCTCGCGGCAGCGACGCGGACACCGGCACCGCCGCCTACAGACGCAGGGTGTCAAGCCGAGCGTCGACCGCCGCAGCCCCGGTATCGGCTTGCGGCTTGACGCCCTCCGCCGCTGCGGGGCTTCCGCGCAGCCGGCCTGCGTCGCCGCGTCGTCGCTCGCTGCGGCCAACGCAGCGTCGTCAAGCACCGGCCGGCTGCCAGGCGCGAACCCAGCGGCGCCACGCCGCATCCGCGCGTCCTGCGCGTAGTGAGCTCACGCCGCGCCGATGCGCGCGACGCCGATTTGGATCGAGACAAGCCGCACGATGGGCACGACCTCGCCGGCGCCGTTGCGAACGCTCGTGCGCTGTCTTGCGCGCATGCCGCTGCGCAACACCCAACAGCCAGCCGCGGCAAAGTCGTTGCGCGCGCGGTCCGGCCGCGCCAGGGCGAGCAGGTCCGCGGTACCGCCGTCGCTTGGCGAAAAACCCGGCGATGCCGCGCGCCGGTCGTCTCCGCACCCCGACGCCGCCGCGACCGCGACGGGCGCGCGCGGCGCCGCCGCGTACCTTCCTGAATGCGCCTCCCTGCCCTGCCAGCCACGACCGCACGGGCCTTGCAATACCTAGCCGTATCGGCCGATTGCATTAGACTACGCCGCGCTACGCCGGGCCCCACCGCCACGACGTACAGGCCAATCCATTCCCATTCAACGACTTACACACCACCTGGCGTCGCCAGCGCTACGCGCAGCCCGCGCCGGTTCGGAGCACCCGATGATTTTCGAAACCCTCGACACCTTCGGCCATGAGCAGGTCGTCTTCTGCCATAACAAGGACGCCGGCCTGAAGGCCATCATCGCGATTCACAACACCGTGCTCGGCCCGGCCCTGGGTGGCCTGCGCATGTGGCCGTACAAGACCGAGCAGGACGCGCTGAACGACGTGCTGCGCCTGAGCCGCGGCATGACCTACAAGAACGCGGTCGCCGGCCTCAACATCGGCGGCGGCAAGGCGGTCATCATCGGCGACCCGTCGGCCGACAAGTCCGAAGCCCTGTTCCGCGCCTTCGGCAAGTTCGTCGATTCGCTGGGCGGCCGCTACATCACCGCCGAAGACGTCGGCATCGACGTCAACGACATGGAATACGTGTACCGCGAGACCGAGTACGTCACCGGCGTGCACCAGGTCCACGGCGGTTCGGGCGACCCGTCGCCGTTCACCGCCTACGGCACCCTGCAGGGCCTGATGGCGGCGCTGAACAAGCGCTTCGGCGACGAGGAAGTCGGCAAGTACAGCTACGCCGTGCAGGGCCTGGGCCACGTCGGCATGGAATTCGTCAAGCTGCTCAAGGAGCGCGGCGCGAAGATCTTCGTCACCGACATCAACAAGGGCCTGGTCGACAAGGCCGTGTCCGAGTACGGCGCCGAAGCGGTCGGCCTGGACGAGATCTACGACGTCAACGCCGACGTGTACTCGCCGTGCGCGCTGGGCGGCACCGTCAACGAGCAGACCCTGCCGCGCCTGAAGGCCAAGATCATCTGCGGCGCCGCCAACAACCAGCTCGCCAACAACGCCATCGGCGACGAAGTGGCCAAGCGCGGCATCCTGTACGCGCCGGACTACGCGGTCAACGCCGGCGGCGTGATGAACGTGGCGCTGGAACTCGACGGCTACAACCGCGAGCGCGCGATGCGCATGATGCGCACCATCTACCACAACCTCGGCCGCATCTTCGAGATCGCCGAGCGCGACAGCATCCCGACCTACACCGCCGCCGACCGCCTGGCCGAAGAGCGCATCAACGCGATCGGCAAGCTCAAGCTGCCGCTCGGCCGCAGCACGCCGAGCTTCCGCGGCCGCATCCGCGGCGGCCACTGATCCACTTCGACGGGGCCGAACGGCCCCGTCGTCGCATCCGACCTAGGGGGATGGCGCGTCGCTGCGTTCGGCATGACGCGCCCTTCGCCGTGTGTCCGTTCCGCGTTCGCGTCGCCAGCCCCTGGAGCCCGCCATGCCCAAGCTCGCCATCGCCCCACCCCTCATTCTGTCCGTCGCCCTGTCCCTCGCTCTCGCCGGCGCCTGCGCCGTGCAGGCCAAGGAACCGGCCGCCGCCGGCCATCGCGAGGTCTACGACTACGACCGCCAGGCCTCCTGGCAGGCCGCGTCGGCCCAGTCGCAGTCGCCGATCGACATCGTCACCGCCAGCGCCGTCGCCGCCGATGCGGCCGAGCCGGGCGCGATCGAGTTCCGCCACACCCACGGCCCGATCGACAAGGTCGAAGACAACGGCCATGCGGTGCAGGTCGACACCCACGCCACCGAAGCCACCATCCGCGGCCGCCATTTCAAGCTGGCCCAGTTCCACTTCCACTCGCAGAGCGAACACACCCTGGACGGCCGGCATTTCCCGCTCGAAGGGCATTTCGTGTTCAAGGCCCAGGACGGCCGGCTGGCGGTGATCGGGGTGATGTATGAACAGGGCCAGGCCAATCCGGTCGCGCAGGACGTGCTCGACGGCCTGCAGCCGGGCCGCAAGCCGGCCCAGCACGAGATCGACATCGAGGGCCTGATCCCGAAGTCGCACGCCTACTACCACTACCTGGGCTCGCTCACGACCCCGCCGCTGACGGAAAATGTCGAGTGGTACGTGATGCCGGCGCCGGTGACCATGTCGCAACGGCAGATCGACGGGTTCCTGTCGCACTACCGCCGCAACAACCGCAACCTCCAACCGCTCAATGGGCGGCCGCTGATTCGTTACGAGGGCTGATATGCGCAGTTTTCCCCTGGGTGAAGAGATCGACGCGCTGCGCGATGCCGTGCGCCGTTTCGCCGAAGCCGAGATCGCACCGCGCGCGGCGCAGATCGACCACGACAACGCCTTTCCGCAGGACCTGTGGCCCAAGCTCGGCGAGCTGGGCCTGCTCGGCATGACCGTGCCGGGCGAGTTCGGCGGCAGCGACATGGGCTATCTGGCTCACCTGGTGGCGATGGAGGAGATCTCGCGCGCGTCCGGTTCGGTCGGCCTGTCCTACGGCGCCCACTCCAACCTGTGCGTGTCCAACCTGTACGCCAACGGCAACCAGGCGCAGCGGGCGAAGTATCTGCCCAAGCTGTGCAGCGGCGAATGGAAGGGCGCGCTGGCGATGAGCGAGCCGGGCGCCGGTTCCGACGTGGTCGGCTCGATGAGCTGCCGAGCCGAGCTGCGCGACGGCGTGTGGGTCGCCAACGGCAACAAGATGTGGATCACCAACGGCCCCGAGGCCGACGTGCTGATCGTGTACATGCGCACCGCCGGCAAGGACGCGGGTAGCAAGTGCATGACCGCCTTCATCGTCGAGAAGGGCATGAAGGGCTTCAGCACCGCGCAAAAGCTGGACAAGCTGGGCATGCGCGGCTCCAACACCTGCGAGCTGGTGTTCGAGGACTGCCAGATCCCGGCCGAGAACGTGCTCGGCGAGGTCCACCACGGGGTCAAGGTGCTGATGAGCGGCCTCAACACCGAACGCCTGGTGCTGAGCGGCGGCCCGCTGGGCCTGATGCAGGCGGCGCTGGACATCGCCCTGCCCTACGTGCGCGAGCGCAAGCAGTTCGACGTGGCGATCGGCACCTTCGGTCTGATGCAGGGCAAGATCGCCGACATGTACACCGCGCTGCAGTCCAGCCGCGCCTTCGCCTACCAAGTGGCGCGCGACTACGATGCCGGGCACAAGAGCCGGGTCGACGCCGCCTCGTGCCTGCTGCACGCCTCCGATGCGGCGGTGCAGGTGGCGCTGGAAGCGATCCAGACCCTGGGCGGCAACGGCTACATCAACGAGTACCCGACCGGGCGCATCCTGCGCGACGCCAAGCTGTACGCGATCGGCGCCGGCACCAACGAAATCCGCCGCATGCTGATCGGCCGCGAGCTGTTCGACGGCAAGAGCTGAGCCGCACCGCGTCCCGCGGTCGCCGCAAGCCGAACGCCGTCGCAACCGCGACGGCGTTTTGGTTTGCGCCCGGCATTGCTGTTCGCTTCGCAGGTTCGGGGTAGGAGCGGCGTGAGCCGCGACCGCGGCACGTCGGCAACGAGGCGAACCGCAAGCAGGCGACGGTACCGAGCTTCGGCCGATTGCGATGCCATTGGCCTTCCTGCGCTTTCTCCGTCGCGGCTCACGCCGCTCCTACAAGGGCCTGCGCCGCTTGCGGTCGGCGCCAGCGTCTTGGTCAGAACGGATAGCTTCACCACGCTATCGCGCCGAAGCGCGGCTGGCCGTCGCCGCGACGGCGTTTGGGTTTGCGCTGCTGCCACCGCGCTTCGCCCCGCACTTTCGGGAGTAGGAGCGGCGTGAGCCGCGACCGCGACACCTCGGCAACGACGCGAACCGCAAGCAGGCGACGGTACCGAGCTTCGGCCGATTACGATGCTATTGGCCTTGCTGCGCCTTCTCCGTCGCGGCTCACGCCGCTCCTACAGGGGCCTGCGCCGCTTGCGGTCGGCGCGAGCGCCTTGGTCAGAACGGATAGCTCCACCACGCCATCGCGCCGAAGCGCGGCTGGCCGTCGCCGCGACGGCGTTTGGGTTTGCGCTGCGCCACCGCGCTTCGCCCCGCACTTTCGGGAGTAGGAGCGGCGTGAGCCGCGACCGCGGCACGTCGGCAACGAGGCGAACCGCAAGCAGGCGACGGTACCGGGCTTCGGCCGATTGCGATGCCATTGGCCTTCCTGCGCTTTCTCCGTCGCGGCTCACGCCGCTCCTACAAGGGCCTGCGCCGCTTGCGGTCGGCGCCAGCGTCTTGGTCAGAACGGATAGCTCCACCACGCCATCGCGCCGAAGCGCGGCGCGCCGTCTTCGTAGCGCTGATCGAGATCCAGGCGCAACGCGCCGGCGCGCGGAAAACGCAGGTCCAGGCCGAAGCCGAGCACCCCGACTTCCTCCGGCAGCGGCTCGCCGAGGATCGGCGCCCACACCTCCATCGCGGTGAAGCGCGCGGCGATGGCGTCGCCGCGCAGGCTCAGCCGGCGCTGCCATTCGGCGCGCGCGTCCCAGCGCCAACGCGTCCCGCCCCACTGCCCTTCGCGCTGCAGGCGCAGGCCCGCCAGGGCCTGGGTCGCCTGCAGGCGGGACGCTTCGCTGCGCAGGCCGAAGCCGAGCGCGCCGGGCTCGTCGAAGCCCTCGCGTTGCAGGCGCATGAGCTCGGCGCCCAGGTAAGGCGCGAACACCGTCGCGCCGCGGCCGTAGCGGCGGCCGGCCTGCAGGCCCAGGTGCAGGTAGCGCTCGCCGTAGTCGCTGCCAACCCCGAACCGGCTCGCGCCGAGGGCGATCTCGCGCTGCAGTTCGCGGTCCATGTAGCCGAACGCGGCGCGGCCGAAGGCGTAGTTGCGCTCGCCGTTCCAGGCTGCGTACAGCTGCGCCTCGGTCTGCCGGTTGCGCTCGCGGTCGCCGAGTTCGGCGTGGCGGGCATGGCCTTCGCTGCGGCTCAGCGCGGCGCCGTAGGTCCAGGCGCCGAGGCGGCGGTCCTGACCCAGCACCCAGCCGTCGGCGTCGAGTTCGTAGCGTCCGGCGGCGACGCGCTGCGCGTCCAGGCGCTCGCTCCAGGCGCCATCCTGCGGCCGCCGTACCTGCGCGTCCAGGCGCGACTCCAGCGCGCGCCGGTTGGCCTCGATCACCAGTTGCGCGAAGGCCGCGTCGGCGGTGTGCAGTTCGCCCGACAGGCTGGCCAGCGAGCGCCGCGCCTGCGCCGTATCGGCGCTGCGCTGCAAGGCGCCGAGGCCGGCGCCGAATCCGCCCTGCGCGCCGTCGCCGTTGGCTGCAGCGCCGCCGTTCAAGCCGGCCAGGGCGCCGTCGACACGCTGCGCCGCGGCCGCGGCCGCGGTCGGCACGCCGATGCTCTGCGCCGCCGCGGTGATGTTGAGCGCGACGATATCGAGCCAGGCCTGGGTGCCGCTGTAGCCCAGAGTCGCCAGCAGGAACACGCCCGGCGCGCTGCTCAGGCTATCGAACGTGCCGCTGACGCTGCCGGCGGTGAGGAACACCTCGCGACTGGAGCGCACATAGCCCGGCAGTTGGCCGAGCACGTGCGCGCCGCCGGCCAGGCTGGCGCTGCCGCCGACCTCCAGGCGCGAGCCGATCAGGAACTGCAGTTGCGCGCCGGCGCTTTGCAGGTAGTCGCCGTCGATGCGCAGGCCGGCGCCTTCCAGGCGCAGCGCGCCCTGGTTGTCGACCCGATTGCCGACCCGCGCGCCGGCGCCGCCGACGAAGCTGGCGCCCGGCCGCACCGCCAGCGGCGAGGCCAGCACGCCGTTGTCGTTCAAGCGCAGCACGCCGGCATTGACCTGGGTCGCACCGGTGTAGGTGTGGGCGGCGGCGCTGTCCAAACGCAAGCTGCCGCTGCCTTCCTTGATCAGGCCGCCGGCGCCGGCGATCGGGTTGGACCAGGTCGAGCTGCCGTCGAAGGCGACCCGCACGTCGCCCCAATCGAACCGGCGCGGGCCGCGCACCGCCGCGCCGATGTCGAGCAGGCCGTAGCCGAACACCGGGTCGACTCCGGGCGCGCCGAGATCCTTGGCGTTGCCGAGCAGGGTCTGCCGGACCAGGTCGTTGTTGAAGTAAGGGAACGCCTGCCAGACCAGCGCCGCCGCGCCGGACACCTGCGGCGCGGCGAACGAGGTGCCCTGGATGAACCAGTAGGTCGGACTGCCGACCGCATCGTTGACCCCGGTGGCGATGACATTGCCGGGCGCGACCAGGCAGTAGCGCATGGCGATGCCGCAGGCATTGGAATAGCTGGCCAACTGGGTCGGGTTGTTGCTGTCCAGCGCGGCCGCGGCCAGCCAGCCGCGCTCCAGGATCGAGGCGCCGGCGCCCTGGCTGGGCAACGAGGCGTTGTCGGTCGGGTCGGGGCGCGATTCGTTGCCGGTCGCGAACACCACCAGGCCGCCGTTGTCGATGAAGGGCTGGTAGGCGGCGATGAAGCTCTGGGTGACGTTGTCGCCGGTCCAGTACAGGCCGCCCCAGGAGTTGTTCATGATCCGCACGCCGGCGTTCATGAGGTCGCGGCTGACGATGTCCAGGCCGCCGTTGTTGGTGGCCTGGTTGCCCTGGCCGGAGCCGTCGTCGCTGGGTCGGGTGTCGGCCAGGATCCGCGCCGAGACGATCTGCGCGCCCGGGGCAATGCCGCCGGGCCACTGCCCGACCGGGGTGCCGGCGGCGATCTGCGAGACGTAGGTGCCGTGGCCGAGCACGTCGTCGATGGCGTGGTTGTTGCTGCGCGGGTCGGTGTAGAGCAGCATCGGCCCGACCCGGCCGGTCAGGGCCGGATGGGCCCGGCGCACCCCGCTGTCGACCACGCCGATGCGGATGCCCTGCCCGGTCAGGCCCAGGGCGTGCGCGGCGCGGGCGTTGGTCAGGGCCAGGTGGACGTCGGCCGCGGGCTGGTTCGGGCTCGGCGGCGGCGGGGTGGTCGGCGGCGGCGTGGCCGGCGGCGGATCGGCGCGGACGTTGCCGCCGCCTCCGCCGCCCCCGCCGCAGGCGGCCAGGGCCAGCACCAGCGCGGACAGGCTCAGGCGCGCTGCCGGCCGCGCCACCGCTGCGTATCGCTTCATCGCACACCCCCGTAGGAGGCGCAGCGTCCGCACCCTTGCGGAAGGGCTGCGCTCGGTCACGTTTTAGTCCAAGCTCGGGGCCGCGACAATCACCGGCTCATCTGTGCCGCGCGGCACTGCCCCGCCGCCGCCGCGCCGGGGCGCCCTGCCCCCGGCCCGGGGCGCCTGGGGCCGGTTTTGGCCGCTACGGCATTCAGCGGCCGGCCGGCTGGCGCGGGCGATTTGTTCGTTTTTCGTTATCCGCCATGCCGAATTTGCCGCGCTGCAGCACGGCGCCGCATAATTCGCGGATTCCGGCCGCGGCCGGCGCCCTACGACCCGCCGGCCCCCGCCGGCGCACAGAACCCGGAGTTCTCGCCCCATGAGCGACGTCGTCATCGTCGGTGCCAAGCGCACCGCCATCGGTTCCTTCCTCGGCCAGTTCACCGGCGTCCCGACGCCGACCCTGGGCAGCGCCGCCATCGCCGGCGCGCTGGCGCAGGCCGGCGTCGCCGCCGACCAGGTCGACGAAGTGATCATGGGCTGCGTGCTCCCGGCCGGCCTCGGCCAGGCCCCGGCGCGCCAGGCCACGCTCGCCGCCGGCATCCCCACCGCCGCCGGCTGCACCACCATCAACAAGGTCTGCGGCTCGGGCATGAAGGCGATCATGCTCGGCCACGACCTGATCAAGGCCGGCTCGGCCAAGGTCGTCGTCGCCGGCGGCATGGAGTCGATGACCAACGCTCCGCACCTGCTCAACAACTCGCGCACCGGCATCCGCTACGGCAGCGCCGAGTTCCTCGACCACATGGCCTGGGACGGCCTGACCAACCCCTACGACGGCAAGGCGATGGGCGTGTTCGGCGACGCCGCGTGCGAGAAGTACGGCCTCGACCGCGCCGCGATCGACGCGTTTTCCGAGGAAAGCGTCAAGCGCGCCCAGGCCGCGCAGAGCGCCGGCCACTTCAAGGACGAGATCGTCCCGGTGACGGTCAAGGGCCGCAAGGGCGACACCGTGGTCGACAGCGACGAAGAGCCGGGCAAGATCGACGTCAGCAAGATTCCGGGCCTGCGCCCGGCGTTCGGCAAGGACGGCGTGCTGACCGCCGCGTCCTCGTCGAAGATCTCCGACGGCGCCGCCGCCGCGGTGCTGATGTCGGCCGAGGACGCCGCCGCGCGCGGCCTGGCGCCGCTGGCGCGGATCGTCGCTCATGCCGGCCACGCCCAGGCCCCGGAGTGGTTCACCACCGCGCCGGTGAAAGCGATTTCAAACGTGCTCGAAAAGGCCGGCTGGAGCGTCGCCGACGTCGACCTGTTCGAGGTCAACGAGGCCTTTTCCTGCGTCGCGATGGCGCCGATGAAGGACCTCGGCATCCCCCATGAGAAGCTCAACGTGCACGGCGGCGCAGTCGCTCTGGGTCACCCGATCGGGGCCAGCGGCGCGCGCCTGGTGGTCACGTTGATCAATGCCTTGCGTACGCGCGGCGGCAAGCGCGGCGTGGCTTCGCTGTGCATCGGCGGCGGCGAAGCCACCGCAATTGCGATCGAGTTGGTGTAAAAAGTTAAAAACGCGTTGCACAAAAAAAACCGGCGGGCCGCTTGACACACGTCACCGGCTTGTCATCATGTTATCGGCGCGCAACTGCGCGTTGCCTAACTAAACGACGAGGAATCCGAATCATGAATTTCAACAAGGCGCTGATCGCCCTGGCTCTGGGCCTGGCCCTGGCCGCTTGCTCGAACCAGAAGCAGGCCGAAGAAGCTTCCGCCGACGCCGCTGCCGCTTCGACCGAAGCCCAGGCCGCTGCTGACACCGCCGCTGCCGCTGGCGACGCCGCCACCGCCGACGCCGCCGCTGCTTCGGCCGACGCCGCTGCCACCGCCGCCGACGCCGCCGCCACCTCGGCCGACGCCGCTGCCGCCGCCACCACCCCGGCTGCTGCCGACGCCGCTGCCGACGCCGCCAAGAACGCTGCCGACGCCGCTGGCCAGGCTGCCGACGCCGCCAAGGACGCTGCCGCTCCGGCGGAAGCTGCCAAGGAAGAAGCCAAGAAGTAATATCGCCTCGCGCGATATCGCTTCGGTTCCGACGCGACTTTGTCGCGTCGAACGGGAAAGCCGCCGGTTCTCCGGCGGCTTTTTCCGTAAGGTCAGTGAACGATCGAAGCCGGCTTGCCGGACCGCAGCGAGCACTGGCGTTGCCTGACAGATCCACCCAGACGTTTTTCTCAGACAACTCCTCAGGAGACAGCTCATGAAGACCCATCTCGCCCTGCTCGCCGCCGCCGTCCTGGCAATGTCGGCCTGCACCAAGACCGAAGAAGCCAAGAACGAAGCCGCTGAGGCCTCCGCCGCCGCCGAACAGGCCGGCGACGCCGCCGCCCAGGCTGCCAACGCCGCCGGCACCGCCGCCGCCGAAGGCGCCGAAGCCGCCGCCGCTGCCACCGCCGACGCCGCCGCCGCTGCCGGCACCGCCGTCGACAACGCCGCCGCCGCGGCCGCTGGCGCCGCCGACCAGGCCGCCGCCGGCGCTGCCGACGCCGCCGCCAAGGCCGCCGACGCCACCGCCGACGCCGCGCAGAACGTCGCCGACAAGGCCGACGCCGCTGCCGACAAGGCCAAGGAAGAAGCCGCCAAGCACTAATCGCTGGCGCTCTCCCGCAATGCCCGAAAGGCCCGCGCAAGCGGGCCTTTCTCTTTGTCCGTCCGCTCGTTCCCGGGCGCGGCCGCTGCGCGGCGCAGGCCGTTTCCGCGCGCGGCCTGCGCAGCGCCGACGCCGCGCCCAAGCGCGCATCCATGCGCCGGCGTGCGTTGATCCGCATCGGCGCCGGCGCTTGGCCGCCCGGCGCGCTTTGTGTTCTGATGCCGCGTCCAAAACCGACGGCCGTTGCGCGATGCCCGCCCTCACCTCCCAGCTCGACCCACGCTCGCAGGACTTCCGCGACAACGTCGCTTACCACCAGGCCCTGGTCGAGGAACTCGACGCGCGCCTGGCGCGCGCTGCGCACGGCGGCGGCGACAAGGCGCGGGCCAAGCACACCGAGCGCGGCAAGCTGCTGGCGCGCGACCGCATCGCCGCCCTGCTCGACCCGGGCTCGCCGTTCCTGGAAATCGCCCCGCTCGCCGCCGAAGGCATGTACGACGACGCCGCGCCGGCCGCCGGCATGGTCGCCGGGATCGGCCGGGTGCAGGGCCTGGAGGTGGTGATCGTCGCCAACGACGCCACGGTCAAGGGCGGCACCTATTTCCCGATGACGGTCAAGAAGCACCTGCGCGCGCAGGAGATCGCGCGCGAGAACCGCCTGCCCTGCGTCTACCTGGTCGACTCCGGCGGCGCCTTCCTGCCGCTGCAGGACGAAGTGTTCCCGGACAAGGAGCACTTCGGCCGGATCTTCTACAACCAGGCCCGGCTGAGCGCCGAGAACATCCCCCAGGTGGCGGTGGTGATGGGCAGTTGCACCGCCGGCGGCGCCTACGTGCCGGCGATGTGCGACGAGTCGGTGATCGTCAAGGAGCAAGGCACGATCTTCCTCGGCGGCCCGCCGCTGGTGAAGGCGGCGACCGGCGAAGTGGTCGACGCCGAAGCGCTCGGCGGCGCCGACGTGCACACCAGCGTGTCCGGCGTGGCCGACCATTTCGCCGAGGACGACCGCCACGCGCTGCAGATCGCGCGCGACATCGTCGCCACCTTCAACCGCAGGAAGACCCTGCCGGTCGCCGCGCAGGCGCCGCGCGAGCCGCTGTACCCGGCCGAAGAGCTGTACGGCATCGTGCCCAAGGACACCCGCAAGCCGTTCGACATCCGCGAAGTGATCGCGCGCGTCGCCGACGGCAGCGAGTTCCAGGAATTCAAGGCGCGCTACGGCAAGACCCTGGTCACCGGCTTCGCCCACCTGCACGGCTATCCGGTCGGCATCGTCGCCAACAACGGCATCCTGTTCGCCGAGAGCGCGCTCAAGGGCGCGCACTTCATCGAGCTGTGCAACCAGCGCGGCATTCCGCTGGTGTTCCTGCAGAACATCACCGGTTTCATGGTCGGCAAGAAGTACGAGAACGCCGGCATCGCCAAGGACGGGGCCAAGATGGTCACCGCGGTGGCTTGCTCGCACGTGCCCAAGTTCACCGTGGTGATCGGCGGCAGCTTCGGCGCCGGCAACTACGCCATGTGCGGCCGCGCCTACGGCGCGCGCTTCCTGTGGATGTGGCCGAACGCGCGGATCAGCGTCATGGGCGGCGAACAGGCCGCCTCGGTGCTGGCCACGGTGCGCCGCGACGGCATCGAAGCCGCCGGCAAGGTCTGGACCGCCGAGGAAGAGGACGCGTTCAAGGCGCCGATCCGCGAGCAGTACGAGCACCAGGGCAACCCCTACTACGCCACCGCGCGGCTGTGGGACGACGGCATCATCGACCCCGCCGACACCCGCCGCGTGCTCGGCCTGGGCCTGTCGGCCAGCCTCAACGCGCCGATCGAAGACCGCACCCGCTTCGGCGTGTTCCGCATGTAAGCGTCGCGCCGCCGAACGGCAGCGCACGCGTTTGCTGCATCTTCGCCATCGCCGCGCGGCCGGCCCGGGCGCCGCCGCGCGCGGACAGGGTAGACCGCGCCGGCGTGGGCCGTGCCCGGTTCGGCGTTCGTCGCGACCGTACAGCGATATCGATCGGCGTTTCAGCGCAGTCGCCGCCATGCGCGGCGCCGCATCGACCTCTCTCCTATTCGTCCCGGATCGATCGACGCGCCTGCGACGCGGCAATGCGTCCGTGGCGATGACGACGCATTCGCTGCCGCGCGCGATCGCGCAAGTGCGGACGAATGGCGGCCCAATCCCAATGCCGAACGTGGCGTCCACGCCGCAAGATCCGCGCTGCGTAGCGACGCCCGCCATTCATCGTCATGAAAAGAAACTGAATTCTTTTTGTCACGATCGCCATTGCGGAAACTCACTGAATGCGCGCAGCTGCGCAGGTTTTCCGCATCGTCAATTCGCATGCGGAATCTGAACCGGAGTCGCCGTTTCCTGCAAGTCCGATTGGTGAGGCGCATCACAGTGGGCGCTTCGGATCAGCGTGTTAGGCTCCGTTGTTCACGCGTGTCATCACTTGATCCCCCGACCTGAGGAAACACCGCGTCATGGCTATCTTCAATCAGCCCGCTCCGCCCAAGCGCGACAATCCGGTTCCGCCGGCCCAGCCCGAAACCGCGCTCAAGCGCGAGCCCGACACGCTCAACGAATTCAGCTTCGGTCAGCCGACCCAAGCGCCGGCGCCGATCGCCCCGGCGCCCGCGGCCGCCGCGCCCGCCCCGCGCGCGCCGGAACGCGAAACGGTGAAGGAATCGCTGATCGCTTCCGACCTGTCGATCGAAGGCAAGATCCAGGGCTCGGGCCATATCCGCATCGCCGGCCGCTTCAAGGGCGACGTGCAGGTCGACGGCGATCTGACCGTCGAACTCGGCGCCAAGCTCAACGGCGGCGTGCGCGCGCGCAAGGTCGTCATCGCCGGCGAGCTGGAAGGCAACATCGAAGCCGCGCAGCGGGTCGAGCTGCTGGAAAGCGGAGCGATGATCGGCGACGTCAAGGCCGGCGTGGTCACCGTCGCCGCCGGTTCGCGCATGCGCGGCCAGGTCGAGTTCGGCTGGGAAGACAAGGACGCCGGCAACGCCAAGTCGTCCAAGCACGACAAGAACGGCGCCAAGACGGAGAACGGCGCCGACTCATGAGCGCAGTCCGCCAGGGCCAGCCCGGCGCGACGCGCGTATGCCCGCATTGCAAGGCGACGATTCTCGACAGCGCGAGCGTCTGCCCGGCATGCAAGCACCATCTGCGTTTCGACTCGGATGCGTCGCAGCGCGCAGCGGCGAGGTTCTCGCCGCTGCACGTGGAAGGCACGATCCGCCCGCCGCAGGGCGACGTCGCCTGGGAATATTCGATGGTGCTGTCGATCCGCAACGAGCGCGGCGACGAGATCACCCGCCAGGTGGTCGGCGTCGGCGCCCTGCACCCGGGCGACGAGCGCACCTTCACTTTGTCGGTCGAGGCCTTCGAGGCGGTCGGCTGGAAAGCCGCGAGCAAGGGACGGCTGCGCCGCTGATCCGCGGCGCCACGGTCACAGGAAAGGATCTTCTGGATGTCGCAACCGGCAATGCCGCAACCGCTTTCGCTGTACGCGAGGTTCACCCTCGACCTGCAGCGCTATCAGGCCTACATGGATTCCGCCCCGGCGCACCCGAGCGAGTTCGGCGACTGGCCTGCGCCGGCGCAGGCCGGCCACGGCGAGCGCCGCGGCCACGCCGAAGCCCTGGCCGATCCGCAGGCGACCACCGTCGCCGAGATGATCAAGGCTTGGCGCCAGGACCCGTGGACCGGCACGCCGCCGGTGGAATACGACGAACTGCGCCGCGAACTGCGCATCGTCATGCTGCAGGCGTCTGGGCATCCGATCGAGTTGCTGCGCGTGCTCGGCCCCTTGCGCGGCGCGGCCGGGTTCAACGATGCCGAGGCGGACGATTTCGTTCTCGCCTTCGATAACCGCGGCAGCGGCGAGGTGCGCGCCTACCTGACCTTGGGCGACGGGCTGAGCCGCTTCCACGGCGCGCCGCCGCAGCATCATCTGGACGAGGCGCGCCGGCATCTGGACCGCGCCGCGGCCTACTTGCGCGAACGCGCCGGCTGAGGCGGCGCGCACGCAGTCGACGGCGCGGTAGCGACGAGGGACGCGCGCCGCGAGCGCGCGGCGCGGAGCCTCAGTCGGAAGGACCGCAGTTGTCGCAGCCGGCGCAGTTCGGCCCGGCCGCGCGCGGCGCCGGGGCGATGCGCCGGCCGAGCTTGCGCATCCAGTCCGGGCGCCCTTCGCGCACCAACGGCAGCGCGCAGGCGATGCGCAGGCGGCGCACGCCGCCGGGGAACTGCTTGCGCGCGACCACCACCGCGCTGAGCGCGACCGCGATCGCGATCACCAGGTACTGCGCGAACAGGCCCAGGTCCATCTCAGCCCGCTCCCAGCCATACCGCAACCTGATAGGTCAGCAGCGAGGCCAGATAAGCCAGCGCGAACAGGTAGCCGGCGGCGATACCCACCTGCTTCCACGAGTTGGTCTCGCGACGGATGGTGGCCAGGGTGGAAATGCACTGCGGCGCGTAGATGAACCACACCAGCAGCGCCAGCGCAGTGGCCAACGACCAGGTGTCGGTGATGATCGGCGTCAGCGCCTGCGCCGCGGCCTCGTCGTCCGGCGCCGACAGCGCATAGACCGTGGCCAGCGAGGACACCGCCACTTCGCGCGCGGCCAGGCCCGGGATCAGGGCGATGCAGATCTGCCAGTTGAAGCCGATCGGCGCGAACACCGCGGTCATCGCGTGGCCGATGCGGCCAGCGAAGCTGTAATCGATCGCCGGCGCGGTGGCGCCTTCCGGCGCGCCCGGGAACGACAGCAGGAACCACAGCAGGATGGTCAGGGCCAGGATGATGCCGCCGACCCGGCGCAGGAAGATCCAGGCGCGCTCCCACAGGCCGATCAGCAGGTCGCGCGGGTTGGGAATGCGGTAGGACGGCAGCTCCAGCAGCAGCGCGTGCTCGCTCTTGTCGCGGCGCCACTTCTTCATCACCCACGACACCGCCAGCGCGCTGAGGATGCCGGCCAGGTACAGGCCGAACAGGACCAGGCCCTGCAGGTTGAGCACGCCCCAGACCTGGCGCTGCGGGATGAAGGCGCCGATCAGCAGCGCGTACACCGGCAATCGCGCCGAGCAGGTCATCAGCGGCGCGACCAGGATCGTGGCGAGGCGGTCGCGCGGATCCTGGATCGAACGCGTGGCCATGATCCCGGGGATCGCGCAGGCGAAGCTCGACAGCAAGGGAATGAACGAGCGCCCGGACAGGCCGGCGCCGGCCATCATCCGGTCGAGCAGGAAGGCCGCGCGCGGCAGGTAGCCGGACTCCTCCAGCGCCAGGATGAAGGCGAACAGGATCAGGATCTGCGGCAGGAACACCACCACCCCGCCGAGGCCGGCGATCACGCCGTCGACCAGCAGGCTGCGCAACGGCCCGTCGGGCAGCCAAGCGCCGGCGCGCTCGCCGGTCCAGGCGGTGATCGCCTCGATCCCGTCCATCAACGGCGTGGCCCAGGCGTACACCGCCTGGAAGATCAGGAACATCACCACCGCCAGCGACAGCAGGCCGAGCACCGGGTGCAGCAGCCAACGGTCGAGCGCGTCGTCGATGCGCGCGGTGCGGGTCGGCATGCGCACGGTCAGCTCGAGCAGGCGCCGGGTTTCGGCGTGCAGGTCGGCGCCCTCGGCCAGGCGCACCCGCGGCTCGTGCGGTTCGCGCGGCGCGACCGCGATCCGGTCCAGCAGGGCCACCAGTTCGCGCGCGCCGTCGCGCTTGACCGCGACCGTCGGCACCACCGGCACGCCGAGCTCGCGCTCCAGCGCGGCCAGGTCGATGTCGATGCCGCGGCGCTTGGCCGCGTCCATCATGTTGATCGCGACCAGCATCGGCCGGCCGAGTTCGCGCAGCTCCAGGGCGAAGCGCAGGTGCAGGCGCAGGTTGGTCGCATCGACCACGCACAGCAGCACGTCCGGCGCCGGTTCGCCCGGATAGAAGCCGCGCAGCACGTCGCGGGTCACCGCCTCGTCCAGGCTGGCCGCGCTGAGGCTGTAGGCGCCGGGCAGGTCGAGCACGGCGTAGCTGCGCCCGGACGGCGCGTGCAGCCGGCCTTCCTTGCGCTCGACGGTGACGCCGGCGTAGTTGGCGACCTTCTGCCGGCTGCCGGTCAGCAGGTTGAACAAGGCGGTCTTGCCGCAATTGGGATTCCCGACCAGGGCCACCCGCATCGGTGCGGTCGCCGGCATGGCGCCGGCGTCGGCGGCGATCGCGCTCATGCCGGCGGCTCCAGCCGCACCCGCACCCGCGCCGCTTCGCTGCGGCGCAGGGCGAAACGGGTGTAGCCGACCTGCACCAGCAGCGGCTCGGCGGCGATCGGACCGGCCGCCATCACTTCCACCCGCTCGCCGGCGACGAACCCGAGTTCGCGCAGGCGCCTGGCAATGGTGTCGTTGGGAACCTGGTCATCGACGGACTCGACCGTGGCCGCGGTACGGCGCGGCAGTTCGGACAGCTTCAAAAGGCGGCTTCCAGGAAGGAGGTGGCGACCCAAATGGGAATTGTTCTCATTCTAGCACTGGTACAACGGACAGGGGCGGAGCCGGCAAGCTGAACGGTATCATTCGCCAACTCCAATCAACTCCCCCGCCGATGACCCACCCGCTGCTGAGCCTGCGCGAGGGCCCTGTCGCCCGCCTGCGCCTGAACCGTCCGGAGCTGCACAACGCCTTCGACGCCATGTTGATCGCCGCCCTGACCGGCGCGCTGGAGGCGGCTGCCGGCGACGACGAGGTGCGGGTGGTGGTGAT
Organism: Lysobacter sp. Soil_C_15; assembly: GCF_057657315.1. Taxonomy (NCBI): domain Bacteria; kingdom Pseudomonadati; phylum Pseudomonadota; class Gammaproteobacteria; order Lysobacterales; family Lysobacteraceae; genus Lysobacter; species Lysobacter sp. Soil_C_15. The sequence continues at coordinate 661,897 of NZ_JBDGIR010000002.1, forward strand.
CGAAGGCGAAGGCGCCTCGTTCTCGGCCGGCGCCGACCTCAACTGGATGCGCGGCATGGCCGCCGCCGGCGAGGCCGAGAACCGCGAGGACGCACTGGCCCTGGCGCGGCTGATGCGTACCCTCAACGAATTGCCCAAGCCGACCGTGGCCCGGGTCCACGGCGCGGCCTTCGGCGGCGGGGTCGGCCTGGTCGCCTGCTGCGACATCGCCATCGCCGCGCCGGCGGCCAAGTTCGGCCTGACCGAGAGCAAGCTCGGCCTGCTGCCGGCGGTGATCTCGCCGTACGTGGTCGAGGCGATCGGCGCGCGCCAGGCGCGGCGCTGGTTCGCCACCGCCGAAATCTTCGACGCCGCCACCGCGCTGCGCATCGGCCTGCTGCACGAGCTGGTCGACGAGGATCAGCTCGACGCCGCGGTCGCGCGCCAGGTCGAGCTGCTGCTCAAGGCCGGCCCGCGCGCCGCCGCGCAAGCCAAGCAACTGGTGCGCCGGGTCGCCTACGAACGCGACGGCGCCCGCCTGGACGCCGACAACGCCGCGCTGATCGCCGCGCTGCGGGTCTCGGCCGAAGGCCAGGAAGGCCTCGGCGCCTTCCTCGACAAGCGCAAGCCGAACTGGTCGCGCTGAGCCGGCGACGCGCGCCGGCGTCGGCGATGGACGCCTGAGCGCACGCGCGCATACCGGTACGTACGCACGCCTCCGGCGACACATTCGCCGCCGCCGGGGCGACACGAGACCGCCGCATCGGCGAAAATCGCCGGATCGCGTCCGCCCCCGGCGCCGCGGCTCCCGACCACGCGCCTCGCTGCGCCCCGACCTGCGGCCTGCCATGTTCGAAAAGATCCTGATCGCCAACCGCGGCGAGATCGCCTGTCGCGTCATCCGCACCTGCCGCCAGCTCGGCATCCGCACCGTCGCGGTGTATTCCGAGGCCGACGCCGACGCCCAGCACGCGCGCCAGGCCGACGAGGCCTATCCGATCGGCGGCCCGCGCCCGGCCGACAGCTACCTGCGCGGCGAGGCGATCATCGAGGTCGCGCTGCGCAGCGGGGCGCAGGCGATCCATCCCGGCTACGGCTTCCTCAGCGAGAACGCCGACTTCGCCGACGCGGTCGAAGCCGCCGGCATCGCCTTCATCGGCCCGAAGGCGGCGTCGATGCGCAAGATGGGCAGCAAGGCCGGGGCCAAGGAACTGATGCAGGCCGCCGGGGTGCCGGTGGTGCCGGGCTACACCGGCGAAAACCAGGATCCGGCCGTGCTGCAGACCGAGGCCGACCGCATCGGCTACCCGCTGATGATCAAGGCCGCCCACGGCGGCGGCGGCAAGGGCATGCGCATCGTGCGCGAGGCCGGCGAGTTCCTGGCCAACCTGGAAAGCTGCCAGCGCGAAGCGCGCAACGCCTTCGGCCGCGACCGGGTGCTGCTGGAACGCTACGTCGAGCGCCCGCGCCACATCGAGATCCAGATCTTCGGCGACAGCCGCGGCCAGGTGATCCACCTCAACGAGCGCGAATGCTCGGCCCAGCGCCGCTACCAGAAGGTGCTGGAAGAATCGCCTTCATCGTTCCTGAGCCCCGAACTGCGCGCGCAGATGGGCGCGGCGGCGGTGCTGGCCGGACAGGCGATCGATTACGTCAACGCCGGCACGGTCGAGTTCATCGTCGGCCAGGATGCCGATGGAAAGCCGGGCGGCTTCTACTTCATGGAGATCAACACCCGGCTGCAGGTCGAGCATCCGGTCACCGAGTGGGTCACCGGCCTGGATCTGGTCGAATGGCAGCTGCGCGTGGCCGCGGGCGAGCCGCTGCCGCTGGCCCAGGACGCGATCGTCCAGCGCGGCCACGCGATCGAGGTGCGGTTGTACGCCGAGGACCCGGAAGCCGGCTTCCTGCCCGGCTCGGGCAAGCTCGAGCGGCTGCGCCTGCCGGCCGCCGACGCGCACGTGCGTCTGGACTCGGGGGTGATCGAAGGCGACACGGTAACGATCTTCTACGACCCGATGATCGCCAAGCTGATCGTCGCCGACGCCGACCGCCCGCGCGCGCTGGCGCGGCTGCGCGCGGCGCTGGCGCAATGCGAGATCGCCGGGCCGAAATCCAACATCGAGTTCCTCGAGCGCCTGGCGCGGCATCCGGCGGTGGTCGACGGCACCATCGACACCGGCTACCTGGATCGTCATCTCGACGAGTTCATGCCCGCCGCGCACCGCGACGAGGCCGGCGAACGCGACCTGCTGCTCGGCGCGGCGGTGTGCGGGCTGCTGGCGCAGGAGCGCGGCACCCGCGAGCGCGCCGCGGCGTCGAACGACCCGGGCTCGCCCTGGGCGATCGCCGACGGCTGGCGGCTCGGCCACGGCGGCCGCCGCAGCCTGGCCTTCCTGAGCCGCGAACAGCGCCTGGAGCTGCAGGCCCACGGCAGCGCCGGCGACTACCGGATCGAGCTGGCCGGCGCCGACGGCGCCCATCGCATCGAGGGCGCGCGCCTGCTCGGCGACGAGCTGAGCCTGCGCATCGACGGCCGCGCGCGCCGGCTGCGCGCGCTCGGCGACGGCGCCCGCCTGGTGATGCACGACGGCGAACGCCGGCTGCGCCTGGAATCGGTGCCGATGTACCGCCACGAACAAGGCGCCGCGGCCGGTTCGGGCAACAGCGTCAACGCGCCGATGCCGGGCCGGGTGGTGGTGGTCAAGGCCGCGCCGGGCGATGCGGTCGAGGCCGGCCAGGAAGTGATGGTGATCGAGGCGATGAAGATGGAGCTGAGCCTGAAGGCGCCGCGCGCCGGCACCATCGCCGAGATCCGCGCCGCCGCCGGCGATTTCGTCGAGGCCGACGCGGTGCTGGCGACCCTGGCCCCGGCCTGAGCGGACCGGACGTCGGCGCAACATCGACCGCTGGCGAAATTTCCGCAATGATGGAGGCCCCGGCTGGAGCGCCGGGGCCGTTCCGCCGGCGCCGCTCGGCGCGCCGGCCCCGTCGCCAAGAGGGATCTCGCATGCGTCGGTATCCGATCCTGTGCCTTGCACCGACCGCCGGCCCGGGCGGTTGCGCGGCCGCCCTGCCTTGCGATCCGACTGCGGTCGACGGCCATGGCCGGGCCGAAGCTGGCCCGTCGCCGTTCGAGCGGCCGGAGGCGGGCACGCTTTATCGTTTCATCCGTTCGGCGCCCGCCGCGCCGACGACGGAGCCGTCATGACCGCGAACGCACTGTCCGCCGTACCCGCGCCGCGCCCGCTGCTGCGCGGCGCGATCCTGCTCGCCGCGCTGGCGCTGGCCGCCGGCTGCGTCGCCTTCGAGCGCAGTCCGGTCGCCGAATCCCGCTGCGACCCCGACCTGCCGGGCCAATGGCGCCTGCGCGCCGAGGGCGTCGACAAGACCATCCGCATCGATGCGCGCTGCCACACCGAGGACTGGCCCGGCCTGCGCGAACGCCCGGTCGCGTTGGACCTGACCGGCTTTTCGATCGGCGAGGACCGCTACATCGTGCTGTCGCCGGCGCAGGCCGAACGCGCGATCGGCGCCGAAGGCCGCAGCCTGACCGCCACCGCGCCGGCCGGCTCGGTGTTTCTGGTCTTGTATCGCATCCAGGGCGGCCGCATCAGTGCTTGGCTGCCCGATTCGCAACGCGCGCTGGCCGCGATCGCCCGCGGCGAGCTGGACGGGCGCAAGCTGGAGGACCGCTTCGCCCTGGTCCAGGGCGATGCCGAGCGCTTGCGCACCACCCTCGCCCGCCGCGCCGATCTGCTATACGACACCCAAGCCAAAGCCATGTCGCTGCAACGCGCCCCATCCAAGGAACATCCGTGACTCAGCCTTCCGCCGTACGCATCGTCGAAGTCGGTCCCCGCGACGGACTGCAGAACGAAAAGACTCCGATCGCGACCGCCGACAAGATCGCCCTGATCGACCGCCTGTCCGCGACCGGGCTGCGCAGCATCGAGGCGACCAGCTTCGTCAGCCCGAAGTGGGTGCCGCAGTTGGCCGACGCGGCGCAGGTGTTCGCCGGCATTGCCCGCCGCCCCGGCGTGCGCTATCCGGTGCTGGTGCCGAACGAACAAGGCTACGAGCGCGCGCGCGCGGTCGGAGTCGAGGAGATCGCGGTGTTCACCGCCGCCTCGGAAGCGTTCAACCAGAAGAACATCAACGCCGGCATCGACGAGTCGCTGCAACGCTTCGCGCCGGTGCTGGCGCGGGCCAAGGCCGATGGCGTGGCGGTGCGCGGCTACGTCTCCACCGTGCTCGGCTGTCCCTACCAGGGCCAGGTGCCGGTCGCCGACGTGGTGCGGGTGGCGCGCGCGCTGTTCGAAATGGGCTGCTACGAGATCTCGCTCGGCGACACCATCGGCGTGGGCACGCCGGGCAAAGCGCGGGCGATGTTCAAGGCGGTCGCCGCCGAAGTGCCGGCGTCGGCGCTGGCGGTGCATTTCCACGACACCTACGGCCAGGCGTTGTCCAACATCCTGGCCTGCCTGGAAGAAGGCGTGGCGGTGGTCGATTCGGCCGTGTCCGGCACCGGCGGCTGCCCCTACGCCAAGGGCGCCAGCGGCAACGTCGCCAGCGAGGACGTGGTCTACATGCTGCACGGCCTGGGCATCGCCACCGGCGTCGACCTGGACGCCTTGGCCCAGACCGGGCGCTGGCTGGCCGGCCTGCTCGGCCGCGAGACCGGCAGCAAGGTCGGCAAGGCGCTGGCGGCCGCGTGAAGCGCGACGCGCCCGCACCGGCTCCGCCGCAGGTCCGCACCGGCGACCCGGCGCGGACGCTGGCGGCGCTGGAACGGGCGCAACACGATCCCAAGCTCGACCCGGCGCTGCGCGCCCTGCTGGCCGAAGCCGCCGCCGCGTTGCGCGCGCGCGGCGACGGCGCCGAACACCGTTGCCTGTACCGGGCCCTGTTCGACGCGATCCCCGACCTGGTCACCGTGCTCGACGAAGACGGCACGGTGATCGAGATCAACCGCCTGGGCACCCAAGCCCACCGGCGGGTGCGCGAGGACATCCTCGGCCAGCCGATCCATGTGCTCAACCCCGAACTGCCGCAGGACCATCTGGTGCCGGTGTGGGAGACCCTCAACCGCGGCCAGACCTACGTCATCGAGGTCACCAACAAGCGCGGCGACGGCACCCGGTTCCCGGTCGAAGTGCACTCGGCCGCGTTCCTGCACGAGGGCCAGCGCCGGATCATCGCCGTCGCCCGCGACCTGAGCACCCGCCAGGACGCCGAACTGCGTTTCCGCGAGCTGGTCGAGCTGATCGACCGCGGCGTGATCGTGCAGGACGACGGCCTGCGCATCGTCTACGCCAACAGCGCGGCGATGCGCCTGTTGTCGCTGCACAGCGGCGACAGCATCGCCGACGAGCTGCGCTCCGGCCATTGGATGGTGATCGACGAGCGCGGCCGCGAACTGCCGCCCAAGCAATATCCCTCGCGCATCGCCCTGGAAACCGGGCGCGTGGTCGAGAGCACCGTGCTCGGCCTGTACCACCGCGAGCGGCGCGAACTGATCTGGCTGTCGGTGACCGCGGTACCCAAGTTCCCGCCCGGCGGCGACCGCCCGAACCAGGTGTTCGCGCTGTTTTCCAACGTCACCTCGCTCAAGCGCGACAGCGCCCTGTTCGACCGCGCCCAGGCCCTGGCCCATATCGGCGGCTGGGAATGGGACGCCGGCCGCGACCGCCTGTATCTGACCGACGAAGCCGTGCGCATCCTCGGCCGCGAGGACGCTCCGGCCTCGATCGAGGAATTGCTCGACTGCCTGCGCCCGGTGGATCGCCACCGCTTGCGCAGCCACCTCGACCGCAGCCTCGGCGGCGGCCGCGGCCTGGATCTGGAACTGCAGGGCCTGCGCCCCGACGGCAGCGTGTTCTGGGTGCGGGTGATCGGCGACGCCGGCGCCGGCGATCCGGTCGGCCAGGTGCTGACCGGCACCCTGCAGGACGTCACCGAGCGCAAGCAGGAAGAAGAACACTTGCGCATCCAGGCGCGCAGCGATCCGCTGACCGGCCTGCTCAACCGCGACGCGGTGCTGGCCGAGCTCGAACAACGCCTGGACACCTTCCCGCAATCGCCGTTGGCGGTGCTGTACATCGACCTGGATCGCTTCAAGGTGGTCAACGACGTGCTCGGCCACGCCGCCGGCGACCGCCTGCTGGCCTCGGCCGCGCGCCGGATCCGCCAAGCCATCGGCAACGACCCGGCCCAGATCGCCCGCTTCGGCGGCGACGAGTTCCTGGTGGTGTGCTCGCTCGACGGCGAGCCGCTGCGCGCCGAACGCATCGCCGACGCGATCCTGGAAAGCTTCGGCGACAGCTTCCGGGTCGACGGCGAGGAGTTCAGCATCACCGCCAGCATCGGCATCGCCCAGGCGCCGCTCGACGGCCGCACCGCGCAGCAACTGATCCAGAGCGCCGACGTGGCGATGTACGACAGCAAACGCCGCGGCCGCAACAGCTGGCAGGCGTTCACCCCGGAACTGGCCGAACAGCAGCTGCACCGCCTGCAATTGGAAACCCACCTGCGGCGCGCGGTGCACAACGACGAGTTCCATCTGGTCTACCAGCCGCAGGTCGACCTGAGCGACGGCCGGGTGATCGCGGTGGAAGCGCTGATCCGCTGGCGCAACCGCTCGCTGGGCGAGATGCGCCCGGACCGTTTCATCGGCCACGCCGAAACCACCGGCGACATCGTCGGCATCGGCGGTTGGGTGCTGCACGAGGCCTGCCGCCAGTTGCGCCAGTGGCGCGACCAGGGCGTGCGGATCGAGCGCGTCGCGGTCAACGTCTCCTACCGCCAGTTCCTCGGCGACGATCTGGCCAGCAACGTCGCCGCGGCGCTGTCCGAATACGGCCTGCCCGGCAACGCGCTGGAACTGGAGTTCACCGAGCGGGTGCTGATCGAGGACGCGCCCGACACCGTGCGCACCTTCGCCGGCCTGCGCGAACTTGGCGTGCACCTGTCGATCGACGACTTCGGCGAAGGCTACAGCGCGCTCAACTACCTGCGCCGGCTGCCGATCCACGGCCTCAAGCTGAGCCAGTTGTTCGTCCAAGGCGTACCCGACAACCAGTCCGACGTCGCGGTCTGCCAGGCCGTCACCGGCATCGCCCGCAGCCTCGGCCTGGGCCTGGTCGCCGAAGGCATCGAAACCGAACGCCAGCGCTTCTTCCTGCGCAAACTCGGCGTCGCCATCGGCCAGGGCTTTTTGTTCGCCCCGGGCTTGTCGCCGGGGGATTTGCGCGATTACTGCCGCAGCCACGCGGGCTGATGCAGCCATCCCTTTACCCCAGGCAGCACGTCCAGCAAGGTCGAGCAAACTGAAATCGAGCTTCTGACGGCACGCCACTATCTCTTCCAAGCGAGTCTCGATCTCCAGCTATCCGTTGGTTACAGCTTTGGGCTATGTCTGCTGTTGGCGCGAGATAGCGATCAAATTCGACGAGGAGGGTTGCACCGCGCCTCAAACGGTTCATTGCTGCCAAATACTTGCGACATATGCAATTTCAGCATTAACAATCGGCAACGACACGGGCACATGGGGCCCTGATGAGAACAGCTTTGCCCTCCGGACATCTAAGATCGAAAAATAATCGCCCACTTCCCCTCGTGAACGAAGCTTATGCTCCATTAGATCGATAATGATCTCCGCCTTGAACGATGTAAGAGCATCGCTTTTCAAGTACAGCTTCACCACATGTCGATCACCGTTTATAACCAACCCAAGCTCTGGGTTAACGATGATGTCAAAACCAGCTGACGAGTAGATATCACGTGGTGGGTTGAACCAACCCAAAGCCTTTCGCCCCCACCACTTTCTATAAGAACTAAGCAAATCCGTATAGTTTTTTATTTTCTTCTGATCTGTAACATTCCTCATCACTCCAAGAACGCCAGATTTTCCGCCACCACCCTTATGATTCTCTACAAGGTGTTCCCGCAAAGCCTTATAGAAATCGAAAGCAGGCTCATAATCTGGGCGCTCCTTAACCTGCCTAACCTTCGTAGCCTTAGGCCTCCCTGCTTTTGAAACGATATCAACAAAATCCGTCAGCGATATTTGAGGCATAACACAATTCCCCTCCGCGATCCATGCACGACCCGTAATGAAACACTAAGAAGCGGGCAAGAGAAGACTAGTTACAAAGGTTAGCGCCATTTTGTCCCGCTCCTCAAAATAGCGAGGAGCATGCTGCGGAAGCCACACCTCGTTAAAGTGGCGCCTAAAATCCTCATATAAGTCCAATGGATACAACTTAGCATCTACAACGCGACCATCTGGATATTCATGCTTGTACGTAGGGAAGCCATTAGGCTCAATCCCTCTATTGTCACGAAGCCATTTACAGAAAAGCCTTCCCTCTGATATGTCCGGCACCAAATTTTGAGGAAGTGTATATCCAGCCTGCTCCAAAGGAGCGATCAAATTCAAAGTCAGTTCATTCAGCATCGAAAAGTGAGTGTAAGGCACCTTTGCGCGATTCTGCATATACCTGTCGATATGCACAGGCATCACAACTTTGGAGCGCCCCTGCTGCCACTCCACTACCCACTGAGAAACCTTAACTGCAAACTTAGGCGACAACCACTGAGCAAGATTTATCGCCAAGTAAGGATGAACCCATGTCCCCTGTAAGCTGGGGACACCGCCGCTAATCACATGAATCAACTGATCTTCCCGAAGCCCAGTTTGCGCCATCAGCTCCGTAATAAAGTCAATTGTTGACTTTAATTGGCGATAATCGGAATATCTCTTTCCAACAGACTGACACAAAGCTGTTGCACTTATATACCCATCACCAATTCTCTGCGGTATTACATTACCCTCTTCAATTCTCGGAATGAGCGCTAGCTGTTGTTGCATAGACCTTCCTCAATGTGGATAAAAGTGCAGCATCAATGCGACCCGAAACCGGAGCAGAGCTTCCGCCAATCGAGAACTTAGTTCAGCCCCGCCCCAATGACGAATGATCGAAAGTTGCTCCGTTTAATACATACGCTCATTCAACGTCACTCATGGCAACGAACTAAACGTTGCGACAAGTTCAATCCGGCCACTCCTAGGCGGTGGCGGCACAGAAACATCACGATGCAGCCTACAGCGGTCAGCATGCCGTATTCAGCAATCAACAGATTCGATCTTTGATCGCGACCAAAACTCTATTGATGATCCATCATGTGATTGGCCGCCCAAGCCACCGCCGTCGCCCGTGACCACTCGGCTGTGATGTACAGCCCCAGATTGAGGGTGAAACGCGCCTGCGCGGCGCTGTTGCCGCTGCTGGCCTGGACGTTGACCACCTGCCAGCGCTCGCCGCGCCGACGGTGGAAACTGCGGCCGGCCTTGGCGAAGCCCTGCGACTTCAGCAGCGGGGCCAGGCCCTGGGCGACGACGGCGTCGATGTGTCTGGCGGGGTCCATGGGCCTGGTCTGTGCGGGTCTTGCGGCGCTCTCGGCGGCGCGGCGAGCGTGGACCGACTCAGCCGCCGTCGGCGGCCAGTTCGGCCGACAGCTCCCGGGTCATGGTCGCGATCTCGTCGGCGATCTGTTCCGGGGTGCGCCCGTTGTCCTCGCCGATGAAGTTGCCGCCCCTGTAATCCGAGCCGCTGCACAGCGGCAGGCGCCACAGCCGGCATTCGCCGGAGCGGCTGCCGCGCTTGCATTCGGCCATCGCCGTACGCGCCGCCACCCGCGGAATCAGGTCCAGTCCGCGATAGGTCTTGCGCGCCTTGTCGATCACGATCGACTGGCACTGATCGACGAACGAGCCGAGCACCACGCATTCCTGCCCGGTCTGCTGGCGGCAGTAGTCCAGCGCCAGGCTCGAGGCCTTGGCGACGTCGAGCGAGTAGTTGGACGAGTACAGCTGCGAGCGCGCCGGATCGCTGACGTGCACGCCGAAAAACCGCAGCCGCTGCAGCGTGGGCATCATCGTGATCGCCGGCATCGGCGTCGGCGCGCTGGGCGGCGGCGCCGCGCGTTGCGCCGGGCCCATCCCGTAGCCGGGCGTGGGCACGCAAATCGGCCCGGGCGCCTGGCCGATCGGGCTCAGCCCGTCCGGGCAGCCCTGCTCGGCATTCGCCTGCTGGGCGAACAGCGCCAGCAGCAACAGTCCTGCGGCCCGATAGACCGGCTTGCTCATGCGATTCTCCTTGGCTCGCGATCCCTGCCCCGACCCCGCCGACGGGCGGTCCGGGCGCCGGGCGCTACTGTAGCGCCAACCCGCGGGGTCGCGCCTGCCCGGACGCCGTCCTGGGGGCTATCCGCAGGAACCGGCCGCCGGGATCTTCGCATCGGCCCCGTCCTGAGCGAGGATGTACGCCGGTCCCCTCGAGAGTTCCGCCGCATGCCCCTGCCGCCCGGCGTCGTACTGCGCCCGATCCTGCCCCGCGACGACGCCGCGCTGGCCGCGATCGCTCGCCAGGTGCAGACCGAGTTCGGCGGGACCTTAGCCAGCGACCCGGAGCTGGACGCGATGCAGCGCAGCTACAGCCGCCCGCGCAGCGCCTACTTCGTGGTCGAACGCGACGGCAAGCTCGGCGGCGGCGCCGGCATCGCGCCGCTGCTCGGCGGCGACGACCGCACCTGCGAGCTGCGCAAGTTCTACCTGCTGCCTTCGGTGCGCGGAATCGGCCTGGGCCAGGCGCTGCTGGACAAGTGCCTGCTCACCGCGCGCGGCTGCGGCTACGCTCAATGCTATGTCGAACTGCTCGACCGGATGAGCGAGGCCCAGCGCTTGCTGGAGGCCAACAGCTTCCAGTTGCTGGACGCGCCGATGGGCTACGCGGAGCTGGCCGGCAGCCATACCTGGTACTTGCGCACGGTCTGAACGCCTCCACCGCCGCCGGCCGCGGCGGCGCCGATACCCCGGCTCCTTTAGAATGGCGGCTTTCCGCCTTCAGGAACCGCCCATGCAACTCGACAACGCCCGCGCCGTCATTACCGGCGGCGTCTCCGGCCTCGGCCTGGCCGTGGCCCAGCACCTGGTCGCCCGCGGCGGCAAGGTCGCCCTGTTCGACGTCAACGACGACAAGGGCGCGCAGGCCGTGGCGGCGCTGGGCGCGGACAAGGCGCGCTATTTCCGCACCGACGTCACCGACGAGGCCGGCGTGGCGGCCAACCTGGAGGCCGCGCGCGAGTTCCTCGGCGGGCTGAACGCGGCGATCAACTGCGCCGGCATCCTCGGCGCCGGCCGCGTGCTCGGCAAAGAAGCGCCGATGCCGCTGGGCCAGTTCCAGAGCACGGTGATGGTCAACCTGGTCGGCAGCTTCAACGTCGCCAAGGCCGCGGCCAACCTGATGCAGCACAACGAAGCCGGCGAGGACGGCGAGCGCGGCGTGATCGTCAACACCGCCTCGGTCGCCGCCTACGAGGGCCAGATCGGCCAGGCCGCCTACTCGGCCTCCAAGGGCGGCGTGGTCGGCATGACCCTGCCGATGGCGCGCGAGCTGTCGCGCTTCGGCATCCGGGTGATGACCGTGGCCCCGGGCATCTTCTGGACCCCGATGGTCGACGGCATGCCCGAATCGGTGCAGCAGTCGCTGTCGGCCTCGATCCCCTTCCCCTCGCGCCTGGGCCGCCCGGAAGAGTTCGCCGACCTGGTCGGCTACATCCTCGGCAACCGCTACCTCAACGGCGAGACCATCCGCCTGGACGGCGCTACCCGGCTGGCGCCGAAGTAAGGGCCGGGAGTCGGAAATGGGGAATCGGGAATCGCGAAAGCGCTTCCGCTCCCACCCCATCCGCTCCGGCTCCGACCCTCCGCTTCAACGACTCCCCATTCCCGATTCCCCATTCCCGGCGCCCAAATGAAAGCCTACGACGTCAAAAAAGGTAACGTGGTCGAACACAACAACACCGTGTACCAGGTGCGCGATATCGAACGCAGCTCGCCGCAGGGCCGCGGCGGCAACGTGAAGTACCGCTTCACCATGTACTCGGTGCCCGGCGGCACCAAGTTCGACCTCAGCGTCGGCGCCGAGGACGAACTCAAGGAAGTCGAGCTGAGCCGCCGCCAGGCGACGTTCTCGTACAAGGACGGCGACGCCTTCGTGTTCCTCGACGACGAGGACTACACCCCTTACACCCTCGACGCGGACGTGGTCGGCGACGCCGCCGGCTACATCGTCGAGGACTTGTCGGGCTGCTACGTGCAGATCATCGACGACCAGCCGGTGGCGCTGCAGCTGCCGCAGAGCGTGGCGATCGAAGTGATCGAAACCCCGCCCGAACTCAAGGGCGGCACCGCGACCAAGCGGCCGAAGCCGGCCAAGCTGTCGACCGGCATCGAGATCATGGTGCCGGAGTACATCGGCAACGGCGAGCGCGTGCTGGTCAACACCACCACCGGCGAGTTCGCCGGCCGTGCGGACTGAGATCGCGCTGTTGGCCGTCGGCGCGCTGGCGCTGGCGGCCGGGTGCTCGCGCTCCGGCGCGGGCGCCGACGCGGCCTGCGAGACGCCGCCGCGTATCGAAGCCGGTTTCGCCGGCGGCTGGTGCGCCCTGCCCGGCGAGCTGCGCGAATTCGTGATCGCGCACGAACAGAATCTGGACTTCTCCGGCGGCGAACCCTCCGATGCGCAGGCCATGGAAGCCCTGTCGCTCCAGGCCGAACAGCTCCGCCGCGACGAACGTGCGCGCTGGGACGAGTTGCGCGCCGAACACCGGTCCGACCCGGCCGTCGCCGCCTGGATGGCGCGCTACGGCCGCAGCCAGGAGTGGCCATGAGCGATGCTCCCCTCGCCCCCGATTACCGTTTCGCCGCCGCCGTCCCGGCCGACCTCGAGCGGTTGATTCCGGTACTGCGCGAGTTCTACGCAGTCGAGCATCTGCCGTGGAACGAGCCCGTGCTGCGGCGCGCGTTGCTGGCCCTGGTCTCGGATCCGAACGCGGGCCGGCTGCGGCTGATCCTGCGCGATGAGGACATCGTCGGCTATTTCGTCCTCGGCTTCTGTTTCAGCCTGGAATTCGGCGGCCGCTACGGACTGCTCGACGAGTTGTTCGTGCTGCCCGCCCATCGCGGCGGCGGCCTGGCCAAACGCGCCTTGAGCGAAGTCGAGGCGCTGTGCCGCAGCGAGGGGCTGGACGCGCTGCGGCTGGAAGTGAACGACGACAACGCCCACGCCCGCGGCATCTACGAGCGCGCCGGCTACCAAACGCATCCGCGGCGCCTGATGACCAAGTGGCTGCGCGGCTGAGCGATGCGCCGCCTGCCCGCGCCGCACCGCGGCCGGAGCGGCGCAAGCGGCCTTTGCAGGAGCGGCGTGAGCCGCGACCGCCGTAGCGGTGCGATACCACGCTGCTTCCGAAGCATCGGACCTGCCCGTGTTGGCGAAACCGGCAACCGCATCCGGCCGGGCTTCGGCCGGCCGCGCTCGCGATCGCCGCTGCGGTGGCCGCGGCTTACGCCGCTCCTACAGGGGCGGCGCCAACGCTTCGCGCGACCGCGCTCACAGAATTTCGCAGCGAAATTGCCCGCTCCGGCTTGCGGAAACGTGATACCGCTCGCGTGCGTTGCGCTGCCACGAACCTGCAATCTGCGCCTCTCAGGCTAGTCGTTTTCCCGCGGCAGCCCCGCCGCCCGCCCAGCCAGGAGCCCGGCCTTGGTCACTTCCACCCGTCGCGATTTCCTCAAGCTCGCCGGCTCCGCCGCCGCGCTGAGCCTGTTGCCGCCCACCATCCGCGCCGCGCTCGCCACCCCGGCTGCGCGCGTCACCGGCACCCTCCAGGACGTGCAGCACGTGGTGATCCTGATGCAGGAAAACCGCTCCTTCGACCATTACCTGGGCGCGCTGCGCGGCGTGCGCGGCTTCGACGATCCGCGGCCGATTCCGATCCCCGGCGGCAAGACCGTGTGGGAACAGCCCAAGTCGGCGACCAACCCGCAAGCGGTGCTGCCGTTCCATCTCGACACCATGCGCACCGCCGCGCATTGCATGGCCGACATCGACCACAGCTGGAAGGGCTCGCATACGCGCTGGAAGGACTACAACGCCTGGATCGCGACCAAGGGCTCGATGTGCATGGGCCACTTCCGCCGCGAGGACCTGCCGTTCTACTACGCCCTGGCCGACGCGTTCACGGTCTGCGACGCCTACTACTGCTCGCACCACGGCCCGACCAATCCCAACCGCATGCACCTGTTCGCCGGCACCAGCGGCATGACCGTCGGCGACTTCGGTCCGCAGGCGGTCAACAACGCCGACGACGGCAACTGGACCGGCGACATGGCGCGCGACAATCCGAATTTCGCCGGCCATCGCTGGACCACCTATGCCGAGCGCCTGCAGAACGCCGGAATCCCGTGGCGGGTGTACCAGGAGCACGACAACTACGGCGACAACTCGTTGGCCTACTTCGCCAAGTTCCGCAAGCTGGACACCGCGTCGGAACTGTACAAGCGCGCCCGCGCCATCGTGCCGGGCTCGAACGAGGCCAACGCCAAGACCTCGCGCGGCGAGCACCTGATCGCCGAGTTCGCCAAGGACGTGCGCCAGGGCACGCTGCCGGCGGTGTCTTGGATCGTGCCGTCCTACATCATGAGCGAGCACCCGGAAGCCACCCCGGCCTATGGCGAGTCGCTGACCGCGCGCCTGCTCGAAGCGCTGGTGGCCAATCCCGAAGTCTGGTCGAAGACCGTGTTCATCATCAATTACGACGAGAACGGCGGCTTCTTCGACCATGTTCCGCCGCCGTTGCCGGCGATCAGCGCCAGCCTGGGCAAGAGCACGGTCGACACCGCGACCGAGAACTACAACGGCATTCCGGTCGGACTCGGCATCCGCGTGCCGATGTTCGTGATCTCGCCGTGGAGCAAGGGCGGCTGGGTCAACTCGCAGGTGTTCGACCACACCTCGGTGCTGCGCTTCCTGGAAGCGCGCTTCGGCATCGCCGAGCCGAACATCAGCGCCTGGCGCCGCAGCGTCGCCGGCGACCTCAGCACCGCGTTCGACTTCGCCAATCCCAATGCGCAGTGGCCGGCCTTGCCGGACACCTCAGGCGCGATGAGCGGCGCCGACGCCAGTTGCAAGCTCAACGCGCCCAAGCCGCCGAGCAAGCCGGCGATGCCGCGCCAGGAACGCGGCGCGCGGCCGGCGCGCGCGCTGCCTTACGAGCTGCGGGTGGACGGTCGGATCGAGGCCTCCAGTGGCCGCTACTGGCTGGATTTCGGCAACGACGGCGTCGCCGGCGCCTGCTTGAACGTGTACGCCGGCAACCGCAGCGACGGGCCGTGGTACTACACCCTGGACGCGAACACCGCGCTGTCGGATTACTGGAGCGCGCGCCAGTACACCCAGGGCATCTACGACCTGGCGGCCTATGGCCCGAACGGCTTCCTGCGCCAGTTCCGCGGCGATCTGAACAAGGCGCTGTCGGCGACCGGGGCCAACCCGGAAGTCATCGTGCGTCACGATGCGATCGGCGAATTGCTGAGCCTGGAGTTGGTCAACAGCGGCCGCGCGGCCTGCCGCCTGACCCTGCGCCCGAACCACTACAGCGACGCGCCGGCGCGCCATTACGACCTCGCCCCGGGCGCGCGCCTGCGCGACCACTGGCCGCTGGCGACCAGCCAGCGCTGGTACGACTTCAGCATCACCTGCGACAGCGACGCGCGCTACCTGCGCCGCATCGCCGGCCATGCCGAGAACGGCACCCCAAGCGTCAGCGACCCGGCGATCGGGCGAGGCTGAGCTTCGGCGCCCGGTTTTGCGACGCGACCGTTGGACACCGCGGTCGCGACTCGCGTCGCTCCTACCCTGACGAAGCCGTTCCTTGTAGGAGCGGCGTGAGCCGCGACCAACCGAAGCAGTGGACGCGAGCGCAGCGCCGGCGGAGACCGGCAACGCGGCAAAGCGACAACGACGGATGATGTTGTCGATCCGCAACCGCGGACGGGAACGTGGTATCGCACCGCTGCGGCGGTCGCGGCTCACGCCGCTCCTACAGGCGACCGCGCCGCTTTGCGATATGGCGATGCAATTGGAAACATGGCGGTCGCGACTTGCGTCGCTCCTACCCCGATGGAGCCGCCTCATGTAGGAGCGGCGTGAGCCGCGACCACCGAAGCGATGGACGCAAGCGCAGCCTGGCGGAAATCGGCAACGCGGAAACGGCCGATGATCTGCCGATCCGCAGCTGCGGAACGAATCGTGGTATCGCATCGCTGCGGTGGTCGCGGCTTACGCCGCTCCTACAGGCGAGCCCGCCGCTGCAGACCGCGCATTCAGGGGTAGGAGCGGCGCAAGCCGGAAACACGACGGTGCGCCGTTGCTGCCGGCGGCGGTCTGCCAGGCGCGGCGCAGGCGGGTATGGCAGCAGCGTTATCGAAGCAGCCACCAGTACAGGCGGCGGCAACCGCCATCGACGGCCAGGGCGACCGCATTGCCGACGGCGAGCGCACCGGCGAACACGACGATCCAGGCCCATAGAGGCACCGGCTTGCCCAGCATCGACTCCGCTGCTCCCAGCATCCAGTGGATCGCCGCTCCCCCGCCGAGCATTCCGCATGAACAGGAAAAAAGCCTGCTGAGCAGCGAACTGTCCGTCCCCCTGGGACGACAGGCCCGGCAGCGGCTGGGCCGATCGCCCGCGATGCCGCGCAGGCGCATCCGGGCGCCGCAGGAGACACAAGCCCTGCTAGTCACGGCGATCCATTTGCGAGTGGGCCGTCATTGCCGCTCCGCGCCAGCCATTTCGCCGCCATGCGCCGCATCGACGCGTCGCTGGTCGGGTCGGCCAGCAGTTCGGCGATGTCGCGCCAAGCCAGGTCCAGCGATTCCTCGCTGACCACGTAGTCCTCGTGGTCGCCGGTGCGAACCACGTAGCGCAGGTCGTAGTGCCAGTGCCCCGGCACCTCGTGGCGGGCCGGGATCCAGTGCCGGTCCAGGTCGAACAGTTCCGGGTCCACGCTCAGGCCGGTCAGGCCGGATTCTTCCTCGGCCTCGCGCAGGGCGACCTGGGCCAGGTCGCGGTCGCCGTCGGCGTGGCCGCCGAGCTGCAGCCAGCGGCCGAGCTTGCGGTGGTGGGTCAGCAGCACCCGCCGGCCGGTCCGGTCGATCAGCCAGGCGCCGCCGGTGAAGTGGCCGGCCAGGCGCTCGCGCTGGAAGGGGTCGCCCGGCTCGGTCGCGCCGTCCGGCGCCGTTTCGCCGCCGTCCGCCTCGTCCAGCAAGGCCAGAAACGGCAGCGTATGTTCGGCCTCCTCGGGCCATTGGCGCGCGTACAGGTCGAGATTGGAACGCAGCCGACCAATCGGATCCGAATGTTTCACAGGCATATCGAAAAAAGCACATGGGGCGAGGCCGGGACCGTGATTATCGCCGCAAAGGCCATGACCGGCTCCGCTTGCCGCCCGTTTCCGCACTGAGTTAAGGTGGCCCGCCGCCCCGCTCCGGGAGTCGGTCATCCATCGTCGTCGCAGAACGACGGGCACAGATCACTTCAAGATCACTTCTTACGAGAGAGAGAGGGGAGTTCGATGTCGAGAGGCCTGTTCATCACCAAACCCGTGGCGGCCGCGCCCCATGTGGACGCCGGCGAGCCCGTCGAGGGCAGCCTCCAGGGCGAGGCGACGCTGAAACGTTCGCTGACCGCCACCCAATTGGTGATGCTGGGCATCGGCGCGGTCATCGGCGCCGGCATCTTCGTCCTCTCCGGCCACGCCGCCGCCGAACACGCCGGTCCGGCGATCGTGCTGAGCTTCATCGTCGCCGGCTTCGCCTGCGCCCTGGCCGGCCTGTGCTACGCCGAGTTCTCGGCGATGCTGCCGGTCTCCGGCAGCGCCTACTCCTATTCCTACGCCACCCTGGGCGAGTTCGTGGCCTGGTTCATCGGCTGGAACCTGGTGCTGGAGTACCTGTTCGCCGCCTCGACCGTCGCGGTCGGCTGGTCGGGCTACCTCAACAGCCTGCTGACCAGCTTCGGCGTCGGCCTGCCGGCCTCGCTGTCGGCGGCGCCGCTGAACGTGGTCGACGGCTCGATCGTCTACACCGGCGGCCTGATCAATCTCCCGGCGGTGGCGATCGTCGCCGCGCTCAGCGGCCTGTGCTACGTCGGCATCACCCAGTCGGCCTTCATCAACACCATCATCGTCGCGATCAAGGTCGCGGTGATCACCCTGTTCGTGGCCTTCGCCGCCAAGTACGTCAACCCGGACAACTGGGTGCCGTTCATTCCGGAAAACCAGGGCCCCGGCAAGTACGGCTACGACGGCATCATCCGCGGCGCCTCGGTGGTGTTCTTCGCCTACATCGGCTTCGACGCGGTCTCCACCGCCGCCGGCGAGGCGAAGAACCCGCAGCGCGACATGCCGATCGGCATCCTCGGCTCGCTGGTGATCTGCACCATCATCTACATCATCGTCTCCGGCGTGCTGACCGGCCTGCTGCCCTACCACATGCTGAGCACGCCCAAGCCGGTGGCGACCGCGCTGGAGGCCTACCCGGCGCTGGGCTGGCTGAAGTTGCTGGTCGAGATCGGCGCGATCGCCGGCCTGAGCTCGGTGATCCTGGTCATGCTGATGGGCCAGCCGCGCATCTTCTATTCGATGGCGAAGGACGGCCTGCTGCCGCAAATGTTCGCCAAGGTCCATCCGAAGTTCCAGACGCCCTACATCGGCACCATCATCGTCGGCGTGTTCGCCTGCATCCTGGCCGGCTTCCTGCCGATCGGCCTGCTCGGCGAACTGGTCTCGATGGGCACCCTGCTCGCCTTCGCCACCGTCTGCATCGGCGTGCTGATCCTGCGCAAGACCCGCCCGGACCTGCCGCGCCCGTTCCGGGTGCCGCTGGTGGCCGTGGTCTGCCCGCTCGGCGCGGCGGCCTGCCTGTACCTGTTCTGGAAGCCGTTCTCCGAGCATTGGCACCTGATGACCGGCTGGACCGCGATCGGCCTGCTGATCTACTTCGCCTACGGCTACCACAACAGCAAGCTGCGCAAGGCGGCGGGCGGCAAGGCCTGAACCCGGCGCATCCATGATTCGAGGCCGGCGGAGACCTTCCGCCGGCCTTTTTCCTTTTCGCGCTGCAACGTTTCTACCGATCCGCTCCGAGACCGAGCCTCGCCGAACCCTCATTCCCGCGAACTCGGGAACCCAGGACTGCATCGGGGCAAGGCGCTGAAGTCTCTGGATTCCCGCCTTCGCGGGAATGACGGGACGAGGTGATCCGGGGCGCGGACACTCGCAACACCAGGACGAACCCCATGCTGGAACAACTCCGGGCGACCAAACACCCGCACGCCGCCCACAGCGACGCCGACGGCCTCAGCCTGCACCGCACCCTCGGCCCCTGGGGCCTGACCGCGCTGGGCATCGGCGCGGTGATCGGCGGCGGCATCTTCGTCATCACCGGCAAGGCCGCGGCCGAGCACGCCGGCCCGGCGATCATGCTGTCCTTCGTCCTCGCCGCGATCTGCTGCACCTTCTGCGCCCTGGCCTACGCCGAGTTCGCGGCGATGGTGCCGGTCTCCGGCAGCGCCTACACCTACACCTACGCCACCCTGGGCGAGCTGTCGGCCTGGTTCATCGGCTGGATGCTGATATTGGAGTACGGCGTCTCCGCGTCGGCGGTGGCGGTCAGTTGGACCGGCTACTTCCTCAGTCTGTTGGAACATTTCGACATCACCCTGCCGGCGGCGCTGGTGCAGGCGCCGCTGGACGCCAAGCTGCGCCCGACCGGCGCGATCGCCAACCTGCCGGCGGCGGCGATCGTGCTGCTGCTGACCTGGCTTTGCTACGTCGGCATCCGCAAATCCTCGGCCATGAACATGGCGATGGTGTTGCTGAAGTCGGGCCTGATCGTGCTGGTGATCGTGGTCGGCTGGAAGTACGTGAATCCCGAGCTGTGGACGCCCTTCATCCCCGAATCGCAGGGCGACGGCAAGTACGGCTGGGAAGGCGTGCTGCGCGGCGCCTCGATGGTGTTCTTCGCCTACATCGGCTTCGAGGCGGTGTCGGTGGCGGCGCAGGAATCGCACAAGCCGCAGAAGGACATGCCGATCGGCATGATGGCCTCGCTGGCGATCTGCACCGTGCTCTACATCGGCATGGCCGCGGTGATGACCGGCCTGGCCCCGTACACCAGCCTGGGCACCGACGAGCCGGTGGTGACCGCGATCGCCGCCCATCCGGCGCTGAACTGGCTGCGGGTGGTGGTCGAAGTCGGCGCCCTGGTCGGCCTGTCCTCGGTGGTGCTGGTGATGATCATCGGCCAGCCGCGCATCTTCATGATCATGGCCCGCGACGGCCTGCTGCCGCCGGTGTTCACCAAGATCCACCCCAAGCACCGCACCCCGCACATCAATACCGTCATCACCGGCATCGGCATCGCCCTGCTGGCGGCGCTGTTCCCGCTCGACATCCTCGGCGACATGACCTCGATGGGCACCCTGATCGCCTTCGCCGCGGTCTGCGCCGGGGTGCTGATCCTGCGCCGCACCCAGCCCGATCTGCCGCGGCCGTTCCGGATCCCGTTCGCCTGGCCGATCTGCCTGGCCGGCATCGTCAGCTGCCTGGTCCTGCTGTCGACCATGAGCGCGCACAACTGGATGCTGATGGCGGTCTGGACCGCGGTCGGGATCGCGGTCTATTTCGCCTACGGCTTCCGCCACAGCCGCCTGCGGCCGCGCTGAACGGCCCTGCGGCCGGCGGCAACGCTGTGTTGCCGCCAGGAGGGGCAAACCCACGGCGACCGGGCCGCCCCGGTCGCCGTTTGTTTGTAAACTGAGACCATGAACAGCCCCCTGCCCTACGACCCCCAGCGCCTGGCGCACTGCGCCGGCGAGATCATCGTCAACGTGCGCGAGCTGGCCCAGCGCGGCTGGACCCCGGCCACGAGCAGCAACTTCTCGCGCCGGATCGACCAGGCGCATGTCGCCATCACCGTCTCCGGCCGCGACAAGGGCCGGCTGACCGAAGACGACATCATGGTCGTGGACCTGGACGGGCAACCGGTCGCTACCGAGCACCGGCCCTCGGCCGAGACCCTGCTGCACACCCAGCTGTACAAGCGCTACCCGGAGGTCGGCTGCGTCCTGCACACCCATTCGCAGACCCAGACCGTGGCCTCGCGCCTGTTCGCCGGCCAGGGCCACGTGCACCTGGAAGGCTACGAGCTGCTCAAGGCCTTGCGCGGCACCACCACCCACGACACCGAGCTGGACCTGCCGGTGTATCCGAACACCCAGGACATGCCGACCCTGGCCGCCCAGGTCGACGCCACCCTCGACCGGCAGCCGATGTGGGGCTATCTGATCGACGGCCACGGCCTGTACGCCTGGGGCCGCGACATGGCCGAGGCCCGGCGCCACCTGGAGGCGTTCGAATTCCTGCTCGGATGCGAACTGGAACTGAGGAGACTGCAGCGATGAGCCGCCTGCGCATTTTCGCCGAGGACGAACCCGGCACGCCGAAGCTGAGCACCAGCGACCAGGCGCAGATCGCGCGCGAGCTGGCCAAGATCGGGGTCGGCTTCGAACAATGGCAGGCCGCCCAACCGATCAAGCCGGGCGACACGCCCGAGGCGATCATGGCCGCCTATCGCGGCGACATCGAGCGCATCACCGCGCAACGCGGCTTCAAGACCGTCGACGTGGTCAGCATCGCCCCGGACAACCCGCAGCGCGAGGCGATGCGCGGCAAGTTCCTCGACGAGCATTACCACAAGGAAGACGAAGTCCGCTTCTTCGTCGCCGGCTCGGGCCTGTTCACCCTGCACGTCGAACCCAACGTGTACGAGATCAAATGCGAGCAAGGCGACCTGATCTCGGTGCCCGACAGCACCCTGCACTGGTTCGACATGGGTCCGGAGCCCAGCTTCGTCGCGATCCGCTTCTTCACCGAGCCGGACGGCTGGGTCGGCTATTTCACCGGCAGCGACCTGGCGCAGCAGTTTCCGCGCTACGAGAAAGGCCAGGCGGGATAAGGGCGAGCAGTGAGCGCAGAGCAGCGAGGAGTGAGAAGACGCTCCTGCCTGCGTTGGTTCCGCCGCTACGCCTGCCGGTTTCGCTCGCTCCTCCACGTCGAGCGGGAAAAGAGCGCAGAGAAGCCAGGAGCGAGAAGCTCCTAGCCCGGGTCCAGTCCCATGCTTCGCCTGCCGCTTTCGCTCACTCCTCACTCCTCTCCACTGTTTCCTAGCCTCATGCCCATCCGCGCCATCCTCACCGACATCGAAGGCACCACCAGCAGCATCTCGTTCGTCAAGGACGTGCTGTTCCCCTACGCGCGCCGGGCCCTGCCGGGCTTCGTCGCCGCGCGCGGGCGCGAACCGGCGGTGCGCAAATGGCTGGACGCGGTGGCGCTGGAGAACGGCGGCGTGTGCCAGGACTCGACCGTGGTCGAGGTGCTGCAGGGCTGGATCGACCAGGACCGAAAGCACACCGCGCTCAAGGCCCTGCAGGGCATGATCTGGGCCGACGGCTACCGCAGCGCCGATTTCACCTCGCACATGTACCCCGACGCCGCGCCGGCGCTGCGCCGCTGGAAGGACGCCGGCCTGCGCCTGTACGTGTACTCCTCCGGCAGCGTGCCGGCGCAAAGGCTGCTGTTCGGCCACAGCGACGCGGGCGATCTGACCGAGCTGTTCTCCGGCTGGTTCGACACCGAAGTCGGCGGCAAGCGCGAGCGCGACAGCTATGCGCGCATCGTCGAGTCGATCGGCCTGCCCGCGGACGAGATCCTGTTCCTGTCCGACGTGGTCGAGGAACTCGACGCCGCCCGCGACGCCGGCCTCGGCACGGTGCTGCTCGACCGCCGCGAGGATTACCCGCAGCCGCGCGAAGGCGAAGCCACCCACGGCCACACCCGGGTGGAATCGTTCGCCCAGATCGATCCGGTCTGAGGACAAGCCCCGGCCTGCGCCCCCCCTGCAGGAGCGGCGTCCCACGGGATTTCCTCCGGTCATGAGCCGCGACCGGGATATCGCGGCTACGACGCGATCCTGCAGCATGGCGGTCGCGACTCGCGTCGCTCCTACCCCTATCTGGGCGCTGTCTCGGCATGCCGCTCCCCACAGACTGCGATGCCTCGGCGCAGTAACGACACTGCGGCTTGCGGCCTGTGCATTCCTGTAGGAGCGGCGTAAGCCGCGACGCCGCAGCGACGCCATGCCACGCCTGTGGCCGCAGCCCGGACGCACGGACCTTCCGCCTCAGGCGGCCGATCCGGGTTCGGCCACCGCGCTCGCGCACGCCGCTTCGGCTGTCGCGGCTCATGACCGAAGGAAATGCCGTGGGACGCCGCTCCTGCCGGGAGCGATCCGTCGATCGCGGCGGCTACAACCGGCTCAACTGGCGGATGCGCACTTCCTCGCGCTCGACGCCGCGCTCTTCGGCGATGCGGCGGCGGATGCGTTCGACCAGGTCGGCCGGGTCGAACCGCGCTGCGTCCGCGGGCGCATAGTCCAGCGTGGTCTGTCCGCGGATGCAGAACCGGCCGCCGACCAGGATCTCGTAGTCGGCGAAATAGAAATGGTGCCCGCTGGCCTCATCCATGACCGGCTCAAGTGCCGACGTGGACATCGTTGCCGCTTTCGTCGCAACCCAGGTGCTCCAGCGCGATCGACAAGGCCAGGGTGTAGCTGTGCGCGGCATAGCCGTGGACCAGGCGCAGGCGCGGGCCGCAATGCGGGAGGATCGAGGGCTCCAGCGCGCCCATCCGGTCGTCGTGCACTTCGATGTAAGGCATCGGCAAGCCGTCCAGCGCGTCGCGCAGTTCGGCGCTGGCCGGGACGCAGGCGCCCGGATCGAGCAGCAGCAGTTCGGTGTTGGCCGCGCGCATGCCGCGCAGGCAGTCGACCAGCTCGCGCTCGCTGCGGCAGCAGCGCAGCGCCAGCGCCTTGCCGGCGCTGGCGGCGCGCTCGATCAAACCGGCGCGTACCGGGCCGGCCAGCGCTTGCGGCGGCCACTCGACGGCGGCCTCGGACTGCGGGCCGCGCAGGATCAGGATCGACACGTTGGCACTCGCGGCGCACTCGGGGCGGCGCGCCTTGAGGCTCACTGTAGGAACGGCGGGCGTAAAGGCTCCATTCCCGGCCGCCGCCCGAAGCGTAAAACCCGCGTCAATTGCAAAGGGACGCTGGGGGTTGAGCGCGCTCAACCCCGTCCGTCCCCGGCTCACGGATGGATCTTCTCGCCGCGCGCCAGCATCGCCACCAGCCTGGCGATCCGCGCCGCGCGCGTTTCCGGTTTCTTCGCCGTATGCACCCGCCACAGCACCGCATAGCGGTTGGCGCCGTCCAGCGCCTCGAACTGCTTGCGCGCCTTCGGCTCGCGCTTCAACGCCAGCGCCAGGTCCTCGGGCACGCTCATCTTGCTGGCCGATTCGTAGGCCGCGTCCCAGCGTCCGTCGGCCTGCGCCGCATCGACTTCGCGCCGCCCGCCCGGGCGCATGCGGCCATCGGCGATCAGCCGCTCGACCTTGCCGATGTTGATCTTCGACCACAGGCTGCGCGGCCGGCGCGGAGTGAAGCGTTGCAGGAAGTAGACCTCGTCCAGGCCGCGCTTGAGTCCGTCGATCCAGCCGTGGCACAGCGCTACATCGAGCGCGTCCTGATAGTTCACCGTGACCACGCCCTGGCCCTTCTTGGCGATCTTCAGCCATACCCCGCGCGGATCCTCACCGCTTTCCAGCCAGCGTTCGAACGCCGCGGCATCGGCGAAGGCGATCACCGGCAGGTCGTCGGCCGGCCCCTTGGGCGAGGCGCTCACGGCGCGGCCTCGATCAGGCGATAGCCGGTGGCCAGGCGCTGCTCGCCCTGCCAAGGGTCGAACACCCGCACTTCGATCGCGTGTTCGCCGGCGGCCAGGTCGGTCGGCAGCGCCGCGTTCCACAGGTGCGCCGACGGCATCGCGATCGCCGCGCGATCGTAGCCGCGCAGGCGTTCGGCCGCGTCGTCGCGGGCGTTCTCGGCCAACAGCGCCGGGTCGGGCTGCTCGACCCGGCGCATCGGTTTCCACTCGCCGCCGTCGATGCGCAGCTCGACCCGGCTGTCCGCGCGGCCCATGAACACGTTGGCGTACACGCCGCGGATCGGATACGAGCCGCGGCGCAGGGTCTTGGGCGCGTACAGGCGCAGATGCGCATTGGCGACCGAATCCGCCTCCAGCGCGCGCCCGGCCGACGGCGCCGGATGCCAGCTCAGCGCGTAGCGCGCATCCGCGCCGATGCGCAGGCGCGCGTAGCCGTTCGGGGTGCCGTCGCTCATCGTCGCGTCGGGCAGTCCCTGGGCGTCGCGCACCCCGGACCAGAACGCGCCGCAGGCGGCGCCGACGTTGTATTCGTGCAGCGGCGCCGCGCCATGCCAGCCGCTCGCCGCATCGTGGAAGACATGGCGCTGGGCATGGCTGTGCCCGCTCAGCACCAGCACCCGCGGAAACGGCCGCAGCAGGGCGAACAAGCGCTCGCGGTCGGCATGGCGGAAGGTTTCGCGGTCCGGCGCGGCGTCGAACAAGGGGATGTGCAGGGCCAGCACCAGCAGGCGCCGCTTCGGCGCATCGGCCAGATAGCGTTCGAGAAAGGCGAACTGGTCGGCGCGCAGGCCGCCGATGTAGTCCGACTTCGGCCCCGGGCGATAGACCACGTCGTCGAACACGACGAAGTTGGCCTGCGCCTCTTCCCAGGCGTAGGTGTCGGGGCCGTAGACGTGGCGGAAGCTCAGCAAAGAATCCTCGTCGCGCGCGGCGTCGAAATCGAGGTCGTGGTTGCCCGGCGCGTGCAGCCAGGGCACGCCCAGCGCTGCGGTGGCGGCATTGAGCCGCGGATACAGCGACAGGTCGTCGTGGGTGATGTCGCCCAGGCTCAGGCCCAGCTGGGCGGCCGCGCCGGCGCGCGCCAGCGGCTCGACGATGGCGCGCCGGTAATGCTCGACGTCGAGCGCGCTCTTGGTCTGCGGATCGGCGAATACCAGCACGTCGAGCGGCTTGTCGGCCTGCCCCCGCTGCGGGATCAGGCCGTAGTCGCGGCACTGCGCGGCACTGCGCGGAATGCCGCCGTATTTCAATGCCGGACCATCGTCGTCGCGCACATTGAGCCAGTAGTCCGGCAGGCCGTTGTCGCGCAAGGGAAGGCGATAGCCGGCCGGCTTGATCAGGAACTGGCTGCTGCCGTCGCGCGGGCTCAGCCGATAGCGGCCCTGCGCATCGCTGAGCACGATGGTTTCGCCGTCGGACACGCGCTGCCCGGCCAGCCCCGCCTCGCCGGGATCGCGGCGGCCGTTGCCGTTGCGGTCGGCGTAGACCGTGCCCTCGCAGACCGGTGCCGCCGATACGGCCGGGGCGATCAGGGCGAGCAACAGGATGGCGGCGGGTGCGATCGGACGCATGCGGGAACTCCCAGGGAAGGCACATTATGCGCGGTCATCGCGGGCGTGCACCGCTGCGTGGGCGCGGCTCGCGCCGCTCCTAACCCCGGAACGTGAGCTTTTGTAGGAGCGGCGCGAGCCGCGACAGCCGCAGCGACATACGCAAGCACGGCCTCCGCAGCGAGAATGTCGCACCAACTTTGCCTGGCGTTCCAGGCTTCGACCGAACGGTGACGTGCACCGCTGCGATGGGTCGCGGTCGCGCCGCTCCTATCCATCCCGGACGCGGGCTCTTGTAGGAGCGGCGTGAGCCGCGACAGCCACAGCGACGTACGCAAGCGCGGCCTCCGCGGCGAGAATGGTCGGCCGCCTTTGCCCGGGGCTCCAGGTTCGACCGCAACGGTGGCGTGCACCGCTGCGATGGGTCGCGGCTCGCGCCGCTTCGACCCTGGAACGCGGCTCTTGTACGAACGGCCGCGCAGGCCGCCTCAGTCCTCGCGCCGGCGCGCGCCGCGATGCGGCTGGCCGTGGCGTGCGCGCAATACCGCGACCGCGTCGGCCAGCGACAGGCCGCGCGCGCGCAGCAGCACCTGCAGGTGGAACAGCAGGTCGGCGGCTTCGCCGCACAGCGCGGCATCGTCTTCGCCGACCGCGGCCAGGGCGGTCTCCACGGCTTCTTCGCCGACCTTCTTGGCGATCGTCGCCACGCCCTTGTCGAACAGATGCGTGGAGTAGCTGCCCTGCGGGCGCTCGCGTTCGCGCTGGTCGATCAGGCCGTCGAGCTCGCCCAGGAACGCCAGCGCATCGGCGGGCGCCTCGGGAAAACAGCTGGCGCGGCCGAGGTGGCAGGTCGGCCCGTGCGGCACCGCGCGCACCAGCAAGGTGTCGCGGTCGCAGTCGGTCTGGATCGAAACCAGGTCGAGGAAATGGCCGGAGCTTTCGCCCTTGGTCCATAGCCGCTGCTTGCTGCGGCTGTAGAAGGTGACGTGGCCGCTGGCCAGGGTCGCGTCGAGCGCGGCACGGTCCATGTAGCCGAGCATCAGCACGCGCAGGTCGGCGGCGTCCTGGACCACCGCCGGCAGCAGGCCGTCCTGCTTGTCCCAGGCCAGGGCCTCGATCTGCGCCGCATCCAGGCCGGACGCGGCGGGGTCATTGGAGTTCGCGGACTGGGACACCCTGCTCTCGCAACGCTGCCTTGAGGACCGGAATGCGGATGCTGCCGGAGTGGAACACGCTGGCCGCCAAGGCCGCATCGACGTCGGCCTGGCGGAACACCGCGCCGAAATGCTCGATCGCGCCGGCGCCGCCGGAAGCGACCAGCGGCACCTCGCACACCGCCCGCACCGCGGCCAGTTGCTCGATGTCGTAGCCGCTGCGCACGCCGTCGCTGCCCATGCAGTTGAGCACGATCTCGCCGGCGCCCAGGCGCTGCGCCTCGACCACCCAGTCCAGGGTGCGCCGGGCCAGGGCCTGGGTGCGGCTGGGGTCGCCGGTGTACTGGCGCACCCGCCATTCGCCGTCGGGGTCGCGCAGGCTGTCGATCCCGACCACCACGCACTGCACGCCGAACTCGGCGGCGATTTCGCCGATCAGCGCCGGCCGCTCCAGCGCCGGGGTGTTGACCGAGATCTTGTCGGCGCCGGCGTTGAGCACGCCGCGCGCGTCCTCGACCGAGCGGATGCCGCCGGCGACGCAGAACGGGATGTCGATCGCGCGCGAGACCCGCTCGACCCAGTCGCGGTCGACGCTGCGGCCCTGCGGGCTGGCGGTGATGTCGTAGAACACCAGTTCGTCGGCGCCCTCGTCGCGGTAGCGCAGGGCCAGCTCGACGATGTCGCCCATGTCGACGTGGTCGCGGAAGCGCACGCCCTTGACCACCCGGCCGTCGCGCACGTCCAGGCAGGGCACGATGCGCCGGCTCAGCGGGGTCGGGTTCGGCGCGGGCGCGGCGGCGTTCAGCATCGGCGCACCTGGCGCAGCGCGTCGCCGAGCTGGAACCGGCCTTCGATCAGGGCCTTGCCGAGCACCGCCCCGCTGCAGCCGACGCCGTCGGCGGCGACGATGTCGGCGATGTCGCGGATCCCGCCGGAGGCCTGCACCTGGACCTGCGGCGCGATCGTGTGCAGGTGCCGGTACAGGTCCAGGTTGGGCCCGGCCATGGTGCCGTCGCGCGATACGTCGGTGCACAGCAGGTGGCGCAGGCCGGCGCCGGCGTAGCGCTCCAGCACCGGCTCCAGGCGCGCGCCGCTGGCCTCGGTCCAGCCCGCCACCGGCAGTTCCCAGCCGCCGTCGCCGGCCTGGCGCACGTCCAGGGCGATGGTGATGCGTTCGGTGCCGAAGCGGCGGAACCAGCCGATCACCTGCTCGGGCTCCTTCACCGCCAGCGAGCCGACCACGACCCGGTCGGCGCCGGCGTCGAGGATCGCCTCGACGTCGGCCTCGCTGCGCACGCCGCCGCCGGTCTGCACCCGCATCCAACTGGAGGTGGTGATCGCGCGCAGCAGCGGGGCCAGGGTGTAGCCGCCGTAGCGGGCGGCGTCCAGGTCGATCAGGTGCAGCCACTTGGCGCCGGCCTCGGCATAGCGGGTGGCCAGCGCCAGCGGTTCGGTCTCGTAGCGGGTTTCCTGGGCGTAGTCGCCCTGGTGCAGGCGCACGACCCGGCCGTCGCGCACGTCGATCGCGGGATACAAGGTGGCGTTGCCCATGTTCACCCCTCCAGGGCCAGGAAGTTCGCGAGCAGGCGCGAACCGACCGCGGCGGAGCGTTCGGGGTGGAACTGGGCGCCGTAGCAGTTGCCGCGCCCGGCCACGGCGGTGAAGTCGACGCCGTAGCGGGCACTGGCCAGGGTGTCCTGGGTCACCGGTGCGGCGTAGCTGTGGACGAAATAGGCCTGGTCGCGCTCGCCGAGCCCGGCGAGCAGGGCGTCGCCGCGGTCTCGCGGCGCGCGTTGGCGGAGGAGGTTCCAGCCCATGTGTGGCACACGCACTCCTGGTCCTGATGGCAGTCGGGTGATACGGCCCGGAAGCAGGCCGAGGCATTCCACCTCGCCCTCCTCCGAGGACTCGTACAACAGCTGCATTCCCAGGCAGATCCCGAGCAAGGGCTGTTGCAAGCGGCGGATCGGGTCGATCAGGCCTCGCTCGCGCAGACGCGCCATGGCGGGGGCGGCGGCGCCCACGCCCGGCAGGATCACGCGATCGGCGGAGGCGATCGTCGCTGGGTCCGCGCTCAGGATCGAACGCGCGCCCAACCGCTCCAATGCATAACGCACCGAGCCGACGTTCCCCCCCCCCGAATCCACTACTACCACCCACGTCATTACAGAACCCCTTTGGTACTCGGCAGCTCGCGGCCTTCGCGACGGATCGCCTGACGCAGCGCACGCGCCACCGACTTGAAGCATGCCTCGATCTTGTGGTGATCGTTATCACCTTCCACGTTCAGATTGAGGTTCAGGCCGGCGGTTTCGCACAACGAGCGGAAGAAGTGCGCCACCAGCTCGGTAGGGAAATCCCCCACGCGCTCGCGCGCGAACGCGCCGGAGAACACGAAGTACGGCCGGCCGGAGAAATCCAGCGCGGCCCGCGCCAGGGTCTCGTCCATCGGCAAGACGAAATCGGCCTGCCGAATAAGTGTGCTTTTTTCCTGAACACCTTCGCCTTCGCCCTCGCCGCCCGCCGCGGCGTCGAAGCCGTAACGGCCGATGCCGCGCTTGTCGCCCAGCGCCTCGCGCAGGGCCTGGCCCAACGCCAGGGCGCTGTCCTCGATGGTGTGGTGCTCGTCGATGTGCAGGTCGCCCTCGCAGCGCAGCTCCAGGGCGAAGCCGCCGTGCTTGCCGATCTGCTCGAGCATGTGGTCGAAGAAGCCCAGCCCGGTCGCGACCCGCGGCTCGGCGGCGCGGTCCAGGTCCAGCGCGACCTCGATCCGGGTCTCGCGGGTGTTGCGCTGCACCCGCGCGGTGCGCGGGCGGTCGGCCAGGGCATGCGCGATCCCGGCCCAGTCCCACTCGCCGCCGAACTGCTCGGTGCGCAGTTGGAACGCGCGGATGCCCAGGTTGGCGGCGAAGCCGTTGTCGGTTTCGCGGTCGCCGACCATCGCCGACCGCTCCCAATCGATGCTGCGGTCTTTGAGCAAGTGCAGCGCCAGGCCGATGCCGGGCTTGCGCGTGGGCCGGTTCTCGGCCGGGAAGCTGGTGTCGATCAACACCTCGCGGAACACGATGCCCTGGCTGTCGAACACCTGCATCATCAGCTCGTGCGGACCGTCGAAGCTCCAGCGCGGATAGGACTCGGTGCCCAGGCCGTCCTGGTTGGTGACCATCACGAACTGGTAGCCGGCGTCGCGCAGCTTCAGCATCGCCGGGATCACCCCGCGCACGAAGCGCAGCTTGGCGTAGCTGTCGATCTGGAAGTCGGCCGGCTCCTCGATCAGGGTGCCGTCGCGATCGACGAACAGGATCGGCGTGCCCGCGCTCATGCCGCGACTCCGGCCCGGCGCGCGATCCGGCCCAGCACCTCGATCACCGCGGCATTCTGCTCCGGCGTGCCCAGGCTGATGCGCAGCGCATCGCCGAGTTGCGGCGCGGCGCGCACATCGCGCACCACCACGCCGGTGTCGAGCAGGCCGTCGAACGCGCTCTGGGCGTCGTCGAAGCGGACCAGCAGGAAGTTGGCCTGCGAGGGATAGACCCGGCGCACTCCGGGCAGGCCGCGCAAGGCCTCGGCCAGGCGTTCGCGCTCGCCGATCGCGGTGGTCGTGCGCGCCCTGGTGGCGTTCAACGGCACCTCGGCCAGGGCGCGCAGGGCCAGGCCGACGCAGGGCGTGGGCAGCGGGTACGGCGCCTGGCAGCGCTGCAAGGCGGCGATCAGGCCGGCATCGGCGATCACCGTGCCGATCCGCGCCGCGGCCAGCGCATGCGCCTTGGACAGGGTGCGCAGCACGGCGATGTTGCGCTCGCGGCCGAGCAGGCCCACCGCCGAGGCGCCGTCGGCGAACTCGATATAGGCCTCGTCGACCACCACCAGGGCGCGGCCGCGCAGGCGCCGCGCCAAGGCGGCGATTTCGTCCAGCGGCAGCAAGGTGCCGGAGGGATTGCCGGGCGAGCACAGGAACACCAGCTTGGCCGCCTGCGCTTCGACCGCATCGGCCAGCGCGGCGAAGTCGCAGGCGAAGCCTTCGGGCGTATCGCGCAATGGCGCTTCGACGCTGCGCACGCCGTGCAGGCGCGCACAGACCGCGTACATGCCGAAGGTCGGCGGGGTGATCGCGATCGCGTCGCCGCCGGGCCGGCACAGCGCCCGCACCAGCAGGTCGATGGCCTCGTCGCTGCCGCGTCCGGCCAGCAGTTGCTGCGGCTCGCAGCCGTACAACTGGGCCAGGCGCTCGCGCAACGCCGCCGGCTGCGGGTCCGGGTAACGGCGCACCGCGCCCTCGCCGTCGGCCACGCTCGGCCAGGCCGCCTCGTTGGCGTTCAGCCAGACCCGGCCGCTGCGCTTCTCGCTGCGCGCCGAGCTGTAGCCGGCGAAATCGCGCAGGTCCTCGCGCAACAGCATTACGGGATCGTCGTTCATCGCCTCGTCGCTCACCGAAAGTCGCCCACAAAAAGTCGTCCGCTCATGCCGCCACCGCGCGCAAGCGCAGCGCCACCGCCTCGCGGTGCGCGTCCAGGCCCTCGGCCGTGGCCAGTTCGACCGCACAGGGGCCGATCGCGCGCAGGCCCTGCGGCTGCACTTCCTGCACCGTGATCGCGACCTGGAAGCTGGCCACGTTGACCCCGCCGGCGTAGCGCGCCGCGCCGCTGGTCGGCAGCACGTGGTTGGTGCCGCTGCAGTAGTCGCCCAGCGCCTCCGGCGCCCAGTCGCCGAGGAACACCGAACCGGCGGCCTCGACCTCGTCCAGCCAGGCGCGCGCGTCGCGCAGGGCCAGGATCAGGTGTTCCGGCGCGTAGCGGTTGCTGACCGCGAGCGCGGCGCCGATCGAATCGACCCGGATCGAACGCGAAGCGCTCAGCGCGGCGCGCGCGGTGTCGGCGCGCGACAGCGCGGCCAACTGGCGTTCGAGTTCGGCGTCGACCGCGTCGAGCAGGGCGGCGTCGTCGCTGAGCAGGATCACCTGCGAATCCGGGCCGTGCTCGGCCTGCGACAGCAGGTCGGCGGCGACGAAGTCGGCGCGCGCGCCGGCGTCGGCGATCACCAGCACCTCGGACGGCCCGGCCGGCAGGTCGATCGCCGCCCCGCCCTCGAGCAGGGCGACCTGGCGCTTGGCCTCGGTGACGTAGGCGTTGCCGGGCCCGAACAGCTTGTCGCACTTGCCGACGCTGTCGGTGCCGAAGGCCATCGCGGCGATGGCCTGGGCGCCGCCGAGCTTGTACACGCGTTCGATGCCGCAGCGGCGCGCGGCGTACAGCACCGCCGGGTCGGCGCTGCCGTCGGCGCGCGGCGGCGTGCACAAGGCGACCTCGCGGCAGCCGGCCAACTGCGCCGGCACGCCCAGCATCAGCGCGGTCGAAGGCAGCGGCGCCGAACCGGCCGGCACGTACAGGCCGACCCGGCGGATCGGCCGCAGCACCCGCTCGCAGCGCACGCCGTCGGCGGTGTCCAGGGCATAGGGACGGGTCATGCCGGCTTCGTGAAAGCGGGCGATGCGTTCGCCGGCCTCGTCGATCGCCGCGCGCAACGCCGGGCTCAACGCGCGCTCGGCCTGCTCGAATTCCTCGGCCGAGACCGCGAAACGCTGCGGCGCGCGGCCGTCGAAGCGCTCGGCGTAAAGACGCAAGGCGGCGTCGCCGTCGCGGCGCACCGCGGCGAGAATCTCCGCCACGGACGCGGCGGTATCGGCTCGGGTCTGCTGCGCCGGGCGGCGCAGGGCCTGCTCGCGCGCGGCTTCGTCCAGCGCATCCCATTGCAGGCGTTGCATGCGCGCGCTCATGCCAGCATGCCCTCCACCGGCAGCACCATCAGGCCGCGCGCGCCGGCGCGCTTGAGCTCTTCCAGCCGCTGCCAAGTCACCGCGCCGTGGCACAGCGCCTGCAAGGCCACATCGTCGCCGTTGTCCAGGCGCATCACCGTCGGCGCCTCGGCGTCGGGCAGCAACGGCAGCAGTTCGCCGAGCAGGTCGCGCGGGGCCTGGAACATCAGCAGCTTGCTGTTGCGCACCCGCATCGCGCCGTCGAGCCGGCGCAGCAGCAGGTCGGCCAGTTCGCCGCGCACGTCGTCGAAGCGCTCGACCGGGCCGGCCAGCACCGCCTCGCTCTCGACCAGGGTCTGCACCGCCTTGAGCTGGTTGGCGCCCAGGGTGGCGCCGCTGGAGACCAGGTCGCAGATCGCCTCGGCCTGGCCCAGGCGCGGGGCGATTTCGACCGAGCCCGACAGCAGCACCACCTGCGCGTCGATACGCTGTTCGGCCAGCCACTGGCTCAGCAGCGCCGGGTAGCTGGTGGCGATGCGCTTGCCGCTCAGCTGCTGCGGCCCTTCCCAATGCCAGGCGTCGGGCACCGCGATCGCCAGCCGGCAGCCGCCGAAACCGAGCGGGCGCCACTCGCGGAACGCCGCCGCGCGGCCCTGGCTGCGGCGGTCGCCGTCCTGTTCCAGCAGTACGTTGCGGCCGACCACGCCGAGGTCGCAGACGCCGTCGGCGATCAGCCCGGGGATGTCGTCGTCGCGCACCAGCAGCAGATCGACCGGCAGGGTCTCGCCGTAGCAGAACAAGCGATCGCGGCTTTCGCGCCAGCTCAGGCCGCAGGCGGCCAGCAGGGCGCGCGCCGGATCGGCGAGGCGGCCGGACTTCTGGATCGCGATGCGCAGGCGGTCGCGCGCGACGGCGCTGGCGGGAGGGCTCATGGACGGGGTCTCGAAGGGGTGCGGGGGCTAGGCGAGAAGACGGGAACGGACCGGGGGCGCGGCGGCGATCAACGATGTCGGCCGGGGCGACGGTGCAGGGCCGCGGCATAGCCGCCGGCGCCGCGTTCGAGCACGCGCGCGACGCGGCCGATGGTGGTCACGCTGACCTGGGTGCGGTCGTGGATCTCGCGGTAGGGCACGCCCTGTTCGAGCAGGGGCACGACCCGCCAACGGTCGCTCATCGCTTCCAGCTCGGCCGGGGTGCACAGGTCCTCGAGGAAGGCCCGGACCTGCTCGGCGCTGCGCAGGCCGGCGAACGCGTCGGCGAGGTCGGCGAGCGCGTCCTGGCTGGGGTCGAGGTCGGTGCTGCGGCGCTTCATGGACGATTCCGGTCGGGCGTCACAGTTGCCATAGGCCGGACCATGAACGCATTAATGTACTAACGCGTTAATACATTATCGATCGCAACGGGTTGCGTCAAGCCCGGCCCGGCGCCGGCCTGAACCGTCAACGAATCGCGTTAAGACTCAGGACACGCCCTGCCCGCGCTCCTCCGCGGGAGCCTCCCGCCCGCGCGACGCAACGGCCTGCGTCCGTCATCGCCATGGAAGATGAACACGACCCAGTCCGCCGTGCCCGCCCGCTCGCGCCGCTCCGCCGCGGCGTTCCGCCTGCTCTGCCTGGCTTTGCTCTGCGCCCTGTTCGCCGCGATCGCGCCGGCCCGCGCGCATAGCGTGCTCGACCTCGACCGCAGCCGCCGCGCGGTCGAGCTGGCGCCGTACACCGCCTACTACCACGACCCCGGCGGCCGGCTCGAGCTCGACGGCGCGCGCCGCTCGATGCTCGACGGCCGCTTCCAGCCGCTGCCCGGCGGGCGCGACTCGTTCGGCTTCCAACCCGGCGCGTTCTGGTTCCACATCGCGGTGCGCAACCGCAACGCCGAAGTGCCGCGCTGGCTGCTGGTGCAGGAGTTCGCGCTCAGCGACCGGCTCGACGTCTACACCGTGCGCGCCGACGGCGTCGCCACCTACCAGGCCGGCGGCGACAGCCTGCCGTTCGCGGCGCGCGCGATCCGCTACCGCCACCCGAATTTCTGGATCGACCTGCCGGCCGGCGAAACCGTCGACGTGTTCGTGCGCGTGCGCAGCCAAAGCTCGATGCAGGTGCCGCTGACCCTGTACACGCCCAGCGCCTTCACCGAACTGGCGCGCGACGCCCAGCTCGGCATCGGCCTGTACTACGGCATCCTCGCCGCGCTGTTCTTCTACAACCTGGTGCTGTGGCTGAGCCTGCGCGACTCCAGCTACTTCTGGTACCTGTTCCACATCTGCGCCTTCGGCCTGGTGCTGCTGACCCTCAACGGCCTGGGCTTCGAATACCTGTGGCCGCATTCGCCGTGGCTGGCCGACCACTCGGTGCCCTTGTCGATCTGCCTGGCGCAGATCGGCATGCAGCAGTTCGCGCGGGAATTCCTCGGCCTGCGCCAGCGCTGGCGCGGCGGCGATTACGTCGGCCTGGCGATGATCGCGTTCTTCGTCGTGCTCGGCCTGGCCGCGACCCGCCTGCCCTACCGCATCGCCACGCCGATCGCCTCGGCGGCGGTGTTCGTCAGCATCGCCTGGATCGCGGTCGAAAGCCTGGTGGCGATGCGCCGCGGCTACAAGCCGGCGCGGCTGTTCCTGCTGGCCTGGTCGGCGTTCCTGCTCGGCACCGGCATGTTCGCCGCGATCGCCTTCGACCTGCTGCCGAAGATGTTCATCACCGAATACGGGGTTCAGATCGGCTCGGCCCTGGAAATGCTGCTGCTCTCGGTCGCCCTGGGCTATCGCTACTCGTCGCTGCGCAGCGAGAACGAGCGGATCGTGCGCGAGGCGCGCGACCAGCTCGAGCACAAGGTCGAGCTGCGCACCCTGGAGCTGCGCCAGGCCCTGGTCCAGCTCGAGGACGCGCACGAGCGGCTGCGCGAAACCAGCCAGCGCGACGCCCTGACCGGCCTGCACAACCGCAGCCATTTCCGCGAGGCCTTCGAATCGCTGCTGCACCGCTCGCGCCGCCAGCGCCGGCCGCTGGTGCTGATGATGATCGACCTGGACCACTTCAAGCAGATCAACGACCGCTACGGCCACCTGATCGGCGACGAATGCCTGCGCTGGGCCGCCGGCCTGATCGCCCAGGTACTGATCCCGCACCACGCCCTGCTGGCCCGCTTCGGCGGCGAGGAATTCGTCGCCGTGCTGCCCGACCACGACCTCGACGCCGGCACCCGGGTCGCCGAGGAACTGCGCCAGCGCCTGACCGCCCAGCCCTGCCCCAGCCGCAGCCGCGACATCCCGGTCACCGCCAGCATCGGCGTGCACGAGATCGCGCCAGAGGCGGACCTGGGCGTGGAGGCGGCGCTGCAATTCGCCGACCAGGCGCTGTACCTGGCCAAGGCCGACGGGCGCGACTGCGTGCGGGTGTGGGGCGAGGAGCGGCTGGCCTCCTGAAGCGCGCGTCGCTCAGCCCGGCGCGGCGTACATCACGTCCGAGCGCAGCGCGTACTTGGTGCCGCGCTCGACCGCCGCGCCTTCGTGCCAAGTGTCGTGGACGAACAGCAGGCCCTCGCCGGTGCGCGGCACGACCCGGAACTGGCGGAAGTCGGTGTCGCCGCCGGCGAAGCCATCGTTGAGATAGACCAGCAGGGTCAACCGGCTGAGCCGGCCGTTTTCGCTCCAGGGGCCGTCCTTGTGCATGCGGAAGCGCTGGCCGGGCCCGTACTTGTAGAAGCGCAACGCGCGCGGCAGGCCGACCGCGACCTGGCCGTCCAGCGTCGGCAGGCCGGCTTCATGCAGGCGCTGCCACAGGGTGCCGACCCAATGCGGCGATTCGAATACCGCGCGCTCGTTGTTGCGCACGTGCGCCATCGGCTTCTGGCCGCCGGCGGCGGTGCGCACGCCGGCGGGCTCGAAGCCGTGCGCTTCGGCCAACGCGATCAGTTCGGCGCATTCGTCCGGCGCCAACAGCGGGGCCAGGGTGAAGACGCGGTCGTTGTGGCGGACGATCTGCATGACGGGCTCCCTGCCTTCAGCTCTTGTCCTCGCCCCTGCCCCACCCGGCCCGAACGCCGTGCGTTCGGGCGTTCGGGGCTGCGCGAGCCGATGGCCCGCAAACGCATCCCCTCACCCGGCGAGCGGGAGAGGGAATGCCAGGGCCTGCGAGACTTCAGTCCTGCAATCCGGCGCGGGCCGCGTCGAGCACGGTGCCGTCGCGCACCAGCCGCACCGCGGTCGCGACTTCGCCGTCGAGGGCGCGGTCGTGGTCGAGGAACGGGATGGCTTCGCGCAGCGCCGCGTGCGCGGCGGCGACCGCGCGGCCCGGACGGAACTCGTCGGCGGCGGCCAGTTCGGCGCGCAAGCCTTCGACTTCGGCCAGGAAGCCGGCGTGATCCTCGCCGCCGGCCAGCGGGCCGCCGGCGATCTTGGCGGCCAGCGTCGCGGCGTCGGCGCGATCGGCCAGATCGCGCGCGGCGTTGATCATGTCGCGGCGCAGATCCAGCGCCTGGGCGGCGGTGTACAGCTCCAGCGCCAGCACCTTGCCCAGGTCGTCGGCCATCGCCAGCACATGGCGCGCCTCGTTGGCGCCCATCGAGACGTGGTCTTCGGCATTCGCGCTGGTCGGGATCGAGTACACCGAGGCCGGATGGGCGCGGCAGGCCAGGTCGTTGACGATCGCCGCGGCGGTGTACTGCACGATCATGTGGCCGGACTCGGTCGAATCCTCGTTGCCGATCAAGAAGCCCGGCAGGCCGTCGTTGGTGGCCGGGTCGACCAGCTTGTTGAGGCGGCGCTCGGAAATGCTCGCCAGCACCGGGATCGCCGCCTTGACGTAGCTCATCGCCAGCGCCAGCGGCATGCCGTGGAAATGGCCGGCCGAGATCACCTGCTGTTCGACGTGCTCGGCCTGCGCGTCCGGGAACACGATCGGGTTGTCGGTCAGGGAGTTGAGTTCGACCTCAAGCACCCGCGCGGCCTGGGCGATGGCGTCGCGCACCGCGCCGTGCACCTGCGGAATGCAGCGCAGCGAATAGCTGTCCTGAGGCTGGTGCTTCTTACCGCCGCGGAACGGGCGGAAGCGGTTGTAGAACTTCTCGCGGCCGTGGCGCTGGCCGAACGGCACCCAGTCCCAGCCGATGTCGAAGCTGAGCTGCTGCGCGGCCGGGGTGTCCCAGCTCTGCGGCTGCCAGGCGCGGAAACGCGGCACCAGGTGGTAGGGAATGTCGGACAGGGTCGAGCCGGCCAGCAGCTTGCGCAGGTTGGCGGCGACCTCGACCTGGCCCGGATGCGGGCGAAGCGCGTGCACTTCCTCGGCGAACGCGCCCAGGCGGCCGGCGAAGGCGTCGATGGTCATCGCCGCGGCGAGGTCGGCGGTGTCGAGCAGGTCTTCGAGCTTGGCCAGGGCCAGCACGCCGCAGGCCAGCATCTGCGCGGTGCCGTTGTTCAACGCCAGGCCTTCCTTGTAGGACAGCTTGACCGGGGCCAGGCCGGCGCGCGCCAGCGCTTCGGCGCCGGGCAGGCGCTGGCCCTGGTAGAAGGCTTCGCCGCCGCCGAGCAGGACGATGGCCAGGTGCGACAGCGGCGCCAGGTCGCCGCTGGCGCCGACCGAACCCAGCTGCGGCACCACCGGCACGATGCCGGCGTTGAGCAGGTCGGTCAGCGCCTGCAGGGTCTGCACGCGGATGCCGGAGTGGCCGCGCATCAGGGTGTTGACCCGGATGCACAGCATCGCGCGGACGATTTCCGGCGCGAACGGCTCGCCGACGCAGACCGCGTGGGTCACGATCAGGTTGCGCTGCAGCTCTTCGTGCAGGGTCTCCTGGTTGCGCTGGGCGCCCGGCAGCTGGTCGCGCAGATGGTGCGCGCCGAGCAGACGGTCGGCGTTGCTGCCGAAACCGGTCGAAACGCCGTAGATGGGCTCTTCGCGGCGCACCTGTTCGGCCAGGAAGTCGGCCGCGCGGGCCACCGCCGGCAGTTGCGCCGCGGACAGTTCGACCTGGGCGCCGTAGGCCACGGCGACGAGCTGCGACCGCGTCAGCGAGCGACCATCGAGTTGGATCTTGTTCAAGCGTGGGTTCTCCGCATCGCACCCTGGCGATCATCTGCGGGAGCCGCGAGCGGCCGCGCATACTCGGGAGTCGGTGCGTCAATGGAACGATGGGAACCGCGCCGGCGGCTGCCGGTCGCGGGGTGGAAGCCGGCCGCAGCCGGCGCCCGATCCCGCATCGGCGTGGAGCGCCGCGCGGGATGGGAGGAGGACGCGCGGCGAGCGCGCGTCGGCGCGTCCGGACGGCCGGCGTTGCCGACGCGACCGGCGCGCGAGGGGGTCACTGCATGGCCCGCGACTGTTCGAGCTCGACCCGCAGGGTGCGCGCGAGTTCGCTGCGCGCGACCTCGAACTGGTCTTCGCGGCGCAGGTCCTTGACCGTCACCGTGCCCTTGGCCAGTTCGTCCTCGCCGAGCACGACCACGAAGCGGATGCCGGCGCGGTCGGCGTACTTGAACTGCTTGCCGAGCTTGGACGCTTCCATCACCGCTTCGGTGTTGAGGCCGCCGTGGCGCAGCTCGTTGGCGATCGCCAGGCAGTGCGGCAGGTGGGCCTCGTCCATCTGGGTGACCAGCACCTGCACGCTGCTGTCGGCGGTGCTGACCAGGCCGGCTTCCTGCAACTGCCAGAACAGCCGGGTCAGGCCGATCGAAATGCCGACGCCGGGCAGCTTGGACTTGCTGTAGTGGCTGGCCAGGTCCTCGTAGCGGCCGCCCGAGCAGATCGAACCGACCTGCGGGTAGTCGTCGAGGGTGGTCTCGTAGACCGTGCCGGTGTAGTAGTCCAGGCCGCGCGCGATCGAGAAGTTCAGAGCGTAGTTCTTTTCCGGCACGCCCAGCGCGCGCACCAGCTCCAGCACCTCGCGCAGCTCGGCCACGCCCTGGCGCAGCGATTCGTTGCCCTCGCCCAGCGCGGCCAGGCGCGCCAGCGCGTCGGCGTGCGAGGTCGAGCGGATCGCGACGAAGTCGAGGATGGTGGCGACCGCGTCCGCGGCCAGGCCGAACTCCGGCCCGGTCAGGGTCTCGCGCACGTAGTCGGCGCCGCGCTTGTCCAGCTTGTCGACCTCGCGCAGCACCAGCGCCTGCTGCTGCGCATCGGCCACGCCCTGGGCTTCGAAGAAGCCGCGCAGCAGCTTGCGGTTGTTCAGCTGGATGGTGAAGGCGCCGATGTTGAGCTCGGAGAACACCGCGTAGATCGCCGCCGGCAGCTCGGCGTCGTAGCGCACGCTGAGCGCGTCCTTGCCGATCACGTCGATGTCGCACTGATAGAACTCGCGGAAGCGGCCGCGCTGCTGGCGCTCGCCGCGGTACACGCGCTGCATCTGGTAGCGGCGGAACGGGAACGCCAATTCGTGCTCGTGTTCGGCCACGTAACGCGCCAGCGGCACGGTCAGGTCGAAGCGCAGGGCCATTTCCGGCACGCCGCGCTCGCCCGACTGCGCGCTCTTCTCCAGCGCGCCGGTGGACTGGACGAAATAGACCTGGCGCTCGGTCTCGCCGCCGGATTTGGTCAGCAGCACCTCCGACAGCTCCATGACCGGCGTTTCGATCGGCAGGAAGCCGAAACGCTCGAAGTTGCGGCGGATCGTGTCCAGCATGCGCTGGAAGGCGATCTGGTCACGGGGCAAGAGCTCCATGACCCCGGGCGGGGTGCGGGGCTTGATCAAGCGGTACTCCAATGGGGTCGGGCGGACGGGCCGGCGGCGGCGCCCGGGCCCGTCCGCGGACGGACGAACGGCTGGCGCAACCGACGCAAACAGTTTAACGTCCCGCCCCGCTCCTGGCTTGCCGCGCCGGGGCACGACGACCGATCCGGGGCGAAAGCGCCGGAACCGCCTCCGGGCGGGCTTTGATCGGGGCCGGACCCGTCGCGATGAATTTTTTGCATCGCCCCTCTTGCATCACCCGGGGGGACGTCGCTAGAATTTGCGGCTCAGCAGTCGGGGTGTAGCTCAGCCTGGTAGAGCGCTACGTTCGGGACGTAGAAGTCGCAGGTTCAAATCCTGTCTCCCCGACCAATCTGATACGACGAAAAAGCCGGCCTCGCGCCGGTTTTTTTGTGCCTGCGCTACGGCGGCGGCAAGCCGCCGTAGCAAGCGCCAACCAGACAACCGCCCTCGCCTGCAGGCCGGTCGCGCGATCGGCGCAGCTCCTCGGCATCGGCGCCATGCCTCACCTGCGCCTTTGCCGGCCGTGCCCGCTGGGTTCGAACGCGGCGACGGCAGCGCGCTTTCAGGGCGCGTCCAGCGCGCTCGACGCGTCGCGGAATCGCGAAAGAATCCGTTTGCGCAAGGCCCGATTGGCTTCGTAATCGGCCTGCGGCGCGATCAGGCCGGCGCAGTCGCCGAGCGGCGACGCCGCGGCGTCCGCGTCGCAACCGGCGACCCAGGCGGCAGATGCGGCGCGGGCGTCGGACAGTAGCGTCCTGGCCTGGGCGCAGATGCCCTCGGCGCCGTCGGCGCAGCCCATCGCCAGCGCGAGATAGGCCAGCTGACCGCGCTCGCCGGATACGCGCTGCGGCCGTTCGCTGCGCGGCGCTCCGGCCAAGGCCGCTTCGGCGAGGAAGTGGCAGCCTTCGGCGTCCAGGAACAAATCCGGGTTGTGCAGGAAGCAGGCCTTGGACAGATAGGTCCAGGCCTGGGCCGTGTCGCGCGCCGCACCGATGCCGGTGTGATGCATCCAGCCCAGGTACTTGCAGGCGTAGGGCCCCTGGCCGATGTCGTCGCTGGCGCAGACCCGGCCGAGGCGTTCGTAAGCGCGCGGGTAGTCGCGCAGCTTGCGGTTGTGCAGGTACAGCTTGCCGGCTTCGTAGCAGCCTTGCGGGCCCAGGTCGGCGTCGCAGGATTTGTCGAAGTAACCCAGCGCCAGCGCCGGATCGCCGCCGCGCGCAGCGGAGACGCCCTGGCTCCAGCAACTGTCCACGTTCGAGTCGCGTTCGCAGGCCGGCGACTGCGCGACCGGGCCGGGATACTCGATGTCGTAATTGGGAAACTCGACCGCGTCGCTGGCGTGGGTGCGCCCGAGCTTGCGCATCCGGTCGAGCAGCAGCTCGGGAACCCGCTCGATGCTGTCCGCGGCGCAGGTCAGGGCGGCGACCGTGTCGCCCTTGCGCTGGACCTGCAG
The DNA here is from genome assembly GCF_057657315.1 of Lysobacter sp. Soil_C_15. Lineage (NCBI taxonomy): Bacteria > Pseudomonadati > Pseudomonadota > Gammaproteobacteria > Lysobacterales > Lysobacteraceae > Lysobacter > Lysobacter sp. Soil_C_15. The sequence continues at coordinate 704,215 of NZ_JBDGIR010000002.1, forward strand.
CTCGCCGATCTTGCGCAGCTCGGTCGGATCCGGCGCCTGGCCGTCGCGAAAGCCGAAGCGGGCCCGATAGGCATGGTCGCCGTTGGCGAACACCACCGTCTCGTCGATCGTGCCCTGGGCGCCGTCCGCACGGTAATAGCCAAGCTGCGCGAGCGGCGCGCGCAACACCAGTTCGTCCGGTCCCTGCTCCAGGCCGTAGCGGTAGACCGCTTCGTCGCCGGCCAGGCAAATCGCCAGGCTTTTGTCCTGCCCGGCGATCCGGCAGGCGGCGACCCGGCTCTCGACGTCCATGCAACGCGCCGACGCCTCGGCGCCGGACAGCCAGCCGCCCAGCAACACCAAGCCGGCCGATAAATACCGTTTCAAAGCCTTCCCCTCCTTGCGACAGGCCATACCGCCCGCGAGGCGGTCCGCAACCGCCCGCCCCGCGCCTGGTTCGAGCGGCGGCGCGTCCGTCCGCCGCCTCAATCGAGCAGGGGCTAAGATGGACGCGATCGATCATGCAAAGGCCCCATGCCCAAGGTCAAGACAAGCGCGATCTGGCTCGCGGCTGCGATGTGTATCGCGACGGCGGCGGGGACCGGATGCAGGCGCGAGTTGCGCCTGCGGCCCGAGACCCTGCCGGCCGCAGCGGCGCAGGCCGCCTACGCCGCATCCATCTGCGTTGCCAATCCCGGCAATCCGATCGCCGCGTTCGAGATCGAGTCCGGCGAACTGCCCGAGGGGCTGCGGCTGGAGCATGCCCGCGGCGAGGACTGCGCGCGGATCGAAGGCAAGCCGGCGCGGCCGGGACGCTACCGTTTCGCCATCGCTGCGACGGAGTTCGGCACCATGAGGTCCGGTCGCAGCGGCCGCGTCGCCTATGTCCTGGATGTCGCCCCGGTGCCGGGCCGCCCCCAGTCCGAGGCCGCCCGCGCGCCTTGACCCGCGCCGCGGATGCCCGCGCGTCGCCGCCGCTTACCGCTCCGGCAGCGGCGGTCGCGACCCGGGAGTAGGCCGGGTGCCGGTGCGTCGGCCTGGACCTCGCCCGTGCAGTCCTGCTCGCGCTCGAACTCGGCCTCGCGCTTGCGAAGCCGGCGTGCGTGTTCGCCGCGCAGATCGAGACGGCGCACACGCGGACACGATCCGATGCGGACCGGGCAGGCGCCGCAACGAAAAGGCCAGCTTGCGCTGGCCTTTCGCTTGAGCTTTCGGTCGAGGCCATCCCTGGCCCGCGCCCGGGTCAGTTCTTCTTCGCCGCCGGCAGGTTGACCTTGTCGATGCCATGCACGACCCCGTTGCTCGAGGTCAGGTCGGCCACGGTGATGCGCGCGCCGTCGATGCTGACGGTCTCGCCGTCGCGCTTGATCGGCGCCGGCTGTCCGTTGACGGTCCTGGCCGCATCCCACTTGCCGACGTCCGCCGCGCTGCGGCGGCCGTTGACGACGTGGTAGTTGATGATGGCGCTCAGCTGTTCCTTGTTTTCCGGCTTGAACAGCTCGTCCAGTTTGCCGGCCGGCAGACTGTCGAAGGCCGCGTCGGTCGGGGCGAAGACGGTGAACGGGCCTGGGCCGGCCAGGGTTTCCTTGAGCCCGGCTTTTTCCACCGCGCGACCGAAAATGCCGAACGAGCCGTTGGCGGCGGCGGTATCGAGCACGCTGAGGGTCGAGGCAGCGGTTTGATTGGCGCTCGGGGTGGAGTTCTGATTGGTATTCATGGAGGTCACCTGCTGGTGGATCCGCTTTCGGCGAATCGAGGATGGCCGAAGCCGATGCCCCTGAAAGATCAGGAGCGATAACTCAATGCGGAGAGTGAGTGGACGTGCGGCGCGGCTTGAGCAGCCGTTGCGGCATTGCACCGCAACCCGCCCAACATGCGCTTGGCCTCGTTACTTTGCTGTGACGAGGCGGCGCTCTCGTCACGCCGGGCAATGCGCGGTCTGATATGGTGGCTACCTGCAAGCACCGAAGCGTCTTCCCAGCCGCTCCTCAGCCCGCAGGCCGGAGGACGGCATGTACGCCCACGCGCACCTCGAACTGCTTCGCTCCAACGCGGCTCGCGATCTCGACCGACAGGACGCGCGCGCGATCCAGGACGCGGAGAGCGAAGGCTGGCCGGTTCCCTGCCGCTATCCGGCCGCGTTGAGGCCGGCCACGCCGTGGCGGCACTATTTTTTCGATCGCGCCTCGCCCCGCCCCTTTCCTGGCCAGGATCCGAGCGGACGGCGGCGCTGCCCGCGCATCGCCGTGCGAGATCGGCAATGAACGCGATCACTCTGTCCGCGTTGATCCTGTTCGTTGCGGCCATCGCGATCGAATCCCTGCTCCAGGCCAGATTCTGGAAACTGCTCGGCCACCTGCACCCCGAGCAGCACGACCACGCCCACCGCGGCCGCGAATCCGAGCGGGAAGCGCCGCCGACCCAGCGAGGCGGTGCGCGAAAGCTGATGATCTATCTCAGAGACAGGAACTTCCGCCTGAGCCTGGATCGCGGCGGCGCCCTGTATTGCAAGGACAATCGCGGCCCGATGATCTACTCGTACTGGGCGACCGCGATATCGGGTTGCCTTCTGCTGCTGGCCATCGGCATCTGGGGCTGGTGACTCGCCCCACCCATCGCAGCGCGCGCAGTCGCGCTGCCACACAAGGCCGACCCCATGAATTCCCACGCTCCGTCCGCCGGCACGATGCCGCGGATCACCGCCATTGCACGCCCCGAACCGGCCGCGAAGAAACTGCTCGACGTCGCGGCCGAACAGGGATCCTTCGCGATCTTCTGCGACGCGGCCGAGCGCGCCGGATTGCGCGATCTGCTCGATGGGCCGGGCCCGTTCACGGCTTTCCTGCCCACCGACGCCGCATTCGCCGAGCTTCCGCCGGGCTATCTCGAATCGCTGTTCCTGGCCGAGAACAAGCAGCGCCTGGTCGACCTGCTGTGCCACCACATCATCCCGAAACGCAAGACCGTCGCCGAGTTCGAGCGTTGGGATTCGCTCAAGACCCTGCATGGGAACAGCCTGGCGATCCAGGCGATCGACAAGCAAGTGATGGTCGGCGCCGCCAAGGTCACCCTGCCCAACCTGTATGCGAGCAACGCCGCGATCCACGGCATCGATCGCGTCAACCTTTTCCCCGCCCCTGGCCGATAGTCGGCTAGGGCGCGGAAGGATCTTGCGACCAATAGACTCTGTTCACCCCATCGTCGACGTAGATGCCTTCGCTACGCCGCCTCAGCGCCCTGCCTTCGCGATTGCGGATCGAGATCGACAACTGCTCGGTTTTCTCGGCCCCATCGCCAAGCGAGGTTACGTCGCTGGAACGGATGCACAGCAGATCGCCGCATTGGCCACGGTCGTCGCAGGCGGTAATGAACCAGGCCATGTTTTGGGTCGCCACGGCGCGCCTCCATCGGCCGGACGCGCGTCCGGCCCTGCGACCATCATCCTCCTAATCGGCCTCGGCTCCCCGCCTTCCGTCGGCCGGCCGACCCGGCCCCCGAATCCTCCATTCAGCCCTGCGCTCCAATCATGTCCGGCAACCGTCGGCATCGCCTTGGCATCGCGCGCGCTCGACCTGCGCCGACTCCCCCTCCCAGGCCGCCCCGGCGCATCGGCGCGGTGCCGCGCTCGATTCGGAGCGCCGCCGGTTGCTGCTGGATCACGCGATGCGCCATGCCGCCGTTGCGGTACAGGGGGCGGTCTGCATCGGGTCGCCGGTTACCGAAGCGCGGGCGCCGCGCGACGGCGCGCAGCCGGCGGTCACGGAGCCTGGGGGCCATCGCCGCCCTCAAGCGGGCCGTCTTCGAGCGCATAGCCGGCGCCGCGCACCATGCGCAGCGGCGAGGGATCGCCGAGCTTGCGCCGCAACGCGGCCATCACCGATTCTTCGGCGTTCGAAGCCGGCTCGCGGTCCTCGCCCCAGCAGCCGGCGATCAGCTCGCTGCGCGACACCACCCGCCCGACGCGTTCGGCCAGCAGTTGCAACACCGCGAACTCCTTCGGCCGCAGCGGCAACAGCACCCCGCGCCGGTGCACTTCGCGCCGGCCCAGGTCGATCTCCAGATCGCCGACGCGCAGCTTCGTAGGCCGGATCGAGCCGCCGCGGCGGGCGATCGCGGCCATCCGCGCCATCAGCTCGTCCAGCGAGAACGGCTTGACCAGATAGTCGTCGGCGCCGCTGGCCAGACCTTCGATGCGGCCATCGATCTGGTCGCAGGCAGTGAGGAACAGCGCCGGCGCGGCCAGGCCCTCCTCGCGCCAGCGCCGCAGCAGGACGATGGCGTCGCCGTCGGGCAGCAGGCGGTCCAGGACCAATGCGTCGTAGACATAGCTGCGGACGAAGGCCTCGGCGCTGGCGCCGTCCTGGGCCTCGTCGGCGGCATGGCCGAGCGCGCGGATCCGCTTGGCCACCGCCCGCCGCAGGTCCGGCTGGTCTTCGACGACGAGGATGCGCATGCGGCGAAGGCTACCGCATCCCCGCGCCGGGCAAAGGCCGGATCGCCGGCTCTCCCGGTGCGGGCCGCGGCCGGTGGCGCCGGCCGCGGCGCAGGGTGCCGGCCCGGCCGGCCGCGCATCGGTACCGGCTCGTCGATGCAGGCAGCGGATGCGCGCCGGCCTCGGGCATCATCGCCCGACCCTTCACCACGACCACGCGCAGCATGGACCGATTCGCCCGTCGCAACGCCCGCGCCGTCGCGCCACGCGCTTGCACGCCCACCGTGTCGCACACCGGGCCGGCGCGCCGTCCGGCCCCGGCGCTGGGCGCGCTCCTGCTCGCCGTCGCGCTCGTTACAGCGGCCATGGCCGGTTGCCGCGACGCCGGCCAGGACCGGCATCGGGCCGCGATCGAACTGAACGAACGCGTGCGTCGGGCGCTCGCGACCGGCGGTATCCAGGTCGACGGCGCCGTCGCCTGCACTGCGCCGCTGCCGCCGCGGATCGGCGCCGCGACCCAATGCGTCACCGGCCTGCCGGGCGAGCATGCCCGCCTTTACGACGTCCGCGTGCGGTCGATCGGCGCCGATGGCCCGGCGCTGCAAGTCCAGCCGGCCCGACTGACGGTCAGGCGCGATCGGGTGGAAGCGCGCGCGATCGAGCTATTGGCCGAACACCCCGACGGCTACCCGATCCGTTCGGCGCACTGTCCCGCGGACCTGTCCGGCGTGCCGGGCCAGATCCTGCGTTGCCAGGTCGTATTGCCCGACGGCCGGCGCAATGGCTTCACCGCCACCCTGGAAGGCGTGTCCGGCGGCTTCGCGACCGCACTGTTCACCCGCTACACCATCGCCCAGGACGTGCTGCCGGAACAGCTCGCCGACAAACTGGAACAACTGTTGCGAGCGCAAAAGGCCTTGTCTGCGCAACAACAGCAAGGCGCTCGAATCGCCTGCCGGTCCGGATTGAAGGCCGTCGCCGAAGCGACCGCGCGTTGCATCCTGAGCGGCCCGCGCCTGATCCCGACCGAGATCGCGGTGGGCTACCGGGGCATCGACCCGGCGAGCCGGCAAATCCTGATGGAATACGAAACCGTGGATCCGGACCGCCCCGCGCAGGGATCGACCGCCGCACGCCGAGACCGCGCCCCGCCCTAGCCCTGCGGCACCCGGTCATGTCCGGCAAGCGGTGGGCGATGCCCTTGTGGCAGTCGATGCAGGTCTTCTCGCACGTGCCCACAGCTCGTGGATCTGCGCCGCGCGCGAGCCCTGCCGGGTCAGGTCCATCGAGTCGCAGTCGTGGCAGCTGCGGGATTCCAGCGAGTCGTTGGTCTTGAGCCGGGTCCAGGCGTGGCTTGCCCCAGATCAAGCCGGCGGCGGCCGCACCGGGGCGCCGGCCGGCCCGCGCGGACGCCCGAGGCAATCCGGCCGTGCCGCGTCGCCACACCCCGCCTCGTCGCCGTCTCGTTGCGCCGCGCCCCTGGCTGCGTTATCTAAGCCGCTGCCGCCTCGCGTCCGAGGCACCGGGGAATCGTCGTCATGCCAAGGATTGCCGTCGTCTTGTCGCTGTGGCTCGCTTGCTGGGCCGGTTCATCGGCCGCCGCGCCGCCTCCGGCCCAGGCCCAGGCCCAACGCGCGGCGGACGCGGCCGCCGAACGCCGCCCCGGCGACGACATCCAAAGCGATTTCCGCGCCCGCCGGGTCCAGGTCGCCGATCTCGACGGCGACGGCCGGTCCGAAATCCTGTTCCTGCTGACGGCCACTTGCAGCCAGGCCAATTTCGATTGCGAGAACTCGCTGACGGTGCTGGACGCGCTGCGCCCGAACGACGGGCGCGCGCAACCCTCGCGCCTGAGCGACGCGGCGGAGAAAGCCCACCTGGCCCGGGTCCGCGCGCTCGGCTACGTCGAGAACGCCAGCGCGCAGATTCCCGGCGAGGTCGAGTCGATCCGGGTCGAGGGTCAGCGCATTTCGGTCGCTTTCGTCGCCCGCAAGGATGCCCCGCAGTGCGCGGACAAGTGTCCGCCGCCCGGCCGGCATACCTGGCACTATGCCTGGAAGCCGGGGGCCCTGACCCGACTGGCCCCAGCGCCCGGCCGGCGCTGAGTCGCGACCTGTGTTTTTGCCTACGCGGCGCGCCGCCGTTACCTGACGCAACGCCGCGGCCTAACGATCCCCAGCCGAAGGACCCGCAACGCATGGGACGCTATCTGATCTTGTGGAACTGGATCGCCATCGCAGCGGTCATTCTCACCGCCTTCGGCGGCCGTCCCTCGCCGATCGGCACCCTGTTCGGACTGGCGCCGTTCGCGGTCGCGCTGGCCTCGGCGGCATGGATCGAATCCTCGCTGTTCGCCCTGATCGTGCGCCTGGGCTCGGGCCTGTTCGCCCTGTTGATGGGCGCAATGCTGCTCAGCTTCGGCTTCTTCACTGCATCGATGCTGTGGCTCGGAGCGCTGTTCGTCGTCCTGCCCCTGCTCAATGCGGTCTACCTCGAACCGCACCGCGAAGCGCCGCCACCGCGCCGCGCACCGCGGCCGGTACCGCCGCCGCAGCAACCGCCGCCGCCCGAGGGCTGAAGCGACAGAGGCCGACAGACTCGCGAAGCATCGAAGCGTCAGCTTATCGCCGTCGTCCGGCCCGCGCCCGTCGCCGCCATCAGTTCGCCGGCCCTTACCAAGCCATAGCCCTGGTTCCGCAGCGCCGGCACCAGCCGGCGCACGATCTCGACGATGCCGTGGCGCGCGCGGCCGCTTTCGTCGTCGCCGTCGTGCAGCAGCACGATCGCGCCGGGGTGGATACGCGCCAATACGGACTCGACCACGCAAGAGACATAGCCCGGCGCGTCCGGTTCCAACCAGTCGCGCGGGTCGACCGACCAGCCGACCACGACGTAGCCGGCTGCGGCCAGCGCGTCGAATTGCGCGGCATCGAGTTCGCCGTAGGCCGGGCGGAACAACGGCGCCGCCGCGACCGGCCGGTCGCGCGCGGCCGCCGCCAGCGCCTCGGCCGTCGGCGCCACTTCCTCGCGCATCCACCGCCCGGCCTCGATCCCGCGCGCATCGGCATGGCGCTCGGAGTGGTTGCCCAGTTCGTGCCCTTCATCGAGCAATCGCTGTACCAACGCTGGCTGCGCGCGCATCGCCGCGCCGACGCAGAAGAAGCTGGCGCGCACGTCCAGTTCGGCCAATGCGTCCAGCAAGTCCGGAGTCGCCGCGCCGGGGCCGTCGTCGAACGTCAGCGCCAGCACGCGCCGGTCCGGCGCGCCGCGGCCGAGATAGGCTTGCGGGCGGTGCTGCAGGAATCCGTGCCAGTCCATGCGCGGCTCAGCGGGTCAGCCAGGTCTTGCGACCGCCGCGCAGTTCGTCGAGCAGGCCGATCAGGTTGGCCGGCAGCAACAGCACGTCGATGACCGTGTTGCACACCGACACCAGGGCCAGATCCAGCGGACGCAAGCCGAGCCGGGTGCGGGCCTGGATCATCGAAACGAAGTTCAGCGCCGCCATCAGCAACCAGTTCAGGCCGGCCACCGCGAGCAGGCTGGGACTGCGGTAGACCAACGCGCCGGCGACCAGCAACAGCAAGGTCGGCACCAGCGCCGACTGCGCCCAGAGCAGCCACCACGGCAGCATGGTCATGGTCCGCGCCCAGGAAATCCGCCAGGCGACCCGGAACGACTCCAGCCGCCCGCGCGCCCAGCGCCGGCGTTGGCGGAACAGGCCCTGCAGCGTGGTCGGGCAGATCGTATAGGCGATCGCGTCCGGCGCGTAGGCGATCGAATAGCCGTGGGCGAAGGCGCGCCAGGTCCAAGAAATGTCCTCGACCAGCCAGTCGCCCCAGCCGCCGAGTTCGCGGATCACCGCGGTGCGGTGCAACGAGAACGCGCCGGCGACCACGTTGACCACGCCGATCTTGCTCTGCACGTAGCGGATCGCCGCGAGCGCGCCGACGTGTTCGTAGAACTGCAGCCGGTGCAGCCAGGAACGATGGCGCTCGTCGGGCACGATCAGGCCGCAGGCGGCGGCGTGGCGCGGCGAGGCGTACAGGGCCTCGACCGCGCGCCGCAAAGAGCACGGCAGGATCACCGTGTCGCTGTCGATCACCGTCACCACGTCCGACTCCGGCGCCAGTTGCGGCAGCGCCGCGTCCAGGGCCAGGCCCTTGGCGCCGCCGTTGCGCGCCAGCGGCACCAGGCGGTAATGCTTCTCGCGCGGTTGCCGCAGCCACTGCGCCAGCGCCTGCGGAGTGGCGTTGGTCGAACCGTCGTCGACCAGCAACACTTCGATCCGGCCCGGGTACTCGGCGTTCTCGATCGCCTCCAGCGTGCGCAGGAACGAGGCCGGCGGCTCGTTGTAGAACGGCACCAGGATCGAGACGAAGGGATAGTCGGCCAGGGTCGGCGACGGCGGCCGGCGCAAGGCGCGCCACACCGCCCAGCCGGCGAGGAAGATCAGGCAGCACAACAGGATCAGGGTCGAGAAACCGACCAGACCGGTCAGAACGAACTGGCTCAGCATGGGAAGAACGCATCCGGCAACGCGGCCCGCGCACGCTTCGCGTACGGCGGATCGCAGGGTCTGTTGGGCAGACCGGACGCGTCGATACGGCGCCTGCTGGGCAGGGCCGCACGTTCGGTGCTTGCGTTGGCTACAGCATGGGGGAGGCACGGCAAAACGCGGAACGCTTGCAAGCGAAACTTTTTACTCGGTTCGCTTTCGAAAACGCGATGCATGACCGCGTTTTTCGCAAGCAAGAATGAAAGCAGGCGCACTGCGTTTTCTGTGACGACCTTTAGCAGTTCCGGCAACGGCACGCGCATTCGCTCGACACCGCGCCGGCGCGCGTTGAAGAATCGGTCCGCACCGCTCGCACCGACCGACGCCATGACCTCATCCACGACCTCCTCCGCGGCCGCGTTCCGGCCGCGCTTCGACATCGGCGCGCAGCGCCTGGACTGCGGGCGCGAACCGCAGGTCGACACCCACCAGGCCGCCGAGCAGCGCGCCACCTGGCCCCTGCTCGACTACTCGCAGTGCGAACCGACCGAGGACCAGCAGGCGATCAACCGATGGCTGCAACAGGCCGAGCTGGACGGATGCGAGGTGCTGCACATCGGCACCGGCAACTCCTCGGTCGCGCGCCTGCTGGCCGGCCGCGCGCGGGTGACGTCGGTGACCGTGGCGGCGGGCGAATGGGAACACGGCCGCAGCCTCGGCATCGCCGACTATCAGGTGCATCTGCTCAACAAGCACGGCCTGGAGTTCGCCGAACGGTTCCGCGCACGCCGCTACGACTGCGTGCTCGACAACAACCTGGCCAGCTTCGCCTGTTGCCAGCGCCATCTGGAACGCTATTTCGAAACCCTGGCCGGGCTGCTGAGCGAGCGCGGCTTCGTCCTCACCCATTGGCTGGGCATGCAATGGACCCTGGACCTGGGCGTCGACGACGTCGAGCCGGTCTGGCGCCTGGACGCCGGCAAGCTGCGCGCGATCGCCAGCGCCTACGGCCTGGCGGTGGAACGCGACGGCGAGCTGTTCTTCCTGCGCCGCGCCGGCGCGGCCGCGTCCTGAGCCGGCGCGCGCGGGCGCCTTGGCGATGCTGCCGCGGCCCTGGCCTGCGCTGCGCCGCCAGGCGGCCGACGGCGCGCGCCTGTGGCGGCTGAGCCGGCGCGATCCGCGCCTGGGCTGGCTGTTGCTCGACAATCTGATCACCACCTTCGGCGCCAGCTTCACCCTGATCGCCCTGCCGTTCCTGGTCATGCGCCTGACCGGCCGCGCCTTCGACCTGGGCCTGACCGCGGCGATCGAAGCCTTGCCCAGCGCGCTGCTGCTCGGGTTCGGCCGCGGCCTGCTCGACCGGTTCGATCCGCTGCGCGTGCTGTGGTGGTGCCGCGCCTGTTACGTGGCGCTCAATGCCGCCTTGGCGATCCTGGCCGGCAGCGGCCGGATCGCGATCGAAAGCGTGTACGCGATCGCTCTGCTCGGCGGCCTGGTCTGGGCGCTGGCCTACCCGGCCGGCCGCGCCAGCTTCGGCCTGTACATCCGCAAGCCGCTGCTCAGCGCCGGCAACGCGGTGTTCGCAGTCGCCTCCAGCCTGGCGATGACCTTGCTGCCGATGCTCGCCGGCAGCCTGATCCTGAGCAGCGACGACGCCCGCGGGCTGGCCTGGGCGTTCTGGATCGACGCCGCCTGCGTGGCGGCCTCGTTGTGGCTGTTGGCGGCGGTGCGCCGGCGCGGGCCGGTGCGTCGTAGCGGCAACGTCGACGCAAACGCAGCCGTCGAAGCCTGCGCCCAGGCGAGCGCGACGACCGCGGTGCCGCGCAGCTACTACGCCTACCTGCTGGCCAGCACCGTGCTCGCCTTCGGCCCGGTGCAGGTGCTGCTGCCGCTGCTATTGGTCGAACGCGGCGACGCGCGCTACTTCCTGGTCTATCTGGCCCAGTTCGCCGGCATCGCCGTCGCCGCGCCGTTGGCGGCGCGCGCCAGCGAGCGCCTGCCGACGGTGCTGGGCAAGATCCTGCTGTGCTGGGCGGTGGCCGCCCTCGCCTACGCCCTGCTCGCCGCCAGCGCCGCGCTGGCGCCGACCCTGGCCGCGTTCTGCCTGCTCGCCGCGGCGTCGAACTACTACGGCATCCAGTCGCTGTCGTGGCTGCAAAGCAACGCCGACGCGCGCCGGATGGGCCGCGAGATGACCTGGTTCTCGGCCGCGACCATGGGCGCGATGCCGCTGGCGACCCTGCTCGCCGGCCTGCTCGCCGACCGCCTGCGCCTGGCGCCGGCGGCCGCGGCCCTGGCCGCGGCGATCGCGCTGTGCCTGCTGCTTGGGGTCTGGCACCTGCAGCGCAGCCTGCGCCGGGGCGGATACGACCCTAGAACCTTCTGACGTCATGGAAAAGGTACCGAATACTCAATAAATTATGGTCGAATACCTTCGCCGCGCCCGTGTGCGAAGGGCCCAGCGGTTCAGCTCTTCACCTTCGATATTTCGAGGTCCAGCTGCAGATTTCGGGGCATATTGGCAACGCAGTTTGTCGAAGGACGCCCCGCATCTCACCCCGTGAATTGCAGGTGGCCGCCAACCCTCAAAATCACTCGAGGCTCGGCGAACAGTACCGGCTTTCTCAGGAGACTCCAATGCACATCAGCAACCACACTCCATCCACGATCATGATCGCCAGGCTTTGGAGGACTCGTATCGATCCGGTGCGCAGCGAAGACTACGACGCATACGTCGTTCGGTACTCGCGCCCGATGTTTTCCTCGCTTCCAGGATGCATGGGAGCCTTCTTTCTCGGCGACGGTGAAGACCGCGCGGCACTGACCTTGTGGGCCGATGAGGCATCGATCAAGGCGGCCGAAAAATCGGCCATTTACGCCGAAACCGTGGCGCGCTACGAGTCGATCTTTCGCCCGCCGCAGACGATTGAGCTTTTCGCCGTCACGGGAGCAACGATAGACACGCTCGCATTAAGCGCCACAGTATCGCCTCGCCTCAATCCCCACGACGACGCCTGACCGAAATCGCAGAGTTTCATTTCTGCAGATGCATGGTGGCGATGGGTCACTTGCGACCCCACACGACCCGATAGGTATTCGGCGCATCGCTGGATGCGCCTGAACTGAAGTTTTAGTGCAAGGCGGCGCGTCGGGTTTATATCAAGCAATGTGCGCGTATGGCCGATGCCTTCGCCTCCAAGTCGATTGCGCTATTAGCCGTCCCTCTCGGCACGCACTTCGGCGGCGTCCGACGTACGAAAACGCCCCGGGGGCACAGGCCCCCGGGGCTCGCGTGCGATGACGGCCGTAGCGCCGGCCGCCGCCGCGGCGATCACTGCGTCTTGAAGCCGTACATGAAGGTCGCCGGCGCGCCGGTGGTGGCGCCGAAGGTGCCGGGGTTGGGATTGGTGTTGCCGGCGCCGCCGACGCCGTCCCAGTTGGTCTGGCCGAACGAGTACAGCCCCGCGCCGACGATCGACAGCGCGTTCAAGGCCGCGGTCTGGGTCGGCGCGGCACCGTAGAAGGTGACGAAGCTGCGCGAAGCGCCGACCGGCAAGGCGCCGAAGCGGAAGTCCATGTGCGAGCCGAGGTCGCCGGGGCCGAAATCGGTCATCGGCCCCGAGGTGCCGCTATTGGCCGCCAGCGGATCCAGCGAATTGAAGCCGTTGTTGTTCCAGGCCAACAGGAACGGCGAAGCGCCGGCCATGGTGATGTATTCGGAGAAGGTGTTCGGCGGGACGTCGTAGTCGATGCCGCGGGTGTAGCGCAGGTCGTTGACCTGGGTGCGGCCGATGTTCTCGATCCTGACGTCGACCCGGTACAGATAGCTGGTCGCGGCGATCGGCGTGTACTGGTGGGTGACGCGGAAGGTGTTGCCGACGTTGACCACCGAGGTCGCCGTGCTCGGGGTGGAGGTGAAGCTCACCACCGACATGTTGCTGGTGCCGGCGCAACGCGAGGTGCGGCCGGTGACCGGCGCCGAGGGATCGGCATTGGCCACGCCCCAGCCTTCGCACGGCGCGCCCGGCGCCGAGGCTTCGCCGTTGGTCGGCATGTAGCGCAAGCCGACCAGGCGGGTGCCGTAGCGGCCGCTGGACAGGTCGATGTTCGGACACTCGATGTTGAGGTAACCGGTGTTGGACACGCCGAGTTGGACGATGCCGTTGTTGATCAGGCCCGGGCAGCCCTCGGGCGGATCCAGCGCGCAGGCATAGCCCCAATCGCTGGCCTGCAGCAGCGGGGTGTCGGCGCGACGGAATTCGGGGATCCGGATCGGATGCGGCAAGGGCTGTTTGTACGGCAGCTCGACCGGCACCGCAGCCGGCTCCCAGGGATCGGCGCAGCCGGTGTTCAGGCCCGGATCGACCTGGACGAAGTACACGTCCTGCGCGTCGCCGACGCCCTGCCAGTCGCCGTAGGTGTCGCCGGCGAGGATGAAGCGGTCGCGCTTGCTGTCGATCGCGTACAGGCTTTCGCGGAACTTGTCGCCGAAGCGGCGCGGGCCCAGGCCGCCGTAACGCAGCAGGTCGCGATGATTGGCCGCGAGCAGGAAGCCCTGGGTGCCGGCGATGGTGCCGACCACCGCCAGCGCGCCGTCGCGTCCGTCGAGGCTGCGCGCCTCGACTACGTCGAAGGCGGTGAAGCTGGCCTGGGCGCGGTCCTGCCACACCGACTGCACTTTCGGCGCGCAGCTCAGGCGCGAGTAGCGCGCCATGTAGACCTGGGCGTTGCCGCCGCTGAGCGTGCTGGCGGCGCCGACCAGCACCGTCTCGCCCTGGTAGTTCGGGCTCAGCAGCGCGGCCAGGCCGTGGAAGTCGCGGTGGTCCTGTCCGGTGGCGAGCACGCTGCTGCACACCGGCGCGCCGCCGCCGTCGGTACGGAACATCAGCCCGCCGCGCGCCGCGCTCGACCAGGCCGAACCGGCCACCACCAGGTCGGTGTAGCCGCCGGTGCCGGCCAGGTTTTCGGTCACCGCGCGGAAGCGCAGGTTCGGCCAATCGCTGCCGCCGTCGTAGTCCTGGTCCCAGATCACGTTGCCGGCCGGGTCCAGGCGCGCGATGCGGCCGAAGCTGCGGCCGTTGCGGTCGATCTCTTCGCCGACCACCACGATCTGGCCGTTGCCGGCGGTGCTCGATACCGTGGTGCCGCCTTCGATCAGGTCGTAGCCGGTGGCGCGATGCGAGGGGTCGAGGTTGTCGAGCAAGGTGGTCCAGCGCGGATAGCCCTTGCAATCGATCTGCAGCACGTAAACGAAGCTGCCGTCGCCGACGGTCACCGCGCCGGTCACGGCGAAACCGCGGCCGCCGGTCAGCTCGATCACGCCGAACGCGTTCGACAGTTTGCTGCCGGCGATCGGATAGGCCTGCTGCCAGGTGTTCAGGCCCGGGTTGTCGGTGACGCCGCTGTCGTTGGCGCGGGTCACCAGGACTTGTTCCTGTCCGTCGCTGGAGCGGCGCGTGCCGACGGTGACCGAACCGCCGCCGGGACAGAAGTTGACCGTCTTGACGTCCTCGCCGCGGTCGCGCCAAGGTTGGTTGCCGTAATAGGTTTCGAAGTTCTGCGCCTGCGCCCAGGGCGCGGCCAGCATCAGGCCCGCCGCCAGCACGGCGGCCAGCCGTCCTGCGCTGCGGTTACGTCGCATGCGTTCCATATGCGCCTCGCTGCGGATCGTCCAGGTGGATGGGGACAGCACCTGCGACCCTAGCCCCGCACGCGACGCCTGCCGAGGAACAATCCGGGGCGATATCGGGACAAGCCGGGAACGATTCGCAGCCGCGGACGACGCCGCGCTGCGGCGCACATGAGCGCAGCGTTAAAGCCTGGAAGACGTCACGATCGCGACGAGAACGCCGGCCGAATGCGGGAACGAGCGCGCAGCGAGCGCCGGCTTGCGAAAGCGGAGGCTCGCCGCTTTGCGCTGGCCGCAACGCGCGATGTTAAAGCCCGCATTGCGTCACAACCGCGTTCAACGGCGGCTGAGCCGGAACCGGAAGCGAGGATTCGACCAGGCGCCGCATCGGCAGGCTCGCTCTTGATTCCGCTGCGCCGGTCACTCCCTCGGCGCTTCGCCGATCAACTCCACCTCGGCCAGTCCGATCCCAGCGCTTTCGCCGGCCAGGCGCAAGCGGTAACGGCTGTAGGTCGCCGGCTGCGCCAGCGCGAAGGCCCGGGTCTGCCGGCGCCAGGCGAAGCTTTGGCCGCTGCGCTCGTCGAGCGTGGTCCACCGCTCGCCGTCGTTGGAGCCCTGCAGGGCCCAGGCCTGGGCGTCGCCGCGCTTGGCCGACGAAGTCAGCGTGTACAGGTGCACGGTCGCCGGGCGCTTGAAGCTCCAGGCGATCGACGGCATCGGCAGGCTCAGGCGCAGGCCGGTGCCGGAGTCGTCGTCGAACAAGACCGCCGCCTGCTTGGCGGCGATGCCGGTCACCGTCGCGTTGTCGCGCCGGCCCAGGTCGCGCCACGGCATCGGCATGTCGCCATCGGCGCTCAGCGATTCGGGCAGCGCCTGCGGCGCGCTGGCCCAGTTCGACGGCGACGGCCCCATGCGGAAATCCAGCACCGCGCCCTGCGCCAGCAGTTCGTGCGGCAGGGTCAGCCGGTCCCAGGGCTCGCCGTTGACCTTCAGCGATTGCACGTAGCGGTTGCGCGCGCCGACCTTGGGCGCGTTGATGCGCAGCTCGCGGCCGTTCTCCAGGCGGATGCTCATGCGTTCGAAGCGCGGCGCGCCGATCACATACTCCGGCGAGCCCATCCGCAAAGGGTAGAAGCCGGCCGCGCTGAACAGCCACCACGCCGACATCTCGCCGTTGTCCTCGTCGCCCGGATAGCCCTGGCCGATCTCGCCGCCGACGTAGAGCCGGTCGAGGATGTCGCGCACTTTCTCCTGGATCCGCCACGGCTGGCCGGCGGCGGCGTACATGTAGGGGATGTGATGCGAGGGCTGGTTGCTGTGGCCGTACTGGCCCATGCGCACGTCGCGCGCTTCGAGCATTTCGTGGATCACCTGGCCGTAGCCGCCGACCTCGAACAGGCCGGGCGTGGCGAAGAACAGGTCGAGCTTGTTGCCCAGCGCGACCCGGCCGCCGTACAGGGCGGCCAGGCCGGCGCCGTCCTGCGGCGCGTGGAAGGCCATGTTCCAGGCGTTGGTCTCGGTGTAGTCGCCGCCCCAGCGCAACGGGTCGAACTCGCTGGCCGCGTAGCGCCAGCGGCCGTCGCGGTGGCGGCCGACGAAGAAGCCCAATTGCGGATGGAACAGGTTGACGTAGCCCAGCGCGCGGTTGCGGTAGTAGGCCGCATCGTCCGCGTAGTGGGCGCGGTACGGATCGTCGGCCGGCGCCTGCTGCGCCAGCGCCGCGGCCAGGCGGCCGATCGCGTAGTCGTTGATGTAGCCGTCCATCGACCAGGACAGGCCTTCGCCGACGGTGGTGTCGGTATAGCCGGTGAAGATCGCCCGCTCGATGCCCTTGCGCCCCGCGCCCGGAATCGGACTGACGCTGGAAGCGTTGCGGATCGCCGACTGGTAGAACGAGCGCACGTCGAAATTGCGCACGCCCTTGAGCCAGGCGTCGGCGAAGGCGACGTCGGAGCTGGTGCCGACCATCAGGTCGGCGTAGCCCGGCGAAGACCAGCGCGCGATCCAGCCGCCGTCGCGGTACTGCTGGACGAAGCCGTCGATCATCTCGCCGGCCTGGGTCGGCGCCAGCAGCACGTAGGCCGGCCAACTGGTGCGGTAGGTGTCCCAGAAGCCGTTGTTGACGAACACCTTGCCGTCGACCACGGCCGCACCGGTGACGGTGTCGCCGTCGGCGCCGGCGGGCGGCGCGAACGGGCTGGCGTAGCGGTACAGCGGCCGCTCGGCGGTGCCGGTGTTCTCGTAGCCGCTGTTCGGGTACAGGAACAGGCGGTACAGGTTGGAATACAAGGTGGCGCGTTCGTGCTCGGGCGCGCCTTCGATGCGCACCGCGCCGAGCTTGGCGTCCCAGGCCGCGCGGGCGCGCTCGCGCACCGCGTCGAAGCCTTCGTCGGCGCCGATTTCCAGTTCCAGGTTGCGCTTGGCCTGCTCCACGCCAAGCAGCGAGGTGGCGATGCGCATCGTCAGCTGGCGCGACGGATCCGCGCCGAGGTCGAAGCCGTACCAGGCCGAGACCCGGTCGCGGCCCTTTTCGCGCGGCAGGCGCTCGCCGCCGCGCAGCGGCCGGTCGAAGCGGGCGTAGAAGTACAGCCGGGTGGCGCCGGTCGACAGCGAACTGCGGCTGTCGCTCCAGCCGCTCAGGCTGCCGTCGCCGGGGTCAAGGCGGATATCGCCGTGTTCGTCGCGGTGATCGAACAGCAACTGCGCGTTCGGATCCGGGAAGGTGAAGCGCAGCATCGCCGCGTGGTCGGTCGGGGTCAGCTCGGCGACCAGGCCGTTGTCGAAGCGCACCCGGTAGTAATCGGCGCGCGCGGTCTCCTGGTCGTGGCCGAAGCTCAGCGCGCGCTTGCCGCGGTCGAACTCGGGCCGGGCGCTGCCGATCGCCGGCAGGATGTGCAAGGTCTGGCGGTCGCCCATCCACGGGCTGGGCTCGTGCGACAGCGCCAAGGCCTCCAGGCGCGGCCGGTTGTCGTCGCCGTTGCGCTCCTGGTACTGGTAGATCCAGTGCGAACCGGCGTTGGTGGTCGGGGTCCAGAAATTGAAGCCGTGCGGCAGCGCGACCGCGGGGAAGGTGTTGCCGCGCGAGAAGCGCGCGTTGGAATTGCTGCCGCGGCGGGTATCGACGTAGTCGCTGGGCCGCGGCGCCGGCCCCTTGGCCTGCGGCATGCGTTCGATGCGCAGATCGTCCAGCCAGCCGCGGAACGGCGCGGCGTGGTCGGCGTCGTGCACGACCAGGATGCGGCGCACGCGGCGCCCGGCCGCGACTTCGCCGATCCGGCTGGACACCGCATTCCACTGGTCGGGATACAGCAGCCGCGCCAAACCCTGCCCGCGCGCGGTCAATGGCTGGCCGTACGCGTCGGTCGGCGCGTGTTGCGACAGCCGGCTGCCGTCGTCGAATTCCAGGTCGATCGCGACATAGGTCGAGGTGTTGCGCAGGTCGTCGGCCGGCACCGCGGCCTTGCGCCCCGTCACCCGCGCGTCCGACAGCGGGAACAGGCGATACGACAGCACGCTGTCCTTGCTCAGCGCCAGGTCGACCTCGAACGCCTGCAGGCGCTGCTCGCGCCCGCCTTCGCCCTGGTAGCGCAGCGAGCGCAGGCCGGTGAAGCCGACCCCGGGCTTGGCGGTCAGCGCGGCGGCCGCATCCGGGCCGCCGTCGACGTGCAGCGAACCCGGCAGGTCCGGCGCGTCGGCCGGCACAGGTTCGCCGGCTTCGAACGAGGTGGCGAAGCTGCGCGGCGCGGCGGCGAAGGCCGACGACGCCCAGCACGCCGACGCGATCGCGACGGCGATCAGGCCATGGCATGCGAATCGATCGGCTGCGACACCCTGCGGCCGGCCGCGACCGCGGCGGCCGTTATGGCCCAATGACATGTCCCGCTCCCATGCTTGCGCGGCGTCACGCTTCGCCCGCTGGCGAATCTGCGACATGGCGTTTCGCTCGATTTGAATCGATCTAAAACGAACCTGTCAAACCGCGCCGCAGCATCGGCAAGCGCTGCACACGATACGCAAAAACCAATCCGGACAAGCACTTCGCAGCAAAAATCAAGCCTGCGATTCACGATGCTTTGGCACAGCTTTTGCGTCAATGAAGGCACCTGCAAATGTGATGCATCTCACATTTTTATTCGCGTCTCGGACCCGGTCGCGTCTTCCCCCACGGATCTTGGTGGTTCATGCCGATTACGCATCGCCTCGCTTACGCCCTTGCCTTCGCCCTGGTTTCTGCGGCCTCAATCTGCCCCATTTCGTCAGTTTCTGCCGCCGAGAGTCAATCCAAGTCCTCCGACCCGATGCCCGAGATCGAGCGCCTGCGCGCCGATCGGCAGTGGCTGGCGGCGCTGGCGCGCATCCAAGCCGCCCTCGCCGCCCGCCCCGGCGACGAGGCTCTGTATCGGCTGCAGGTGTTGACCCTGGCCGACCTCGGCAATGCCTACCGCGCCTGGAGCCTGTACCGCGAACGCCCCGGCTTGTTCAGCGCCGACGAGCGCCAGCGCCTGGAATCCAATCGCCTGGCGCGGATGGTGGTGTGGGGCGGGCTGTACCCGGAGAACGAGGAACAGCGGCTGGAGGAAATCCGCGCCGCACGCACGGCGATGGCCGAGTACCGCCAAAGCCAGAGCGATAGCCAGCGCCAGGCCGACCTGCGCACGCGATTCGACGAACTGGTGATGCTGAACATCCTCGAACACCATCCCGAAGCGGTGCGCAACTACCGCCAGTTGCAGGCCGAAGGCGTCGAGGTGCCGCTGTACGCGCTGGCCCGGGTCGGCGCCTCGCTGCTGGCCGCGCGCCACCCCGAGGAAGCGGCGACGGTGCTGGAACGGGTCGTGCGCGAGATGCCGGAAGACCACGACTCGCAGTTGCAACTGGCCTATGCCTATTCCGAAGCCGAGCGCTTCGACGACGCGAAAGAACAACTGCAGAAGATCAAGGCCGCCGAACCGGCCTTCGTGCGCGTGCCCGGGGCCAAGGTCAGCCACGCCAACTGGCGCCATTACGACGCCGACACCAACGCGATCATGGTCGGCCTGTACGGCGAGGACACCGTCGGCGCACAGCGCGATCTGGAAGCGCTGGCGGCGATCGGCCCGAACAACGCCGGCCTGCAGACCAACCTCGGCGTCGCCTACCAGCGCCGCGGCTGGACCGAGCGCGCGCTGGAACGCTTCCGCATGGCCAGCACCCTGGAACCGACCAGCGTCGGCGCGCGGATCGGCCAGGTCGGCGCCTACCTCGAACACGACCGGGTCGACCTGGCGCGGCCGATCCACGACGAGCTGCTGGCCCGCCGCGAACGCGACGTGCAGGTGCGGCAGATGCGCGAGTCCTGGGACAGCCGGCTGGGCTGGCAGTGGCAGGTGTCGACCTCGAGCCATCGCAGCCGCGCCGACGGCGGCGGCGACAGCGCCTCGCCGCTGGGCAGCCGCGACGGCGCCCACCGGGTCGAGATCAGCAGCCCGCTGATCCACGACCGCTGGCGCCTGACCGCGCACGCCCAGGACGCCTGGGCCGACTACCCCGGCGAACGCGTGCACGACCGCCGCCAGGGCGTCGGCGCGAGCTACGCCTACGACCGGCTGAGCCTCGGCTTCGGCGTCGACCGCGCCAGCGACCGCTGGCTCGACCGCGACGACCGCAGCGGCTACTACTTCGACGCCGGCTGGCGTTTCGACGACGCCTGGCGCGGCAGCGCGTCCTGGTACCGGCAATCGCCGGACGCTTCGCTGCAGGCGCGCCGCGCCGGCATCGACGCCGACGCGCTGAGCCTGGGCCTGCGCTGGACCCCGAGCGAGCGCACCGCGCTCGACGCCCGCGTGCAGCAGCTGCGCTACAGCGACGACAACCGGCGCAGCGCGCTCGCGTTGTCGCTCGAGCAGCGCGCCTACACCCGTCCGCACCTGCAGCTCGACGGCCTGGCCGAACTGTCGGCCAGCCGCGCCAGCCGCCGCGACGCCGACGTGCCCTACTTCAACCCCAGCCGCGACGCCTCGCTCAATCTCGGCCTGCGCGTCAACCACGTCGCCTGGCGCCGCTACAGCCATCACCTGCTGCAGCGCTTCACCGCCTACGCCGGCCCGTACTGGCAACAAGGCTACGGCAGCGCCTGGGTGCCGCAGCTGCGCTACGAACACGAATGGGGCCTGGGCACCGGCCGCAAGCTGACTTACGGCCTGAGCTGGTCGCGCCCGGTCTACGACGGCCGCCGCGAGGACCGGCTCGGCTTCGATCTGAACTTCCGTTGGGGAGAGCAATGAACATGGATGGGATCCTCTCCGCCGCAACCCTGCCCCGCGCGCTGCGCGCGTTGCGCGGCCTGCTCGCCGCCGCCGCGCTGGCCCTGGCCGCGCTGGCGCCGGCCCAGGCCGACGAACTGCTGGTGCTGAGCTACCACGACGTGCGCGACGACGTCGCCCGCAAGGGCGATCCCGACGCCTACGCGGTCAGCACCCAGAACTTCGCCGCCCACCTGGACTGGCTGTCCGGCCACGGTTACCGCCCGGTGTCGCTGAGCCAGGTGATCGCCGCCTCGCGCGGCGAGCAGCCGCTGCCGCCCAAGGCGGTGCTGCTGACCTTCGACGACGGCCTGCGCAGCATCTACACCCACGCCTTCCCGCTGCTGCGCGCCTACGGCTACCCGGCGCTGATGGCGGTGGTGACCTCCTGGGTCGATCTGCCGCGCGACCAGCAGGTCGACTACGGCCCGCGCATGTTCGGCCACGACGACTTCGTCACCTGGGACCAGCTGCGCGAGATGCAGGCCTCGGGCCTGATCGAGATCGCCTCGCACAGCCACGCCCTGCACCGCGGCGTGACCTCCAACCCGCAGGGCAACAGCATGCCGGCGGCGATCACCCGGGTGTGGGATCCCAAGGCCGAGCGCTACGAAACCGAAGCCGAGTACCTGGCGCGGATCCGCAAGGACCTGGGCGACAGCGTCGCCGCGATCAAGCGCGAACTCGGCGTCGCCCCGCAGTCGGTGGTGTGGCCGTACGCGGCCTACAACAGCCAGACCAACGCCATCGCCGACCAGCTCGGCATGCAGGTCACCTTCGACCTGGAAGGCCGCCACCAGACCCTGCGCCGCGACCTGCACGGCCTGGCCCGGCTGCTGGTGTTCGACAACCCCACCGTCAACGACCTGGCCTACGAACTGCGCCACGACGAAGCGCTGGACGGCCTGCGCGCGCTGCAGGTCGACCTGGACTACGTCTACGACGCCGACCCGGCGCAGCAGGCGCGCAACCTGGACAAGCTGATCGAGCGGGTCAAGCAGGTCGGCCCCAGCCACGTGTTCCTGCAGGCCTTCGCCGACCCCGACGGCAACGGCTCGGCCGACGCGCTGTACTTCCCCAACCGGCACCTGCCGATGCGCGCCGACCTGTACAACCGGGTCGCCTGGCAGCTCAAGACCCGCGCCGGGGTCAAGGTGTTCGCCTGGTTGCCGGTGCTGGGCTACGAGCTGCCCGACGCCGCGCTGCGCCAGCGTCTGGCGATCGCCGCCAGCAACCCCAAGGAAACCTTCCGCCTCAATCCGTTCCAGCCGCAGGCGCGCCAGATCGTCGCCGACATCTACGAAGACCTGGCGGTCAGCGGCTACACCGAAGGCCTGCTGTTCCACGACGACGCCCTGCTGCGCGACGACGAACTGCGCGGCCAGGCGCCGGAGCAGGCCGCGCAGCGCACCCGGGCGCTGATCGAGTTCACCCAGGAGCTGACCCGCGCCGCCGGCAAATGGCGGCCCAAGCTGATCACCGTGCGCAACCTGTTCGCCGAGCCGGTGCTGCGCCCCGACAGCGAGCGCTGGTTCGCCCAGAACCTGGCCGCGTTCAACCAGGCCTACGACTACACCGCGGTGATGGCGATGCCGTGGATGGAGAACAGCCGCGAGCCGCAGGCCTGGATGGACCGGCTGGTGGCGCAGGTGGCGCGCTCGCCCAGCGGCCTGGCGCGGACCATTTTCGAGCTGCAGACCGTGGACTGGCGCGACAACAAACCGATCCCGGCGCAGCGGCTGAAGACCATGGCGCGGCGCCTGCAGGCCGCCGGCGTGCGCCACCTGGCCTGGTACCCGGACAACTTCATCGACGATGTGCCCTCGACCGCCGACGCGCGCGAAATCATGTCCGCGCGCGGCTTCCCCTACATCGAACGCTGAGTCCGCCCCGGCGCTGGAGCGCCGGGCCCTTCCACCGCGCACGCGCCCCTTACCGGAGACTGCCATGTACGACGTTCTCAGCGCCTTGCTCGCGGTGTCGTTCAAGTTCGCCTTCTATTACCCGATCGTGATGTCCTTTTTCTGGATCGCGGGCGGGCTGTACTACTACCTGCGCCGCGAGCGCCACGCCCGCGGCCGCACCGACCCGCCGGCACTGGAGGCGGCGCCGTTCGTGTCGATCCTGATCCCCTGCCACAACGAGGGCGACAACGTGCGCGAAACCATCGCCTCGGCGATGGCCCAGCGCTATCCCTCGTTCGAGGTGATCGCGATCAACGACGGCAGCCGCGACGACACCGGCGAGAAGCTCAACCTGCTCGCCGCGCAGTACCCGCTGCTGCGCGTGGTCCACCTCGACCGCAACCTGGGCAAGGCCAACGCCATGCGCATGGGCGCGCTGGCGGCGCGCTCGGAGTACCTGGTCTGCATCGACGGCGACGCCTTGCTGGACGAATACGCCACCCACTGGATGGTCTGGCACCTGTGCTCGGGCGCGCGGGTCGGCGCGGTCACCGGCAACCCGCGCATCCGCAACCGCTCGACCCTGCTCGGCCGCCTGCAGGTCGGCGAGTTCGCCTCGATCATCGGCATGATCAAGCGCGCCCAGCGCGTCTACGGCCGCATCTTCACCGTCTCCGGGGTGATCTGCGCCTTCCGCCGCACCGCCCTGCACCAGATCGGCTACTGGTCCGACAGCATGGTGACCGAGGACATCGACATCAGCTGGCGCCTGCAGATGAACCACTGGGACATCCGCTACGAGCCCAATGCGATGTGCTTCATCCTGATGCCGGAAACCGTGCGCGGGCTGTGGAAGCAGCGCCTGCGCTGGGCCCAGGGCGGCGTCGAGGTGCTGCTGCGCCATACCCGCGACCTGTTCTCGTGGCGGCGCCGACGGATGTGGCCGGTGCTGGGCGAATACCTGCTCAGCCTGGCCTGGGCCTACATGATGGCCTTCATCATCCTGCTGTGGGCGCTGGGCAAAGCGTTCGAACTGCCCGAGCAACTGCGCGTGCCGACCCTGCTGCCGTCCTGGCACGGGGTGATCCTGGCGATGATCTGCCTGCTGCAGTTCGCCGCCAGCATCGTCATCGACCGCCGCTACGAAACCGGCGTCGGCCGCAACTACTACTGGATGATCTGGTACCCGATGGTGTTCTGGCTGCTGAGCTTCACCACCACCGTCGCCGCGGTGCCCAAGGCCCTGGCCAAGCGCCGCGGCACCCGCGCAGTGTGGGTCAGCCCGGATCGGGGGCTGCGATGAACACGCCCAAGCCACAGGCACCGCAGCCGCCGCAGCCGCGCCACCCGCGGCGGCACAAGCACGACTCGCGCCTGATCCAGCGGCCGTACTCGCAACCGCTGCTGCCGCGCACCTTCTGGGGCCTGACCACCGGTGCGTTCTGGGCGGTCTACATCTACCTGTGGATGCCGCTGGTCACCTTGTTCATGTGGCTGTTCGGCATCCAGCGCGCCGAAGCCGAACTGTATCTGCGCCAGCACGAAATCGACCCCTTCCTGCTGCTGGTGCTGCCGGCCACCGCGGTCGGCGCCGCGGCGCTGCTGATCCTGTGGGCCGAATACAACCGCCGCCGCTTCACCGGCGTGGAGCGGCGCAGCGCGCCGCCGCCGGTCGCGCTGGAACAGGTCGCCGCCGCGCTCGGCGCCAGCACCGAGGTCGCGCAGGCGCTGAATGAGGGCCGGATCAGCACCCTGCACATGGACCCCCACCAGGCCGTGCCGCTGGGCGTCAACGCAGTCAAACCGCCGGCGTCGAAACCGCTGGCGCTGGCCGCGCCGATGCCGGCCTTCACCCGCCACACCCTGCCGGAAACCGCCTGGATCCCGATGCTGGGCCTGGCGGTGGTGTTCGTCATCTGCGTGCTGCTGGTGGTCTCGCACGGCTACCGGCAGATCGAAAGCGAAACCTCGTCGCTGCAGATCGAAGGCGAACCCGGCCTGGACCGCCCACCGTTGGCGCCGCCAGCGCCGGGCCCGGCCAGCGGCAACGACGACGACACCACGCCAGCGCCCGCTCCGGACGCGAACGCCGCCGACGCCGCAGCGGCCGACCCCGCACCGCGCGCACGCAACCCCGAGCCGCGCGGCGCCAGCGCCAAACCGCGCCCGCTGCCCGGCTACAGCCCCAAACCGCCCTACCCCCTCGACGCCCTGCGCCGCGGCGAAGGCGGCCTGGTCACCCTGCGCGTGCAAGTCGGCGCCGACGGCCGACCGCAACGCGTCGAGATCGCCAAGCGCAGCGGCAGCCGCCCCCTGGACCGCGCCGCCGTCGCCGCGGTGCGCAACTGGCGCTTCGCCCCCGCCAAACGCAACGGCCGCCCCATCGCCGCCGTCGTCATCGTCCCGGTCGAATTCAAGCCGCAGCGCTGAGCCCCGCTCCCGGCGCAGCCCCACGCCGGGACGCCCTTCCCCTGTAGGAGCGGCGTAAGCCGCGACCAAGCCCCCGCAGAACCCAACCACGCGCTTCCCCCCTTTGAAAAAGGGGGGCCAGGGGGGGATTTGCTGTTGCCTTTGCTATCGCCGCGCCCCCCTTCGCCACAACCCAGCCTCCCCCCATCGCACACCAACTCGACAACGCTCACCCCACCACCAAGACCACGCCCCTAAACCAACCTCCCGACACAGCTCAGCCCCCCGCTGGATGCAAAACCCAATCCCGCAGCCCCATCCCCCACAGCCATGACCTGCAGCTCATGCACGCATCCGCCCTCAGCCGCAGCATGGCCCCATGCAGCAGGCGCGCGACCCATGCAAGCGCGCCCCGCCGCGGTCCGGCAACGACGCAACGGGGTGCGTCGTTACTCATCGAAAAGCCGCACACCAGGGGATCCACTTGAAACATCCAGCGCGTCGAAGCTTCCTTCAGCTCGTTCTTGCCTCCATGCTCCTCCTGCAAGCGCCGATCGCGGTGCAGGCCCAACCTAACGATGCGCCACCGCCGAACGCCGTCGATCTCGACGCCCTGCTGAAAGACGCGATGGAGGGCACCAAGACGCCCGCACTCGGCGCACTGGTCATGCGCGACGGCGCGATCGCCCAACAAGCCGTGCGCGGCCTGCGCCGCAGCGATGGAACCGACGCGGTCGGCGCCGACGATGCCTGGCTGATCGGCTCCACCGGTAAACCGATGACGGTCGCGCTGATCGCCAAACTCGTCGATCGCGGCGTGCTGTCCTGGGACGCGCCCCTGGCGACGCTGCTGCCCGACCTGGCCGATACGATGCGCCCGGAATACCGGTCGGTCACCCTGGTCCAACTGCTCTCGCACCGATCGGGCCTGCCGGAAAACATCCGCGACCTGAAGTTCCTCGACACCTTCTTCGCCGACACCCGGCCCTTGCCGCAACAACGCCTGGCCTTCATCGCCCAGGCGCTGAAGGACGCGCCGGCGGCCGCACCCGGCACGGAATTCAACTACTGCAACACCGGCTTCCTCATCGCGGCCGTCATCGCCGAGCGCGCCACCGGGCAGGACTTCGAAGCGCTGATGCGCCGCGAAGTCTTCCAGCCATTGGCCATGACGAGCGCCGGCTTCGGCCCCACCCAGGCCGGCCAGCCGCTCGGCCACCGCGGCGGCAAGCCGGTGACGACGGCACCGAAAGTGTCCGACGACGGCGTGCCGATGATGTACACCGCGGCCGGAAACATGCACATGAGCCTGGCCGACTGGGCGCGCTTCTGCCTCGACCAACTGGCCGGCAGCCAAGGCCGCGGCAAGTTGCTGACCCCCGCCTCGTACCGGTTGATGCAAACGGCGCAACCCGGCAGCGGCTCGGGCCTGGACTGGGGCGTCCAGGATTCGATCGCAGGGCGCCAGGGCCCCGTGCTGGTGCACGGCGGTTCCGACGGCAACTGGCTCGCCTGGGCTGTGCTGTTCCCGAACACGAACACCGGCGCCCTGGTGGTGGCCAACGCCACCGAGGACATGGGCGGCGACAAGGCAACCAAGACCGTGCTGGGCGCGTTGTTCCCGAGCTTGAGCCCGGCGAAGTAGGCGATGGCGGGATGAAGCTCTAGGTTCGCCGCCCGCGAGCTAGCCGCCCGGGGATACGGTGCCGGAGACAACTCAAAATTGTCTCCGACACCATTCTTACCTTGTAGGAGCGGCGCAGGCCGCGACCGGCTACGGCGAGCCCGACCCGGCCGCGCGCGCCATCATCCCTAGCGGTGATCAAGGCCGATCCAGACACCAAGCCGCCCACAATCAACAGAAGCAAGTGTCAAAACGCCGAATCCAGACTCGGCCCCAGCCGTTCAGCACCGGGCTATCGCGGCCCCCTTGCCTTAGCTGTCCAGGCCCCATCGCCCGGCGACGCAGACAAGTCCGAATTCATCGCCCAATCGCGTAGACCATAAAAAACGATTCCGGCCCGGGTGATCCGCGTCGGCTCCAAAAAATTCCGTTGGCAGTGACCTATCACGGCACCATGAGACAGCGGTCTTCGGAGGGGGAGATGAATCACCGAATAGCTTCGACTCATATAGCGTGTTCGCTGCTTGCGCTGATGACTGCATCTGGATCGGCTGCTGGACAGGCAGTTTCCCAAATTACCTGGAAGGTAGCGGCAACGTTCCCGCAGCGTGTCGAGTTCGTCAACGGCGAACGCCATTGGCGAACTCCGAATGACGCATTGCCGAAGCCGGGGGAGTCCTTCGATCAATGGTACGTGCGACTCGCCGCAGCCAATCGATCGCCCTATTCCGCTTTCGCGGGAAACCAATTTGACATCTGGAGCGAAACCGATCAGCAGTACCGACCGGATTTTCTCAACTACGTCCGCGGGGATCGCGTCGCGACAGTGATCGAGGTACAGGGGCCGCTCGCATCAGCCGATTCCTGTACATGGACCGTAGACTCAGTTGTCATCTCGACTCAGGAACGTTGCGGCTATCTGGAAACGCTTGTGCCAACCCGGAAGGTTCTCGTGCATGTGCAAGCCAATGCTGACCCGGGTTCGTCCGATATGGGTGATGCCCAGCTTTTTGCCTCTGGTTACGTTCATCCCAAACGCGTTTTGATCCTCGGCCTTGGAGATTCGTATGCGTCGGGTGAGGGAAACCCCGATGTGCCTACACTGTGGAAAAATGTCGACATTCCAGCGGACTATCGTCTGGATTGGCTCGAGTCGTCTTGGAAGAACCAGGGCAAATATGTTCAAGAAGGAGCACGATGGCGCGATACAGCATGCCATCGCTCGTACTGGAATCAGCAGAACGTCGCCGCCGCACGCCTGGCAGCGACAAATTCGCAACAGGAAGTCATATTCCTTCAGTATGCCTGCTCTGGAGCCGAAATTTTCGATGGTTTACTGGTGCGCCAAGTCAACCCGCCAGGCATTGGGCTGGAAAAGAAGTCCGGATGCTCGAAGGCGACTGATCCAAAGTGTCGGCTCAAGATGTCACAACTGCGGGCAGCGGTGAGCTCACTTTGCCGCGTCGCGCCCCAACGCGCAAAGGCCCTAACCGACGCAATGGCCCTATCCATCGCACAAGCTGAGAGAGCAGGCAAGTTGGCGAAGATGAATGCCTACCACTCAATTCCCAAGGACATGCGTATCGTCGGGGAACGTCTGCCGCCCACGGCGCTCGACTTGGTGAGTTGCACCGACTTGGTCCAGCCGGACGCCATCCTAATGTCGATTGGCGGGAACGATGCTGGTTTCGCACAACTTGTTGCGTGGGCGTTGATGCCGAGGCGAGGTGCGAACGCTGGACTAGATGTCCCGTACAGACTTATGCGCCGACAGATGGTCGTTTGCCCACCGGCGCAGAAGGAATGGTGCCGCGGCGCCACATCAGACACCTTGGCAATTCAACTTCCGTTTCGATATCGGTGGTTGGCTGCCGCGATGCAAGGAGTCGGCATGGAATCACCACCCAGCGCAACACTGGTGACGTCATATCCAGATGTATTGAGAAATAACAAGGCAGTCATCGCCGCCAGTTCGGAGTTATGCGGCGACCACACGGATAGGAGAAAGACTCCTGGAGTCAAGGATAGGAACAACCAATGGACAGCATTCAATGTTTCGATACCAAACTGGCTGCGGTACATTCGTCCGTGGCATTTTGCGCTCGATGCCACCCCTGCATCGTCGAACTCGTGGCGACTCAGCCCAGGGCATGAACTGATCATGCGCGTGCTACCCGATTTGCGGCGCAGCTTGCAGGCATCTGTCGCTGAAGCGCAATTCACCTATGTAGACACTTCCGATGCGTTTGTCGGCCGAGGGTGGTGCACAAATATTCACAATGACTACAAGGCGATGCAGCTCCCTGGCCTTGATAACCCGCTATACAACAGCACACCACATCAGTGGAAACCATTCCAACCACGCAACCGGCTAGTTCGCACGGCGAATGACAGCTACTTCACCCAGTTGTCCACACGCTCTGGAGACGTGAACGGAACGATGCATCCGACAGCTGAAGGTCACTTCAAGCTGGCGGAACAACTCCACGGCGAGCTCGCAGCTATTCTGCAGTCTAGACTCGAGAACAGGGAAGCCACGGCGAGCGCGGTCGACTCGTCTCGGCATCCTTGATTGTTAGGTAGCGGCACGTTCAATGAGCATCTTTCGATACCGCACATAACTACGTCATGGCGGCCATGACCCGATTTCCGATTATTGTGCGGCGCTCGCTCACCGTCTTAAATCGACTTCGAACTAACTGCATTCGTTGATCCGACCCAACCTCTTACCAGAGCGAGCCAGCCCACCTCAGTACATCCGCCCCGCCCCGACGCCACCGTCCCCGACCAGCGTCCAAACACAAGCCGCCAACACCGGATCCAACCGCCGCGCCAAGGCCTGAAACACCTCCCGCAACACCCGATGATCCTGTCCAGCGGGAAACCCGATCTCGATCAACACCTCCGGCTGCAGAGTCCGCACGATCCCGTGCAACTCCCGCTGGAAAGCGGACAGCGCTTCGAACGCATCGACAGACATGACCACCCCTCCTGCGGGGGCGCAAACTCGGGCTTGCGGGGCATACGCGGCACTCCTGCCCTTAGGCGGAAGGCCCGCGCGGCACCTTGCGCGACCGGCGGGATGTCGGGAGGTTCGAAACCGCACATATCCAAGCCATGAGAAGTGTTCATTTTGAAGCGAAGGGCGTTCAGTGCGGAGCTCAAGCGTGGAGCGGTTGAGCAGGCCAGCCGGCCGGGCGTCAGTTGCGCCTAGGTGGCGCGGGAGCTTCGCCTTAGCCGCAGCTTTCCCGCGCCCCCGTGAATAGCCGTTACTCAATATAACTCGCGAGCCGATGCTGGACGAGCGGCACTACGTCGGTTCGAACTAAGCAGATGGATTGCAGGATAAAATACGCATGGCGCGCTGCCGGCGATCCCGCGTCCCGACTCAGTTCAAAGACGAGCTGGTCGAGAGCCTTGGCCCAAGCGGCACGATCCGCGTTCGCCGCGCAGCAGAGGAATCTGAGATAGATTCTCAAGCCTGTCGACAATGTGACCTCGTCATTCACTGCGCGGTTCAAAAGCCTGGCCAACTCTGTGTCTCGCAGCGACGCCGCCAGGTGACAGAGCATCACATATGCTTGCCCACCGTCTTCGGTCCCGAGGAGCGTTGCATCGGAATCGATCAGTGTGGTCAACCCGTCGCACACGCGACGCGTGATGTCGGAATCGATTCGTCCAAGCAGTCCGGCGTGTCCCACTAACCGAATCCCTTCGACCAAATTTGCGCCGGGTGCGTCGAGAGACTCTCGCAACTGATCCTGGAATTGCTCGGGCAAAGCTTGCTCCAGGTCACTCGCACCCTCTAAGGGGCCTGGCAGACTGCCATACACCATGTTGTGGCGGCTCACGACTCCGTCGGGATCGTGCAACAGCCCCCGAAGCTCTTCAACCTCGGCAATCTCAGGGCGCAATTTGACCGCGGCCGCCACGCGCCCGGTCAACTCGAAACCCAGCTGCGCGGGGGATAGAAGCACAGCGCTCCATCTCGGTTCCCAATGAACGTCGGCAAGACTTACGGCGTGAAAAGGCATCTTGAACTGCTCAAGCCAGTCGGCGAACGGAGCGATATCGATCTGCGCATCCAGCACCTCAGCCTCGACCATCGCCGCGTGCGAAAACGAGGCGAGACGTCTGACGCTCGGTGAAACCCCGCCTAGCAGCCCTGACAGTGCCACCCGCTGATCGACAAATGCTGCTAATGCGGCCGAAAGGACCATTCGAGTGCTACTGGGCGCGAGCACCTCCTTAGCCAGGACTAGCAAGGGTCGCAAGACCTCGGTGATCTCCCGCACGGGTCGGGAGCTATGGCAAAGCGCTTCGATCAGCCCGACGATCGACCACGCGTCCAGCGTTGGCGTCCATGCTTGGACCCACTGCTCAAGCTCACCCATAGCTGCCCTCTCGAGAAGCGCCGTTGGCGCAAACCGCGAATGGATGCATCGGAAAAGCGAAAGCCTGAGCTGATCTTCTAAAGTGACGCTGGATCCCCAGGCTGCAAGCCCCTCCCCGGCCACGGGCAGACTGCCGTGTTCGGGGCTTAGGCCGGCCAAGGTGAGGAAGTAGCTCTCGACCTCCGGGACGAGCTCCTGCGGAAGGACCGGGTTAACCCGCAGGGCATCGTTGATCGACGATCGGACAACGAGGGGGGAGCTGCGTAGCTCAAGACGCAGCGTCCCAATCTCACTAACTTCAAGCGGGCGGGCGGCAAGTCGGCTGAGCCAACGATGTTCAAGGCGTTCGCTACCTCCCACGTCTGATACGAGCTGCAACAAGTGTCGCTCACGTTCCTCCACTCGATCGCTAAGCAGGGGCGCAAAGGCGATTTCGAACTGCTCCGACAGCTCCTGCTGCCGTGCGACGACGCTCTCGTCCCGGCGGCCAAGCGTCCAAAGTCGCTGCTTATCGTCGGTTACTTCCGCGACAGGCGGACCGCCGCGCCATGCGACGCGAGCAGCTTCGTAGAGCTTTTCGGTGTCAAACGTAGGGCGGCTCGATGTATGGGCGGTCGTCTGGCGGGTGACCGAGATGCCCAGTTCGCGGCAGAAGGCCTCGTCTTCCAGCAAGGGCGCCTTGACTGTTCCGGGCATAGACGAAAGAGAAGCCGCAGCATACGCCGCCAAATACTCGTTCTTGATTCGTAACAGTTGAGCCTTTAGCACCTCAAGAAGGAGGTTAAACGCCGCGGGCCGATCATCCTTCAGCGGCTTGCACAGATGTTCATCAACCCACGTCCAGTAGGCTTGGCTCCGGGTCTGTGAAGGATCAACAAGGTAACGTGCTACTTCGAGCGCTTCCTGCATCAAGCCGCGCCGAGCATCAAAATCCCCCAGGAACGAAGCACTGAAGTCCGAAAATCGACCCAAGCGGAAAAGCCAATCCGCACGCTCGTCATCACCCACCCGATTATCCTTGTCCCAGAGCGAGGTAATCGTTTCACGGAATGTCGAAGCGGTGCTTGTCAGCCAGAACTCTTCCAGTGGGAGCGCGACGTAACGTGAGATTTTCAGCAGTTGAATGCTCTCGCGCAGGGTGCGTGCAAAGTACCCCTCTCGGAGCTCGCCATCGACGATGGAAAGGTCTTCGGCCGCATGGCGTGCTTCGTCCAGTCGAACCGGAACAAGGGCGCAACCGGAGTTGCGCAGAAGCGCTCGTTTTGCCCACACGTCTCGCTCCGACAGAATCCCGACTTCACGCATGCGGTCGATAACGTCGAGAGTGTCGGCGACAGGATGATCGATTCCTGAATCGTCGGTCATCGACGAATAGCGATTGCCCGCGCGATCGTCAATGATCAACATCGCATCCTTCGGGATGTCGACGAAGAGCTGTTTAAGCAGGCGTGTCGAAAACCGATCTTCCTTGTCACCGGGTTCGAGGCGAGATTTGGGCAAGCTCCTGATAAACCCGCTTTTAAGTCCATTGAGCCCGAACGTCTGTAGCCGGGTCAACAGTTCCCGCGGGTAGGAGCTGTCGTCCTGATACGAAGCGAGAGCGACCGCTTCACGAGACGTTTCGCCATGGATTTTCAGCTTGAATCGCGCCGCGATACAGCGCTCGATCAGGCCGATCGATCGCAGGTAGGAGAGCGTGAGACCATCAAGGTAGAGAGTCGCTCCGGACGTGATCGACGGTTCATTGGACCATCCATTATCGTTACCAGCCAGAAAGGCCTGCGCCCTGGACATCTCTTCGGCGCTGAGCATGCCCATTGCGTCCAGTGCATTTACCAACCCGCGAACACTCACGAGACGAGTCGTCGCCTCCAAGGGCAAGTCGGCAAGGCGAGTCATGGAAGAACTGGCGCGATAGATGGGATAGGGGTGTACGACGAAGCTCGTCCCATCGGAGCCGTCGACTGCGCATGCGTCGAAAAGGTCGGCCAACTCCCGTCCGACTTCCTTGTATAGCCGACCGCGTTGCTCTTTCGCGGGGACAACGTCGATTTCCCGCTTCATAACCCAACGAATGAGATCGTTAGCTTGCGTAACGCGGGAGGGTTGGTGATAGCCGCTCTGATCGCGCTCGTTAAGCAACCAAAGGCCAAAGTCGTGCGGCAGGTAGAGCTCTTCGAAAATGCGCGGAAGAGAATCGAGGAGGTCCAAATAGGCGAGCACAATCAATGACGTGCAATCGATCGCCGCCTTTGCCCCTTCAGGAATCTGTTTGGCCCGGTCATTGCCTGCGAATAGCGGCACCACATTCCGGGCTGACGGGTCTGAAGCCGCCGCGTTTCGCCGCATCGCCTGGAAGATGACCGACGTCAGCGATTCATTGCTCGCATCTGCCGCCATCGCCAGAAATAGCTCAGCAGACTTCACCATCTCGTTGACCGAGCGAATGCGGTCGTTCCACTGGGGCGCCATATCTACGAGTTCTTGCAGCGACTTGCGCTGAAGGACCTGTTCGCCCTCGGGTTTCGCGTCGTCCGTCGCGATCGCCTTCAGAAGCCATTCGTCAGCGCTTTGTTTTTCGGCCCAGTTGCCTTTTACCGCCAGCATATAAACGGCCATAAAAATGGACGCATCTTTGTCGGCGAGCGCTGCAGCCATCGCAGCTGCGGTTTGAGCGATCGACGTAAGCCCGAAGGCGTTGGCGGCAGTTGCGACTCGCAGCAGACCGCGCGGATCGTCCGTTGCGATGTCCAAGGCACTTTGCAGCAGGCCTGGGATCCGATCCCAATCCAGTGATTGGATTGCGATCTCAATGCGCCGATTCACGCAATCGCTTTCATCGAGTTCGGAAGCATCAAGGTGATCGAGCGCTTCCTGCCAATTGCCCAGTTGTAGCGCAAGGCGCAGCTTGAGGAGCGCAACTTGAGGCTCAGCATCGAAAGTTGAGTCCAACCCCTGCAGGATCTCGCTCGCATGGGACAGCGCCCCCTCATTGAGATACAGACCTGCCAAGTTGCACGCGTCTATGAGCGAGTACGTTTCCCGATACACTTCTTCGAGAGTCGCGATCGCACGTGACGAGTCACCTGACGCCTTCTGCCGACGGGCAATCTCGCGTCGGACTGATGGCGATGTTGCTTCGATCTGATCTTTGGAAAGTTCTTCAGAGAGATAGAGCGTTTCGAGCTGTTTAGCAACTTCCGTCGGCAATCCGCCCTTTGCAAGAACCTCCGCCGCTGCAGTTCGGTCCCCCGTCCTCGCCAGGATTTGAACCTTGATCGAAGACAGCTGAATGGGGTTGACGCGGTCGCAGAGCGATTCGTAGAAGAACTCCCAGTCTTCCAAAACCATTTCTGGCGGAAGATGCTGCATCAAGGCAAATAGAGCCCACGCCGCGTCGTCGTTCAATTCGCCGTAACGCTTAGCGTACGATTTGATGCGATTAAGTAGGCTATGCGTGTCGACTTCCTGCTCAGCGGCAAGTGCTAACGGGAGCCACCGGAATGCGTGCTCGCCTGAAGACTTCGAAAGAAGGTTTCCTTCAAAAAGTTCTGCTGCACGCTGCCGCGCAAAAAACCGGGTGTCAGGGTGCTGCAGCTTCAGCCAAAGCGCGTGTTCCAGCGCGAGGTCCGCTCGGGCAGTCCAGCCACGCGCGCGGCAATGAGCTTCTAGAGAATCGAACAGGTCAATGGCTCGAAGCTTTGCAGTGACAGCCTCGGAGGTCGAGCTTAGATCGGCGTCGATGACCGGGGGGCGCAAATTGAACGCCCATTCACGCAGGTAATCGGGCTGTGCTCGACAGTAATTTGCCACTCCGGCAGCCCAAAGTAGGCCCGGGTGTTTGGATTCGGCGGGCCGATCAAGACTCTCGAGCCAGTTCCAGGCGAGTTCCCAATCGAAACGATTCAGGGCGTCGTGGAGAACCATGAACTGGCCATCCTCGTCGAAGTCCGATGGCGTCAACGTTTCTTCGGTCAGCCAGGCTACGGCGTCCTGGTTTTCCCTCCGGCGCAGGACGAGGTATCGAGCCGTCCGGCCTTCGCTAGTATCGACCCCATGAAGCGTGTGGAGTGCAGCGAAGACGTCGGACTCGGCTTCGATCAGTGCCGTTACAAGCCGCTGTTGAGGGACAGGAGTAACCGCAAGGGAATCATTCAATAGCGCGCGCGCAGCTTCGATATCCTTGTGGACCAAGAGGCGTGCGCACCAAGCAAGGACCTCACTACGCACCGCAGGCGCTGCCAGGGCATAGGCCCCGTCCTCCGCGGCATCAGCTGCGAGTGCCCGAGCGGCGCCGTCTGAATCAAGCTCAGAAAAAAATCGACCAGCCTTGAGATCATCGAGGCGACTGACGAGTTGTTGCGTCAAAAGCTCCACCGGCACTTGCTTGGCCAGTCGGGCGGCCTGCGCCATGTCTGCGTACTCACGCGGCTCAAGCGAGACCTTCGCATGCGGAAGCAGCAGATCTCGCAGGTCCTGACGACGTAGCGTACGACGGTTGGAGTCACGAGCGGCGGATAGCTCCTTGATGCGCCCGGCAACGATTCGCCCAAGCTGCCTACCTTTGAACTGTTCAAGGCCAAACTCATACGAGCAGAACGAAGCAACTTGCTGCGCAAGTTGCTGCTCTTGAGCGGCGAGGCTCGGCGCCTTGGCAACCCAATGGACCAGCGGAAAAAGAAGGTCTGCGACCTCATCATTCGCTCGTTTCTGAAGCCAGTTACTCAGCAACGAGGAGGAGCGTGCCGCATTGCGCAGATAGCCCACCAACTCGTCGCGAAATTCCGCCGCTTCTCCATAGCGGTTCCAAGCGTCAAGAAACGATTGAGTGCCGGCCCCCTGCCAATCAGGATCGCTACCAAACGCTGCCGTCGTCAGATAATGAAAATGAACCTGGGTTCCCGCGCCATCTACGCGCTCCACGACACGATCAAGAAAGTCGTGCGCTGAACGAAGGGTAAGGCGGCGCGCAACGTCTTTGACCTGAATCACGCGCGCACCCGCGGGACTGGTAATCGCTACATCCTCGGCAATTTCCAGATGCAGCTCTTCATCTTCGCCCAGTGAGCACCACTCGAGGGCTGCGACGTAGGCCTGATAGTTATAGCCGCGAATGGAGGCATCGGCCTCATGACCCGGCGTCGCCAGTGTCGCTACCGTCGGAATGCTCATTAGGCAGTGGCAGCCGTGTCTGTTTGCTCGACCAGGTTGGGCCGGCGGCGATTAGGCTCCGGCACCGTTCGATTTGCGTTGCGTCCGAACTCAGCCAGGCTCCCGAAAGCTTGCGGCCGTGGCTGAGTGGGAGACGCACCAAAAGGCTGACTCAACTGTAGTTTGGGGCGGTCAGCTTCTTCGACAGGTGCGGCCGCGCGCCAACCGGCGTGCATCTCGTCCAATGCGGCTTCGCCGATTGCGGTGGGACGCAGGTACGAGAAAGCGCCTTCGCGATGAACCTCAAGCGCACCAATTTGCACCAGACGCTTCGCAAGCCGGCTGAAGTTTCCCTCATTCATTCCGATCTGATTCGCTAGCGCCTTCTGTGACTGCCTCTGTCCGAGCCCGACTGCACGGCCCGCGGCACGCAGGACATCCAAGCCGCGTTGGGCCGACCGCACGCCGTCGACCACCGAATTCAGGGCGGCCCGATGAAGCGACGTGTTCACCACCTCACGAAGTGACGCGAAGGCACCTGCAGCGTAAGAGGGGTAGTCAAACCTCTCGATTGAGGGGGCGAGCGTGCGCCTAGCGGCATCCAGCTCGCTGAGTACCACCTTTACTTCAATAGGCGTTCCTTGCCGAACCGCATAGATGACCGGTTCAAGAAGGGCAGTGAGGGTTTCGGGGAGGGGTTTCATGGGGACAATTGTATACAATTGTTCTGAACCTCGAGTCAACTCAAGTCGAGGATCCATCCGATTGGGGGAGCTGTTGCCACGTCCGCGAGAACGGCTCTCCAGTCGCTCGTGCTGCGGGGGACTGTGAATGCGTGGGCGTAAGACCAGTGGTGGTTGTGGTTTTGCACAACCAAAGTCCCGGAGTTCGCGATGAATGTGCTAGCACCCGGATGCCGGATATAGGCGAGCGCGCCGTGCTCGAGCCAGCCCAGGTCAGGTAGCTCGGTGTTGGGACGCAGGTTCGGCGCCTTATCCATGATGGGAGCGAGAACCGTCGTCACGCCCATTTGCTGGATGGCGACCGCGTGGGGCTGCGCCTGGATCAGGTCTTCACAAATGAGCACGACCACGCGCAGGTTCGCGCTCAGGTCCACGACGACCAGCGCACCTGGCGCGATATCGATCGCTTCCTGACGGTCGACAGTGGCAGGGCCGAGAGGAAACCCAACCGCGCGCTGCTCCTCAGCAGAAAATCGGTAGGCGTGAAGCTTGTTCTGTGTCCAGACGACATCGCCCTCACCATCGAGGACCGCAGCCTGATTTCGTGTCTTACCCCCAACATCCTCGAGGCTCGTTCCACAAAGAGTGATGAGGGGCGTCGCCTCGCCGCGCGAGGATCGTTCCCCTAGACGCGCTGCGACTGCAGAGCGAAGCCTTGGGCCGGAAACGAGCTCGGGCATCAATACCACCTGCGCGTCCTGCGACGCGATCTCATCTAGCGCCCGGTCAACACGGTTCTTGATCGCATCCGAGGTGGAAGGATCCTCGTCAACACGGTATCGGCTTGCGCCAATGGATTGCCACGCGAGTTCCCTGTGGTGATGAACCACCGGTACAACTCCGACACGTTTGAACTGTGTCTGGTCCGCGAGTGCATCTTGCAGGTGCACGGCCAAGCGAACGTCGAAGTCCGCGACGCGCCGGATGACCGCGACATGTTGCAACAACATCCCAGGGTCACCTTGGCCGCGCTCCGGAATTTTGGCGCGAGCCGGGCGGGGATATAGAGCGAATTGATCAATGACTGCAAGTGGTTTTCCCGTTCGGAGCTGTCCCCGGAGAAGAGCAGCTTTCATTGAGTCTGAGACTCCCACCACCCGGGCCGAGTGAAAGCCCCTGAGTGCGTCATCAATGGCACGAAGCCCGCGCACGACTTCTGCGGAGTTTTCTGCGGTTATTTGGCCCGAACCCCCGATCGCGCGCAGCGATGATTGGACACCTACTAGTGCGGCGACCCCTTCAACTGTACGCCCCTCTAGAAACGCATCGCGGAGGGCTTGGCGTGCGCGGCTTATGACCTTGTCGAGCGGGTAGCCCTCGATTTGTTCGTCACCCAACGGGATCCAACCCCAGCAAGCCTCGCGGTGCTCCGCGCAAAACTCGAAAAGTTCAAGCAGCGCAACGCCCACCTCGATTGGCGCTGTCAAGCGTTCAAGCAGCCGTTGTGCATCCTGCGAAACGGTCATCTTCTGACATCAAAACCGGGCGTGAGTGATGATAAAACTGCTCGCGACACGTTGACGAACGACGTCTTCATCAAGCCGAGATGGCTCATGGCATTCGGTCGACGCAGCCTAAAGCCACTGCGCTCAACATATGCGACTGGCGCCGAGCGGAATCTTATTACATCTCGTTGGGCGTTATGGCGATGCCCCCTATGCGTTTGTGCGGCTTCAGGGTGCTCACAGGAGGGGGGGGGGGCGGTCTCAGGACATAGCATGGAAGCGCGAGGTCGGCGGCTCCGGGGGCAAGCCACTCGTCGACGTATTCCGGACTTGGGGCTCACGATCGCTCGGTCGTGTCTGGCTGCAGCAACCCCGGGCTCGGCATTGCGTCCCTGCCGGGTCGTATCCGCTATTGGCCGAAAGCAGTCACACGCCGTCGGATGTCGCATGACCACCTTTCCGACTAACAAAGCATGGCTGCGAAGTCCTTTCTTCCCCACATTGACGGCGAACACAAAAAAGCTCGCCTCCACGAAAACCGATACCGCCAGCGACCTTGCATCTTTGCTCCGCTAACTTCATCACAGATAACCCCCAACGCACGTCAACCACCCATGTCCTACCCCATCCCCAAACCGCGTATTCCTGCTGCAGAACGCCCCGTTCACACGCTGCGGGCGACTAGGACGCGATAGCCTCGGTGCTACGTTCGTCAGAAATCAAAGGAGTGATTTATGTCTGAAAAACCGGATGTCTATGAGACGCTCGTTGCAGTTTTCCGGGACGAGTTGGCGATCGAGCCGGGGCGGGTGCACCCGAACGCTTTGTTGATCAGCGAGTTGGGGTTCGACTCCATCGCGTTCGCGATCGGACTGGTGTCGATCGAGGAGCGGTTGGGGGTGACGCTGCAGCAGGAGGAACTGATCCGCTGCAAGACCGTCGGCGATGTGACCCGGCTGATCGAACAGACGCGCCATCGCACTGTCGCTTGCGACGCCGGGATTCCCGACGAATCCGCAATCCCCGCCTAAAGCCCCCGGTCGCCGCGACGGTACGCTCCGTCGCCGGCGCGCGATACCGGAAGATCAAGGATCGATCGCATCATGAGCAGGTTTACCCAGCAGGTATTCGTCTCTGCGCCCGCGTCCGGCCAAGGCCTGGTGACGGGCGAACCGCAGCAACCGGTGCGGCGCAGCTGGCAGCAGATTCATGAGATCGCCCGCCGAATGGCCGGCTCGCTGGCGTCGGCCGGGGTGAAGCCCGGCGACACGGTCGGCGTACTGGTCGGCGAGCCGGCCAGCATCGCCCCGGTGATCCAGGCCATCTGGATGCGCGGCGCGTCGGTGACGATGCTGCATCAGCCCGGCCCGCGCTCGGACCTCGCGGCCTGGGCGGAAGACAGCTTCGCGGTGCTCGAAATGATCGGCGCCCGGGTGGTGGTGGTCGGCGACGCGTTCGCGCGCACCACGCCGCTGTTCGGCGCGCAGGGCACCACGGTGCTGGCCGCGGAGACGCTGGCCGAAGGCGCGGCGCTGGCGCCGGTCGATTGCGGCGAGGACGATATCGCCTTCCTGCAGCTCACCTCGGGCTCGACCGGGCTGCCGAAGGCGGTGGCGATCTCGCACCGCAACCTGTACGAGAACGCGGCGGCGATGGTGAGCGCGTCGCGGCTCGACCCGCGCAGCGACGTGCTGGTGAGCTGGCTGCCGCTGTACCACGACATGGGCATGATCGGCTTCATGGTGCTGCCGATGCAGGTCGGCGCGGAAGCGGTTTGCGCGGCGCCCGCGGATTTCCTGCGCTCGCCGCGGCTGTGGCCGGCGCTGATCTCCAAGTACCGCGGCACCATGACCGCGGGGCCGAACTTCGCCTATGCCCTGCTCGCCCGCTACCTGCGCGCGGCGCCCGACGGCGCGTTCGACCTGTCTTCGCTGCGCTTCGTGCTCAGCGGCGCCGAACCCATCGACCACGCCACCGTCGCCGCGGTGATCGAAGCCGGCGCCCGCTTCGGGCTGGACGGCAAGGCCTTCGTCGCCGCGTACGGGATGGCCGAGGCCACCCTGGCGATCTCGTTCTCCGAGACCGGCGCCGGCATGCAGTTCGATGCGGTCGATCAGGCGGCGATCGAACTCAAGTCGTATGCGGCGCCGCGCAGCGATGCCGGCGCGCGCCATCTGGCCCGGCTGGGCAAGCCCCTGCCCGGGATCGAGATCATGGTCGGCGAGATCATGGTCGGCGACGGGGCGGACGCCGGCACTCAGGCGCGGGTGGTCGGCGAGCTCAAGATCCGCGGCGATGCCGTCTCGCGCTACTACCTCACCCAGAACGGCAAGCAGTCGCTGCTCGGCGACGGCGGCTGGTTCAGCACCGGCGACATGGGTTACGTCACCGAAACCGGCGAGGTGGTCGTCTGCGGCCGCCTGAAGGACATGATCATCGTCGCCGGGCGCAACATCTTCCCCACCGATATCGAGCGCGCGGCCTGCCGCGTCGACGGCGTGCGTCCGGGCAACGCCATCGCCGTGGCCCTGGCCGCGGCGGGCATACGCGAGGAATTCGCGGTGGTGGTCGAAGCGGCGGACAGCGCCGACCTGGAATCCAGCGCCCGGATCAAGAACGAAGTGTCGGACGCGGTCTATGCGGCGTTCGGGGTCAGCCCGCGGCTGGTCTCGGTGGTCCCGCCGCGCACGCTGCCGAAGACGCCGTCGGGCAAGCCGCGGCGCTCCGCCACCATCAGCATCGTCGAGACCGAGCTGGCCATGTCGCATGGCATGAGCCGTCAACGACAACAGGAACAGGTCGGCCAATGAGTCTGCAGATCGAAACCGCGATGTCCGATACCGCCTCGTTCAAGCAGCATCTGGACCAGATCCTGGCGCTGGAGTCGACCCGCCGGATCGTCGACGAGGCCGAAGCCGCCGGGTTGTTCCCACGCAGCATCGTCGAATTGCTGGGCCGCGAAGGCATCTTCGCCGCCAAGTGGCAGGACCGCCCGGTGCCGGCGCTGGAGCACACCCTGGCCCTGTCCGAGCGCTTCGGCCGGCTCGGCGCCGGCGGCATCGCCTCCGGCGTGACCCTGCACGACTCGGCGATCGCGATGCTGCGCCGCTTCGGCCGTTCCGAACGCCTGCGCGAGGTCGCCGACCAGGCGATCGCCGGCCGGGCCGTGCTGTGCATTTCCGCGACCGAAGCCGGCGCGGGCTCGGACATGCTCGGGCTGGCCTCGACCGCGGTGCGCGAGAACGGCGGCTACCGCCTGCGCGGGCACAAGAAGATGGCCTCGCCTTCGCCGGTGGCCGACTACATCGTGCTGGCGCTGCGCGGCACCGACGAAAGCCATGCCGGCCGCGACGACTTGGCGCTGTTCCTGGTGCCGACCTCGCAGTTGCGGGTCGGCAAGCAGTTCGAGACGGTCGGCGCGCGCAGCATCAGCACCGCGCCGGTGTTTTTCGACACCTGGGTGCCGGCGGAGATGATGATCGCCCGCCCCGGCACCGGCCTGGCCGTGCTCAGCATGGCCCTGGCCCAGGAACGCTTCGCCATGGCGGCGCAGATCGTCGGCGCCTGCCAGC
Organism: Lysobacter sp. Soil_C_15; assembly: GCF_057657315.1. Classification (NCBI taxonomy): domain Bacteria; kingdom Pseudomonadati; phylum Pseudomonadota; class Gammaproteobacteria; order Lysobacterales; family Lysobacteraceae; genus Lysobacter; species Lysobacter sp. Soil_C_15. The sequence continues at coordinate 746,273 of NZ_JBDGIR010000002.1, forward strand.
TGGCGCTGGGCGTCACCGTGGCGCGGATGAAGCGGCGCAAGTCCTTCGGCGCCACCCTGTTCGACCATCAGGCGCTGCGGCTGCGGGTCGCCGACCTGCAGGCGCGGGTCGACATGATGCGGCTGGCCTTGAACGGGCTGATCGCGGAGGGCGCCGGGTTCAACGTGCGCTCGGCTTCGGCGGCCAAGGTCAGCGTGGTGCGCCTCGGCGGCGAGGTGATGTCCGAGTGCATGCACATCTTCGGCAGCGCCGGCGTGCTGGAGTCGGAGTCGCCGCTGGGCCGCTGGTGGCGCGACGTGAAGATGGCGCGCATCGGCGGCGGCACCGACGAGATGCTGTGGGAGATCGTCGCCGCCGGGCTGGAACCGGACTACGCCAACTACGACCGGCTGGTCGACGAGTGGCAGCCGGAGCAGGCCTTCGAGCCGCAGACCGTCGAAGCGCAGGCGGCCGAACCGCAGGCCGCTGAACTAAAGGCTAGCTGAGCGGCGCCTCAGCGCCGGGCGCGGCGCGCGACGGCCGCGCCGACGCGTTGCGCGTCGCGGCCGACGAAACCGAGCAGCGCCGAACCGCGGTTGCGCATCCGGTACAGGCCGACGAAGTGCAGGCCGGACGCGCCGATGCCGGCGTCGTGCTGGGGCTGCCCGTCCGTGCCGCGCAGTTCCGGGCTCAGCCAGGACCAGTCGTTGCGGTAGCCGGTCGCCCACAGCACGGTCGACGCTTCGATCCGCTTGCCGTCGGCGGTGACCAGCTGCGCGCCGTCGGCGTCGACCGCGCGTTCGACGAAGCTCATGCTGCGAGCCAGTTCGCCGATCTTGGCGCCGACCACCGGATCGGGCATGGCCAGTCGGCGCGCCAGCGGCGTGTTGGTCGGCAGGCGCAGGATGCCGCACTTGGACAGCCACCAGAACGCATCGCGGCCCAATATCCGCTGCGGCAACCGGGGTTGCTTGCGGCCTTTGCAGACCACCACCTCACGGCTGTGCGACAGCTCGGTCGCGATCTGCAGGCCCGAGTTCGCCGAGCCGACCACCGCGACCTTGCCGGCGGGGATCTGCTCGGGATTGCGGTAAGCATGCGAATGCAGCTGGACGACCGACGGCGCCAGCCGCTTGGAAAACTCGGGAACGACCGGGGTCTGGAATGCCCCGACCGCGGCGACGACCTGGCGCGCGGCGATGCGTGCGGTCGGCGTGGTCACCATGAAACCGCCATCGGACCGGCCGACCGAAGTCACCCGCTGGCCCAGATGCACCGGCAGCTCGAACTTCGCCGCGTAGCTGCGGAAGTAATGCGGCACTTCGTCCTTGGCCGGGTATCGGTCCGGGTCGCCGGGGAACGGCAGGCCGGGCAGACCGCAGTACCGCGCGGAGGTGAACAGCCGCAGCGAATCCCAGCGATGGGTCCAGGAAACGCCGAGTTCGTTCGCGGCGTCGAGGATGACGAAGTTCACGCCCGCTTGCTTCAGCGTCTGGCCGACGGCGAGGCCGGCCTGGCCCGCGCCGATCACCACGACGTCGACGTCGCTGGGCAGGCCGCCGTTGCCGGCCGATGCGCCGGTGCCGGACATGCTCACTCCACCGCCCCGGCGCGGACCGGCGCCGGCGCGAGCGGTACATAAGCGGATGCGCCAAGGCGCGGGGGCGAGCCGCAAGGGCGTGCGTGGGTCATCGGCTGAGCTCCTGGACTGCGGACACGACGTCGGCGAGGTGCTGCGAACTGAACAGACTGTGGTGCGTGCCGGCGACCACGCGGGTGGCCACCGTGCCGCGGGTGCGCGGAGACCAGCCCCAATCGCCCATGGCCTGGTGCGGATGTTCCGCGTATTCGCTGACCCGCCCGTCGCGGGCCCGGATCAGGGCGACGTCCGCGGCCACGACCGGCGGCTGGTAGCTGCGGCAGGCGTTCACGATCTGGGCGAACACCGGATAGACATGATGCAGTTCCGTGTCGAGCAGGTCGGCGCCGGCGGTGTCCTCGCGGAACCAGTCCTGCAGGGTGCCGTCGTCGACCGGGCCGGGCGGCGGGTCGGTCGGCGCCGGAGCGTCGAGCACGATCAACTGCGCGACCTTTTCCCCGGCCGCTTCGAGTTGCGCGGTCATCTCCAGCGCGATCACTGCGCCGGACGACCAGCCCAGGATCGTGTACGGGCCGGGCGCTGCGTCGCGCACCGCGGCCACATAGCCCTGCGCCAACGCTTCCACGGTGCCGGGCAGCGGCTCGCTGGCCGCGAGCCCGAAACTGGCGCGATCGAGGTCGCGCGCCAGGTCGCGATAGGCCGCGACCGATCCGCCGGCCGGGTGGACCATGAACATCGCCGGCCCGGTGCCGGGGTGCAGCGGCACCAGGGCGTTGGAACGCCGCTGCCCGGTCATCAGGCTGGCCAGGCGCGCGACGGTGCGCGACTCGATCAGCCCGCCGAGGGACAGCGTGAGCTTGGTCCGCGAACGCAGCGCGGCGACCGCGCGCAGCGCGGCGAACGATTGCCCGCCGAGGTTGAAGAAGTCGTCGTCGACGCCGATGGTTTCGACGCCCAGCACGTCCTTCCACACGGCGACGATGGTCTGCTCCAGCTCGGTGCGCGGCGCGACGTAGGCGGCGCCGGCGACGACGACCGGCTCGGCGAGCGCAAGCAGCGCGCCGCGGTCGAGCTTGCCGTTGGCGGTGACCGGCAGGCTCGCGAGCACCGTGACCTGCGCCGGGACCAGGTAACTCGGCAGCCGGTCGACCAGGCTGGCGCGGATCGACTCGCCGTCGCCGGGGCCCGCCCCCTCGTGGAGCACGACGAACGCGCGCAGTTGCTTCTGCTTGGCCTCGCCGGCGACCAGGACGACGGCGTCCTTGACCCGCGGATCGGCGGCCAGCACGTGTTCGACTTCGCCGGGCTCGACCCGATGCCCCTGGATCTTGCATTGCGCGTCGATGCGCCCGATCAGCTCGATAGTGCCGTCGGGCAGCAGGCGGCCGAGATCGCCGGTGCGATAGATGCGCTCGCCGGTGGCGGGGTGCGTCGTGAACGCCCTCGCGGTCTTGTCGGGGTCGCCCCAATAGCCTTGGGCCAGGCCGACGCCGCCGATGTGCAGCTGTCCCGTCGTCCAGGTCGGCGTCTCGTTGCCCTGCTCGTCGAGGACGTACCAGGGCTGGTTCGCCATCGGCCGCCCGTAGGGAATGCTGCGCCACTTCGGATCGACCGCATCGATGGGGTGCCAGATCGACCAGATCGACGCTTCGGTCGCGCCGCCCAGGCTGACCACCTTCGCGTTCGGCGCGATCGCCTTGATGTCGTCGGGCAGGGACAGCGCGATCCAGTCGCCGGACAGCATCACCAGGCGCAGCTCGGGCAGTTGCACGCCCTCGGCGCGGGCGACGTCGACCAGCAACTGCATCAACGGCGGCGCCGAGTTCCACACCGTGACCCCGCGTTCGAGCATCGCCGCCAGCCAGGCGTGCGGGCTGTGGTCGGCCGGATCGGGCAGCACCAGCGTCGCGCCGGCCATCGCCGCACCGAAGATGTCGTAGACCGACAGGTCGAACGACAGCGACGACACTCCGAACAGCACGTCCTCGGCGACGATGCCGAACTCGGCGTTGACGTCGAGAATGGTGTTGATCGGCCCGCGATGGTCGAGCGCGACGCCCTTGGGCTGGCCGGTCGAGCCCGAGGTGTAGATGACGTAGGCCAGGCCGGACGGATCGAGCTCGGTGGGCAGCACCGTGCCGGCGCAGGCGGCGCCGGCCGCCGCATCGCCGCGGACCGCGACGACGGGCACGCCCTCGCGCTCGCCGCCGTCGCTGCCGTCGACGCAGACGATCGCCGCCGCGCCGATGTCGGTCACCAGTTGCTCGATCCGCTTCTGCGGCCAGGCCGGATCGATCGGCACGTACGCGGCGCCGGCGAGCAGCGCCGCATACACCGCGATCATCTGCGGGACGCCCTTGGCCAGCACGATGGCGACGCGGTCGCCGGGGCGAACGCCCCGAGCGCACAGAACCTTCGCCAAGGATTCGGCGGCCGCGGCCAGTTCGCCGTAGCTCAGCGCGTCGTCGCCGCAGACCACCGCCGGACGCTCGGGCGCCAGGCAGGCGCTTACCTTCAGCCCGTCCGACAGGCGGCCCGCGTGCTGCGGCCGGGTGGGACAGGCTTGCGCCGGCGGCGCCGGACGGTCGGCCGCCACCAAGCTGGTGGTCGAGGTCCAGGCCTGCGGGTCGTCGGCCAGGCGGCGTATCAGCGCTTCGTGCGCGCTGCAGAACGCATCGATGAACCCGGCGGGGAACGCCGCTTCCACGACGTCCCAGACGATTTCGATGCGGCCGCCGCGCAGCGCGAAGAACTGGTGATCCAGCAACACCTGCGGCGTGGCCAGCTTGCTGTAGACGAACGCCTCCTGCTCGCCGCCGGCCAAGCCGGACGACACCACGAACGGACACGCGGCCCGGCCTTGTGAATGGTGGCGGGAATTCAAGGCGCCGAGCACATCGACGCCCGACCAATCGGTGCGCCCGAGATCGCCGATGATCGTCGCCTGCAGACGGCCGGCCCGTTCCTGCAGGGAGGCGGTGCCGCGCCAATCGAATTCGAGCGGATAGATCGCGCCGAGATTGCCCAGCACCGACTCGGCGCCCGGAATCCGCCTGAGCAGGCGGCGCGTGATCATCTGGTTGAGAATGAAATGGCGCGAGCCGCTGAAACGGGCGACGACTTCGCCGTACACCGCCAGCAAGGCCGTCACCGGGCTCATGCCGTGCGCGGCGACGCCGGCGGTGAAGGCGCTCCACGTCGCCGCGTCGACCACCAGGCGGCGCCGGTTCAAGCCGGGGTTTCCGTGCAGGCGCAGCAGCGGCAGGTCGGGCGGAGCGGGCAGCGCGGCGATGCGCTCGTCCCAGTAGGCGCGCGCCCGGTCGGCGGCGTCGTGGCGCTGCGCCAACGCCAGCGAAACCTCCGCGATGCCGACCGGGTCGGCGGGCAATTCGGTATCCGGATTCGCGTAGTACCGCTCGATCTCGGACAGCAGGCGCAAGCCCGAGGACTGATCGAGAAACAGGTTGCTGAAGTTGACGTGCAGCCGCACGTCGCCGTCGCCGTAGCGGGTCAGCTGGAAATCGAGCCAGGGCCAACGGTCCATCGGCAATGGCTGATTCGCCATCCGGTGTCGGATCTGGGCCAGTCCCAGCGTCGTCGCCAGTTCGGACGATCCGCGCAGGTCCCAGACGGATACGCGAGGCGGCGCCACCTCGTCGACCTGGCGCAGCCGCAGATCCGCGGTCACGGCGACGATGTTGCGCCGGTGGCGTTCGATCACGCGGCCGATCGCGGCAACGAAGCGGTCGATGTCCAGGCCGGGACGCTCCACCTCGAAATAGAGGTGCGGATGCAGCGCATATTCCATGCCGTCGGCGGCGCTGACGACCAGCAGGCGTTGCATGTCGGTCAGCGGGAAGTCGGCGCGGCCGGGACTGGCGTCCGGTACGGCCATGGTCCCGTCGTTCGAGGGCGCGCTCACGAGCATTTCTCCTTTGCTCTACACCGGTTCGTCCTGCGGCCGGACACTACATCCCACCCCTGAAGAGCGTCAACGGCCGTCTGCGGATTTCGGAAACCCTTTCACTGTTCCCGACAAAAATATGGGTTAGTCGTGTTGTCTCGCCTTGCGCGTTCGGCGATGCGCACCGACCGCCCTGGAGCAGACGGGCAAACCGTCCGCGACCGGCCAGCGATGCATCGAATGCGGCAGGCCGGCGACGACGATCCGCGTTCATCTATGGCGCTCGATGCGGCGTCGATCCGGCAGCCTGCATACCGAAAAAAGCAGGGGCGTATGTCGTCCGAACGGCGCGATCCGGCGCGCGCGATCGCCGGCTTTAGCCTGTCGCGCTTTCGATCGGTTCGGATCGATCGAACTGGCGGGTCGGCGTCGCCTTGCCGCACAATTCCAAACCGTTTCACCCGCTCGACTGCGCGTCGTCGCCGAGGAAAAATTCGGCGGCGGCGGCGAACACGCGCTGCGGATCTTCCAACTGCGGAAAATGGCCGACATCGTCCAGCACGACGATATCCGCGCGCGGAACGAGTTGCCGATAGCGTTCGGCCATATGCAGTCCGCTGACCGGATCCAGCGCGCCGCAGATCAAGCGCACAGGCACCTCGGCCGTTTGCAGCGCACCGACCCAGCGCGCGCGTTCGCGCCGGCGCTCGGCCATGTAGCCGAGCAGCGAAGGCACCGCCCGCAGGCCTCGTTCGTGCTGCAGCAAGGCCCAGTACTCGTCGATCTGCGCCTCGCCCAGCGGCCGCGCCGGCGAAAACAAGGCATTGAGACTGCGCCCGAAGCCGCGCCGGCTCATCAGCCCGACCAAGCCAGGGCCGAGCGGCGAAGCGAGCAGGCGCTGGATGAGCCGTGCGCGATGGGTTTCCGGGAACAAGCCGCCGTTGAGCAGGCACAGGCGAAGCAAGCGCAGCGCGGCGCGCTCGGGATGCGGGTTGTTTCGCGCGAGCAGTTCCTGCGCGACGGTATCGCCATAATCGTGGGCGAGTACGCAAGCGGCATTCCAGCCGTAATGCCGCGCGACCGCTTCGGCCAGATCCGCCTGCTCATGCACGCGGTAGCGGTGGCCGCGGGGTTTGTCGGACAAGCCCAGGCCCAGCAGATCGAAGGCCAGCACCTCGAAACGCGCGGTCAGCATCGGCCAGATCGGCGCCCAATCCAGGCTGCTGGTCGGGAAACCGTGGATCAGCAGCAGCCGCGGCCCCGCGCCGCCGCGACGGCAGTAGATGCGCCGGCCGCCGACGGCGATGAACTCGCCGGCCTCCCGCCAGGCCCGCAACGCGGCAAAACGATCGATCGCGCTCATGGCTGGCGGCCAGTGGAAAAGCGACATTCCGCCGATGCCGTTTTCCGGCCCGGGCCGCCGTGCGGCCGACCGCGGCGCATCGGATCGCTCCGCCCTACTCTTCGCTCTGCAGGCCGTCCGCTTCGAAACCAAGCCGATGCCGAAGCTGTTCGCATAGCCGATGCCCCGATTCCTTGTGATGACGCGATCTTGCGCCGCGCTCGCCGGCGCAAGGGTTCAAAGGCTCAACGGAATCTCCAGATAGCTTTCCCCGTACCAGCGCACCCGCATCGGCTCGCCGGCATCGGCCATGCTCTCCCCCGCCACCGCCTTGCCGCTGCCATAGTTGATCTGCTGCTGCGGATTGCGCAGCAGGCTCACCACCGCCACCAGCCGGCTGCCGGGTTGCAGGCGCTTGCTGATCGCGCGGCCGGCTTCGAATTCCAGCACGGTGCGCTGGCCGGGTTGCAGCAGTCGCCGGCGGCTGAGGTCGCCGACGTAGCTGGCGCGGGACTGATAGTGCGAGAGTTCGAAATAGCGCTGATCGGGCAGTTGCTCGTAGAGGGAGATGTTGAAGTCGAAGTCGCGCTTGTTGGTTTCGACTTCCAGTCGGCCGGAGAACAGGCCGCTGAATTCGGCGATGCTGACGGGGTCGCTGACGAAGACCAGGCTGTCGGCGGTGTCGAGTTCGCGGTCGAGGATCGCACCGCCGGGAACGATGCGGTCGACGTCGCTGCGATCGCGCAGGTCGATGGTCTGTTCGGCGAAGCTCTCGGCCGCGGCCGGCTCGGCGGCGAAGGCGTGGCGGCCGTCGCCGGCGGCGGCGCCGAAATAGAAACGCTGGCGCCGTTGCGCCATCGCCGCCAGCGAAGGAGCGTGCTTCCACCGGTCGGCGCCCATCACCTGGTAGTTGATGCGGTCGGCCAGCAAGGCCGGTTTGGGCGCGTCCTTGAACACGTAGTCGAACCATTGGTAGCGCAGTTCGCCCAGGTCGATCTGCGCTTGCGCATCCAGGGTGTAGCCGCGCAGTTCGGCGCCGGTGGCGACGGTGCCGCGCTGGCCGCTGACGTGGTTGTAGGGGCCGATCACCAGGTAGTGCTCGGCCTGCGGGCGGTAGCGGTAGTGCTGGCGCAGGTAGTACAGGGCGCCGATCTGGGCGCCGTCGTAGTAGCCGGTGGTGGTCAGCACCTTCAGGTCCAGCGCGGCGAATTCGTCGCGATACGGGATCATCGATTGCCAGTAGGCGTCGTAGTCCGGGTGCGACAGCCAGCGCAGGTAGATCGGATTGGGAGTACGGTCGATCTGCGGCAGTTCGCGGTAGGGGCGGCCGCTGAGGTACCACTGGCGGTGCATGCGGTTCCAGCGCGGATAGTCCTGCAGCGGGGCGTTGTCCACCTGGCGGTTGTTGGTGACGTAGAACGGCCAGTAGTACTGGAAGCCGTAGAAGATGCCGCCTTCCATCGGCACGTCGATGCCGGGCGCGCCGGTCACCGAAGGCATCAGCGCCTTCAGCGCCTTGGGCCGGCGCTTGGCCGCGGCCCATTGGGTGAAGCCCTCGTAGCTGCCGCCGTACATGCCGACCCGGCCGTCGCTCCAGGGCTGCGCGGCGATCCAGTCGATCAGCGCCGCGGCGTCGTCGCCGTCGTGTTCGTAGGGCACCGGGCGGTCGCGGCTGCAGCCTTTGCCGCGGCTGGTGCCGACCACGCCGGCGTAGCCGTGCGAGGCGGTGCGCCGCGCTTCGCTGAAGGTGGCGACCGGGTCGGCGTAGATGGTGAAGTTGAGCAGGGTCGGCTGGCGCGCGGGCGCGTTGCGCTGGCGCAGGATCAGCGCGCAGACGGTGGCGCCGTCGGGCGTGGCCACCGCGACGTCGCGTTGGATCGCGTAACGGCGCGCGTCGTCCTTCGCGATCAGCTCGGGCAGGCGCGGCGCCAGGGCGGCGTAGCTGCGTTCGATCTGGTAGCTGCGGACCAGCGCCAGCGCGGCGTTGCGGTCCAGCCGGGGCCGCTTGCGCAGCGGCGCCAGCGCCTCGGCCAGCGCACGCCGCTGCCGCGGCAGCTCGGTGCCCTCGAAGTTGAGCACGCGCATGGCCAAAGCGGCGCTGCGGTCGTCCATGTTCGCGACGGTTTCGGCGAACGCGCGCCGCAGGGCCTGGTCGAAGCGCAGCCCCTGCCCCGCCTGCAGCGCCTTGGCGCGGGCGTACAGCCGGTACTGGGCGAAGTTGGGCCGCACCGGCACCGGGCCCTGGCTGGCGGTGGCGGCGAGCGCGTCCAGGCTGCGCTCGGCGGCGGCGTAGTCGCCGGCTACCAGTTGCAGGCGGAAGCGCTGGTTGAGGTCGCGACTGCGGTCCGGGTCGCGGTAATGGGCGAGCAGCCGCCGGGCCAGGGCCGGCATGGCGGCGTCCAGGCGCTGCGCGTCGTCGGCGACGGCAGCGGGCATGGCATAGGACGGAACGGATGCGGCCGCGCGGGCGCCGCACAGGCCGACGGCGATCAGGGCCGACATCAGAATCGGTCGCAACATTCGCCCTCCAAGGCGTGCGTGGTGTTCCTGGCTGGATGCGGACAGCGCAGGGATGGTCGCATAAATGACCGGCGCGGCGGTGGACGCTTACTACCGGTCGTGGCCTCCCGTGGGAACGGCGCTCCTACAAGGGCGGCGGACTGCGGCCGGAGGTCGCGCGGCGGGAATATGGCCAATGCCGCGCCCGACGACCGACAATGGCGGTTTCCGACAACGGATGCTGCGCATGCGTGCTGCCGCCCTACTGCTCCTGCTGGCCTCGTTCGGTGTCGATGCCATCGTCATTCGCGACGACGTTCCCGATTCGCGCTATCGGCTGGCGGCCGCCGAGTTCCCGGCGCTGGCGGACATGCCGGGCGAGGGCCATGGGGTGCTGATCGCGCCGCGCTGGGTAGTCACCGCCGCCCATGCCGTGGGTTGGCAGCACGCCGTGGATTCGGTGGTCGTCGGCGGCACGCCCCGTGCGGTGCGCCGCATCGTGGTTCATCCGGGCTACAAGCAACCGCCGCAGGCGATGATCGACGCGGCGCTGAAATCGGGCGATTGGGAGGCCTTCTTCGCCTTCGCCGCCGCGTCCGACGATATCGCCTTGATCGAACTGGCCGAGCCGGTCGCCGATGTCGCGCCGGCGCGCATCTACGCCGGCCCTGCCTTGGGCAAGCTAGTCCGGATCATCGGACGCGGCGCCACAGGGACGGGCACGAAGGGGCATTCCCTGCGTGGGCCGAACCGGACCGAGCTGCGCCAGGGCCACAACCGGATCGACAGCGAGGACGCCCGCTGGATCGGCTATCGCTTCGACGCTCCGCCGAAGGCGCTGCCGCTGGAGGCGTCGATCGGTAGCGGGGACAGCGGCGGACCGATCCTGGTCGCCGTCGGCAAACAGTGGCGGGTCGCCGGCCTGACGGCGTGGAAGCGCGGCCAGGTCGAGGGCACCGAACTGCGCCCGGGCCGGTACGGCGAGACCTGTTACGGCGTGCGGCTGGGGAACTACGCAGGTTGGATCGAAGAGACCATGGCCGCTGGCGGGGATTCCGGGAAAACCGCTGGGCGTTGAAGCGGCCGCACGAACTGGAGTTCAGGCCGATCGCTCCGTGGTAGGAGCGGCGCGAGCCGCGACTGCGAAATCTGGCGTGCGACGCAAGCTGGATGCCCCGCGGTCGCGGCTTACGCCGCTCCTACAGGGGGGGCCAGGTGGCTGCGCGTTTTTGCACCGCTGCCTGTAGGAGCGGCGCGAGCCGCGACCGCGAAATCTGGCGTGCGACGCAAGCTGGGTACCCCGCGGTCGCGGCTTATGACCGAAGGAAATCCCCGTGGGACGCCGCTCCTACAGGGGGGCCAGGTAGTCGCGCGTTATGGATCGCTGCGTGTAGGAGCGGCGTGAGCCGCGACCGCGAAACCTGGCGTACGGCGCAAGCTGGGTACCCCGCGGTCGCGGCTTGTGACCGAAGGAAATCCCCGTGGGACGCCGCTCCTACAGGAGCCCCGGTCAACGGGTCTGCGACTCGGGGTGGCGGACCTGCCCTGCCCCGCGCACGACGAAGCGTTCGATGGTCAGCGATTCGACGCCCATCGGGCCGTAGGCGTGCAGGCGGGTGGTCGAGATGCCGATCTCGGCGCCGAGGCCGAGTTGGCCGCCGTCGTTGAAGCGCGAGGAGGCGTTGACCATCACCGCGGAGCTGCGGGTGCGGCGGACGAAGGCGTCGGCGGCGGCAGGGTCGGCGGTGGCGATCACCTCGGTGTGGTCGGAACCGTACCGGGCGATGTGCGCCAGGGCCTGGTCGAGGTCGTCGACGACGCGGGCGGCGATGATCAGGTCCAGGTACTCGGCGGCGTAATCGGCTTCGTCCGCGGCGGCCAGCTCCGGCGCATAGGCGCGCACGCGCTCGCAGCCGCGCACCTGCACGCCGCGCGCGGCCAGCGCGGCCAGCGCCGGCGGCAGGAAGGCGTCGGCGATGTCGCGGTGCACCAGCAAGGTCTCCAGGGCGTTGCACACGCCCGGGCGCGAGGCCTTGCCGTCGACCAGCAGGTCCAGCGCCAGTGCGGGATCGGCGGCGCGGTCGACATAGAGGTGGCAGACGCCCTTGTAGTGCTTGATCACCGGCACCCGCGCGTGTTCGGCGACGAAACGGATCAGGCTTTCGCCGCCGCGCGGGATCGCCAGGTCGACCAGGTCGGACAGTTGCAGCAGTTCCAGCACATGCTCGCGCGCGGTGTCCTCGATCAAGGACACCGCCGCCTCGGGCAGGCCGCGTTCGCGCAGCGCCGCGTGCAAGGCGGCGGCTATGGCGGCGTTGCTGGCGCGCGCTTCCGAGCCGCCGCGCAGCAGCACCGCGTTGCCGGCCTTCAGACACAGCGCCGCGGCGTCGGCGGTTACGTTGGGTCGGGATTCGTAGATCATCGCGATCAGGCCCAGCGGCACGCGCTTGCGCTCGATCACCAGCCCGTTCGGACGGGTTTCGCTGCGGGTGACGCCGTCGAGCGGATCGGCTTGCGCGGCCACTTCGCGCAGCGCGTCGGCGATGGCGCCCAGGCGCTGCGGGTCCAGGCGCAGGCGGTCGAGCATCGCCGCGCTGAGGCCCGCGGCTTCGCCGCGGCCGACGTCCTCGGCGTTGGCGGCCAGGATGGCGGCGCTCTGCGTGTCCAATCGCCCCGCCATCGCCGCGATCAGCGCCGCGCGTTCGGCGCCGTCGAGCGCGGCCAGGGTCAGCGAGGCCGCGCGGGCGCGCTCGGCCAGGGTGCGTACGTAACCGCTCATGCCTTGCTCCCCTCGTTCGCGGCGGCCGCATCGTTGGGGTCGGCCGCGATCGCGGCGACCTCCGCCGGCGTGCGTCCGCCCAGCATCACCAGATCGTCGCGGTGCACCACCGACTCGCCGTAGCGGAAGCCGAGCACCGCCTCGATGTCGCGGCTGTGGCGGCCCTTGATCCGCTCCAGCTCGACCGAGTTGTACTGCACCAGCCCGCGCCCGACCGCCTCGCCGTCCGCGGCCACGCGCAGCTCGACCACGTCGCCGCGGCGGAACTCGCCTTCGACCGCGACCACCCCGCCCGGCAGCAGCGAGGCGCCGCGCACGCGCAAGGCATTCGCCGCGCCGGCGTCGATGTGCAGGCGGCCGCTGGCCGGGGCGTGGCGCAGCCATTGCTTGCGCGCGCGCAGGCGGTCGCTGTGCGCGGCGACCAGGGTGCCGTGCAGGCGGTCCTGGGCCAGCGCCTGCACCACCTCGGCGTCGCGGCCGCAGAACAGCGCGGTGGCGATGCCGGCGGTGGCGGCCTTGGCCGCGGCTTCGAGCTTGGTGCGCATGCCGCCGGTGCCGAGCGCGCCGGCGCCGCCGCTGGCGGCGACCAGCAGTTCCGGGGTTACCGCCGCCACGTGGCCGATCGGCCGCGCGCTCGGATCGCGCTGCGGGTGGCCGCTGTACAGGCCGCCGATGTCGGTGGCGATCAGCAGCAGGTCGGCGTCGACCAGCGAGGCCACCGCCGCGGCCAGGTTGTCGTTGTCGCCGAGCTTGAGCTCGTCGACCGCGACCGTGTCGTTCTCGTTGATCACCGGCAACGCGCCCAAGCGCAGCAGCTCGCGCAGAGAAGCGCGCGCGTTGAGATAGCGGCGCCGGTTGCGCAGGTCGTCGTGGGTCAGCAGCACCTGCGCCACCGGCACGCTCGACAGCTGCTGCCAGAACGCGATCAGCGAGGCCTGGCCCAACGAGGCCAGCGCCTGGCGCAGCACCAGTCCGTCGCCGCCGGTGTGGATCCGGCTGCGCCCGGCCGCGACCGCGCCGGACGACACCAGCACCACTTCGCGCTGCTGCTCGCGCGCGCTTTCGATAAAGCGCGCCAGGCCGGCGGCGTAGCGCGGGTCGAGCCCGCCGCCCTCGAAGCCGGCGAGCAGGCTGCTGCCGACCTTGAGCACGGCGCGGCGCCAGGGCGGCAAAGGCTGCGCAGCGAAATCCTTTGCCGCGGCGCTCATGCCAGTACCTTCAGGCGCGCGCGCAAGGCGTCCAGGCGCAGGTCGCCCGCCGCGCCCGGCGAGACCCGCGCGGCCAGGCTGGCCTCCGGGTCGCCTTCGGCCCAGCGCGCCGGGTCGGCGGCCTGCTTGTAGGCGTCGCGGAACGGCAGGCCCTGGCGGGCCAGGTCGACCGCGAGGTCGGTGGCGTACATCGACGGCTCCAGCGCCGCGCGCAGGCGCTCGGGCTTCCATTCCAGGTTGCGCAGCAGGTCGGGCAGCAGTTCCAGCGCGCCCAGGCCACGGCCGAAGGCGTGGAAGATCGCGCCCTTGGAGAATTGCAGGTCGCGGTGGTAGCCCGAAGGCAGCGACAGCAGATGCTCGATCTCGGCGCGCGCGGCGGCGGCCGCGGAATAGCTGGCGCGCATCAGCTCGATCACGTCGGGGTTGCGCTTGTTCGGCATGATCGAACTGCCGGTGGTGTACTCGGCCGGCAGGGCGACGAAGCCGAACTCGGCGCTGGTGAACAGGCTCAGGTCCCAGGCCAGGCGGCGCAGGTCGAGCAGCGCGGTCGACAGCGCGTCGATCGCGCCGAGTTCGAACTTGCCGCGCGAGAGCTGGGCGTAGGTGGCGATCAGCTGCAGGCGGCCGAAACCCAGCGCCTGGGTGGTGTGTTCGCGCGCCAGCGGCAGGTTGATGCCGTAGCCGGCGGCGCTGCCGAGCGGATTGGCGTCGACCCAGTCCAGGGTCTGGCGCGCGCGCACGGCGTTGTCGATGAAGCCTTCGGCCCAGGCGCCCCACCACATGCCGGCGCTGGACACCATCGCCCGCTGCAGGTGGGTGTAACCCGGCAGCGGCAAGCCGGCTTCGGCTCCGGCGCGCGCCAGGGCGACTTCGGCGGTTTCGCGGCACAGCGCGTAGACGCGGCTCAGCCGGTCCTTCAGCCACAGCCGGGTCGCGACCAGGATCTGGTCGTTGCGGCTGCGGCCGGTGTGGATCTTGCGGCCGGCGTCGCCGAGGCGCTCGATCAGCCGGCCTTCGATCGCCGAGTGGCCGTCTTCGTAGCGCTGGTCGAGGACGAAGCGGCCGGCGCGGAAGTCCTCGGCCAGCGCCTCCAGCTCGCGCGACAGGCCGTCGAGTTCCTCGGCGCTGAGGATGCCGATCTGCTGCAGGCCCTGCGCGTGCGCGCGGCTGGCCTGGATGTCGAACAGGAAGAATTCGCGGTCGAGGATCACGTCTTCGCCGGCGAGAAAGTTCTGGATCCGCGCGTCGACCTTGACGCCGGGTTTTTGCCAAAGCAGATCGGACATGGGGAGGGGCTCGCTGAAATCTGGAAATTCGGGAGGAACCGGTGACGAGGAACGAGCAGAAGCGACGCACGACTCGTTCCTGTTTCCTCTTCACTCGTTGCTTCGCTCGGACAAGCGCGCCACCGCATCGGCCGGCGCCAGTTCGATCCGCTCGCCGGTCGCGCGGCGTTTGAGTTCGACGATGCCGCGCTCCAGTCCGCGCCGGCCGACCACAATCTGCCAGGGCAGGCCGAGCAGGTCCATGTGTGCGAACTTCACGCCGGCGCGTTCTGGCGTGTCGTCGTGCAGCACGTCCAGGCCGCGCGCCTGCAGTTGCGCGTACAGGTCGTCGCAGGTCGCCGACACCGCCGCATCGGCCGGGTCGAGATCGATCAGGCCGACCCGGAACGGCGCCACCGGCTCGGGCCAGACGATGCCGGCTTCGTCATGGCCGGCCTCGACGATCGCGCCGACCAGGCGCGATACGCCGATGCCGTAGGAGCCGCCGTGGATGGCGCGCTCGGCGCCGTCGGTGCCGGTCACCGCGGCCTTCATCGGTTGCGAGTACTTGGTGCCGAAGTAGAACACCTGGCCGACTTCGATCCCGCGCGCGTGTACCCTCCGCTCCGCCGGCACTTCGCGCTCGAAGCGCTCGATGTCGTGCACGTCTTCGGTCGCGGCGTAGAGCGAGCTCCACTGGCGCACGATCGGCTCCAGGTCGCCGTCGTAATCGATGTCGTCGCCCGGGATCGGCAATTCGAGCATGCCGCGGTCGCAATACACCGCCGACTCGCCCGACGGCGCCAGGACCAGGAACTCGTGCGACAGGTCGCCGCCGATCGGCCCGGTCTCGGCGCGCATCGGGATCGCGCGGATGCCGAGCCTGGCGAAGATGCGCAGGTAGGCGACGAACATGCGCCGGTAGCTGCGCCGCGCCCCGGCCTCGTCGAGGTCGAAGGAGTACGCGTCCTTCATCAGGAACTCGCGCCCGCGCAGCACGCCGAAGCGCGGCCTTTGCTCGTCGCGGAACTTCCACTGCACCTGGTACAGGTTCATCGGCAGCGCGCGGTAGGACTTCACATGGGCGCGGAAGATCGCGGTGACCATGTCCTCGTTGGTCGGCCCGTACAGCAGCTCGCGCTCGTGGCGGTCGCGGATGCGCAGCATCTCCGGGCCGTAGGCCTCGTAGCGCCCGCTCTCGCGCCACAGGTCGGCCAGCTGCAGGGTCGGCATCAGCAGCTCCAGCGCGCCGGCGCGATCGAGTTCGTCGCGGACGACGGCCTCGATCTTGCGCAGCACGCGCAGGCCCGCCGGCAGCCAGGTGTAGATGCCGGCCGCTTCCTGCCGGATCAGCCCGGCGCGCAGCATCAGCCGGTGCGAGGCGATCTGCGCCTCGGCGGGGTTTTCCTTCAACGCGGGCAAGAAATAACGCGACAGACGCATGGCGGCTTCACTCCGAACGCGGCAACCAATCCAACCAACGAATCCCTCCTATCGGATTCCCCCCTTTGGAAAAGGGGGGCCAGGGGGGATTTGCTTCGGCCGTTGCTTTTGTCCTTCGCTTCGATCCAGAAGCAACAGCAACAGCAAATCCCCCCCTGCCCCCTTTTCCAAAGGGGGAACAGCATTGGGGTTACGGTTGCGGTCGCGGGTGCGCGTCGATGCCGGTCAGTTCGTCCAGGCCGAAGGCCAGGTTGAGGTTCTGCAAGGCTTGCGTCGCCGCGCCCTTGAGCAGATTGTCCAGGGTCGACACCACCACCACCCGGCGGCCGTCCTCGGACATCGAAAAACCGCCGATCTCGACATGGTGGCGGCCGGCGATGCGGCTGACCCAGGGCGCCTCGTCCAGCACCCGCACCATCGGTTCGCCGTCGTAATGGCGGTGATAGTGCTCGACCAGTTCCTCGCGCTCGAAGCGGCGCGACAGGTGCAGGTTCGAGGTCACGGTCAGGCCGCGGAAATGCGCCGCCACGTGCGGCATGAACTCGACCGGATGGCCCAGGTGCCGGGTGACCTCGCGCTCGTGCAGATGCCCGGTCAGCGCGTACGGCATCAGGTTGTCGCGCAGCTTGTCGGGGTCGTTCTTGTCCGAGGGCGTGGTGCCGGCGCCGGAGTAGCCGGACACGCCGAAGCACTGTACCGCGCCTTCCAGCACGTTCAGCAGCGGCGCGATCGCCAGTTGCATCGCGCTGGCGTAGCAGCCCGGATTGCTGATCCGGCGCTGGCCGTGGTACTGGCTGCGGGTCAGCTCGGGCAGGCCGTAGTACCAGTGATCGTCGAAGCGGTAATCGGCCGACAGGTCGACGATCACCGGCTCGGCGCCGGCGGCGTCGAACGCGGCCACGCAGGCGGCGGCCTTGCCGTTGGGCAAGGCCAGCACCACCGCGTCGGCGCCCAGCGCCGCCAGCTCGTCGTGGCTCGGCGAGCTGTAGCGCAGCTGCGGGCCCTTGGCCGCGTATTCGGGAATGTGGTCGGCCAGGCGCTGGCCGTCGAGTTCGCGCGAGGACACGAAGGCCAGCTCGAACTCGGGATGGCCGGCGATCAGCCGGATCAGGTCGGCGCCGACGTGGCCGCGCGCGCCGACGATGCCCAGGGTCTTAGTCATGGCTTGCCGCTCCGCTTGCGTGTCGGTCCAACTTGTACTGCAGATTGCGCTTCACCGCCGGCCACTCCGTGTCGATGATCGAGAAGGCGACCGTGTCGCGGGGGCTGCCGTCGGCGTGCCGGCGGTGGTTGCGCAGCACGCCGTCCTGCTTGGCGCCCAGGCGCGCGATCGCGGTGCGCGAGGCCTGATTGAACCAGCTCGTCTCGAAACCTACCGCGATGCAACCCAGGGTTTCGAAGGCATAGCCGAGCAACAGCCGCTTGGCCTGGGTGTTCAGGCCGGTGCGCTGCACCCGCGGCGCGTAGAAGGTATAGCCGATCTGCAGCCGCGGCACCGTCGCGTCCATGTCGTAATAGCGGGTGCTGCCGACCACCTCGCCGCGCGCGTCCAGCACCGCGAACGGCCAGGCCTGGCCGCGGTCGCGCATCGCCAGGGCCGCGTCGATGTAGCCGTCCACGCCTGCCGGCGCCGGCACGTTGGTGTACCAGGCCTGGGCCAGCTCGCCGCCGGCCAGGGCCGCGCGCAGGCCGTCGCCGTGCTCGCGGCGCAGCGGTTCCAGGGCGACGTGCTCGCCGCTCAGCCGCGGCTGCCGCGTCCAGGCCCCGCCCGCGGCGGTGTCCTGCGCGTCCATCAGTCCTCCAGGGTCGGCGTGCGCCGGCCGGCGTAGTCGACGCAGGCGGCGATTTCGTCGAAGCCGTCCATGCCGTACCAAAACACCTTCCACTTCTCCTGCTTCAGGCAGCCGTCGGACTCGGAGTAATAGAACGGGTTGACCGGGTTGCCGTGGCGCGAACGCCAGAACACGCTCGGGTTCTGCTCGCGCATGATCTGCCATACCGCTCGGCCGAGGCCCTCGCCTTGGGCGTCGTCGAGCACCGCGAACTTGTCCAGGTAGGTGCGGCCGTCGGCCTCGATCAGCACGATCGCGGCGCGGTAGTTCTCGCTGACGTAGGCCCGTTTGAGCTTGGTGTCGTCGAAATAGCCGTCGACCAGCTTGCGGCCGAAAGCCGAGTCGATCAGACCGCGCAGGCGGACCAGATCGAGGTCTTGCCAACGCGAGGCCTGCAGCACGCGCTCGCCGCGCCGGACCAGGGTGCCCGAGCCCTTGTGGGTGAACAGTTCCTTGGCCAGCTCGGAGGGCTTGGTGATCGACACCGACGAGGTCAGCGGCAGCTTGTCCAGCAGGTCCTTGATCTGCTCGATCTTGACCTTCATGCCGCCGTTGATCCACGGCTGCTCGATCAGGTGCTCGTACTCGGTCGACAGGTTGATCGAATCGATCACCTTGCCGTGGTCGTCGAGCAGACCGCCGGTGCCGGTCAGGAACACGATCTTGTACGGCTGCAGCACCTGCACCAGCTCGTTGGCGGCGAAGTCGGCGTTGACGTTGAGGATCTGCCCGCCGGCGGTCTCGCCGAGGCTGGCGATGACCGGGATCGAGCCGGCCTGCAGGCTGGCCTCGATCGGCGCCAGGTTGACCTTCCTGACCTCGCCGACCAGGCCGTAGGTGTCGCGGTCCAGGTACTCGGCCTCGAACACGCCGGAGATGATCGAGGTGGCGCGGCCGTCGCCGGCCTGCAGCGCCTCGACCAGCTTCAGGTTTTGCGACTGGAACACCCGGCGCACGATCGCCAGCGCCTCGGGCGAGGTCACCCGCAGGCCATTGACGGTCTGCTTGACGATGCCGGCGGCGGACAGCTCTTCGTCGAGCTGCGGGCCGGCGCCGTGGATGACGATCGGGGTCAGGCCGACGTCCTGCAGGAAGGCCAGCGACGAGGTCAGCGCGGCCAAGTCGTCGCGCAGCACCGCGCCGCCGACCTTGACCACCGCGAAGCGCTTGGAGTCGAGCTGGGAAAAGCGCTTGAGGTACTGCGAGATCTCCTTGGCGCTGGCCATGCTCGACAGCAGCCGCACGATGGTCTGGCGGGTCTGCAGGTGGTTGTCCATGGAAACGCTCATTGCGCCTTGCTCCCGATGATGCGCGCCACGCTCTGGGCGTAGCCTTGCAGTTGTTCCAGCGCGACCCATTCGTCGGCGGTGTGGGCCTGGGCGATGTGGCCCGGGCCGTAGACGATCGCGGTCAGGCCGGCGGCCGAGAACAGCGAGGCTTCGGTCCAGAAATCGACCGCGTTGCCGATCGGCAGCTCCAGCGCGTCGGCCAGGTCGCGCGCTTCCAGCCGGCGATGCTCGGCGTCGGCGACGCCGCCGGCCGGCAACGGCGGGCCGCGGAAGGTTTCCTCGTAGCGCTCGATCGCGCCGGCGTCGACCAGGGTGCCGAAGGTTTCGTGCAGGCCGTCGATCGGCTGCGAAGGCAGCGGCCGAAAACCGAACCGCAGTTCGGCGCTGGGCGCGATCATGTTGGCCTTGATCCCGCCCTCGACCCGGCCGATGTTGAAGCGCAGCCCGGTCAGGCCGCCGAAGCGCTGGTGCGCTTGCGCCTCGACGTAGTCCAGCGCCTTGCCGCCCCAGCGGATCGCCTGGTGCAGGGCGCTGGCCTGCATCGCGTTGGCGCCGGAGGCGTGCCCGGCGACGCCGCGGAACTTCAGCAGCACCGAGCTGATGCCGCGATGCGCGAGCACCGCTTCGTTCATGGTCGGCTCGGCCACCAGCACTTCGGTGAAGCCGTGCGCGGTGCCGAGGAAACCGGCGATGCAGCGCGCGTCGTTGGCTTCCTCGTCGGTCGAGAACAGGAACGCGGCGTCGCCGTCGGTCGCCGCCGCCGCGGCCAGCAGGCCGGCCGCCGCGCCCTTGATGTCGCAGGCGCCCAGGCCGATCGCGCGGTCCTCGGTCACCCGCAGCACATGCGGATCCGCGCTCCAGGCTTCCGAAGACGGCACCGTATCGAGGTGGACGTTGAACAGCCGGCGTGGATTGCCGCGCACGGCCAGCATCGACACCGCGCCGGCGCCGTGGTCGGCGACTTCGATCCGGAACCCCGGCAGCTGGCTGCGCAGGTAGTCGAAAATCCCGTCGGTGCCGATATCCCGCGGCGGATTGCGGGTGTCGTAGGAGACCAGGGCGTGTAAGTGTTTTAAGACGTCGGGGAGCATGGCGGGGTTCGGGTCTTTCGCTTGGATGGCGGAAGAAGAGTGAGCTGAGAGAAGTGAGGAGTGAGAAAAGGCAAGAGCAGGAGCGGCTTTCGCTCACTCCTCGCTCCTCTCCGCTCACTCCTAAGCAAGCGCCTTAGCCCTTGCGGTTGACCTCCGCCCACAGCGTGCTGCTCATGCCGAAGAGCTTGATGAAGCCTTCGGCCTCGGCCACGCCCCAGTCGGCGGCCTGGGCATAGGTAGCGCCCTTGGCGTTGAGGATGTGCCTGGACTCGATCGCCACCGCGTTGACGGTGCCGCCGTTGGTTTCCAGGGTCACCTCGCCGTTGACGGTGGACTGCGAGCTGGCCAGGAAGGCTTCCAGGTCGGCCTTGAGCGGGTCGTGGAAGAAGCCTTCGTAGACCAGTTCCACCCACTTGCGCGCCACGTCGGGCTTGAAGCGGTTCTGCTGCTTGCTCAGCACCGCCTCTTCCAGCGCGCGGTGCGCGGTCAGCAGGGCGATCAGGCCCGGCGCTTCGAAGATGATCCGGCCCTTGAGGCCGATGGTGGTGTCGCCGGTGTACAGGCCGCGGCCCACGCCGTACTGGGCAAAAAGCCGGTTGAGCTTAGCGAGCAAGACATGGCCTGCGCAGTCCTCTCCATCGAGCGCGACAGCCTCACCGTTCTTGAACGTCAACTTCACCCGCAGGGTTTCGCTCGGCCACTGCGCGCGCGGCTTGCACCAGCCCACCGCGCCCTCGCCCGGCGCCTGCCAACGGTCGATCTCGCCGCCGGACATGGTCAGGCCGAGCAGGTTCTCGTTGATGGTGTAGGCCTTCTGCTTGGCGCGCACGCCGAAGCCGCGCTCTTCCAGGTACTTCTGCTCGTAGGCGCGGACCTCGGTGTGCTCCTTCTGGATTTCGCGGATCGGCGCGACGATCTGGTAATCGCCCAGCGCCTTGACCGCCAGGTCGAAACGCACCTGGTCGTTGCCCATGCCGGTGCAGCCGTGGGCGATCGCCTTGGTGCCCAGCTCGGCGGCGCGCTTGAGCGCGGCTTCGACGATCAGGTAACGGTCCGACACCAGCAGCGGGTACTGGCCCTGGTAGCCCTCGCCGGCCCACACGAAGGGCTTGACGAAGCCCGACCAGATCGCCGGCCCGCCGTCGACGGTGACGTGGCTGGCCACGCCGAGCTCGGCGGCGCGCTGCTCGATGAAGGCGCGCTCCTCGTCGTCGACGCCGCCGGTGTCGGCGAACACGGTGTGCACGGCCCAGCCGCGCTCCTGCAGGTAGGGCACGCAGAAGCTGGTGTCGAGGCCGCCGGAGAAGGCGAGGACGATGTCTTTGGCAGCGGGACTCGGAACTCGGGACTCGGGACTCGGGGAAGCGGTTTGCTGCGACATGGGAAGCTCCGGAGGATAGAAATAAAAAGAGAGGAAGGTGGACGCGCTTACGGGTCCCGAGTCCCGAGTCCCGCGTCCCGCACCAAGGCGGCCATGATCGCCTTCTGCACGTGCAGGCGGTTCTCGGCTTCCTCGATCGCGATGCAGTTGGGCGAATCCATCACCGCGTCGGTGGCCTTGACGTTGCGGCGCAGCGGCAGGCAGTGGCTGAACACGCCATCGTTGGTCAGCGCCATCTTGGCTTCGTCGACGATGAAGTGCTTGTACTGCTCGCGGATGGGCTTCTCCGGGCCCCAGTTGCCGAAGTACGGCAGCGCGCCCCAGCTCTTGGCGTAGACCACGTCGGCGCCGGCGTAGGCGCTGTCGATGTCGTGGCTGACGGTCAGCGAGCCGCCGCTTTCGGCGACGTTCTGCTCGGCCCAGCCCATGTAGCGCTGGTCGAGCACGTACTCCGGGGTCGGGCACAGCAGGGTCACGTCCATCCCCAGGCGGGTGGCGATGGTCAGCGCCGAGTTGGCGACCGCGGTGTTGAGCGGCTTGGGGTGGTAGGTCCAGGTCAGCACGTACTTCTTGCCGCGCAGGTCGGTGGTGCCGAAACGCTCCTGCAGGGCCAGCGCGTGCGCCAGTTCCTGGCAGGGGTGGGTGATGGTCTCCATGTTGATGACCGGCACCGGCGAGTACTTGGCGAAGGACTTCAGCACGATGTCTTCGCGGTCGTAGGCCCAGTCGACGAACTTCGGGAACGCGCGCACGCCGATCAGGTCGACGTAGCGGCCCAGTACCCGCGCCACTTCGGCGATGTGCTCCTCGGTGTCGCCGTCCATCACCGTGCCCAGGTCGAACTCGATCGGCCACGCGTCCTTGCCCGGCTGCAGCACCACGGCATGGGCGCCGAGCTGGAACGCGCCCAGTTCGAAGCTGGTGCGGGTGCGCATCGACGGATTGAAGAACACCAGCGCGATCGACTTGCCGCGCAACTGGTCGCCGAGCTTGTTGCGCTTGAACGCCGCCGCCTGGGCCAGCAGCGCGTCGAGGTCGCTGCGCGACCAGTCCTGGGTGTTGAGGAAGTGCTTCATCGGTTGGCTTCGAGTCCGGGAATCGGGAAAGGGGAATGGGGCATCGGTTAGAGCGGTTGCGCTGTGGCCGGCAGTCGCGAGGGGAAACGGACAACGGCGTACCGCTCTGCCGATTCCCGATTCCCCATTCCCGATTCCCGACCCGAAAAGCAAAAAAGCCCAGCGCTAGGCTGGGCTTTTCGTGTGTGGTGCTTGTTACACGAACGACGGCGAGCGCCGTCACCCAGCGGATTGGCAGGGCAACGGTCGACGCGCGCGCGAGGTCATGCCCGCCGCCATGTAGGCGGAGGTCAGAACGTCGGCGTCGGCGTAGTTCGGGTTCATGAGGTCGCGAATGCTCGCACGCGCGGGGGCCGGGCGCAAGCCGTACGCTCGGGTCCGGTCGCCGCCGGGCTCAGCGCGAGGTGCTGATCGGGGTGATGACCGGGGTCACCGCGACCCGGATCCGCAGCTTGTTGCCCGGGTCCTCGGGCAGGCGCGAGCGGAACCGGGCGCCCTTGTAGACGTAGTCGACGTCGTAGGCGATCGGCCGGCGGAACTCGCGGTCGACCGGCACCGGGCGGCAGTTGTCGCCGGTGCTCGGCTTGGGATTGCGCTCCCGGCCCAAGGCCTCGCGCACCGCCCCGACCACCCGCGACAGGCGCGAGTTCTCGTCCTTGGCGGGCTCGGGGTCGCATTGCTGCTCGACCGTGGTCGCGCGCAGGGTCTGGTAGACCGGGGTCACCCGCAGCACCTGGGCATAGTCGAAACGCACGTTTTCGGCCTGGATCACGGTGTGCTGGGCTGCGGCCGGCAGCGACGACGCCGCGGCCAGGGCGCTGGCCAGCACCAGGATCGAAGCCTGCAAGGCGGTTCGGTTCATCGGGCTCGCGGAGACGGATTCGTGAATAAATTGTAAGAGCAGTGTGCCGGCACGGCCTGAATCCCACCTTTAGGCCAGTCCCGGCGGGCCGGACGCGGCCTGTCGGACTCTCTCCAGGATCGCGGTCAAGCGGCGGTCAAGCGCCGGCAACCCCGTCCACCGTCATCCCTGCCTGCCGTCATCTGCGCGAAAGCGGGGAGCCAGGGCTTCACCGCGACCAGACTCTGAAGTTCCGCAGGGCCCGCCTGCGCAGGCACGACGGCCGCGCAGCACTTGGCGCCGGCCGCCGCTCGCACCTGGACCCCGGCCGCTGCCGCGAGGCTCGGGCCGGCACCGCCCCCCGCTCCATCCCGCCGCAGCCGGCGATCGGCCGCGCGCCGCGACCGCTCCGGCGCGATCGCGTCCGGGCGCGGCGAGCGCGCCTTCGCTAGAATGAACCCGACTCCCATCCGTGCCGCCATGAGCCTGCATCTCTACAACAGCCTGTCGCGACAGGTCGAAGCCTTCGTTCCGCTGGATCAGGCCCGCCCGACCATGTATCTGTGCGGCCCCACGGTCTACAACTACGCCCACATCGGCAACGCCCGCGGCCCGGTGGTGTTCGGCGTGTTGGCCGAGCTGCTGCGCCGCCGTTACGGCGCGCTGGCCTTCGCCCGCAACATCACCGACGTCGACGACAAGATCAACGCCGCCGCGGCCGAACAGGGCGTGCCGATCTCGGCCATCACCGAGCACTACGCCGCGATCTACCGCCAGGACATGGGCGCGCTGGGCGTGCGCCTGCCCGACCTGGAACCGGCCGCGACCGCGCACATCGGCCAGATCGTGGCGATGATCGAGCGCCTGATCGAGGCCGGCCACGCCTACGAGGCCGAAGGCCACGTGCTGTTCGCGATCCAGAGCTATCCCGACTACGGCAAGCTGTCGCGCCGCGACATCGACGACATGCGCGCCGGCGCGCGCATCGAAGTCGCTCCCTATAAGCGCGATGCCGGCGATTTCGTGCTGTGGAAGCCCTCCAGCGCCGATCTGCCCGGCTGGGACTCGCCCTGGGGCCGTGGCCGTCCGGGCTGGCACATCGAATGCTCGGCGATGGCTGCCGCCCACCTGGGCGAGACCATCGACATCCATGCCGGCGGCAACGACCTGATGTTCCCGCACCACGAGAACGAGATCGCGCAGAGCGAATGCGCGCACGGCGGCAAGGTGTTCGCCCGGTTCTGGCTGCACAACGGCATGCTGAACTTCGACGGCGAGAAGATGGCCAAGTCGCGCGGCAACATCGAGACCGTGCACGAGCTATTGGAGAAACATCCGGCCGAAGCGTTGCGCTACGCCTTGCTGACCGCCCACTACCGCCAGCCGCTGGACTGGTCGAACAAGCTGATCGAGCAGTGCGCGCGCACCCTGGACCGGCTGTACGGCACCTTGCGCGACCTGGCCGCGGTCGACGCCGGCCCGGTGCGGATCCCGGACGAGATCGAGCGCATCCTCGACGACGACCTGGGCACGCCGCAGGCCCTGGCCGAGATCGCCCGCATCGCCGCCGAGGCGCGCAAGGCCGCCGATCCGGCCGAACAGGCCCGGCTCAAGCGCGAACTGCTCGGCGCCGGCCTGGCCCTGGGCCTGCTGCAGCAGGATCCGGCGGCGTGGTTCGCCGGCGCTGCCGGCGACCAGGACGACGAGCGCATCCAGGCCCTGGTCGAGGAACGCAGCGCGGCCAAGAAGGCGCGCGATTTCGCCCGTGCCGACGCGATCCGCCAGCAGTTGGCCGATGAGAACATCCTGCTCGAAGACACGCCGCAAGGCGTGCGCTGGGTGCGCAAGCGCCCGGAACTCCATACCGAGGAAACCGGGTCCTGACACGCGCAGGCCCCCAGATTCGATGAATGCCGTCGCCCTCCCCGCTTCCCCGTTTCCGCTCGAACCCAGCGCCGTCCAGGCCCAGGCCGCGATCCGCGACGAGTTCGCCTTCTTCGGCGACTGGTCCGAGCGCTACCAGTACCTGATCGATCTCGGCCGCAAGCTGCCGGACCTGCCGCAGGCCTATAAGACCGAAGAGCATCGCCTGCTCGGCTGCCAGTCGATGGTCTGGATCGCGGTCGAGGGCGATGCGCAGCGCCTGGATTTCCACGCGATCAGCGACTCGGCGATCGTGTCCGGGCTGATCTACCTGGCCCTGCGCGTGTACTCCGGCCGCAGCGCGAGCGAGATCGTCGCCACCTCGGCCGACTACATCGCCGACATCGGCCTGGCCAAGCATCTCTCGCCGACCCGCAGCAACGGCCTGGCCGCGCTGCTGGCCTTCATCCGCGAGCAGGCGCAACGGCGCCTGTGAGCGCCGGCCCGTCCAGCGCCGGCCAAACCGACACACCCGATCCGGCTTCCGAAGGCCCGGATTTCAAGGGCTCTGACTCCAAGAGCCCGGATTCCGAGGGCCTGCGCCCGCTGCTGCGCAATCCCGGTTTCGTCGGCCTGCTGGTGTACCGGCTGCTGGGCATGCTGTCCTACCAGATCGTCGCGGTCACGGTCGGCTGGCACGTCTACGAACTGACCCGCGATCCCTTCGCCCTGGGCCTGATCGGCCTGGCCGAGGTGGTGCCCTACTTCTGCTTCGCCCTGTTCGCCGGCTACGCGGTCGATCACCTGCCGCGGCGCAAACTCGGCCTGTTCGCCTGCCTGGGCCTGGTCGCGACCACCGCGCTGTTGGCCTCGGTGGCCTGGGGCACGCTGCCGGCCGGCGGGTTCGGCTTCGCCACCGCGACCATCTATGCGGCGATCGCGCTCAACGGCGTGGTCCGCGCCTTCCTCGGCCCGGTGTACATGTCGCTGTTCGCGCGCGTGCTCAAGCGCGAGCACTACGCGCGCGGCGCCGGGGTCAGCAGCGTGGTCATGCAGACCGGGCTGGTGCTGGGGCCGGCGCTGGGCGGCGCGCTGGTGGCCTGGGGCGGCAAGACCTCGGCCTACCTGGTCGCGACCGGCTTCGCCGTCGCCGCGGCGATCGCGATCAGCACCCTGCGGGTGACCGAACCGCCGGCGCCGAGCGAGCGCGCGCCGGTGTTCAAGAGCATCGGCGAAGGCCTGCGCTTCGTGTTCAACCACCAGGTCGTGCTCGGCGCGCAGGCGCTGGACATGTTCTCGGTGCTGTTCGGCGGCGCGGTCGCTTTGCTGCCGGCCTTCATCCACGACGTGCTGCATTACGGCCCGGAAGCGCTGGGCGTGTTGCGCGCCGCGCCGGCCGCGGGCGCGGTGCTGGTCGGCCTGTGGCTGGCCCGGCATCCGCCGCAGAAGCACGCCGGGCGCCTGCTGCTGTACGCGGTGGCCGGCTTCGGCCTGTGCATCATCGGCTTCGCCCTGTCGCGCGAGTTCTGGCTGTCGGCGCTGATGCTGATGCTGTCGGGCATGTGCGACGGCGTGTCGGTGGTGCTGCGCTCGACCATCCTGCAGTTGTCGACCCCGGACGAGATGCGCGGCCGGGTGTCGTCGATCAACGGCATCTTCATCGGTTCCTCGAACGAGCTCGGCGCGTTCGAGTCCGGTCTCGCCGCGCGCCTGCTCGGCCTGGTGCCGTCGGTGATCTTCGGCGGCTGCATGACCCTGGTGGTGGTCGCCGCGACCGCGCAACTGGCGCCGAAGCTGCGCCGGCTGGACCTGCGCGAGCTGCAGTAGCAGGCCGGCCAGGAGCGGGTGGAGAGGCAGGAACGAGCGCAGAGGAGTGAGGAGCGAGCGAAAGCACGGCTGCCTTTGCTCACTCCTCACTCCTCTGCGCTCACTTCTCGTTCCGGCCCGCAACGCGAAAGCCCGGCCGAAGCCGGGCTTTCTCCAGGTGCCGCTCGGCCGCGCGGCCGCTCAGTCGCCCATCTGCTTCTGCAGATGCTCCCAGCGCTCCTGGGCGTCGATGGTGCGCTCGGCGGTCAGGCGCGCCTCCAGGCGCTCCAGGCCGATTTCTTCGCCGGTATCGACGCAGAAGCCGTAGTCGCCGGAATCGACCCGCTTGAGGGTGCTGTCGATCTTGCTGATCAGCTTGCGATAGCGGTCGCGGGTACGCAGTTCGAGCGAGTTCTCGGTCTCGCGGGTGGCGCGCTCGGCTTCGTCGCCGACGTCGCGCACTTCGTCCTTGAGGTTCTCGATGGTCTGCTTGGACTCCTCGACCAGGTCGGTACGCCACTGCAGCAGGCGCTGGCGGAAATACTCCAGCTGCAGCGGGCTCATGTACTCCTCTTCGGGGCTCGGCTTGTAACCGTTCGGCACGATCGGCCGGCCGGTGGCCGGATCGTTCTGGTAAGCCACGACTTTGACCTTGGTCTTCGGAGCCGGCGCCGCCTGCTTGGCGGTCACGGCGACGGCGACCTTGCCGGCCGGACGCGGCGCCGGAGCGGCCGGAGTCGCGGGCTTGCCCGCGGATGGTTTGCTGGATGCTGTCTGGGTCACTGTGTTCTTGATTCGGTCGGAGGTGCTGTCGACCAGCGCCGCAGGGGGGGCCTTGGGGGCGGTCTGCGGCGCGGGCGGTGGGGCAGCCGGCTTGACTGCGGGCTTCACAGCTTCGGGCTTTTTCACTTCAACTTTTTTAAGCTCGGGCTTCTTCGCTGCGCTGTCCTTGCCGGGTGCGGGTTTTTTCGCCGCCGCGGGAGGCGCCTTCTTCGCCGCGGGCGCCGGCTTGGCGGCCGGCTTCTTCGCTGCGGGCGCCTTGGCGGGCGCCGCCTTCTTCACCACTGCGGCCTTCTTGGCCGCCGGCTTGCTCGCTGCGGGTTTCTGCGCCGCGGCCTTCTTGACCGGCGCCTTCTTCGCCGCCGGCTTGGCCGCCTTGGTCGCCGCTTTGGCCGCCGGCTTGGCCGGCGTTTTTTGCGGCGCCGGTTTGGACGCAGGCTTGGCCGCCTTCTTCGCAGCCGGCTTGACGGTCTTCTTGGCGGCCTGGGCGGCCTTCTTCGCAGGTTTTTTCACTGCCACGAGCGGCTTGTCCTTCTATTCCCTGAGGGCGCCCCCGGACGCGACGTCCGAAAGGGCTTCGCGGGCCAAGCATGACCCACCCGGTCATCAAATGCACATGCGTTCGCTGACCGCAAGTGAAATCCGGCGTACGGCCGGTTTTCGCCCGGCCCGGGCAGACACGGTAGCATCGCTTCCGCGCCGCGGCGGACCTTCGTCTCGCACTTGCCTTGTTTGGGGAAAGCGCGCTGTTATACCCTGCTGCGGCACCTGCGGCAACCGCGCCAAATCACCGGCCAGACGCAGTACCCGAGGGCTTTCGCGACGCGCGTTTCCTGCGCCAGTCCCTACCGTTGCCGGCATTAAGAAAACGTGATCGACCGTCTCCTCATCGCCCTGCTTCGTGGCTACAAGCGTTGGATCAGCCCGATGCTGGGCCAGCGTTGCCGTTTCTACCCCAGCTGCTCGGCCTATTCGATGGAGGCGATCGACCGCTTCGGCGCGTTCAGGGGCGGCTGGCTGACACTGCGACGCCTGGCACGCTGCCACCCCCTGCACCCCGGCGGCCACGACCCCGTACCGCCCCTGGACTCCGGAAAACACACATGTCATCGACACTGATCGTCAACGCCCGGCTGGTCAACGAAGGCCGCGAGTACGACGGCGACCTGCGCATCGAGAACGGCCGCATCGCCCAGATCGGCGCCGGCCTGGACGCGCGCGGCAACGAAACCGTGGTCGACGCGGCCGGCCGCCGGCTGCTGCCGGGGATGATCGACGACCAGGTGCATTTCCGCGAACCCGGTCTGGAATACAAGGCCGACATGGCCACCGAATCGGCGGCCGCGGTCGCCGGCGGGCTGACCACGTTCATGGACATGCCCAACACCAACCCGCCGACCCTGGATTCGGCCGCGCTGGAGGACAAGTACCGCCGCGCCGCCGGCCGCGCCTGGGGCAACTACGGCTTCTACCTCGGCGCCAGCAACGACAACCTGGCCGCGATCCAGTCGCTGGATCCGCGCACCGCGCCGGGCGTGAAAGTGTTCATGGGCGCTTCGACCGGCAACATGCTGGTCGACGATCCGGTCACCCTCGACGCGATCTTCCGCGACGTGCCGACGCCGATCATCACCCATTGCGAAGACACGCCGATGATCGATGCCGAGCTGGCGCGCTACAAGGCGCAGTACGGCGACGACATCCCGGCGCGCTTCCATCCCGACATCCGCTCGCGCGAAGCCTGCAAGAAATCGACCGAGCTGGCGATCTCGCTGGCGCGCAAGCACGGCACCCGCCTGCACGTGCTGCACATCAGCACCGCCGACGAGCTGGCCCTGTTCCAGGCCGGCCCGATCGAAGGCAAGCGCATCACCGCCGAGACCTGCATCCACTTCCTGCGCTTCGATCGCGACGACTACGAAAAGCTCGGCCACCTGATCAAGTGCAACCCGGCGATCAAGGACCCGGCCGACCGCGAAGCGCTGATCCGCGCCGTGGCCGAGGACGTGATCGACGTGCTCGCCACCGACCACGCCCCGCATACGCTGGAAGAAAAGGCGCGGCCCTACACCGGCGCGCCGAGCGGCCTGCCGCTGGTCCAGTTCGCCCTCAACGCCGCGCTGGAACTGGTCCACGAAGGCCGCCTGAGCACCGCCCAGGTGGTCGACAAGTTCGCCCACGCCCCGGCCAAGCTGTTCGACGTCGAGCATCGCGGCTTCCTGCGCGAAGGCTATTTCGCCGACCTGGTGCTGATCGACGACGCGCCGTACACGGTGCGGCGCGAGGACGTGCTGTCCAAGTGCGGCTGGTCGCCGTTCGAAGGCCGCACCTTCCACAGCTCGATCGCCTCGACCTGGGTCAACGGCGTGCTGGCCTGGGACGGCAAGGCGCTGGTCGGCGCTCCGAACGGGCAGCGCCTGGCCTTCGCCCGATGAACCGCGGCCTCGCCGCCGCGCTGGCGGCGTGCCTGGCGGCGGCAGGCCTGAGCGCCGTCCCGGCATCGGCCCAGGCGCCGGCCGCGGCCGGCGCGCCGGCGCGCGCCGATGCGCGCATCGTCTTCCCCGAAGCGGTGCAGCAGGGCGCGATGGTGATCGGCCGGGTGCCGCCCGGCAGCACGGTGCGCTATGCCGGCCGCAGCCTGCGCAGCACCGGCTACGGCTCGGTGGTGTTCGGGGTCGGCCGCGATGCGGCCGGCCCGCTCGAGGTCGAGGTCGAAACCGCGCCGGGCCGGGTCGAGCGCGCGCGCATCGCGGTGACTGCGCGCGACTTCCCTACCGAATACATCCAGGGCGTGCCGCCGAAGACGGTCAACCCGCCGCCGGACATCGCCGCGCGGATCGAGCGCGAGCAGGCCGAGGTGGTGGCCGCGCGGCTGCGCGACGACGACCGCGCCGACTTCGCCCAGGCCTTCGTCTGGCCGGTGCGCGGGCGGATCAGCGGCCGCTTCGGCAACCAGCGGGTCTACAACGGCCAGAAAGGCTCCGGCCATTCCGGCATGGACATCGCCGCGCCCACCGGCACGCCGATCCTGGCCCCGGCCGCGGGCGTGGTCAGCTTCGCCAAACCCGGCCTGTACCTGACCGGCGGCACCGTGGTGCTCGACCACGGCCACGGCATCAGTTCGAACTTCCTGCATCTGTCGCGCATCGACGTCCAGGTCGGCGACCGCATCGCCCAGGGCCAGACCGTCGGCGCGGTCGGCGCGACCGGACGCGCGACCGGCCCGCACCTGCACTGGGGCATGAACTGGTTCGACGTGCGCATCGATCCCTTGCTGGTGCTCGAACGCGGCGATGCGGTGCGCGCCAGCAAGGCGCCGGCCGCGCCCTGAGGCGCAGCTCAGTTCGCCAGCAGCGCGCCCAGCGTCGGCAGCGAGGGCGACAGCTCCAGCTCGCGCAACCGCAGCCATTTCGGATTGGCGACCCGCGGCCCGGCCGCGAGCAGGCCGGCGCCGGTCGCGATCAGGCCCAGCCGCGCGCGGGCCTGGGCCAGCGCCACCGCGAACCCGGCCTCGCCGATCGGCGCCTCCGCGCTCGCCGTCGCCCAGTCGCGGCGCCGCGACGCCGGCAGCCAGGGCTCGACCCGGGCCCACAGCGCCGCTTCGTCCAACTCCGGACACGGCAGGCTCCGCGCCGGCACCGGCGGCAGGCGCCATCCCGGCCCGCCGCGCCCGTGGACCGGATTCTCGGCCAGGCAGCGGTAGACGAATTCGCTAGCGGTCATGGCCTGCGCGTCGGCCTCGGCGACGCGGCGCAAGGCCTCGTGCAAGACCCGGCGCAGGCCGGGCCGGGCCGGCCAGTCGCGCTCGCGCAGCGCGGCCAGCACGCCGAGCGCGCGCAAAGGGTCGCCGGCATGGACCGGCTTGCGCAGCGACAGCGCATGGGCGAGCACGGCGATGCGGTCGGTGTCCTGCGCGGCTTCGCCGCCGGCCTGCGGCCGGCGCGCTTCGGCGGCGCTCAGGTCGGGATCGGCCAGGCGTTCGGCCAGCGCCGGTTCGCTCACCCCGTCCGCGCCCAGTTCGATCAGGCAACCGGCGCGCCCGACCAGGGCGATGTGGTCGTAGTCGCTGTCGCCGAGCCAGGCGTACAGCCGCGCCAGCTCGTTGCGATGGCGCAGCAGCAGCACGTCGCCGGTGCGCAGTTGCGCCGGCGCGCACGAGGCCGGCCGGCTGCGCTCGAAGTTCACGACACCGCCTCGGTTTCGGCCGGCTCGTTGGTGTGGCCGGTGACCCGGTCGCGGCCGGCCGACTTGCTCGCGTACAGCGCGGCGTCGGCGCGCTCGAGCAATTGCTCCGGGGTCTCGCCCGGCAGCAGTTCGGCCACGCCCAGGCTCAGGCTGACCGGCAACAATCGGCCGTCGATCGACAGCGGGCTGCCGCTGACCGATTCGCGCAGGTGCTCGGCCACCCGCACCGCATCGCGCAACTGGGTGTCGGCCAGCACTACCAGCACTTCGTCGCCGCCGTAACGGCCGAACAGGTCGTAGGCGCGCAGGCGGTTGCGGGTGCGCAGCGAGACGATGCGCAGGGTTTCGTCGCCGACCCGGTGGCCGTACTCGTCGTTGATGCGCTTGAAATGATCGATGTCGAAGAACACCACCGACATCGGCCGGTGCGAGCGATGCGCGCTTTCGACCGCGCCGCGCAGGCTCTGCGAAATCGCCGCCCGGGTCATCGCCCCGGTCAGGCTGTCGTAGGTGGCCAGCCGGTTGGCGGTGTCGCGGTCGCGGCGCAGCTGTTGCAGCTTCGAGGTCAGGCCGAGCAGCAGGCCGAGCCCGCCGAACGCCAGGCCGACCGGGAAGGCGTACTCGAGCCAGGCGTACTCCGGCCACCATTGGTGGATGGCGCCGACCCGCACCACCAGCACCGCCATCAGCGGGGTCCAGACCAGCAGCAGGAAGTAGGCTTCGCGCTGGCGGCGGCGGGCGGCCACCGCGGTGCAGTACAGCACCAGCGCGATCACCAGCAGCAGGTTGAGGTTGCCGTACAGCGCGCTGTGCTTCCAGGTCCGGAACACCGACACCACCAACAGCGCGCCGAGCGAAATGCTGCAGTAATCCAGGATCCGCGCGATCCGCGGCTGACTGGTGCGCAGACCGAGGAAGAAGATCAGAAAGCGGATGCTGGCCAGCACCGCGGCGGTGTTGAGCACCACGTTGGTGCGTCCGTCCGGGGCGATCTGGCTCAACCACGGCACCGCGCGCATCTCGCCGCCGTCGGCGGTCAGGGTCAGGATCTGCAGCACCAGGGTCAGGCCCAGGTAGGCGTAACCGCGCTCGCGCAATCCGGCCCAGAAACCGAACGCCAGCACCGCGGCCACCCCCAGCGCGGTCAGCACCACGCTGCGCAGGCCGACGTGCAGCATGTCCTGGCGATGCACCTGGGCCAGCGGCGCGAAAGTCACCCTGGACTTGGTCGAATCGACGGTCTGCAGGCGCAGGTACAAGACCTCGCCCCGGCGCATTTCGTGCAAGGGAAACACCACGAACCGGGTCGAATGGTCGAAGTCGGTATCGGGGCCGTAGATCGAGCGGCGCAGCGGCACCGCGTCGCCGGGGCGCCATAGCTCGATCACCCGCCGGTTCGGCTGGCCGACCACCAGTTGCGGCGCGGCCTCGGCGCTGAGCTCGCCGAGCAGGCTCAGCCGCCACCAGGTCGGCTGCCGCGGCGGCGCGGCGATCTCGTTGCCGGACACGGCTTCGAAGGCATGGTCGAATTCGCCGGCGAGCACGCGCGCCGGCACCGGGTCCTGGCCGAGCCGGGCCAGGCCGAAAGCGGGCGCGCGAAAGGCCGGAGGGTCGGACGAGGACAGCCCCGGGGATTGCGCCGACGCGATCGCCGCCACCCACATGGCCAGCAGAGCCAACAGGGTCTGCCAGCTCCGACGCCAGGGTTTCCCCATGCCCCATCCGGTCACTGATCCAATGATCCGAGCATAGCCGATGCGGTACGGCGGCCGGGGGTGGGTAGCGTCACGATTTGGCGCACCAATCTGTGCGCTGGCACACGCCTTGCGCACATTAGCGAGCGAGGAAGCGCGGCGCCCGCCGCAATTATGCAGATCGTTACCGGCGTCGCGCGCCGGCGCCGGCGCGCGGGTTCAGTCGCGCGCGCCCTGCCCGGTCACCCGCGCCACCGCATCGTGCGCGTGCAGGCTTTCGAAGTGCGCGACCTCGGCGTCGAAACGCTCGATCCGCGCGTCGCGCGACAGCGCCGCGGCGACCCGCCGCGCGGCGTCTTCGCAGAACATCAGGTTCTCGGCGTTGAGCTTGGCGAAAGCCTGCTCGTCTTCGCGCTTGACCGCGGTCTGCACCGGCGTGCCCAGCGCCTGCTCGATCGCGTCGATCAACGCCACCAGCGGCAGTTCGTCGAACGCCGGACGCAGTTCGACCCGCACGTCGGCGCGGCTGCGCTGCGCGTGCGGCGTCGCCGCCAGGCCGCGCTCGGAGGCGAGCCAGTCGCCGACCACCGCGGTCGACAGCGGATGCGCAGCGGCGAAATCGGCGGCGAAACGCGCCGCGTTGAGCTGGCGCGACAGCGCCGCCGACGCCGGACAGGTGCTGGAGTACTCGACCGCGAAGCGCAGGCCCAGGTGCAGGTGGCCGTCGATCAGGCGCGCGTCGATCTCGACCGGATAGCGCTTCCAGCCGGCGTTGTGGCTGGCCAGCGCCGGACGCAACAGCAGTTGCTCGTAGCGCAGGCTCAGGCGCGCGGCGCCGGACAGGCCGCCCTGGCCGTCGATCAGGCTCTGCAGGGCGCGGCGCAGGCCGGCCGGGGTCACCGTCTCGCTGGCGAACGCGTGCTGCAGGTGCAGGTACATGCGCGACATGTGGATGCCGCGCGCGTCGGCATCGCGCAGGTCGACCGCGACGTCGACCGAGGCCGGCACCTGGATGACGCTGCCGTCGCCGGCGGCGACGCGCAGCGGCAGGGCGATGTTGGACATGCCCACCCAGTCGAGCGGCCGCGCCGCGGCGGCGGCATCGAAGGCAACATCGGGCAGGACGGGCTTGAGCGCAGGAGCGTTGGGAGGATTCACGACGGCTGAGATGGGGGCGCGTGGGGGGAACGCAACGCCGCCATTCTAGCGGCTGGGGGGCCGCCGGCCCGGTCCCGGCCCTGCAACGCTCAGTTGCGGGCCCCGCGCCAGGCCGCCAGCAAGGCCGCCCACGGCGACAACGGCCGGGCCGCGTCGCCGCGCTGCAGGCGGGTCCGGGCCAGGGCCGTCCACAGCCGCCGCGGCACGGTCGCGCCGCCGCCGTGCGGCCATTGGGCCAGCAGTTCCCGGCCCCACTCGGCCGCCGCGCCCTCGCCCGGGCGGGCCAGGGTCCGCGCGACCAGACTCAACGGCACAGCCGCGTCGCCCTGCAACAGCAGCCGCGCTTCCAACAGCGCGGCCTGGATCGCCGGCACCGCAGCGACCGGCAACTGACCGGGCACGAGCTCGAACAGGGCCGCATCGATCGCGGCGACCGCCTCGGCGAGCGGGCGCAGGCCGTCGTAGGCCTCGTTGCGGTCGCCGGGGCGCTCGCGGCTGTCGCGCAGCCCCGGCAGGGCCGCCGCCAGCGCCGCCCAGGGCGCCGGCCGGCGTTGCAGGGCCAGGCCGAGCGGGTGGCGGCGCCGCCCCTGGGTCCAGCCCTGCAGTTCCTCCATCCACCAGCCGAGCTTGGCCTCGCCCGGCGCGGCGTCGCTGCCGCCCCAGGCGGCGTCGGTCAATTCCTGTTGCAGCGCCGCCCAGGCCAGCGCGGTGGCGCGCTCGGCGCGCGGCACGAACACTTCGGCCACCGCCCACTCCGGCCAGCGCGCGCGCCACTTGCCGGCGAATTCGTGCAGCGCCTGCTCGTCGGCCTCGCCGGCGGCGGGATTCATCGCGTCGCCGGCCATGCGCCAGGCTCGAGCAATTGCGCCGGCGTCTCGAGCATGACGTCCGCCCGCCACGACAGCGGATCGTCGTGGTCGAGGCGGTAGCCCCACAGCGCGGCCACCGAGGCCATGCCGGCGGCGCGCGCGGCGACGATGTCGCGCTCGTCGTCGCCGACGTAGACGCAGTCCGCCGCGGCCAGGCCGATGCGCTCGGCCGCCACGGTCAGCGGCAGCGGATCGGGCTTGCGCGCGGCCAGGGTGTCGCCGCCGATCAGCACCGCGCAGCGGGTTTCCCAGCCCAGCAGCGGCATCAGCTTGCGCGCCAGGTATTCGGGCTTGTTGGTGACGATGCCCCAGGCGCAGCCGGCGGCCTCGAGCCTGGCCAGCATCGTCTCGACTCCGGCGAACGGCGCGCCGTGCAGGCCGAGTTCGGCCTCGTACAGATCCAGGAATTCGCCCACCAGGCCGTCGCGCCCTGCGGCGTCCAGCTCCGGGAACGCCGCGCCGAGCATCGCCCGCGCGCCCTTGGACACGTGCGGGCGCAGCGCGTCGAGCGTCATCGGGCCGGCGCCGCGCGCCGCGCGCATGCGGTTGGCGACCGCGAGCATGTCCGGCGCGCTGTCGAGCAGGGTGCCGTCGAGATCGAACAGCGCCGCCTTCGGGAAGGCGGTCGCGACGGACTGCGCGGCCGCGCTCATGCCGCGTCCCCGGGCTTGCGCGCGCAGGCCAGGTAGTTGATGTCGGTGCGCGAGATCACCCGCGCCGCATTGCGCCAGGGCTCGTACATCAGGCCGCTGACGTCTTCCAGCTGCAACCCGGCCTCGCGCAGCCACGCCGCCAGTTCCGAGGGCTTGATGAAGTCGCGGTACTGGTGGGTGCCCTTGGGCAGCACGCGGGCGACGTACTCGGCGCCGACGATGGCCAGCGCGAACGCCGCCGGGGTGCGGTTGAGGGTGGACAGGAACAGCCGCCCGCCGGGCTTGAGCAGCCTGGCGCAGGCGCGCACGATCGCCGCCGGGTCGGGCACGTGCTCGAGCATTTCCATGCAGGTGACCGCATCGAAGCGGCCCGGCATTTCCTCGGCCAGGGTTTCCACCGACTGCAGCCGGTAATCGACCGCGACGCCGGTTTCCAGCCGGTGCAGCTTGGCGACCTTGATCAGTTCCGGCGCCAGATCGATCGCGATCACCTGCGCGCCGGAAGCGGCCAGCGCCTCGCTGAGCAGGCCGCCGCCGCAGCCGACGTCGAGCACCTGCGCCTCGCGCAATGGCACCCGCTGGGCGACATAGCCCAGCCGCGCCGGGTTCATCGCATGCAGCGGCTTCTGCGGGCCTTGCGGGTCCCACCAGCGATTGGCGAGGGCGCCGAACTTGTCCAGTTCGGCCTGGCTGAAATTGTCGCGGCCGCTCGCGGACCCGGTGTCGCCGGTGTCGTTGGTGTCGCCGGAATGGGGGGCGGTGCTGTGAGCGCTCATGTTCGTTACCGTTCGGACCGTTGCCGGTCGGTGGCGGCGCGGGCGCGCGATCGCCCCCTCGCCTGTCGGGCGCCGGACCGGGTCCGCCGCCGCCTTAGTGTGGCCAAGCGCTCGGGCCGCGGTGTTAACGCCGCGCGAGCGCCCGCCCGCTCAAATCGCGGCGATGCGTTCGCGCCACTGGCGCGCGTTGGCGAGCAGGCCGGCGACGTCGATGTCGACCAGCGCGCGCTGGCGCAGCTTGGCGCGGCCGGCGATCCAGACGTCGCTGACCTGATGCCGGCCGGTGGCGTAGATCAGCTGCGAGACCACGTGGTGCAGCGGCTGGGTCTCCAGTTGCGACAGATCGACGCAGACCAGGTCGGCCTGCTTGCCGGCCTCGATCGAACCGATCCGGGTCTCGTAGCCGAGCGCGCGCGCGCCGCCGAGGGTCGCCGCGCGCAGCGCGCGGAACGCATCCAGCGCCTTGGCGTCGTCGGCCACGGCCTTGGCCAGCAGCGCCGCGGTGCGGGTCTCGCCGAACATGTCCAGGTCGTTGTTGCTGGCGCAGCCGTCGGTGCCGATCGCCAGGTTGACCCCGGCGCGCTCGAGCTTGCAGGCCGGGCAGAAGCCCGAGGCCAGCTTGAGGTTGGATTCCGGGCAGTGCACCACGCTGACCCCGCGCTGCGCGCACAGCTCGATCTCGGCGTCGGTGAGCTGGGTCATGTGCACTGCGATCAGGCGATCGCTGACCAGGCCGAGCCGGTCCAGCCGCGCCAGCGGACGCTGGCCGTGCAGCTTGATCGAGTCGGCGACTTCCTGCGCGGTCTCGTGGGTGTGCAGGTGGACCGGCAGGTCGAGCTGGTCGGCGAGCATGCGGATGCGCTCGAAGTTCGCATCGCTGACCGTGTACGGCGCATGCGGCGCGAACGCGGTCGCGACCAGCGGATCGTCGCGCCACAGGTCGTGCACTTCGCCGGCGCGGTCGAAATACTCGTCCGAGCTCTTGGCCCAGGCGGTCGGGAAATCGATCACCGGCAGGCCGACCCGGGCGCGGAAGCCGTGGCGCTTGTACACCGCGGCCTGGACGTCGGGGAAGAAATAGTTTTCGTTGGCGCAGGTGGTGCCGCCGCGCAGCATCTCGGCGATCGCCAGGGCGATGCCGTCCTCGACGAACTGCGGCCCGATCACCGCCGCCTCGACCGGCCAGATATGGCCTTGCAGCCATTCCATCAGCGGCAGGTCGTCGGCGATGCCGCGCAAAAGCGTCATCGGGTTGTGGGTGTGGGCGTTGACCAGGCCCGGAATCAGCGCCGCGTCCGGGCGCGAAACCGTCTCGGCCGGCGCGTAGCGCGCCCGCGCCTGGGCGATCGGCAGCACGTCGAGGATCTGGCTGCCGCGCACCGCGACGGCGTGGGCTTCCAGCACCACCGCATGCGGCTCGACCGGCACCACCCAGCCCGCTTCGATCAACAGGTCGCAGGCAATGGCTTGGGGTTCGCTGGTCATCTGCGCTCGCTCGGATGGCCGGACCGCCCGAGGCCGGGTCGGCCGGGTGTTGCGAAAACGCGGCCGGGGTCGCCGTCCGCGTACGGGTCGTGCTGACTGCTGCGCGGCGCCCGCGAGCGCCGCAAAACGGCGACCAGCGCCGCAACGCATTGTGCGCCGCCCTCGCCCGCGCCGCGCGGACGTCGGCGAAAGCGGCAATGCCGGCAAACCGCGCCGCAAGCGTCCGCCGCGGCGGGAACGCGGCCGCCGGCGACCGCCGACGGCGGCCGCGGGCCGGACCGTATCACTTCACTCGATCACTTCACTCGATCACTTCACTCGGCTGACGTACTCGCCCGAGCGGGTGTCGACCTTGATCGTTTCTTCCTGGCCGACGAACAGCGGCACGCGCACCACCGCGCCGGTTTCCAGGGTCGCCGGCTTGCCGCCGCCGCCCGAGGTGTCGCCGCGCACGCCCGGATCGGTCTCGGTGATCTTCAGCTCGACGAAGTTCGGCGGCTGGACCGCGATCGGCACGCCGTTCCACAGCGTCACCACGCACTCCTCCTCGCCCTTGAGCCACTTCTCGGCGCCGCCCATGCCGGCCTTGTCGGCCTGGACCTGCTCGAAGGACTCCTGGTTCATGAAGTGCCAGTACTCGCCGTCCGAGTACAGGTACTGCATGTCGGTATCGACCACGTCCGCCTGCTCGACGCTGTCGGTGGCCTTCATGGTCATTTCGACCACCCGGCCCGACTTGATGCTGCGGTACTTGACGCGGGTGAAGGCCTGGCCCTTGCCCGGCTTGACGTACTCGGTCTCGGTGATGATGCACGGGTCGTTGTTGACCAGGATCTTCTGTCCGGTCTTGACGTCGTTCATGCCTAAGCTGGCCATGCTTGAAGCTCCTGCGAATTTGGAAAGTAATGAGGCGGCGCCCCGCGCCCGCGGCCGGCGCCCGGGCGCATCGCCCGGGTCCGCCGCTGGGCCCGCTGCCGCTTGGATCCGCCGCTGGGATCCGTCGCTAGAAACCGCGATCGGACGGGTAAGGCTAGAATGTCGGGCTGCGCGCCGCCCCGGCCTACGGCCCGGGCCGGCGCCGGCAGATCCGGCCACCCTAATCAGCCCGACATGATAACCGCAGCCCCGGCCCCGATGCAGCCGCCCGCCCCCGACCGCCCCGGCGCACGCTGGCAGGCGGCCTGGCGCGAGGCCCTGCGCGACCCGCGCGAGCTGCTGTCCCTGCTCGGCCTGGAGCAGGCCGCGCTGGGCCTGTCGGACCAGGCCGCGGCCCAGTTCCCTTTGCGGGTGCCGCGCGGCTTCGTCGCCCGCATGCGCCACGGCGATCCGGCCGACCCGCTGCTGCGCCAGGTCCTGCCGCTGGACGAGGAACTGCGGCCGATGCCCGGTTTCAGTCTGGACGCGGTCGGCGACGGCGCGGCCAAGGCCGGCCACGGGGTGATCCGCAAGTACCGCGGCCGCGCCCTGTTGATCGCCACCGGCAGCTGCGCGATCCACTGCCGCTACTGCTTCCGCCGCCACTTCCCCTATGCCGAGGAAACCGCGGCCGCGGCCGGCTGGCGCGAGGCGGTCGCGGCGATCGCCGCCGACCCCGGCATCGACGAGGTGATCCTGTCCGGCGGCGACCCCTGGTCGCTGGCCACGCCCAAGCTGGCCGAGCTGACCCAGGCCCTGGCCGCGGTGCCGCACCTGCGCCGCCTGCGCGTGCACACCCGCCTGCCGGTGGTCCTGCCCGAGCGCGTCGACGCCGAGCTGAGCGCCTGGCTGCGCGGCCTGCCCTGGCCGGTCGCGGTGGTCCTGCACGCCAACCACGCCGCCGAGTTCGACGCCGCGGTCGACGCGGCGATGGCCCGGCTGCGCGCCGCCGGCGCCACTTTGCTCAATCAGGCGGTGCTGCTGCGCGGGGTCAACGACGACGTCGACGCCCTGGCCGCGCTGAGCGAGCGCAGCTACGCCGCCGGCGTGCTGCCCTACTACCTGCACCAGCTCGACCGGGTCCAGGGATCGGCCCATTTCGAGGTCTCCGACGAGCGCGCCCTGGCCTTGCACCGCGCCCTGGCGGCGCGCATCTCCGGCTACCTGGTGCCCAAGCTGGTGCGAGAAGTGGCAGGCGATCCCGGCAAGCGACCGTTGTAAGCTTGTAATCTGATCGGGGTTTGATCGGGGAACGACGCGAAACCGCCGACCGGCGCCGCCATGCGCCGGCCGCGCGCGGCTGCGGCGGATCGAACCCAACAACGGGTCACAGATTTTCGACCTTGCATGGACGAGGCCGGCCCTTCATGTCATAAACCCGGCCCACGGAGGTGGTCAATGCAATTCGGCAAAGACATGGTATTACGCCTGTTGATCGTCGACGACAGCGTCGAGGCGGCCGAGGCCATCGTCAGCGGCCTGCGCAACAGCGGCATCGCGGTGCGGCCGACCCGGCCGGAAAACGAGCAGGAAGTGGCCGCGCTGATCCTGCAGCACCCGCCGGACCTGGTCCTGGCGGCGCGCGACTCGCGCAACGTCGCCCTGTCCAAGCTGATGCAGAGCGTCGACGCCAGCGGCAAGGACCTGCCGGTGCTGGTGCTGACCGAGACCGTCGACGATTCGATCCTGCTCGGCGCGCTGGAGATCGGCGCGCGCGGCGTGGTGCTGCGCTCCAACCTGGCCCACCTGCAGAACGCGGTGCGCGCCGAATGGGCCGATCTGGAAGCGCGCCGCTCGCTGCGCCGGCTCGAGGCCCAGGTGCGCGAGACAGAGCGCCGTTGCGATGCGCTGATCGACTCCTCGCGCGATCCGATCGCCTACATCCACGAAGGCATGCATATCCGCGCCAATGCGGCGTACCTGGACATGTTCGGCTTCGAGTCCTTCGAAGAAATCGAAGGCATGTCGCTGCTCGACATGGTCGCGCCCGGCCAGGTCGACGGCTTCAAGCAATTGCTCAAGCAGCTCAGCAAGGGCGAGCCGCCGCCGCCGAGCTACGAGACCCAGGCCCGTACCCTGGACGGCAACGCCTTCCCGGCGGTGATGGAATTCACCCCGGCCACCTACGAAGGCGAACATTGCCTGCAGGTGGTGCTGCGCCGGCAGGAAGTCGACCCGGAACTGGCGCGCGAAGTCGAAGCGCTGCGCCAGCGCGACCAGGTCACCGGCCTGTTCAACCGCGCCACCTTCCTGCGCGCGCTGGAAGACGCGGTCTCGGACGCGGCGCAGAACTCCGCCCACCACGGCCTGCTGCTGGTCGAGCCCGACCATTACAACCAGTTGCTGCAGGAAATCGGCCTGGACCAGGCCGACCAACTGATCGCCGCCTGCGGCGAGCGCCTGCGCGCCGCGGTCGGCCCCGAGGACGTGGTCGCGCGCTTCGCCGAGCACCAGTTCGCGGTACTGACCCGGCACAGCGACCACAGCCATACCGCGGCGTTGGCCGAACGCATCCGCGCCACCTTCGCCGACCAGGTGCTCGAGGCCGGCCCGCTGGCCCTGAGCGCCACCGCCAGCCTCGGCGGCGTGCAGATCGGCGAGAAGATCGCCAGCATCACCGCCGTGCTCGGCAAGGCCAGCCAGTGCCTGCAGTCGGCCAGCGACGTCGGCGGCAACCGCAGCGAGTTGTTCGATCCGGGCGCGGTCGACCGCGCCGAGGAAGAACGCATCGCGGCCTGGGTCGCGCGCATCCGCGACGCGCTCGACGCCGACCGCTTCGTGATGAACTACCAGCCGCTGATCAACCTGCACGGCGAGCCGATCGAGATGTACGAGGCCTACCTGCGCATGCAGAGCGCGGCCCCGGGCGAGGTCGGAGGCGAACTGGTGCAGCCGCTGTCGTTCCTGCAGATCGCCGAAGAGCACGGCCTGCTGTGGGAGATCGATCGCTGGGTGGTCGGCAAGGCGATCCAGATCATCGGCGAGCGCATGCGCCAGGGCCGCCGCACCACCTTGCTGGTCAAGATCACCCAGGCCTCGCTGCAGGACGAAAGCCTGCAGCAGCACATCGTCGAACAGCTGGCCAAGTACGGCGCCGACGGCAAGCTGCTGGTGCTGCAGCTGCCCGAGTCCAAGGTCTTCACCAACCTGCGCGCGGCGCAGGAGCTGCAGGCGCGCATCGCCCCCTACGGCGTGCGCATCGGCCTGGAGCAGTTCGGCGCCGGCCTCAACTCGTTCCAGCTGCTCAACCACTTCGACGCCGCATTCCTCAAGATCGACCGCGGCTACATCGAAGACCTGACCGGCAACCCCGACCACCAATCGCGCGTGCGCGAGATCGCCGACAAGGCGCGCGAGCTGGGCAAGCAGACCATCGCCGAGTTCGTCCAGGACGCTTCCAGCATGAGCCTGCTGTTCGGCGCCGGCATCGACTACGCCCAGGGCCATTTCCTAGCCGCGGCGGGGCCGGAGATGGATTACGACTTCCAGTAAGCCGGGACTCGGGACTCGGGACTCGGGACTCGGGACTCGGGACTCGGGACTCGGGACTCGGGAAAAGACTAAGACAGGGGTTTCTCCCGTCAACAAGAAACCCGCCGGATGGCGGGTTTTTTGTTGCCTCATCGCCGGCCGCACCGCCCTTGCCGCTCCCCCCTTTGAAAAAGGGGGGCCAGGGGGGATTTGCTGTTGCTGTTGCTGTTGTCGCTTACCGCACCACCGCGCGCCCGCTGGAGCGTTCCTGCGGCGCGTCGATCAGCGCCTGGATGCGCTCTTCCAGCGGCGGATGGCTGCGCAGCAGCTTGGACAGGCCGTGGCCGACCGCGCCGCTGATGCCGAAGGCCTGGACCTGGTTCGGCAGAGTGCTCTCGCCGTAGGTCAGCGACAGCCGCTTGAGCGCGGCGATCATCTTCTCGCGGCCGGCCAGGCGGGCGCCGCCGGCGTCGGCGCGGAACTCGCGGTAACGCGAGAACGCCATCGCGATCATGCTGGCCAGGATGCCGAACACCACGTCCAGCACCATCACCACGACGAAATAGAACACGCCCGGGCCGCGCGACTCGCGCTCGCCGTTGAGCATCGCGTCGATCCAGCCGCCGACGATGCGCGCGGCGAACAGCACGAAGGTGTTGAGCACGCCCTGGACCAGGGCCATGGTCACCATGTCGCCGTTGGCGACGTGGCTGACCTCGTGCGCCAGCACCGCCTCGGCCTCGTCCGGGGTCATCGCCCGCAGCAGGCCGGTGGAGACCGCGACCAGCGCGTCGTTGCGGTTGGCGCCGGTGGCGAAGGCGTTGATTTCCGGCGCCTCGTAGATCGCGACCTCGGGCATGCCGATGCCGGCCGCCTCGGCCTGGCGGCGCACGGTCTCGACCAGCCAGCGCTCGTCGGCGTTGCGCGGCTGCTCGATCACGTAGGCGCCGGTGGTCCGCTTGGCGATCCACTTCGACATCAGCAGCGAGATCAGCGAACCGCCGAAACCGAACACCGCGGCCATCACCAGGATCGCGCCCTGATTGCCCAGGCGGATGCCGAATACGTTCTGCAGCACCGACATGACGATGCCGAGCAGGACCAGCACGGCCAGGTTGGTGGCGAGGAACAGCGCTATGCGTTTGAACATGGTCGTAACTTGCTTGGGTTGCCGCGCACCATGCGCGGCTTCGTGCGACCTCCCTGT
This sequence comes from Lysobacter sp. Soil_C_15, assembly GCF_057657315.1. Lineage (NCBI taxonomy): Bacteria > Pseudomonadati > Pseudomonadota > Gammaproteobacteria > Lysobacterales > Lysobacteraceae > Lysobacter > Lysobacter sp. Soil_C_15. The sequence goes on from NZ_JBDGIR010000002.1 coordinate 790,664, forward strand.
CGATGCGGCGGCGTCGCCGCTCGTCCTCAAATGTGGCGAAACCGCCGTTAATTCAACGAGAATCCGTACCGTCCCCGCCCTCGCCCGAGCGTTCGTTCATTGTCCGGACATCCTTCGTCCCCGCCCGAACACCCCGGCCTCCCGGCTGCCGCCGCGCCCGAACCGGGCCGGCCGGCGCCGTACCGCGGGCGCTTCGCGCCCTCGCCCACCGGCGAGCTGCATCCGGGCTCGCTGCTGGCGGCGTTCGGCAGCTGGCTGCTGGCGCGCCACCACCGGGGCACCTGGCTGGTACGTATCGAAGACCTCGATCCGCCGCGCGAAGTTCCCGGCGCCGCCGACTGCCAGTTGCGCACCCTGGCCGCGTTCGGCCTGGAAAGCGACGAGCCGGTGCGGCGCCAGAGCGCGCGCGGCGCGCTCTACCGCGCCGCCCTGGCCGAGCTGCTGGAGCGCGGCCTGGCCTTCGAATGCCGCTGCAGCCGCAGCGAGCTGGCCGCCGCCGGCGGCATCCACCGCCGCTGCGTCGGCGCCGCGCGCGTCGCCGAGCAGGCGGCGCCACAGCCGGCGGTGCGCCTGCGCGTGGCCGACGACGCGACGGTCGACTACGACGATGCCGTGCTCGGCCCGCAACGCCAGGACGTGGCCGCCGAGGTCGGCGACTTCGTCCTGCGCCGCGCCGACGGCTACTGGGCCTACCAACTGGCGGTGGTGGTCGACGACGCCGAACAGGGCATCACCGACGTGGTCCGCGGCGCCGACCTGCTCGACTCGACCGCGCGCCAGATCCTGCTGCAACGCGCGCTGCGCCTGCCGACCCCGACTTACGCGCACCTGCCGCTGCTGCTCGACGCGCAGGGGCGCAAGCTGTCCAAGTCCGACGCCGCGCGCCCGCTCGACCCGGCCGACCCGCTGCCGGCGCTGCGTGCCGCCTGGCTCACGCTCGGCCAGGATCCCGCGCCGCTGGCCGAGGTAGCGACTGTCACCGAATTGCTCGACCAGGCCCGGCTTTCGTTCAGTCCGGCACAGATTCCAAAATGTGCTAAGACCCTCGCTGCTGTGCACAACACGCCGGCCCCGAATGCTGTCTAGAATCGGGCCGATACCGCGCTGCGCGGTCATGGAGAGCACAGCATGCAGTCACGCGTTGCACTGGTCACCGGCGGCACCGGTGGCATCGGCACCTCGATCGTCCAACGCCTCGCCAAACTGGGGCACAAGGTCGCGACCAACTATCGAGACGAAGCCAAGGGCCGCGCCTGGCAGGCGCAGCTGAAGGAACAGGGTTTCGAGGTGGCCATCGCCCAGGGCGACGTGTCCTCGCCCGAGCAGGCCGAGGCGCTGGTGCGCGAGGTCGAGCGCCAGCTCGGCCCGGTCGACATCCTGGTCAACAACGCCGGCATCACCCGCGACGCCACCTTCCACCGCATGACGGCGCAGCAGTGGACCGACGTGATCGGCACCAACCTCAATTCCTGCTTCAACGTCACCCGCCCGGTGATCGAGGGCATGCGCGAACGCAAGTGGGGCCGGATCGTCCAGATCAGCTCGATCAACGGCCAGAAAGGCCAGTACGGCCAGGCCAACTACGCCGCGGCCAAGGCCGGCATGCACGGCTTCACCATCTCGCTGGCGCAGGAAAACGCCAAGTTCGGGATCACCGTCAACACCGTCTCGCCGGGCTACATCGGCACCGACATGGTGATGGCCGTGCCGGAGGACGTGCGCAACAAGATCATCGCCCAGATCCCGACCGGGCGCCTGGGCACGCCGGAGGAGATCGCCTACGCGGTCGGTTTCTTCATCCCCGACGAAGCCGGCTGGATCACCGGCGCCAACCTGTCCGCCAACGGCGGCCAGTACATGGGCTGGTGAACCGGTCCGACGCCGGAGACCTGTTCAGGGTCTCCGGCGCGCAGCCGGACGGCGCCGCGACGGGCGGCCGCGGCGACCTTCGGTCGCGGCCATTGTGCCGACCCTGTTGCAAGCCCTCGCGGCCTGCGCCATGCTGCAAGGCACCACGTTTTAGAGCCAAAGCTCCATGGCCTCGACTCGCGTCATCAAGAAGTACCCCAACCGTCGTCTCTACGACACCGAGATCTCCAGCTACATCACCATCGAGGACGTGCGCCAGCTCATCGTCGACGGCGAGGAGTTCGAGGTGCGCGATGCGCGTTCCGGCGAAGACCTGACCCGCCAGGTGCTGCTGCAGATCATCGCCGAGCACGAGCAGGACGGCGAACCGGTGTTGTCGACCCAGTTGCTCAGCCAGATCATCCGCTTCTACGGCGATTCGCTGCAGGGCTTCATGGGCAGCTACCTGGAACGCTCGATGCAACTGTTCCTGGACCAGCAGCAGCAGTTCCGCAACCAGATGGGCGGCATGCTCGGCCAGACCCCCTGGGCGATGATGAACCAGCTCACCGAGCGCAATCTCTCGATGTGGAAAGAGTTCCAGCAGAACCTTTCCGGCAGCGTAGGCCAACCGACCACGCCGCGGAACAAGACCGACAAGCGCGAGCGTTGAGCCGCGCTTTTTTCTTGCGCGCCACCGGCGCGCCGCGTCGTTGACCGAAGCCGTCCGCGGACGGCAGCCGGACGCGTGGGGTGGCCGCGGCCGGCGTTCCAGTTGGGGTAATCCATGCACAAGCGCATCGCCGTCGTCAGCGGCGGCATCGGCGGTCTCGGCAGCGAGATCTGCAAATCCCTGGCCCGGGCCGGCCGGCGCGTGATCGCGCTCGACCTGGGCACGCGCGAGGAGCGCATCGCCGAGTTCGGCCGCCTGACCGAGGGCCTGGACGTGCGCTTCGAGGCCGCCAACGTCGCCGACTACGACGACTGCGGCGCGGCGATCGGCCGCATCCTCGAACGCGACGGCGCGGTCGACATCCTGGTCAACGCCGCCGGCATCACCCGCGACGGCAGCCTGCGCAAGATGGACAAGCGCGCCTGGGACGAGGTCATGGACGTCAACCTCGACGGCGTGTTCAATCTGTGCCGGCACGCGGTCGACGGCATGGCCGAGCGCGGTTTCGGCCGCGTCGTCAACATCAGCTCGGTCAACGGCCAGACCGGCCAGTTCGGCCAGACCAACTACTCCGCGGCCAAGGCCGGCATGCACGGCTTCACCATGGCCCTGGCGCGCGAGGTCGCGCGCAAGGGCGTCACCGTCAACTCGGTCTCGCCGGGCTACTGCGAAACCGCGATGGTGATGGCGGTGCCCGAGGACATCCGCAGCCGGATCCTCGACAGCGTCCCGGTCGGCCGCCTCGGCCAGCCCAGCGAGATCGCCCGCACCGTCGAGTTCCTCACCGCCGACGACGCCGGCTTCATCACCGGCGCCAATATTCCGGTCAATGGCGGGTTGTTCATGAGTTTCTGAGGGACTCGGGACTCGGGACTCGGGACTCGGGACTCGGGACTCGGGACTCGGGAAAAGGCTAAAAAAGTGGGTTCCTGCAAGCAACAAAAAACCGCCGTCCGGCGGTTTTTTGCTTCGTCGCGGGCGAACCATCCCGGCCAACCGTCTGCCGGCAATCAGCCCGAACCGCCTTCGCTGTTCCCCCCTTTGAAAAAGGGGGGCCAGGGGGGATTTGCCGTTGCTGTTGCTGTTGCTGTTGCCCCGCCCTCATCGCAACGGCCGGCTGGCGCAGTTGGCCTGATAGAACTGCAGCGCGCGCGGCATCAGCGCCTGCAGGGTCTGGATCCGGTTGGCCGGGTCCGGGTGGGTCGAGGCGAACTCCGGCGGGCGCTGGCCGCCGCCGAGTTGGGACATGCGCTCCCACAACGGCACCGCCTGGCGCGGGTCGTAGCAGGCCGCCGCGGCCAGCATCAGCCCGACCTGGTCGGCCTGGGTCTCGTGGTTGCGCCCGTACGGCAGGATCAGCCCGTACTGCGCGCCGGCGCCGAGCGCGGCCATCACCATCTGCTGCTGTTGCGGGTCCATTCCGCCCACCGCCATGCCGGCGGCGACCTGGCCCATCTGCACCAGCTTCTGCTGGGCCATGCGCTGCGAACCGTGGCGCAGCAGGGCGTGGGCGATCTCGTGGCCCATCACCACCGCCAAGGCGTCGGTGTTCTGGGTGACCGGAAACAGCCCGGTGTAGACCGCCATCTTGCCGCCGGGCAGGCAGAAGGCATTGGCCTCCTGCGAATCGATCACCGCCACGTCCCACTGGAAGCTGCGGTAGTCGGTCGGCGCCTGCTGCTGGTTCGCCTTCGCCAGCGATTCGGCGACCTGCGGCACCTTGTCGATCAGGCGCTGGGCGATCTCGCGCACCGCCTGGCTCTGCTGCGCGTTGGCCGGCAACAGCGCGCGCTGCGCGTTGGCGTCGCCGAGCACCTGCTGGAACGCCTGCGCGCCGAGCTGGACTTCCTCGTCGGCGGTGGTGCCGTAATGCGCGGTCTCGCCGGTATAGGGATCGGTCTTGGCGCTGCCGAACCATTGCCAGGCCGCGTAGATCGCGAACAGGACCAGGATCCACCAGCGGAACCCGCCGAAACCGCGCCGCTGCCCGCGGCTCGCGCCGCCCATAGGATCGATCCGCATCTGCCTACTCCCAAAACTGCGCGCGGGCCCTCGCCCGCTTCGTTGCTGACCGGCCGTGCCGCGCTCGCGCGCCGCCCGCCCCCATCGCCGACGCCGGCCGCGCCATCATGCCGCGCGGCCCGCTCCGGTCAAATCTCCCGCACCACCCGGAACCCGAGGCGGCCGTTGGTGGTGTCGGCGCTGGTGCCCTGGCGCCAAGCCGCGCGCGACTGCGCCGGCGAACTCGACCACGACGGCCCGCGCAACACCCGCGTGCGGCAGCCCGGATTGAACCAGGCCGCGCCGTCGCGGGGCGCGCGCCGGTAGTTGTCGTGCCAGCAGTCGGCCACCCACTCGCTGACATTGCCGGCCATGTCGTGAAGGCCGAATGCATTCGGCGCGTAGCGGCCGACCGGGGTCGGCCCCCAGGCGCCGTCGCTGTAGCGATCGAAGGCGTTGCGCCAACGGCGGCCGCTGGGCGAGGCGTCGAGGCTGCCGGTCAGGTTGCCGGCGCGCGCCGGCGGCGGGCCGTCGCCCCAGGGAAAGCGGCCCTGGGTACCGGCGCGCAAGGCGTATTCGAACTCGGCCTCGCTCGGCAGCCGGTAACGCTGGCCGGTGATCGCCGACAGCCACTCGGTGTAGGCCACCGCGTCCTTGGCGCTGACGTGCACTACCGGCATGTTGTCGGCCGCCGGCCGGCCGGCGTAGTCCGAACGCCAGTCGACCCCGCCGCGCCGGACCAGGTTGCCGCTGCGCTCGTCGTAGGCGGTGGAATAGCCGCGGCGGGTGGCGCGGGCGCGGTGCTTGGTGGAATTCATGAAGCGGCGGAACTCGCCGACGGTGATCTCGTAGCGCGACATCGCCAGGCCGCGGTCGAAACGGATCGTGCGCAGCGGCCGCTCGGCATCGCTGGAGCCGGACTCGACCGCGTCGGCGCCCATCCGGAACGCGCCGTGCGGGATCACCACCATCGCCGGGCCGCGGCCGCCGAAGTTCATCGCATCGGTGAACACCTGGCCGGGGCGGAACAGGCCGTAATGGGTCGCCAGCTCGATCCGCTCGCGCAGCTCGATCGCCGCCGGGTCGCCGGCCGGGGCGATGCGCAACAGGGTCGCGAGCAGGCCGCGCGCCTCGTCGATGCCGCCCGGACGCGGCAGCGCGGCGATGCCGGCGTCGCGCAGGTGGCCGATGCGGGCCAGGCGCTGCGCGGCGATCCGGCCCTGGGCGTCGGCGGCGGTGTCCAGCTTCGGCCGGACCTGCGCCGCCGCGGCCAGCCAACGCTCGGCCTGCGCGTAATCGTCGCGATCGGCGGCGATCTCGGCGCGCCGGATCAGCGCGCTCTCGGCCGCGGCGATGCCCTGCGCCGCGCGCGCATCGCCGGGGCGCAGTTCCAGGGCCTTGCGGAACTGGGTCAGCGCGCCGTCCTGACCGGTCTCGCCGATGCGCCCGGCGTTGAGCGCCTCCTCGCCGAGGCGGTTGGCCTCCTGGGCCTGGTCGGCGCGGTCCAGCCGTTCCAGATAGGCCTCGACCTTGCGGTGCTCCGGCGCGACCGCGCGCGCCACCGCCGCGGCCTGGTGGGCCTCGCGCAGGGCCAACGGCTCCTCGTCGATGCGCTTGAGCGCGGCCTCGCCCTCCAGCAGCAACAGCGCCACCGCCCGGTCCAGGCCGGCGGCGACCGCGCGGTCGGTCGGCGCGAATTCGCGCAGGGCCAGATAGATCGGAATCGCCGAATCGGCGCTGGCGTACAGGTCGCGCGCGGCCAGCGCGGCGTCGGCGCGCTTGCGCAGGGCGGTCGCATTGCCCGCGTCGACCGCGACCGCCGGCGCGCGCCAGACCGGCACCGGCGAGACCGCCTGATCGGCGCTGACGGTGATGATCGGCGCGCGGGTCGCGGCCGGCGGCGCGGACGTCTTGCCGTCCCGGTCGGAGCACCCGACCAGCAGCGCCAACACCGCGATGCCCGAACCCACCAATGCGCGCAAACCCACGACCTCGCCAACCTGGGACCGCCCCAGCATAGCGCTTCGACCGCGCCGCCACGGCCGCGTTCCCGCCGCCGCTGCGCCCGCGCCGGCCCCGCCGAGCGTGCCGTCGGTCGCGCTTCGCGCCCCGACGCGGAAAGTAGGCTATTGTCGCCCGCCCCGGCACCGCTACGGCCGCCGCGCCCGAACGACGACTCATGCCTCACTGGATCACCACGCCCGACGCGCTGCTGGCGCACTTCGTCCCCAAGCCCGCCCGTATCGGGCTGGACACCGAGTTCATCCGCGAGCGCACCTATTGGCCGCAACTGGCCCTGGTGCAGATCGCGATCGAGCGCGCCGGCGAAGACGAACCGCTGATCCTGCTGGTCGACCCGCTGCGCCCCGGCATCGCCGAGGCGCTGGCGCCGATCCTGGCCGATACCGCGATCCTCAAGATCGCCCACAGCCCCAGCGAAGACCTGGTCGCGTTCAAGCGCGCCTGCGGCGTGGTGCCCAAGCCGCTGTTCGACACCCAGCAGGCCGCGGCCCTGGCCGGCATCGGCGGCGGCCTGGGTTACCAGAAGCTGGTCGAACAACTGACCGGCGTGACCCTGGCCAAGGGCGAGACCCGCTCGGACTGGCTGCGCCGCCCGCTGTCGCCCTCGCAGCTGGAGTACGCCGCCGACGACGTGCGCCACCTGTTCGCCATGCACGACGCCCTGGACGGCCTGCTCGGCCAGCTCGGCCGCCGCGAGTGGCTGGCCGAAGACGCCGCGCGCACCGTGGTCAACGCCGAGAACGACGCGCCCGAGCGCTGGCCGCACCTGTCGATGCGCAGCGCCCAGTTCTTCGACCTCGCCGCGCAGCGCCGCCTGCTGCGCCTGCTGCGCTGGCGCGACGGCTACGCCCGCGACAGCGACAAGCCGCGCAGTTGGATCCTCGACAACGAACTGGCCGCGACCCTGGCCAAACAGGCTCCGCCCGACCGCGACGCCCTGCAGCGCCTGCTCGATGCCCATCCCAAGGCGCCGCGCAAGCTCGGCGAGGCGATCTGGCACGCCTTGTCGACCCCGTTGGCCGACGAAGACCAGGCTCCCGACGCCGGCGTCGCCGAAACCCGCGACAAGCAGCGCCTGCGCCAGTTGCAGGAGGCCGTCGCCGCTTGCAGCGCCGCCCTCGGCCTGCCCGACGGCGTGCTCGCCTCGCGCCGCTGGCTCGAAGCCCTGCTCGACCACGGCGTCTGGCCGGACGCCCTGTCCGGCTGGCGCCGCGCTGCCTTGGAACCGTCCCTGACTCCCCTGCTCGGCGGCAGGGACTAGCGCGACGCGTCCGGCCCCGTTAAACTTCTCGCCCTGACTTGGGGCGGTAGCTCAGCTGGGAGAGCGTCGCGTTCGCAATGCGAAGGTCGGGAGTTCGATCCTCCTCCGCTCCACCAAGTCCTGAAAACCGACGATTCTTCGTCGGTTTTTTTTCGCCTGGACGATTCGGTCCGTTGCGCCGGATCCGGGTTTTCGCGAGCGGCGGCCGCATGCCTGCGAGGCCGCGCCGAAGATCGGCCGGCGAGATTGCGGTCGCAGCCTTCCGGGACGTGCCGCCCGATCGCCCGCCCCGATCCATGCAGTAGGCTGGCGACGACGCCTTCCGATATCGGACCGATCCTGCCCATGCCGTACGCGCTGACCGCCTTGTTGGCCGCCATGGCGGCGACGCTCTGGTTCCTGGCGGCTACCCGCGCGAACCTGACGGCGAAAGCCTTCGTGTCCGGCGTTTGCGCCGTCTCGATCGCGGTCGGATTCGTCTGGCCGCGCTGGTGGCTGGTGGGCTTGCTCATGCAAGCGTTTATCGTCATCGGCCTAAGCCTGTATGCGACGGCCACCAGGACCAGACGTCGCGACGAGACGCGCTAGTCCAGAGCCGCCAACGCATGCGCCGCCGCAGCGCTGGGCGGCATGGTTCGAATCAACTTCAGATCGCTCATGAAACGCCTCTTCTATCCCGGAACCGACACAGAAATACGCATCGGCGACCTGGTTCGCTGGTCCGGCGACGAGGAGCTGTCGACGGTCGTCTTCATCATCAGCACCGATCAGTTTCCCGAACACGAGGCGGGCAGTGCGGACTGGTTCAAGTCCGAGTTCGGCGAGGGCATCATGCTCGACACCCCGAGCGCTGGATGGGTGCTGGTGAGCGAGGACTGCGAGGACATGGCCTGGGTTCGCTCCGCCAACCAACTCGACTGAGCCCTTGGACGGGCGACTCCTCGCCCAACCGCAACGCCCCCTGGAGCCAGCAGCATGGGAATCAGCAAAGTCGTCGGCTATCTGGGTTCGTCGCTAGGAGCCGGCATCTTGGTCTTCGCATTGCTGGCGATGGCCGACCCTAGCGGCGCTCAGCTCGCCGACGACCACGATCCGTTCGGGCCGCCTCCCTCAATCGGTGAGTTGCTGTGTCAGGTGGCCATCGGCGCGGGTCTGTTGGCATCCGGCATCTGGCTCGCCGCCCGCTGGCCCAGGGCTTAGTCTAGGACTCGTCCGCAGGCCGGCCCGTCCCGTTATCGTCGGGCGGATTCGGTTCGGCTATCGGGACTACAGGAACAGACATGAAATCCGCTGTCGACAACGCCCTCATCGAGCGTTTTCTTAACGACATTTGCAAGGCCTTTCCAGAAATCCAGCCTCGCATGGAACGCCACGACAGCATCATGCTCACCGATCGGATGGAGCAGTTCGCCATCGCCACCACCGAGGCCTTCGCCCAAAACGATATCGCTGCCGGCGCCGCCTACCTGTCCTTCATGTCCAAACGTCTGCTGGACTGCTCCCCGATCGAGCACGAGTACATCGACGTCTACTACGTCGAGAACCTTTTCTGGCCCCATGGAACCGACGCGGCACGGACAGGCTGGCCGCACGTGCCGGCCAATCTCAAAACGCTGTTTGTCGGGTTCCATGGCCGAACCCCGCTTTGAACGACGACGCAAGTCGAGCTCCGGAAGCCACCCCATGTCCCGTACATTACTGCTCACGGCATTGATCGCGATCTGCGGCTGCTCCGCCGAGCAATCCGCACCCGTGCCGGAACGTCCGCATCGGGTCGTGGTCGCGGACCACACGCTCGAGGCCTTCGGCGGCCGCCTCTCGGGAACCAATGCCGGAGAATGGATCGGCAAGCTCGTATTCCAGGACGCCGACGGCGACCTGGAGACGGTGCTGAACGAGAACGTCCATGGAATCGTCGAAAACCCGGAAGGCGTGTTCGTCTTTACCGGACTGGCCCACCTGTCGAGCAACGAAGGCCACGTCTATCGCCTCACTCGCGCCGCCGACGGCCCGGTCGTGGCGACGCGCCTGGGCCGGTTGCCAGGCGCCCCGAGCCGGGTTCGCCAGGCGCATCGGGACGGCGCCACGTCCTTCCTGGTCTACTCCGGCTACCGCAACGACCGTCAGTTGTTCGAGTGCTATCAACTGGCGGGCGAAACCGTCAGCCGCGGCCAGGACTGCTTGCCGTCCAGGCGGCCGACGGCCGCCAACTGATTCGGACTCGAGCCGCTTTACGACCCAGCGCCGGCCACGCGATAGTGCGTCGTGGTGCGTTCCGCGCGTACCGTTCAGCGACTTCGTATTCGAGCCACTGGCCTATGTTCGTTCTCTCGAAACAGTTGGACACCGACGGCGATCCGAATCTGCTCTTCCGGCGATATGCCGAGTACCTGGAACGGAACCGGTCTCAATTCCCCCCGGCCGCCTACGACCTCGCCGCATCCGGCCGCTTGTTCGACGCCACCGACCCCAGTTGCCCGCACGACGGCTGGCTCGAATGGGCCAGGTTCGAGGAGCCGGCGCAGGGGGCGAGGCGCGAGAACCGGACCCTGAGCCTGCGGATTCGCTTGCTCGGCGCCTACCACGACCGGTATATCGAGTTGTTCTACCCGCAGGTGTTCTCCTACGTCATGAGCAGCCCCGATTCGGCGGCCGGCCACTTCGACTGGCGCTACAGCGAAATTCGGCTGAGCGACAAGGGCAACCTCGTCCACGAGATCGAGTGGGCCGGGGCGCCGGGCCTGGAATCGCATTGGCTGATCGAAGCGTCCGATGTACGTCTGCAGACGTTTCCGCTGGACGAACCCTAGCGGGTATTGCGGGCGGAATATTTCGCGGCGCGGCCCGGTTCGCGCGGCCATCGGGAGCGGTCCATGGCGGTCTGGAAGAAGATGCTGTTCGGCGCAGGAGTAGCCTGCCTGCTCGTCCTCGGCGCCGGCTACCTCACGGCGTGGCAAAGCCTGGAGGCCTGCGCCGACGACACGTTCCAGGACCTGCTGCGCGAAGGCATCCGCGGAAGGGACATGAGAGGCAAGCCGGTGGCGATGACGCGCGACATGGTGTCCGCAACAGTCGCGGGGCCGTTCCTGGTGGAGACTGACTACATGGTACCGCTCGGCTGCACGGGTCTTGGCATATCAAGCGCTATCTGGTCCTGCCCTGGGGGCGGTACGAACGCTCCTCGGACGTCGTTCATCTGGTCTGCGCGCCGGATCGGCCCGGGGACTCGAAAGAAAAACACCCCGCCCCGCCGATGCCGCTTCGAGGCCCGGCTTGATCCGGACATTCGGCCGTATGCCCAGACTCCTGTCGATACTGCTTCTGACCGCCCTGGCGGCGGCTTGCGCTCCGCCGCGCTGGGCCGAACCCAGTTGCTACGGACTGCCCAACACCTGGGACCTGGACGAACAGGAACTGGCCACCCGGTTGGGCGAACTGGACGATGAGGAACTGCTGGATCTGGTGGCCTGCAATATGGGCACGTCGCATCCGCCCAACATCGGATTTCCGGAACGCTATGTGACCGAGCGGCCTCCCACGATGGCTACTCGCTTGCTCGATCGTATCGAAACACGGGACGAAGGATTCGTCTCGATGAGCTACATCGGCCTGCTGGGCAGCAGGGTCGAGCAAGCGCCCGACGTATTGACCGCATCGCAACGGGAATCGGCTCTGAACAAATGCCTGGCGGTGTACCCGCCCTATACGAACAGGCACGGCGAGGTACACCATTTCTGCGCGGCGTTCGGCGGGCCTCAATCAGCGCCGTCCTCCACGCCCGCCGACGGGGCTCCAGGGAACCAATGCCGCCCAGGATCCTGAAACGCGCCCTGCTCCTGCTTCTGGCGCTGCTCGGCGCCGGCGCTGTCGCTATCTGCGCGCTCTTCCTGTACCTCGCCTACATCGTCGCGCCCTGCCCGCCCGCTGTCCGGTGCTACTACCAACTGCACCCCACAGGCGACTGGATATCGGGCTTGGTCTCATTGGCCGTGGTTTTTTCGCTCTGCCTGCTGGTGTCCTGGCTGTCTTTCAGGATCCGCAAGCCGTCCGGCCGAGCTTGAGCCCCTTCTTGCCGGATGCGGGGCGATCCTCAATCGCGGATCTTGAAGCCCGGGTTCTCGTTGAGGCTGCCGTCGGGCTCGAGCACGGCATAGCGCTTGCCGTCGCGGTTGAACACCACCGGGATCGGGTCCTGGAACAGCGGCCGGCGCACGAAGCGCAGCTCCCAGCGAAAGAATTCCAGCGTGGTCAAAGCGTCCAGTTGCGCCGGCGTCAGCCCGGCGCGCAGTTCGGCGGCGTTGAGCTTCTTGTCGCTGTTGCGGCGTTCGCGTTCGACCATGACCACCTCGGTGTCGCCCGCCTTCGCCATCGCGGACGAAACCCGGACCTGCGTTGGCTTCATCCTACCCGCGCGCCTGGCGGGCTCCAATTACGCCGCGCAAAACGTGCACAAGTCACACTATTGGCCGCATCGGGCGGCCGGGCGCGCCCGGCTCAGGGCAGATTGAGCTGCCAGGACACGCCGTAGCGATCGCAGACCCAGGCGAAGCGGCGGCTGAAACCGTAATCGTCCAGCGGCATCAGCACCGAGCCGCCCTCGCTCAGGCCGGTGGCCAGGGCGTCGAGCTGGGCTTCGCCGTCGCAATCGACGAACAGCGAGATCGACGGGGTAAAGCCGAAGGCATGCTGGACGTGGCTGTCGCTGCACATGACTTCGAGCCCGGCGACGCGGAAGCGCGCGACCAGGATGCTGCCTTCCGGCCCCGGCCCTTCGGCGCCGTAGCGGCGCACGTCGAGCACGCGGCCGTCGGCGAACAAGGCGACATAGCGGTTCATCGCCTGCTCGGCCTGGCCGGTGAACATCAGGAACGGACGGGCTTGGGTCGGCATGGGCGATCTCCGGTCCGGCATGCGCGGGAGGGCCCGACTGTAGCGGCCGGCGCGTACGGCGCATGTGAGCGAGGTGGCCCGTCATTGCGTTACCCTGCCTACGACACGCTGCTATACGGCACGCTGTTCTACGGCATGCTGCTCTACGGCATGCGGGCGCCCCGGCGCCGCCCGCGACCGCCGCTCACCCTGCCGGCCTGGCGCGAACTTGCCGATGGAGATACGACCCGACGACCTGAGCGGCCCCGAGATCCACGCCCTGTTGCGGGAACACCTGCGCAACATGGCCGAACTCTCGCCGCCGGAAAGCATCCACGCGCTCGACCTGGACGCTCTGCGCCAGCCCGGGATCAGCTTCTGGACGGTGTGGGAACAGGACCGGCTGCTCGGCTGCGGCGCGCTGCGCGAGCTGGACCGCGAGCATGGCGAAATCAAGTCGATGCGCACCGCCGACGCGCACCGGCGCAAGGGCGTGGCCGCGCACATGCTGCAGCACTTGCTCGCCGAGGCCAGCCGCCGCGGCTACCGCCGGCTGAGCCTGGAAACCGGCTCGATGGCCGGGTTCGCCCCGGCGCGGGCGCTGTATGCGCGTCACGGCTTCGTCGAGTGCGCGCCGTTCGCCGACTACGCCGAGGATCCCAACAGCGTGTTCATGACCTTGGCGCTGTCCGCGCCGCAGTGATCGCTTCAAGCCGCCGCGTTCGCCGCGCCGGTCCAGGCGGCCTTCAGGTCCTGGCGCCGCTCAGCGCGACGCCAAGCGTTCGCCGGCCGCTTCGCGCCAGCGCTCCAGTTCTTCCGGACCGCCGCGCTCGAGGATGTAGCGCAGCCAGCCGCTGAAGTCCTGCGGCCTGTCGCGCAGCGCCGCGTCCAGGTCGGCGGCGCTGCGCCAGGCCCAATCGCGCACTTCCAGCGGATTCGGCCGCGGCCGGCCGTCGTAGCGGCCGACGAAGATATGGTCGTATTCGTGTTCGATCAGGCCTTGCGAGACCTCGATCCGGTAGACGATGCGGGCGACCCCGCGCAGTTCGCAATCGAAGCCCATCTCCTCGCTCAGGCGCCGGTGCGCCGCGGCCTCGGTGGCCTCGCCTTCGCGCGGATGGCCGCAACAGGTGTTGCTCCACAGTCCGCCGGAGTGGTACTTGCCGGTGGCGCGCTGCTGCAGCATCAGCCGCCCGGCTTGGTCGAACACGAAGATCGAGAACGCGCGATGCAGCACCCCGTCGCGGTGCACGCGCATTTTCTCTCCGACGCCCACGGCGCGATCGTCGCCGTCGACCAGGATCAGACGTTCTTCCATTGCCGGCCCCTCTTTCCCCGGACAGGACTATGCCAGCGCTGCCGCGCGCATCCGTGCGAGGCGTCACGGCCGGGCAAGCCCGCGCCGCCGCGTTGCCCACGGCGCGCCGCGCGTCTCGGCGCGGGTGCGCCGGGCGTCTCGTCCGGGACGTTAGGCGAAGGTTACGCCGCGGCCGGGCGGTCGCGCCGAGGGGACGAGCAGCGAAGCGAGGAGCCGGCGAGCGGGCTTGTTGCTGCGCGCCCGCTCCTGCGCGCTCGCTGCCGAGGCTCGCAGGCCCGGCGGTTCGGTCGGGCGCAAGTGCGCAGGCGCAAACGACGACGGCCCCGATCGCTCGGGGCCGTCGCGGAAGCAACCGACTCGGCTTCGGTCAGGGATCGACGCGGGCCGGATCGCGCTGCTCGGACACGTAGGCGTTCGGGTCGAAGCCGGTGGTGCGGCTGTACTCGTCGGCGCGGGCCTTGATGTCGTTGAAGTTCTGGCCGCTCGCATTCGCCCTCTTCTCGATCTGCGAGTAGTTCATCTGCTTCTCGTAGGCGTCGGCGTAGGACGAATTGTTCTTGCTGTAAGCGTCGGCCTTGTCCTTGATGTCGTCGTAGTTGCCGGTGGTCGCCGCCTGGCCGACCGCCGCCGCGCCGAGGGCGGCGTCGCCGCCGGCCGGCATGCCGTTCGGGAAGGCCTGCTTGCACACGCGCGAGAACAGCTTGGCCGACCAGGGCTTGAAGCACTTGCGGCTGAGCACGCGGTACTCGCCGGTGGCGATGTTCTTCGGCACCCAGCAGTCCTGCGGCACGCCGACCTTGCAGAACACGAACGGGTTGTTGCCGTAGTAGGGAATGAATTCATTCGCCGCGGCGGACGTCGTCGCGAGCATCAGCACGACCGTCAGACCCAACTTCTTCATGAGACCTCTCCTTAGTGAACTGAAATTCCTAACGTGGCCCGACGGAGGCGACGGCGCGTCCCGGGTCCACCGCGCAGGCGGTCCGCCGATCCCCGGGATCGCTCCCGGCCTCCCCACGGCGGCGGCCTGTACGGCCGGTGCTGCACGGCAAAGCCTAGCCGATGGTCTATGACCAGGCAATTTCCTGAATCCGACCGTGACCGCGGTCAAGTTTATGAATCCGCTGCTGGGAGCATTCGCTCCACGAACATTTGCTGCACGACCGGGAGCGCCGGCGCTGGCCGCCCCCCCCCCCCCCGGCGAATCGGACCGACAGCTTAAGCCTCGCCCGTCGCCCTGGCTGCGACCTCGGCCAGCGTCCGGACGGGGCGGACGGTACCGCCGGCCGGGGAAGAAGAATACGTGCCGCCTTGCCGGGCGCGGCCATGCCGCCTGGACGGACGCCGGCGCCCGGAGCGCGGCTGGTGTCCGGCGG
Source organism: Lysobacter sp. Soil_C_15 (assembly GCF_057657315.1). Lineage (NCBI taxonomy): Bacteria > Pseudomonadati > Pseudomonadota > Gammaproteobacteria > Lysobacterales > Lysobacteraceae > Lysobacter > Lysobacter sp. Soil_C_15. Next base: position 806,032 of record NZ_JBDGIR010000002.1, read on the forward strand.
GCGTTGCGTGGATGGCCGCGACGATGCGCGGACGGCGCGAAGGAAACGAAACGGAAAAAGAGAAAGGCGAGCTTCTCAGCTCGCCTTGTCTTCGACGTCGAATTTGTTTACCAGCTTCGTCGTCGTTTATTGTTGGTGCCCAGGAGAGGACTCGAACCTCCACGGTTTTACCCGCTAGTACCTGAAACTAGTGCGTCTACCAATTCCGCCACCTGGGCCTTTCGCGTCGCCGTTCAGCGTTGCGAGGCGCGTATGTTGCTTTGCAGCGGACCGGCTGTCAACGACTTTGTCATAAATTTTTTCATCGGCCGCCTGCCGCCCGATCCGGCACAGGCGCGTGCCGCCCTGGAGCCGCTCGCGCCGGGGCCGGCTTGAAGCGCCCGCGTGCGCGGGCTAAGGTCCGCGGACATCCCTGAACCGCGGGCGGCGCACGCAGTGCGTCGCCCGTTCTCGCTTATGGAGCCCGCAATGAACGAACAACAACTGCCCCACCCCTCCGGCCTGCCGCCGCCGCTGCTGCTGTCGCGGCTGGACTGCGACCGGCTGGAGGCCCTGCTCGACCAGGCCCCGCCCGGCCTGGACCTGGGCGGCCTGCGCCGCGAGCTCGATCGCGCCGAGGTGGTCGAACCGGCCCAGGTGCCGGCCGACGTGATCACCATGAATTCGATCATCCGCTTCGTCGACGAGGCCACCGGCGAGGAACGCGAGGCCGCCCTGGTCTATCCGCGCGACGCCGACGGCCGCGCCGAGCGGATCTCGATCCTGGCCCCGGTCGGCAGCGCCCTGCTCGGCCTGCGGGTCGGCGCGCGCATCGCCTGGCCGCTGCCGGGCGGACGCAGCGCGCAGCTGCGCGTGCTCGGCCTGCGCTATCAGCCCGAGGCCGCCGGCGACCTGCACCGCTGAGCGCGGCGCCCGCGCCTCAGGCGCGCAGCGCGGCCGGCTCGGCCAGGCTGAAGCCGACCGTGGTGACGCCGTCGCCGCTGTCGGCGAACACCGCTCCGCCGTGCAACACCGCGATCGCCTTGACGATCGACAGGCCGAGCCCGTGGTGGCGCTCGCCGCGGTGCTCGCGCGCCGCGTCGGCGCGGTAGAAGCGGTCGAACATCCGCCCCAGATGCTCCGCGGCCACGGTCTGGCCGCGGTTGCGCACCGCCACCCGGGCGCCGCCGTCGACGATGCCGGGGCCGAGCTCGACCACGATCTCCGAACCCGGCGCGCCGTGCTGGACCGCGTTGTGCAGCAGATTGGTCATGGCGCGGCGGAACAGCGCCGAGTCGATCCAGGCGTCGACCGCGCCGTCGATGCGCAGGCGCATGCCGGCCTCTTCCAGCAGGTACTCGAGGAACTCGCCGGTCTTGGCCACCTCCGCGGCCAGCGGCACGCAGGCGCGGTCCAGGGCGATGTCGCCCTGGTCGGCGCGCGACAGGAACAGCATGTCGTTGACGATCCCGCGCATGCGCTCGAGTTCTTCCAGGTTCGACTGCAGCACGTCTTCCAGTTGCGCCGCCTCGCGCGGCCGCGACAGCGCGACCTGGGTCTGGCCCATCAGGTTGGCCAGCGGCGTGCGCAATTCGTGGGCGACGTCGGCGTTGAAGGCGTCGAGCCGGGTGTAGGCCGCCTCCAACCGGTCCAGAGCGCCGTTGAAGGCCCCGCTGAGGTGGCCCAGTTCGGGCGGCAACTGTTCGATGCGCAGGCGCTGCGACAGATTGCTCGGGCTCAGCGTCCGCGCCTGGCTCGACAGCCGCTGCAGCGGCCGCAGGCCGACCCGGGCGATCCAGTGGCCGAGCACGGCCACCAGGGCGGTGCCGACCAGCGCGAGGGCGACGAAGGCCAGCGCGAACGAGCGCAGCGCGGCCACGTAGGGTTGCGAATCGATGCCGATCCACAACCGCACCGCCGGCCGCTGGCCGTAGGCCGGCACGACCTGCTCCAGGGTCCGGTAGGGCGAGCTCATGCCGGGCTGTTCGAGCGTGCCCATGCCGAAATCGCGGGCCGCGGCGGCGCGCACCGGCAGGACGTGGTCGGCGCCGATGCGGAAATTCGCGCTGTCGCTCCAGGCCCAGAAGCGCGTATTGCGCTCGCTGGTGGTCAGGTTCTCGACCTTGTCCTGGACCTTGCGCCAGCGCTCCGGCGAGTCGCACAGCGCCACGCTGTGCGCGACCGAGCGCAGCTTGGTGCTGAGTTCGGCGTGCTGGTAGCGCACGATCTGGTCGCGCAGCACCTGGTGCAGCACCACCCCGACCAGGGCGAACACCAGCAAGGCGGCCAGGGCGAACATCGCCGCCAGGCGCTGGGCGATCGACAGGCGGCTCATGCCGGCACCCGCCCGGGGGCCAGGCCCTCGCGCTCGTCGTCGCGCACCTCCAGCACGTAGCCCATGCCGCGCACGGTGTGCAGCAGCTTGCTGCGGAACGGGCCATCGATCTTGGTCCGCAGGCGCTTGATCGCGACCTCGACCACGTTGGTGTTGCTGTCGAAGTTGATGTCCCAGACCTGCGCCGCGATCACCGTCTTGGACAGGATCTGGCTGCGGCGCTGGGCCAGCAGGGCCAGCAGGGCGAACTCCTTGCCGGTCAGGTCCAGGCGCACGCCGTCGCGGAACGCGCGCCGGGCGATCAGGTTGATCTGCAGGTCGCCGACGACCAGCTCGGTCGGCTCCTGCTGGCGGCCGCGCCGGACCAGCGCCTGCAGCCGCGCCAGCAGTTCGATGAAGGAAAAAGGCTTGACCAGGTAATCGTCGGCGCCGGCGCCCAGGCCGTGCACGCGGTCGTCGACGCGGTCGCGCGCGGTCAGCATGATCACCGGGGTCTGCTTGCGCGTGCGCAGTTCGCGCAGCACGGCGAAACCGTCCATGCCCGGCAGCATCACGTCGAGCACGATCACGTCGTAGTCGAGCTCGCGCGCCAGGTGCAGGCCGGACACGCCGTCGCGGGCGACGTCGACGGTCCAGCCCTGCTCGGCCAGGCCGTCGCGCAGGTAGTCGGCGGTCTTGACCTCGTCTTCGACGATCAGCAGCTTCATCGCGGCAGGCGCTTCATCGCTCGGGGCTCCGGGGGCTCATCCTACCCCTCCGCGACGGCCGCGGAAGCGTCCGCCGGCTCCTGCGTCGCCGCCGCGCGGCGACGCCGCAGCAACAGCCGGTCCAGGGCCAGGTAGATCACCGGCGTGGTGTACAGGGTCAGCAATTGGCTGACCAGCAGGCCGCCGACCACCGCCACGCCCAGCGGCTGGCGCAGCTCCGAGCCGGTGCCCAGGCCGAGCATCAGCGGCACCGCGCCGAGCAGCGCCGCCAGGGTGGTCATCATGATCGGCCGGAACCGGGTCAGGCAGGCCTCGTGGATCGCCTCCCGCGGCGACAGGCCGCGTTGGCGCTGGGCATCGAGGGCGAAGTCGACCAGCAGGATGCCGTTCTTCTTGACGATGCCGATCAGCAGCACGATGCCGATCAGGGCCATGATCGAGAAATCCAGCTTCCACAGCCACAGCATCAGCACCGCGCCGACCCCGGCCGACGGCAGGGTCGACAGGATCGTCAGCGGATGGACGAAGCTCTCGTAGAGCACGCCGAGGATGATGTAGACCGCCAGCAGCGCGGCCAGGATCAGCAGCGGCTGGGTCGCCAGCGAATCGCGGAAGGCCTGCGCGCTGCCCTGGAAATTGCCGGAGATCGACGCCGGCAGGCCGATCTCGCCGGCGGCGCCTTCGACCAGCGTCACCGCGTCGCCCAAAGCCACGCCGGGCGAGAGATTGAACGAGATGTTGACCGCCGGCAGCATGCCGTTGTGGCCGATCGACAGCGGGCCGTTCTCGGCCGGCTCGACCTTGGCCACCGCCGACAGCGGCACCATCTGCCCGCTGATCGGCGAGCGCAGGTGGAAATACGCCAGGCTGTCGACCCGGCCGCGCAGGCGCGGGTCGATTTCCAGGATCACCTTGTACTGGTTGGTCTCGGTCTGGAACTCGTTGATCTGGCGCTGGCCGAAAGCGTCGTACAGGGCCTGGTCGATGTCGGCGGCGCTGAGGCCGAAACGCGCCGCGGCGGTGCGGTCGATGCTCAGCCGGGTCACCGCGGCGCCGATCTGCTGATCGTTGGACACGTCCTGCAGTTGCGGCAGCGCGCGCAGGCGCTCGGTCAGGCGGTCGGCCCAGACCGACAGTTCGCGGCTGTCCTGGCCGCGCAGGGCGTACTGATACTGGGTGCGCGCCGGACCGACGCCGAGGTTGATGTCCTGCGCCGAACGCATGTAGACGGCGATGCCCGGCACCGCGGCGAACTTGGCCCGCATCCGGTCGATGAACTGGTCGGCGGAGACGTCGCGGTCGCCGCGGTCCTTGAGGATGAACCAGAAACGGCCGTTGGACAGGCTTTGGCTGCCGGCGGTGGCGCCGACCGAATGCATATAGGTCTGGATCGCCGGGTCGCCCTCGGCGATCTTGGCCAGTTGCAGATGCTTGGCGCGCATCTGCTCGAAGGAGATGTCCTGCGCCGCCTCGGTGGTGGCGAACACGAAGGCGGTGTCCTGCAGCGGGAAGAAGCCCTTCGGGATCAGGCTGTAGGCCAGCACCGCCACCGCCAGGGTCGCGGCGAACGCGGCCAGCACCGCGCGCTGGCGGTCCAACGCCCAACGCAGGCTGCGGTCGTAGCCGGCGATCAGGCGCTGCGGCCAGCCGGGGCGCGCCGCGTCGTGCTTCGGCGGCGCGCGCATGTAGCGCGCCGCCAGCATCGGCGCCAGAGTCAGCGAGGCGACGATCGAAATCAGGATCGCCACCGTCACCGTCATCGCGAACTCGGCGAACAAGCGCCCGACCACGCCGCCCATGAACAGCAACGGGATGAAGGCGGCGATCAGCGACAGGCTGATCGAGACCACGGTGAAGCCGATCTCGCCTGCGCCTTTCAGCGCCGCCTCCAGCGCGTCCAGCCCCGCCTCGCGGTGGCGGTGGATGTTCTCGATCACCACGATCGCGTCGTCGACGACGAAGCCGACCGCGATCACCAGCGCCACCAGGGTCAGGTTGTTGAGGCTGTAGCCCAGCGCGTACATCGCGGCGAAGGTCGCCACCAGCGCGACCAGCAGCACCGCGCCGACGATCATCGTCGCCGACAGTTGGCGCAGGAACAGGCCCATCACCAGCACCACCAGCAACACGGTCACGCCCAGGGTCAGTTCGACCTCGTGCAGCGAGGCGCGGATGGTGCGGGTGCGGTCGTTGAGCACCGCGACCTCGACGCTGGCCGGCAAGCCGGCCTGCAATCGCGGCAACGCCGCCAGCACCGCGTCGGTGGTGGCGATGATGTTGGCCTCGGGCTGGCGATTGATCACCAGGGCCAGGCCGGGCTGGCCGTTGGGCCAGGCGTAGACGTAGTCGTTCTCGGCGCCGAAACCGATCTTGGCCACTTCGCCCAGGCGCACCGGCGCGCCGTCGCGGTAGGTCACCACCAGCTTTTCGTAGTCCTCGGCGCGGAACAACTGATCGTTCGCGGCCAGGGTCGACATGCGCCGCTCGCCGACCAGCGCGCCCTTGGCCTGATTGACGCTGGCGTTGCGCGCGACCTCGCGCAGGTCGGCCAGGGTCAGGCCCAGCGCGGCCAGGCGCTCGGGCGAGGCCTGGATCCGGATCGCCGGCCGTTGCTGGCCGGCGATGAAGACTTCGGCGACGCCGTCGATCTGGGTCAGGTTGCGCGCCAACCGGGTCTCGACCAGGTCGCTGAGCTCGGTCAGCGACATCTGCGGCGCGACCACGCTCAGCACCAGGATCGGACTGTCGGCGGGATTGACCTTGCGCCAGGTCGGCAGCGAGGGCATGTCCGCGGGCAGCCGTCCGGCGGCGGCGTTGATCGCCGCCTGCACTTCCTGCGCGGCGGTGTCGATGCTCTTGCCGAGCGCGAACTGCAGGGTGATCGAGGTCGTGCCCAGCGCGCTGCTGGAGGTCATCTCGGTGATGCCCGGCACCGCGGTGAGCTGGGTCTCCAGCGGCGTGGCCACCGCCGAGGCCATGGTGTCCGGGCTGGCCCCGGGCAGGCTGGCGCCGATGCGGATGGTCGGGAATTCGGCCTGCGGCAGCGGCGCCACCGGCAGGCGCGGCTGGGCGAACACGCCGAGCAGGACCACCGCCGCGGTCAGCAGGGTGGTCGCGACCGGATGGCGCACGAACCAGGCCGAGATCGAGGCGCGCCGCACCAGCCGTTGGGTGGTCGAGCCGGCGTCGTGCCGGCCGGACGGCGCGCTCATCGCGTCACCGTCGGCGCGGGCTGGGCCGCGACCACCGCGCTGCCGGGCTTGAGCCGCGACTGGCCGTCGCGGACCACGGTGTCGCCGGGGGCGACCCCGCGCACCACCGCCAGCGCCTCGTCCTGGTAGCCGACCTGCACCGGCACCGCCGCGACCTTGCCGTCGCCGCCCAGGCGATACACGAAGCTGCCGCCGACGCCGCGCTGCACGGCGTCGCTGGCGACCACGGTCGCGCCGCGCTCTTCGCCGGTGCGCACCCGCACGCTGACCAACTGGCCCGGCCACAGGCGGTCGCCGGCGTTGCCGAACACCGCGCGCAGACGCACCGTGCCGGTGGCTTCGTCGACCTGATTGTCGATCACCCGCAATTCGCCCTCGCCCAGCACCTGGCCGGCGTCGCGGTCCAGCGCCTGCACCGCGACCGGCCCGGCGGCCTGGGCCGCGCGCAGCGCCGGCAACTGGTCCTGGGTCAGGGCGAACACCACCGAGATCGGGTCGACCTGCTGCACCGTGACCAATCCCTGTTCGTCGCCGCTGCGCACCAGGTTGCCCGGATCGACCCGGCGCAAGCCGACCCGGCCGTCGATCGGCGAGACGATGCGGGTGTAGGACAACTGCACCTGGGCGGCGTCGATCGCCGCCTGGCTGCCTTGCGCGGTGGCCTGCAACTGCTGCACCGAGGCGGCCTGCTGGTCGAGCATCTGCTTGGCGATCAGCTGCGCGCCGGACAGCTGGCGGAACCGGCCCAGGTCGGACTGGGCCGCGCGCAGTTGCGCGGCGTCGCGCTCGCGCTGCGCCCGGGCGCCGTCGAGACCGGCGCGGATCGCGCGGTCGTCGATGCGCGCCAGCAACTGGCCGCGCTTGACCGTCTGGCCTTCGCGGAACAGCACCTGGGTCAGCACGCCGTCGACCTGCGGGCGCAGCACCGCGCTTTGCAGCGAGGTCACGGTGCCGACGGTTTCCTGCCAGTGCGGTACGTCGCGGCGTTCGACGCTGGCGAAGGTCACCGGCACCGGCGGCGGCGGCTTCGGCGGGGCCGCGCCGCGGCTGCCGAAGCCGCCCCAGGCCAGCCCCGCCGCCAGCGCGGCGGCCAGGGCGGCGACGGCGTAGGCGCGCTTGCGGGCGCGGGGCGACAACGTGCGATCGGCGGTGGGCATGTGCGGCGTCCTTGGCGGCGGGGGAGAACGCGGCGCCGGGCAAGCCGCGGCGCCGCGCGGGGCCGCGCAGGGGATGCACGCGGAACCTGCGCCGACTCTAGGCCGCGTGCGCGGACGGCAGGCTGTCGCGGCGCTGACAAATTCGTCAGCTGCGGGGGACAGGCTCACCGCGGCATGCGGCCGCGCCGCCGGCGGGCGCGGCGCGAGTATCGAGACGCAGTTTTCGAGGGCGCAGTTTCGAGGGCGCGATCAGCGCTTGCCGCCGGCCGGCGCCACCGGCTTGATCTCGAACAAGTCCGGCCACCACTTGCCGGTCACGAACAGCCGGTCGCGCGCGGCGTCGTAGGCGATGCCGTTGAGCACGTCGGCGCCGCGGCCGCCGCTGCCGTGGCGCGCCAACAGGCCGCTGAGGTCGATCCAGCCGAGCACGCGCCCGCTCTTCGGGTCGATCCGGACGATCCGGTCGGTCTGCCAGACGTTGGCGTAGATCTCGCCCTTGACCCATTCCAGTTCGTTGAGCTGGTCGATCGCGCGGCCGCCGTCGCGCACCTGGATCCGGCCGCGCTCCTTCAGCGTCTTCGGATCGAGCAGGCGGATCTGGGCGCTGCCGTCGCTGAGGTAGACGGTGTCCTGCGAGCGGGTCAGGCCCCAGCCCTCGCCCGGGTAGCTGAAGGTGCCGGCGGTGGCGAAGCTGCCCATGTCGAGGATGTAGCCGGCGCGCGAGGTCCAGGTCAGCACCAGCAGCTGGCGGCCGCGCTCGGTCTGGCGGTCGGTCAGGCCCTCGCCGAACACCGAGGCCGGCAGATTGGCCCGCTGCAGGACCTCGCCGGTGTCGAGCTTGACCTTGCGCACCGTCGAACGGCCGTTGAGGCCGGTGCTTTCGTACAGGAAACCGTCGCGGAAGATCAGCCCCTGGGTGAACGCGCCCGGGTCGTGCGGGTAGCGGGCGACGACCTTGTAGGACCAGACCGGCGCGCCGCGCGGCGCCTGCGCGGCCATCGCCGCGGCGATGCCGATGCCGGCCGCGGCCAGGCACAGGATCGGCATGAGCAGGCGGCGCAGGCGACTCGGCATGGCGGTCTCAGGCTGAGCGATGGAGGGCTGGCAGGATACCGCGCCGGCCGGATCGGCCCCAGAGCGGGCGCAGCCCCCGCCGCGGCCGCGACGTCCCCGCCACCCCCTGCCCGGTTAGAATCCCCGGTCAGCCCTACCCAGCCCCAGGTTCCATGACTGATCCCGTACGTCCGGTCTTCCACGGCTTCGAACAGATCCCCCTGCGCGAGTACGCCGAGCGCGCCTACCTCGACTACTCGATGTACGTGGTCCTGGACCGCGCCCTGCCCTTCCTCGGCGACGGCCTCAAGCCGGTCCAGCGCCGCATCATCTATTCGATGAGCGAGCTCGGCCTGAACGCCGCGTCCAAGCCGAAGAAGTCCGCGCGCACCGTCGGCGACGTGATCGGCAAATACCATCCGCACGGCGACAGCGCCTGCTACGAGGCGATGGTGCTCATGGCCCAGCCGTTCTCGTACCGCTATCCGCTGATCGAGGGCCAGGGCAACTTCGGTTCCAGCGACGACCCCAAGTCGTTCGCGGCGATGCGCTACACCGAGTCCAAGCTGACCCCGATCGCCGAAGTCCTGCTCGGCGAGCTCGGCCAGGGCACGGTCGACTGGGACCCGAACTTCGACGGCACCCTGGAAGAGCCGACCTGGATGCCGGCGCGGCTGCCGCACCTGCTGCTCAACGGCACCACCGGCATCGCGGTCGGCATGGCCACCGACGTGCCGCCGCACAACCTCAACGAAGTGGTCAGCGCCTGCGTGCGCCTGCTCGACGATCCGGACGCGACCACCCGCGACCTGTGCGAGCACGTGCTCGGCCCGGACTATCCGACCACCGCCGAGATCATCACCCCGCGCGCCGACCTGATCGCGATGTACGAAAGCGGCCTGGGCAGCGTGCGCGCCCGCGCCGTGTTCGAGAAGGACGGCGGCAACATCGTCATCACCGCCCTGCCCTACCAGACCTCGCCGGGCAAGATCATCGAGCAGATCGCGGCCCAGATGCGGGCCAAGAAGCTGCCGTGGCTGGAAGACATCCGCGACGAGTCCGACCACGCCAATCCGACCCGGATCGTGCTGGTGCCGCGCTCCAACCGGGTCGACGTCGAACAGCTGATGGGCCATCTGTTCGCCACCACCGACCTGGAGCGCAGCTACCGGGTCAACTTCAACGTGATCGGCCTGGACGGCCGGCCGCAGGTCAAGGGCCTCAAGGCCTTCCTGACCGAGTGGCTGAGCTTCCGCAGCGACACCGTCACCCGCCGCCTCAATCACCGCCTGGACAAGGTCAACCGCCGCCTGCACCTGTTGCAGGGCTTGCTGGTCGCGTTCCTGAACCTGGACGAGGTGATCCGCATCATCCGCAGCGAGGACGAGCCGCGTCCGGTGCTGATGAAGCGCTTCGATCTGAGCGAAGAGCAGACCGACTACATCCTCGAGACCCGCCTGCGCCAGCTGGCGCGCCTGGAGGAAATGAAGATCCGCGGCGAACAGGCCGAACTGGAGAAGGAACGCGAGCAACTGGTCGCGACCCTGGCCAGCAAGACCAAGCTGAAGAAGCTGATCAAGGACGAACTGCTCGCCGACGCCAAGAAGTTCGGCGACCCGCGCCGCTCGCCGCTGGTCGCGCGCAACGCCGCGCAGGCGCTGTCGGAGACCGAACTGGTCGCCAGCGAGCCGATGACCGTGGTGGTCAGCGAAAAGGGCTGGGTGCGCGCGGCCAAGGGCCACGACATCGACGCGGCCACCCTCAACTACCGCGAAGGCGACGGCCTGCTGGCCGCGGCCAAGGGCCGCAGCACCCAGCAGGTCGCGTTCCTGGATTCGACCGGCCGCGCCTATTCCAGCCTGATCCACAGCCTGCCTTCGGCGCGCGGCAACGGCGAGCCGCTGACCGGGCGCTTCTCGCCGGCGGCCGGGGCCTCGTTCCAGGCGGTCGCGGCCGGCGACAACGACACCCGCTTCGTGCTGTCCAGCAGCCACGGCTACGGCTTCGTCACCCGCTTCGAGAACCTCACCGGCCGCAACAAGGCCGGCAAGGCGATGCTGTCGCTGACCCCGAACGCCAAGGTGCTGCAGCCGGCGCCGGTCGGCGACGTCGAACACGATCGCGTGGTCGCGGTGACCAACGTCGGCCACCTGCTCGCGTTCCCGGTCTCCGAGCTGCCCGAACTGGACAAGGGCAAGGGCAACAAGATCATCGACATCCCCAAGGCCAAGCTCGGCACCGAGCGCGTGGTCGCGGTGGCGGTGGTCGCCCCGGGCCAGACCCTGAGCATCAAGTCCGGCGCGCGCAGCATGGGCCTGTCGTTCAAGGAACTGGAGCCCTACCTCGGCGCCCGCGCCACCCGCGGCGGCCTGCTGCCGCGCGGCTGGCAGAAGGTCGAGGGCTTGTCGGTGGAGTAAGCCGGCAGCGCCGCCTGCGTCCGTCGCAAGCCCCGAACGCCCCGCCCCGCGCGGGGCGTTCGCGTTTCCGCCGCCGGCGCATCCGTCGACGCAACGCGCCTCCTGTAGGAGCGGCGTAAGCCGCGACCGCCGAAGCGGTGCAATGCCACGCCGGTGCCCGAAACTGCGGACAATCAAACTGCGGACAAATCGAAGACCAGGACAATCAACCGGTTCTCCGCGGTTTCGGGTGACCACGCTTGCGGAAACCGCTTCGATCCTCGCGGCTGACGACCGGAGGAAATCCCGTGGGACGCCGCTCCTACAGACAACCGACCGGGTTTCGCGAAACAGATCGGCGCCGGGGATCGCATCACTCGCAAGGACGCAACTGGCTCTGCCAGAATGCGCCGTGCCGCCGCAGCGACGCGCGGCGCGATTCGATCGGCGCGATTCGCGCGCCGCACTTCAGGGGATAGTTCGATGCATCTTTCCAGGCGCGCCCTCGCGGCGGCCCTTCCTGCGTTGCTGTTCGGTTCGGCTTGCTTCGCCGCTCCGCCCGCCCCCGCCGAAACCGCGCCGACCGGCCCGGCCAAGCTGGTGGTCTATCTGTTCGACGTGTTTCACGGCAAGCATGCGCTGAACCAGCAGCTGGTGGAGCAAACCGCCAGCGATCCCAAGCTTCGCGCGGTCGCCGAAGCCGCGGTCGCCGGCTTCGACACCGGCGCCTTGGCCGCCAAACTCGAACCGCTGTTGTCGCAGGCCCTGCCGGCGCAACAGTTCGAACCCTGCCTAGCGTTCATCGAGTCCGAGGACGGCGCGGCGATGATGGCGGCCAGCCGCAAGGCCGCCTCGCCGAACCAGATCGTGGCGCAGTTGCAGGCGCTGCCGCCGCAACGGCAGCAAGCGCTCGAGCGCTTCGTCGGCACCGACTGTTACGCCAAGACCCTGGCCGTCATCGCCTCCGAACCGGGACGGCGCATCTCCGGCGAGTACGGCAAGGGACTGGTGTGCCGGTATGTCGCCGATACCCATCCCGAGCTGCTGGACAAGCTCAAGCAGCAGGGCGAATGCCTGGCGCCGTAACCGTCCCGCCAGCGTCGAAACGCTCTTGAGCGTTCGGCTTGCGGCAGGCGCGGCCGGTGATGCAAGAACCGCCCGTGGAACGCCGCCCCCACAGGAAACGGCATCGCTCGGTCGCCGCCCGGCATCGCGTGTCGCGGTGCCGGGCGAACGATCGCTTACTCGATATCAATCGAACCCGGCGCTCAACGCCCGGTCTCCGGGCTCCGGACCGGGACGGTCGCGTCCATCGAGCCCGCCACCTCCTGCGCGCTCGGCATCGACATCGCCGCGGCCGGCGGCAGGCTGGGCGAGAACGACAGCAACAGGCCGACGCTGGTGCTCGGGTCCTGGCCGCTGCCGTGCTGCCGGCGCATCGACAAGGACAGTCTCCAGCCTCTGGCGAACGTCATGTCCAGGCCGGCGCCGTAGCTCAGCGCGTGGTCGCCGTAGCTGCGCAGGCCCAGCACGTAGTCGTCGGCGACCGGCATGATCACGTAGTTGAGGTCGACGTCGCTGCGGTTTTCGAAGGCCTCGCGGTATTCCAGCAACCAGTACGGACGGAAGATGTTGCCGCGCGTGGTCGCGATCGGCAGGCTGCCTTCTAGGCCGAGCGAGGCGCCGCTGTTCTCCACGGTCTGCGGGCCGTAGCGCAGGTCGTAGATGCCCAGGCCGCTCTCGCGGTAACCGTCGAGCCTGGTGCGGCTGCCGTCGAGCCGAGCGTAGCCGGTCAGCAGCATGCCGCTGCCGCCGCCGTGTTCGTAACCCGCGGTCAGCGAGCCGAACACCTGGTCGCCTTCGCGCTCGGCCGTGGCGGTGGCGCCCGCGGTCGCGCTGTAGCGGCGGATGTCGAAGTCCAGGCCGCCCCAGCCGAGGATGCCGTCGACGAACCAGCGCTCGCTGGGGCGCCACAGGCCGTACAGGGACAGCGAGCGTTGCCTGGCGTCGAGCTTGGAGCGGCCGTCGTCGAGGTCGGTGTCGTTCCAGCCGAAGCCGCCGGCCACGCCGAACAGGAAACGCTCGCCGAGGCGCCAGTCGGCGCCGACGGTGATGCCGTCGCTCTGGAAATCGAAGCCGTCGCTGCGTGCGTTGCGTTCGCGCTGGCCGTTGCTGATGCTGCCGGCCGTCCACAGGCCCCAGCCTTCCGGCAGGCGCAGCGGCTCGATCGACGCCACCTGGCCCGCGGTCAGCGATATCGCCCCGCCCATCCGGCCGCTCAGGTTGAGGGCCAAGCCGTTGCTGGAGCTGTTGGCGTCGGCGAAGCGCTGCTGGCGCAGGCGGTCGTGGATATTGGACTGCTGTGCCGAAGCGAAGCGCACGCTGGCATCGACCTGTGCCTGCACGCCGCCGACCACGCTGGGGTCGCGGGTCGGATCGGGCCGCCCGGTCACCGTCAAAGTCGCATCGATCGATGCCTGCAGATAGCTGCCGCTGGCCGCCTGGGTCGCGACCAGGGTCGCCACCCCGGCGCCGACGATGGTGACCCGGCGTCCGCTGACCGTGGCCACCGCGGTATTCGCGCTGCTGAAAGTAAACGCGCCGTTGCTGTTGCTGCTCGGGTCGGGCAGATCGAACGCCGCCTCGCCGACGGTCTTGGCGAGGTCGCCGATCCAGGTCAGGTTCGGCGTGGCCCCGGCTATGGTCACCTGCAGGACGACCTGCGGCGCGGCGGTGTAGTTGGCGTTGCCGGCCTGGTCGGCGGTCAGCGAGCAGGCGCCCGACCCCAGCATGGCGACCGTGCCGCCGCTAACGGTGCAGATCGCCGGCGAGGTGCTGGCGAACAGCACCGGGTTGCCCGAGGCGCCGCCGCTGGCCGAGACCGTGAAGCTGCCGCCCGGCGTGTACACCGGCGTCGCGGGATTGGCGCTGAAGCCGGTGATGGCCTGGGCCGCAGCACCGATGGTCACGTCCAGCGCGACCTGCGGCGCGGCGCTGTAGTTGCCGTCGCCGGCCTGATCGGCGGTCAGCGAACACAGGCCCGCGGCGAGCATCGTCACCGTGCTGCCGGCGACCGTGCACACCGCGGTGGTGGTGCTGGCGAACACCACCGGGCTGCTCGAGGCGCCCGGGGTGGCCGAGACGGCGAAGCTGCCGCCCGCTGCGAATACCGGCGCCGCCGGGTTGGCGGCGAAATCGGTGATCGTCTGCGCCGCCATGGCGATGGTCACGTTCAAGACGACCTGCGGCGAAGCGCTGTAGTTGCCGTCGCCGGCCTGGTCGGCGGTCAGCGAGCAGCTGCCCGCGCTCAGCATCGACACCGTACCGCCGGCGACCGTGCATACCGAGGGCGTGGCGCTGCCGAACACCACCGGGCTGCTCGACAGGCCCGGCGTCGCCGAGACCGTGAAACTGCCGCCCGGCGCGTACACCGGCGCGGTCGGATTGGCGGCGAAGTTGCTGATCGACTGAGTGGCGGCCCCGATGGCGACGACTAGCGAGGCCTGCGGCGCGGCGCTGTAGTTGGCGTTGCCGGCTTGGTCGGCGGTCAGCGCGCAATTGCCCGCGCTGACGATCGTCACGGTGTTGCCGCTGACCGTGCACACCGCCGGCGTGGTGCCGGCGAACACGACCGGATTGCCCGAGGCGCCGCCGTTGGCCGCGACGCTGAAGCTGCCGCCCGGTGAGTACACCGGAGCCGCGGGATTGGCCGCGAAGGCGGTGATGGCCTGGCTGGCCGGCCCGATCGCGACGACCAGCGTGGCCTGCGGCGCGGCATTGTAGTTGGCGTTGCCGGCCTGGTCGGCGGTGAGCGCGCAGTTGCCCGCCGCCAGCGTCGTCACCGTGCTGCCGGCGACGCCGCAGACCGCAGGCGTAGTGCTGGCGAACACGACCGGATTGCCCGAGGCGCCGCCGGTCGCCGAGACGGTGAAGCTGCCGCCCGGCGCGTACGTCGGCGAAGCCGGATTGGCGCCGAAGGCGGTGATGGCCTGGCTGCCCTGCGCGATCGTCAGGCTGTAGGCGCGTGTGCCGCTGAAACCGTTGCTCGAGGTCGCCTGCACGGTGAAATTGAACGAACCCGCGGCGCTCGGGGCGCCCGACAGCACGCCTGCGCCGGACAGGGCCAGGCCGGCCGGCAAGGCCCCGGCGGCGACCGTGAAGTTGTACGGCGCGACGCCACCATTGCCGCTGCTGGCGCTCAGGGTCTGCGAATAGGCGGTCGCTAGCGCGCCATCGGGCAAGCTGGCCGGATTGACCGTCACCGCGACCGTGGCGCAGCTCAGCGCCAGATCGACCACGTCGGCGGCGATCGCCGAACCGCTGGACGGCGTCACGCTGCACAACTGGCCGGCCGGGTGGCTCGACACGCTGACGTTCCAATTCGCGCCCTGCGGCAGCCGGGTCGGGAACACGAAACCGGTCGCGGCCTGGGCCACGACGACTTGTTGCGAACTGGCCGGGTTGGTGGCGGCCAGTTGCAGGGTGACCGCGCCGGTCTGGCCGCCGGCCGAACCGCCGACCGAGAACTGGGTCGGCGCGAAGCAGATCAAGGCCGCGCCGTTGCCGGCCTGCACGCCGTTGTTGAACACGACCCCGCTCAGGCCGGTCGCAGCCGAGCTGCCGCCGGCGCCGCCGCCGCCGCCGCCGTTCCAGTTCTGCTGGCAGGCGGTGGTGCCCACGCCGGCACCGCCGCCGCCCGCGCCGACCGTGGCGCCGCCGCCGCCGCCGCCGCCGTAGCCGGCGCCGCCGAACGAGCCGGAAAAGTTGAACGAGTCGCCGCCGTCGCCATTGACCGCATTGCCCGCCGTCGCCGGGAAGCTGCCGCAACCGCCGCCGCCGGCGCCGCCGATGCCGACCGCACCGCCGCCGCCGCCGTAGGGCCCGGGGCCGCCCGGCACGTCGGCGCCTGCGCCGCCCGTCCCGCCGCCGCCGACGCCGCCGTTGCCGCCGGCGACCACGTTGCTGGTGCTCCAGCCGGCGCTGCCGCCGCCGCCGCCGCCGCCGGCGATCGCGACCCGGTTGGCGACCGCGTTGCCGCCGACGCGCAGATCGGTGGCGCCGCCGCCGATGCCGTCGACGCCCTGGCCGATGCCGCCGGGATTGACCGCCTGCGAGCCCTGCCCACCGACCCAAACCGATAACGCCGCGCCTGGCGTCACCGCCAGCGCGCCGCGCACTCGTCCGCCCAGGCCGCCGGCGCCGCCGGGCGAATTCGGGCTGCCGCCGATGGTGCCGGCGCCGCTGCGTCCGGCGCCGCCCTGGGCGCCGCTGAGATAGACCGTGGCCGAATACACGCCGGCCGGGACCGTCACCGTCTGCTCGCCGCCGGTGTAGCCGAACGCCACCGGCGTTTCGCCGACTGCGCAGCTTTGCGCCTGGGCCAAGCCAGCGAAGCCGGCGCCGGCCAGAACGGCGGCCAGCCAGGCCACGCACGCGTATCGGCGGCGGCGAAGCGGACAGGCGCCAGCGGACATCGGCGCGCCCAGGCGCGCCGACGCGACGTCGTATCGGTTCATCGGTTTTCCCCTATCGGTCCGGTGCGACTTCCCCGTCGCCGGCCCACCCTGTGATCGCCGCGCATCCTCGCGACGCACATCCAATTCCCCGCGTGAACTAAATCACATTAATGGGCAAGTGTCACTCACGACCCGCGCCGGCCGTCGAGTCGCCGGCCAGCCCGCGCAGGCTGCCGGGCTTCCCAGCCTGCCGCCGCCGATGCAACCCGGCCCGATCGCCCGCCGAGCGCGGCCGGTGCCGCCGATGCGATCGCGGGGCCGACGTCGGCGCACCGCTCCGGCTTGTCAGCACGCCGTCAGCCACAGCGCGATCGGTCGTGCCGTCAAACCATTCGCCCGCTCGCCGACGGGCAGACGCGGGCCGTACGCCCCGCGCGAACCCGCCGCCCCGGCGCTGTGCCGTCGGCACCGGGCCGCGCCTCCGGGCAACGACGACGCCGCGTTCGCGGCATCGCCCATGGAACCCGCCACAGACCGCCGTGGCCGCCGCCCCGCGCCGCCGGGTACAATCGGCGGATGGCCGCGGCCACCGCGTATGCGCCCGGCGCATCGTCGGAGCGCGGCCGTTGCATCGCCGGCCCCGTAGCTCAGCTGGATAGAGCATCCCCCTCCTAAGGGGAAGGTCACACGTTCGAATCGTGTCGGGGTCGCCACTCTCCGGGCGCCGCGCCCAGCGCGTCGCCCCGCCCTCGCGGGCGCCTTCCCGTTTCGCCGCGCCCCCGGCGCGGCACCACATGGAGCTTCCGGTATGACCCACCCCGTTCTCGCCGCCTTGGGACTCAAAGACAACGAGTCCGGCACTTACCTCGGCCATGGCGAGTGGGCGACGACCGCCGACGCGGGCGTGCTCGAGCCGATCAACCCGACCGACGGCGAAGTGCTGGCGCGCGTGCAGGCCTCCTCGCAGAGCGACTACGAGACCATCGTCGAGCGCGCCCAGGCCGCGTTCAAGGTCTGGCGCACCACTCCGGCGCCGCGCCGCGGCGAAGCGATCCGCCTGTGCGCCGACGCTTTGCGCAAGCACAAGGACGCGCTGGGTTCGCTGGTCGCGCTGGAAATGGGCAAGTCCAAGCCGGAAGGCGACGGCGAAGTGCAGGAGATGATCGACATCGGCGACTTCGCGGTCGGCCTGTCGCGCCAGTTGTACGGCCTGACCATGCATTCCGAGCGTCCGGGCCACCGGATGTACGAGCAGTGGCACCCGCTGGGCCTGGTCGGGATCATCTCGGCGTTCAACTTCCCGGTCGCGGTGTGGGCCTGGAACTCGTTCATCGCCGCCATCTGCGGCGACATCTCGATCTGGAAGCCCTCGCCCAAGACCCCGCTGTCGGCGATCGCGTCGATGAAGATCTGCAACGACGCCCTGCGCGCCGGCGGCTTCCCGGACCTGTTCTATCTGTTCAACGACGCCGGCACCGAGCTGGCCTCGAACTTCGTCGACGACAAGCGCATCGCCCTGATCAGCTTCACCGGCTCGACCAAGGTCGGCCGCCAGGTCGGCGAGCGCGTCGCCCGCCGCATGGGCCGTTCGCTGCTCGAGCTGGGCGGCAACAACGCGATCATCGTCGACGCCAGCGCCGATCTGAAGCTGGCGATCCCGGCGATCGCCTTCGGCGCGGTCGGCACCGCCGGCCAGCGCTGCACCACCACCCGCCGCCTGTTCGTGCACGAGTCGATCTACGACGACGTGCTGGCCAAGCTGGTCGCGGCCTACAAGCAGGTCGAGAAGAAGATCGGCGACCCGACCGATCCGGCCAACCTGATGGGCCCGCTCAACAGCCAGGACGGCGTGCAGGCCTACCTCGACGCGATCGCCAAGGCCAAGGCCGCCGGCGGCAAGGTCGAGACCGGCGGCGAGCGCATCGATCGCAAGGGCAACTTCGTCCTGCCGGCGATCGTCACCGGCCTGAGCAACGACGCCGAAGTCGTTCAGACCGAAACCTTCGCGCCGATCCTGTACGTGATGAAGTTCAAGCAGCTCGAGGAAGCGATCGAACTGCAGAACGACGTGCCGCAAGGCCTGTCCTCGTCGATCTTCACCGCCAACCTGAAGGCCGCCGAGGCCTTCCTGTCGGCGGCCGGTTCGGACTGCGGCATCGCCAACGTCAACATCGGCACCTCCGGCGCCGAAATCGGCGGCGCCTTCGGCGGCGAGAAGGAAACCGGCGGCGGCCGCGAATCGGGTTCCGACGCCTGGCGCGCCTACATGCGCCGCCAGACCAACACGATCAACTACTCCGATGCGCTGCCGCTGGCGCAGGGCATCAAGTTCGATCTGTAATCCGCACGCCGGCCCTCGGCCGGCCTCGATGCGACCCGACAGGGCGGCCGGCGACGGCCGCCCTGTTCTGTGACCGAGGCTGCTAATCGGCCCTGCGCCTTCGATCGCGGACCGCGACCGCATCGGCGTAATCGCCGCGTTCGCACCCCTAGCATGGATCCGCCAGACGGACTGGCGACATCGAGGGGAATGCCCGTGAAAGCAAGGAACCGCACTTCCAGCCGTACCGCCGCGCTCGCCCTGGGCGCGTTCGCCTTCGCCGCCGCGCTGACCGCGTTCGCGGCGATGCCGCAATGCGACCACTGCCTGGCCGGCTACTACGCCTGCCGCACCAACAGCCCCGACCCGCAGCCCTGCCTGGAAGAGATGTGGGCCTGCGAAATGGCCAACGGCTGCCCGATCAGCCTGCCGCCCGACGCCTGAGCGCTACGGCCGCGCCGTCCGGGCCGCCCGGCCCGGATCGCGCGTCTGCGCCGAAGCCACCCTGCGCGGCCGCCGCGCGCCTGTCTTTGCCCAGGCGCTCGTTTCTCGTTCCTTCCGCCGCCGTCGTATGCTGTGACGAACTTCAAGCAACGAGGGACCGTTCGATGCAAGCACCCGTTCGCCAGACCAACGTCCTGGCCATCATCAGCCTGATCGCCGGCATCCTCGGCTGGACCTTGCTGCCGATCCTCGGCAGCCTCGGCGCGATCGTCACCGGCCACATGGCGCGCGGCCAGATCCGCCGCGAGCCCGACCGCTACGACGGCGACGGCCTGGCCATCGGCGGCCTGATCCTGGGCTGGGCCTCGGTGGTCATCGCCATCGTCAGCATCGTGGTGATCGTGCTGTTCTTCGGCGGCCTGGCCGCGATCGCGGCGATGGCCGGCAGCCACTGACTAAGGCGCGCGCCGCGCGTGCTGCGGCGCAGCTTGTCCGCTCCGCCGCGCGCGCCTAGCGTGGCCGGGCCAGACGGACTGGCGACGAACAGGACGTTTCGATGAAAGCCGCATGGAAAGGATGGACCCGCACCGCCCGCCTCGCCGCGCTCGCCGCCGGCGTGTTCGGCTTCGCCGCCTCGATCGCCGCCTTCGCGGCGGTCGACCGCTGCGAGGAGTGCCGCACCAACGTGCTCGAGCCTTGCCAGCTCTACACCCCCGACGCGCGCCCGAGCTGCTTCATGCAGTACCGCGCCTGCCTGACCGCTTACGGCTGCCAACTCGAGCCCTGAACCAACCACACCCCCTGCCCGCGCGCCGTGCCCGAGCGGGCGCGTCGCCGCACCGCATCCACTGCAAGGAGACGCAAGGATGAGCCACCGCCCGACCCGACATATCCGCCTGGCCCTGGCCCTGGCCGCGTTCGGCTTCGCCGCCGCCGCAGCGGCGACCTCGCCCGACGAGGAACGCTGCCGGCAATGCCGCATCGCCTGGGAGCACTGCGTGCTCGTCGCCGAAACGCCGAACCAGGCCCAGGCCTGCGAGCTGCGCTACGCCGACTGCGTCAGCACCCTGGACTGCCCGGCCGATCCCTGAGCCCGGCCGCGCGCGTCGCCCTGCGGCGCGCGCGTTTTTTCCGGCGCCGTGCCCAAGCCGATCCGTCGGCGCGACGCGGCGCAGGTCCCGGCCCCGCCCCGGCCGCCCCGCCGCGTCACAGTCCGCCCCGGCGAGTGACGGTTTTCGGCCACAAACGCCCCGCCGAGGTCGCGGCGCGGCGCGGCATCGGCGATAATCGGCGTTCCCGTCCCCGAGCGCCCCCAACGACCTCGTGTACAGCCTCGCCCGACCCTTCCTGTTCGGCCTGGACGCCGAACGAGCCCACGGCCTCGGCCTGACGGCGCTGGAAACCGCTTATCGCACCGGCCTCAATCCGCTGATGGCGCGGACGCCCAAGCCGCTGCCGACCAAGGTCCTCGGCCTGACCTTCCCCAACCCGGTCGGCTTGGCCGCCGGCCTGGACAAGAACGGCGCGCACATCGATGCGCTGCTGGCGCTGGGCTTCGGTTTCGTCGAAATCGGCACGGTCACGCCCAAGCCGCAGGAGGGCAATCCGCGCCCGCGCATGTTCCGCCTCGCCGAGCAGCAGGCGGTGATCAACCGCCTGGGCTTCAACAACGAAGGCGTCGAGGCGCTGGTGCGCAACGTCGCCAAGGCGCGGCGCAAGCGCGGCCTGCTCGGCATCAACATCGGCAAGAACAAGGACACGCCGAACGAGCGCGCCGAGAACGACTACCTGTACTGCCTGGAACGGGTCTATCCGCTGGCGGACTACATCACCGTCAACATCTCCTCGCCGAACACCGCCGGCCTGCGCGAGCTGCAGGAAGAACAATCGCTGCGCCGCCTGATCGGCACCCTGCGCGAGGCGCAGGAGAAGTTCGGCGCGCGCGAAGGCCGGCGCGTGCCGATGCTGGTCAAGATCGCGCCCGACCTGTCCGACGACGACATCGAAGCCGCCAGCCGGGTGCTGAGCGAGCTGCAGGTCGACGGCGTCATCGCCACCAACACCACCATCGCCCGCGACGGCGTCGAAGGCAGTCCCTACGCCAACGAAACCGGCGGCTTGTCCGGCCGGCCGTTGATGGCGCCCTCGACCGCGGTGCTGCGCAAGATGCGCACCCGCCTGCCGGAAAGCATTCCGATGATCGGCGTCGGCGGCATCCTTTCCGGCGCCGACGCGGTGACCAAGATGGCCGCGGGCGCCAGCCTGGTGCAGTGCTACTCGGGCCTGGTCTATCGCGGCCCGGCGCTGGTCGACGAATGCGTCGAGGCGATCCGCCGCCGCAAGGAAGCGCCCAGCCGCGGCAACATGCCGCCGACGATCTGAGCGCGCCGCCATCCTGCTTACTCTTTCCATCCCCGCTTCCACCGCCGTAGCCGCAGGCCCCAGCGCATGAACTCCAGCGTGCGCGTGCAGCGCGACGTGTCCCTCCGCGACCGCAACAGTTTCGGCGTCCAGGCGCGCGCGCCCTGGCTGGTCGGCGTCGACGACGCCGCCGCGCTGCCGCAGGCCCTGGCGCTGCCGGAACTGCGCGACGGCCCGGCCCTGGTGCTCGGCGGCGGCAGCAACCTGCTGTTCGCCGGCGATCCCGCCGGCGCGGTGCTCGAACTCAGCGGCCGCGCAGTGCGCACCCTGGAGGACGACGGCGAACGCGCCATCGTCCGCGCCGACGCCGGCGCGCCCTGGCACGGCTTCGTCATGCGGATGCTCGAGCAAGGCCACGCCGGCCTGGAAAACCTGGCCCTGATTCCCGGCACGGTCGGCGCCGCGCCGATCCAGAACATCGGCGCCTACGGAGTGGAGGTGCGCGAGTTCGTGCACGCGGTCGAGGCCTACGAGCCGGCGACGGCGCGCTGGCACCGCTTCGACGCCGCGCAGTGCCGGTTCGGTTATCGCGACAGCCTGTTCAAGCAGGCCCCGGACCGCTATCTGATCGTCGCGGTCGAATTCGCCCTGTCGCGGCGGCCGCAACTGCGCCTGGACTACGCCGGCATCGGCGAGGAACTGGCGGCGATGGGCGTGACCGCGCCGACCCCGCGCGCGGTGGCCGAGGCGGTGATCGCGATCCGCCGGCGCAAGCTGCCGGACCCGGCGGTGCTCGGCAACGCCGGCAGTTTCTTCAAGAACCCGATCGTACCGGCGGCGCAGGCCGAAGCCCTGCAGGCGCTGCATCCGCAAGCGCCGGTGTTCCGCGGCCCGGACCCGGACACGCGCAAGCTGTCGGCGGCCTGGCTGATCGACGCCTGCGGCTGGAAGGGCCATCGCGACGGCGACGCCGGCGTGTCCGCCGCGCACGCCCTGGTCCTGGTCAACCACGGCCAGGCCAGCGGCCGGCAACTGCTCGACCTGGCCCGGCGCATCGCCGACTCGGTGCAGCTGCGTTTCGGCATCGCCATCGAACCCGAGCCGCGCGTCGTCGGCGCGAGCTGGTGAACGCCGCGCCGGCGCATCCGCTGCGCGCGGCCGGCCTGATGCTGGCCAGCACCCTGTCGTTCGGGGTGATGACGATCGCGATCCGTTTCGCCTCGCAGTCGCTGCACACCTTCGAGATCGCCTTCTTCCGCAATCTGTTCGGCCTGCTCGCGGTGCTGCCGCTGCTGCTGGGCGCGCAACGCGCGGACCTGCGCACCCGGCAACTGCCCAAGTACTTCGTGCGCTGCCTGATCGGCATCTGCTCGATGCTGGCCGGGTTCTGGGCGATCGGCCACCTGCCCTTGGCGCAGGCGATCTCGCTGACCTATTCGACACCGATCTTCGTCACCATCGCCGCGGTGCTGTTCCTGCACGAACAGGTGCGCGCGCGGCGCTGGCTCGCGGTCGCCGCCGGCTTCCTCGGCGTGCTGGTGATCGTGCGCCCGGGTTCGGCCGAGTTCTCCGTCGACAGCCTGGCCGCATTGCTGGCCGCGGTGCTGGGCGGGGTGATCTCGATCCAGATCAAACAGCTGTCGCGGATCGACTCGGCCAACACCATCGTCCTGTACACCTACGCGTTCTGGGTGCCGATGTCGCTGGTTCCGGCGCTGTTCGTATGGCAGTGGCCGCAGGGCATCGACTGGCTGTGGATCGTCGCCGCCGGCGTGTTCGGCACCGGCGGCCAGGTGCTGTGGACGCACGCGCTCAAGCTCGGCGAAGTCTCGGCTCTGACCCCGATCAGCTTCATGCAGCTGCCGCTGGTCGCCGCCGCCGGCTGGCTGTGGTTCGGCGAGTCGCTGGACAGCTACACCGTGATCGGCGCCGCGATCATTCTCGGCTCCAACGCCTACATCGCCCATCGCGAGGCGGTGCTGGCGCGGCGGCGCGCTTCGGCCGCCGCCACCGCCGGCGCGACGCCCGGCGAGTAAGCGCCGCGACCGGGTCTCAGGCGACGGCGACCCCGATCTCGCGCGAGGTCCGCGCATTGGGCGAAGACAATCACATGCTGCAGCGCACGACATCGGCTCGCGCAGAGCCGATTCCGTGATCGTTTGCGGGGCAAAAGCGGACAGCGGCGTAAGCATTCGCGGACAAACTCGCCGCGCGACGCAATTCCGGCCTCGAGCCGATTGACCCGCCCTCGCGCCGGGGCTATCCAGACGCGGCAGTACGGACGCGCCCTCCCCGCCTGCGCCGACCGCACGGCGCTCGTCCGCCCCTCGGATGCCCAACAAGGAGAGAGTTCCATGGCCCTGAGCCGACACGCCGCCGCCGTGATGCTGGGCGGCCTGGTCGCCCTGTCCAGCCTGCCCTCGCAGGCCGAAACCGGCGATTACGGGTTCTTCCAGACCCTGCGCAATCTGTTCTCGCCGCCGCGCGCCGACAACCCGGTGCAACCGGCCCAGCGCAGCGGCCACTACCCGCTGCTGAGCCGCAGCGCCGCGCGCAGCGACGGCTTCGACCCCGCCGCCTACTACTCGTGGCAGACCGTGCAACTGCCGGCCGAGACCGGTGCGATCTGCGGCAACGGCTCGCCGTACAAGATCTTCGTCAACCGGGTGCCGAACACCACCAACACCATCATCTACATGGAGGGCGGCGGCGCCTGCTGGGACTACGCCAGCTGCACCGGCGCCACCGGCGTGCGCGGCGCGCGCAATCCCAACGGCGTGCCCGACGACTACATGAAGCTGCTCAACCCGGGCGCGAGCCTGGTCAGCCCGTTCGTGACCCGGGTCAGCCCCTTCGATGCGGTCAAGACCCAGGGCTGGAACATGGTCTACGTGCCCTACTGCACCGGCGACATCTACAGCGGCGACAAGGTCGCGGTGTACGAGGACCCCAGCGGACAGAAGCCGCCGCTGGTCTGGCACCACAACGGCCTGCGCAACACCCGCGCGATCACCGCCTGGCTCAAGGACAACCTGCCGCGTCCGGGGCAGATGCTCAGCACCGGCTGCAGCGCCGGCGGCGCCGGCAGCCTGATCTCGTTCGACTCGCTGCGCACCGAACTGGCGCCGACCAACGGCTTCCTGATCGACGATTCCGGCCCGATCTTCCCGACCCCGCGCAACGGCAATCCGGCCGAGTACCCCTCGCAGCCGCTGATGACCACGATCCGCGAAGTCTGGGGGCTGGACGCGCCGAACGGACCGCTGGCCTTCCTCTCCGCCGGCCTGCCGCAGGTCGATCTGAACGAGCTGGGCTCGATCTATCCGGCGCTGGCCAACAAGCACCGCAACGATCGCCTCGGCCATACCCACTTCTGGAAGGACCTGAATTATTCGTCGTATTCCTACGAGCGCTTCCACGACGACATCCGCCAGGCGCCGACCCAGGAGGCCAAGCAGGCGCTGATCCACGCCAAGTGGGGCGTCGACACCCAGCGCCTGGCGGCCCGCCTCAACGGCCTGGACAACTTCGGCGGCTATTTCCCGCAATACCGCAAGCTCAACGAGAGCCATTGCACCACCATCGTCGACTTCAAGAACGGCGACGTGCAGGCGCAGAACCTGGAGCTGAAGCACTTCATCGACAGCGTGCTCGACGGCCAGGGCAAGGTGCTCGACGCGGCCGAGGACAGCGACGCGGCCGACCGCGCCAAACCCTTCAACCTGCTGTACTGGCTGGTCGACCAGTTGCTGACCTGAGATGCGCAAACCGGTCCTGATCGCCACCACGCTGACCGCCGCGGCCCTGGCCGCGGCGGTCGGCAGCGCGGTGTGGGCGCGGCGCGACGCCGGCGTCGCGCCCGCAGCCGCACCGGCGTCCGCCAGTTCGGCCGTCGCGCCAGCGCAGGCGCAGCCCCTGCTCGCCACGCCGCAAGCGCGGCAATATCGCGAGCGCCAGCGGTTCCAGCGCGAGGCGCGGCAGTTCTTCGAACAGGCCGCGCGCCTGCCGGCCGTCGAACGCGAGCGCCGCGCGCAGGCCCTGCAGCAGGACATCGACGCCTACGAGCGCGCCGGCGAACTCTCGGCCGGCGAAACCGTGCTGCTGCGGGTCGCCCTGATCCGCGCCACCGTCGCCGATCCGGCGCGACAGGCCGAGTTGGTCGAGGCCCTGGCGGTGCGCTATCGCGGCGAAGCCGAGCGGCGCAACGCGCAATGGGCGCAGCAGCAGGCGCAAGACCCGCGCTTTCGCCAGTACAAGCAGCGCGAACGGGAAATCGTCGCCGAAGTCATGGCGATGAGCGTCATACCGAGCGGCCTGAGCCGCAACGAATACCTGCGCCAACGGCTGCAGGCCGAACGCGAGCGCGCCTACCGTTGAGCCGGGCGGTCCGGCTCAGTCGCCGTGCGCCACCACCACCCGGTTGCGTCCGCCGCGCTTGGCCGCGTACAGCGCCTGATCGGCGCGGGCGATGGTGTCGTCGCTGGTTTCGCCGGCGCGGTGCGTGGCCAGGCCGATGCTGAGGGTCAGCGGCAGTCCGACCGGCAGGTTGGCGATGGCCTCGCGCACGAACTCGCATTGCAGCTCGGCCTGGCGCAGACCGGTCTCGAACATCATCAGGAACTCTTCGCCGCCGTAGCGCGCCACCCCGGCCGGCCCGGCGGCGTACAGGCGCAGGGTTTCGGCCACCGCGACCAGGATCCGGTCGCCCTCCGGATGGCCGTGGACGTCGTTGATCACTTTGAAGTGGTCGATGTCGAGCACCGCGACGTGCAACTGGCCGCCTTCGCGGCGCGCCTGCGCCTGTTCGAACGCGGCCGCGAACGCGCGTCGGTTCGGCAATCCGGTCAGCGGATCGGTGCGGGTCAGCGCGGTCAGGTCGGCGTTGCTGGCCTCGAGTTGCTGCTGGTATTGCAGCAGCCGCTTTTCGTACCAGTCGCTTTCCTGCAATTGCCGCGCCAGGGCGCGGCTGACCCGGCGCAACTCCAGCACTCGCGAGGTCTGCTTGGACAACGCCAGCAGCGCCTTGCGCTGTTGCGGCAGCAACTGCCGCGGCACGGTGTCGATCACGCACAGGGTGCCGATCGCTTCGCCGCCCGGGGTGACCAGCGGCGCGCCGGCGTAGAAGCGGATGTTCGGGTCGTCGACCACCAGCGGGCTGTCGTGGAAGCGCTCGTCCTGGTGCGTGTCCGGCACCACCAAAGGCTGGCTTGGATCGAGGATGGCATGGGCGCAGAACGCCAGCTCGCGCGGGGTCTGCTCCACCGCCAGGCCGAGCCTGGACTTGAACCATTGCCGGTCGCTGTCGACCAGGCTGATCAGGGCGGTCGGCACATCGCAGATCGCCGCGGCGATCGCGACCAGATCGTCGAAGTCGGGCTCCGGCGGCGTATCGAGAATGTCGTAACTGCGCAACGCCGCCAGGCGCTCGGCTTCGTTGGCGGGAATATCGGGCTTTTGCACGGCGCGAGTTTCCTGACGACGGACGCCGGCCCGATGGCCGGCGACGGCGCCGGCAGTCTAACAAGCCGGGACCGCGGCCGTCGCCGCAACGGGCGTCCGCGATACCGGTCGCTACCGCCGTCGCGGCCGCTCGTCGCGTGCTCGGCCCTGCCTGCCGTCGTCGCGACGGCGCGCGGGCCGGCCGGAGCCGGCTCCCGCACGGGATCTCCGCTTGGCGTCCGCGCCGCCTCGCTGGCGACCGCGGTCACGCTTCCGCCGACTCAGGCCGCGTCGCGTCCGCACCGCATCGACTGCAATCTGCCCTGCCTAGCATGGCGTCCCCCGAACGCGCCGGCCGGCCGCCGGCGCGGCCCACCCGGCCGCCGACCCCGCGTCGCCGGTCTTTGCAGGACGATGCAGTGAACGCCCACGACTACGTCGAGCTCAAGAGCGAGATCCTCGACGGCATGCGCAGCTACATGGACGACCTGCGCGCCGACGGCGCCGACCCCGGCTACGCCGAACGCGACATCGACGCCTGCGAAGCCGTCGTCGACCGCTACCTCGACGCGGCGCGCGACAGCAGCGGCGACCCGGCCCGCATCCGCGCAGCGCTCAAGACCGCCGTGCTCGCCCTCAACGCGCTCAACGCCCGCTGCGGCTACGCCCTGATCGAGACCGAGCAACGCGAAGGCCTGTGCGACCTGCTGCTCGGCGCCGCGGCCGAGGCCGGGCTGGGGTCGGGCGAGGAGGATTTGACCGAGGCCTGGCGGGAGTGGTGAGCGACGCTGTGCTCGACCGCCGTCCGGCTCTGCGCTCCATACCGACCTGCAGACTGCGATCGCCCGCCCGGGCCTGATCGCCCGATCCTTGGACGGTCTCTCTCCCGGACAAAGGCGCCATGCAAGTCTCGCTTTGTCGGGTTGCCGGTTGCATCCGGCCAGCCGCGCGACGCGTCGTGCGATCGAAAAAAACCGGGCCCGCGAACGGGCCCGGCTTGTACGTCGCTTACATTGTCGGCTCAATTCGAACCGCGGGCTTGCGCCCGGCCTCAGTTGGTCACCGTCAGCGCCACCCGCAACGCCACCTTGGGCTGGACCGGATCGTCGCTGGCGACGCAGACGTAACCGATGTGGCTGCCTGCGCTCAGCCCGCGCGCGTCGATGCGCACGCGGTTGGCGACTTCGCCGCGGCCCGGGACGGTGCCGAAGGCCCGCACCGGCGCGCCGATCCACGGTGCGCCGCAAGCGCTGGCGCCCTGGATGGCGTAGGCCAGTCCGGCGAAGCCCGCGCCGGCGCTCCAACTGCCGGCGCCGCCGACCGCGGGGGCGATGGTGCGGAACTGATTGTCGCCGCCGTTGGAGGCGTACCAGACCCAGCGGTTGGCGAAGCTGGTGCGCGCATGCACCACCAGCCAGTAGCGGCCGGCCGGCAACTGCACGTTCTGCCCGGCCGCGGCCAGGTCGAGGGCGATGTTCGCTCCATCCACCTGGACGCCGGGGGCGTTCGGCGCCGCGGTGTAGGTCCACAAGGCCGAACCGGCGAGCGGGTTGCTGGCCGGACTGCCGCCGTTGTCGGCGAACACGCTCCAGGTCAGGCTGGTCGCGGTGCTGGCCAGCGCGGCGCCGCTGGAGACGAAGCCCTCGGCGAACAGCCGCGACAGGCGGGTGCCGTCGCTGAGCACGAAGTCGTCGCTGGAGAATTGCGCCGGCAGGCCGCCGGCCGAGGCCGGATCGGTGTAGACGGTGCTGCGGAAGCCGCTGCTGACGCCGTCGGAGTTGGTGTCGACGACGCTGCGCGAACCTTCGCCGGTGTTGTCGATCTGGAACTGCAGGGCCGAGGCGCTGAGGTTGCCGATCGCGAAATCGGCGAAGCCGCGCGTACCGGCCGGCAGGCTCAGCGCGACCTGCGCCGGGCGCAGTTCGATCTGCGGCGGCGGCACGGCGACCGCGACCGGCAGATGCAACTGCGGCGACGGGCCGCCGAGCACCTGATCCAACTGCAGCGCGCCGAAGTGCCAGGCGCCGTCCTTGGGCAACTGATGGGTCAGCACGATCACCGTCACGTCCTGGGTGCGGCCCGGCTGGGACAGGAACACCGGCGGGAAAGCGATGCCGTCGACGCCCTTGAGCTGCGCCACCCACAGACCGCGTTGGCCCTGTGCGGCCCGGAAGCTGCGCTTGAACACGCAGGCCTGGGCGCATTCGCGCTGGGCCAGGCTGGCCAGGTTCAGGCTCGAGACCTGGCCGCCGGTCGCCGGATCGGCGGCCAGGTAATTGGCGGTGGTCTCGTTGAGCACCAGGCCGGCACGCAGCGCGCGATCGACCTGGACCCGGCCGGCACCGGCGTCGAACGGATCGGCCAGGGTGACTTCGTCCTCGGTGTAGACCTTGCGCTCGGCGGTCATCATCAGCGCCGACTTGATTTCCGCGGCGGTCCAGTCGGGCTTGGCCTGGCGCAGCAAACCGGCGGTGCCGGCGTGGTGCGGCGAGGCCATCGACGTGCCGCTGAGCAGGCCGACCAGGTTCTCGCTGCCGCTGATCGTGCTGCCGGACAGCACCGCCAACACGCTCACGCCCGGCGCGGTGATGTCGGGCTTGATCAGGTTGAAGTCGCCGGCGGGGCCGCGCGAACTGAACGCCGCCAAGGCATCGGCCGTGTTCGGGATCGGCGTCGGCGGGAAGTTGATCCCGGCGGTGGTGGCGTTGCCGTTGCCGGCGGCGAAGTTGCGCAGCGCGTCGCTGTCGGTCTGCAGGGCCAGGAACGCCGGAATGGCCGTGCCCGGCACGCTGGGCGTGGTCGCGCCCGGCTGGTTGTTGGCGATGACCACGCCGATCGCGCCGGCGGCCGCGGCGTTGTTGACCTTGATCGAGAAGCTGCAGGTGCCGCGGCGGATCAGCGCGATCGCGTTCTGGAACGCGCCCGGCGCGAACGCCGCGCAGCCGTCGGCGGCGGTGTCGATGCCGGCGCTGACCTTGATCGGCGTGGTCGGCGGCAGGCTGGCGTTGAAGGCGGCGCCGCCGCTGCCTTCGGTCAGCTGGATCGCCTGCAGGGCCGGCGGCACGGCGCCCGGGCCGGTGACCTGCAGCAGGAAAGCGAAGGTGCCGCGGCCGTGCTGGGCGGCGGCGGTCGAACCGGTCCACGGCTCCAGGTGGCCCATGGTGTTCGGGCCGGGGCCGGAGTTGCCGGCCGAGGTGGCGACGTAGATGCCGGCGTCGGAGGCGTTGAGGAAGGCCAGCGACACCGCCTCGCCCCAAGGCTGGCTGCCGCCGCCGATCGAGTAGTTGATGACGTCGACGCCGTCGGCGATCGCCTGGTCGACCGCGGCCACCGCCGAGGTGTTCGGGCACAGGCCCTGGCCGGTGGAGATGCGGGTGTAGCAGACGTCGTAGGCGATGATGTTGGCGTGCGGCGCGACGCCGGAAATGCGCACCGTGCGGCCTTTGTAGTTGGCGTCCCAGGCGTTGCCGGCCGCGGTCGACGCGGTGTGGCTGCCGTGGCCGTTGGTGTCGCCGAAGCCGGGTTCTTCGCGGATGTCGGCCACGCCGCAGGTATTGCCGGGCGCGCCGCAGACGAAGTCGTAGCCGCCGATCAGCTTGTCGTTGCAGCGGCCTTCGTCGACGCCGCCGGGGGCGCAGCTGCCCAGGTAGGTGCCGCTGCCGAAGGGATTGACGTGCTGGTAGCCGGTGTCGTCGATCGCGGCGAACGCCGGGCTGCCGAAATTGATGCCCGAGTCGAGGATGCCGAACACCACGCCTTCGCCGCGGTACTGGGTCGGGGTGGCGTTCCACAGCCCCGGCGCGCCGATCAGCGCCGGACCGACGTCGGTGGCCTGCTCGTATTCGCGGTACTCCTCGACCAGTTCCACGCCGGGCAGCTTGGCGATGCGCGCGGCTTCGTTCTGGGTCATGCGGGTGATCACGCCGTTGACCGCGTGCTGCATGCGCCGTTCGATCGCCAGCGGCCGCCCGATCAGGGCGTTGATGCCGCGCTCGTGGTCGCGCTGGACCCGATCGAGATGGCGCACGTAGCCGCGCGCCTGCGCGCTGCGCACGTCGAGCCGGCCGGGCGCGCCGCTGTCGGCCGCGCTGTTGGCGTTCTGCGCGCCGGCCATGCGCTGCGGCGCCGGCAGGCTGGCGATCTCGCCGGCGTAGGTGGCCAGCGGCGCTTCCTTGTACAGCACGATGTAGCGGCTGGTCTGGGTTTCCAGGCCGCTGTCGATGCGGCTGGGGGACGGTGCGCCGCCGATCGCGCCGGCGTCGGCCGGCGTGTCGTCGGACAGGCCGCGGATCGCGGCTCCGGCGATGGCGGCCAGCCCGATCAGGCTGATCGCGATCGTCAATCGATTGACTGCGTTAGGCATCGAGAGGTCCTCTGCGTCGTTCGCGAAGACACCGCTCCCCGCCTGCCCCCTCAGGCATATCGCGGCGCGAGTTCAGGAAGAAACATCGTCCACGACGAACACCGGCCCTGCGCCGTGCCCGCTGCGCCCGGTCCGCTTCCTCCGGCCCCGGCTAAAGCCACTAACGCAATCCGGGCGGCACTCCCCCCACGGTCGCCGCCGGGTTCCCGCGGCAACGCGACAGCTCCGTGACGGCCGCCACGCTTCGCGCGTGTCCGGCCGATTCTAGTCCGCGACCGGCGCCCCGCAAGCGGACCGCCGTTACGTTCCTGCAACACCGCGCGCGGCGCGCGGCGGCTGGCGGGACGGGCCGTTGCGGCCCGCCCCGGGCCCATTCACCAACCGAAACCCACGCCGATGCCGGCCGAGCTTTCCGAATCGCTGAACGCGCCGCCCAGGGTCACCGTGGCGCGGTCGCTGATCGCACGCTGGTAGCCGATCGACAACGCTTGCTGGCCGCCCTGGAAACCGGCGCCGACCGCCACCCGGTTCGGCGTGCGCAGCCCGGCCGCGCTGGCCGACATCTGCACCATCGCCGAGGTCATCGCGCCGAGCTTGTCGATGCGGCGGTCCTGCTTGTTGAAACGCCAGTTCATGTCGTCGCGCAGTTCGTTGATCGCCTCGGTCGGCGCGGCCAGCATCTGGGTCACGCGCGAATCGGTGTAGGCGTTGGCGCTGCGCAGGGTCTGGGCGTCGCCGCTCTGCACCTGGGCGACGTTGGCCGCATCGGTGGGCGCGGTGCCGGCGGCGACGTTGGACACGCGGGTGCCGCCGGCGCCCTGCAGCGCGACCTGGGTTTGCGAAGCGTCGGTATAGGTCACCGAGTTGGCGGCGCCGGCGCCGACCCGGCCGTACAGATCGGTCAGGCGGCCGTCGACCGCGGCGAAGGCCGAACCGACGTCGCGATAGCTGCCGCCCTGGATCGAGTAGGTCGGCGCGGTGAACACGCCGCCGGCGAAGCTGGCGCCGCCGCCGAGCGCGCCGGCCAGGGTGTTGAGCTGGAACACGTTGGCCGCGTCGGTGTCGGCGGTGCCGGCGGCGACGTTGACCAACTGGCGTTCGGCGCCGGCGGCGCCGAGCGATACCGTGTTGGCGCGGTCGGCGATCGAGTTGGCGCCCAGCGCGACCGAATTGGTCGCCGAGGCGGAGCTGTTCGCGCCCAGCGCGGTGGCGTTGTCGGCGCTGGCCGTACTGCCGGCGCCGCTGGCGGTGGCGAAACGCCCGCCGGCAGTGCTGGCCGAACCGTTCGCGGTGGAGAACTCGCCGGAGGCGGTAGCGCTGTCGCCGATCGCGCTGGCGTTGGCGCCCGAGGCGGTCGCGCCCGCGCCCACCGCCGAGCTCTGGTCGCCCGATGCGGTGGAACCTGCGCCGACCGCGACCGCGCCGACCGCGCTGGCGGTGGCGCCGGCGCCTTGGGCGACGGCGAAATCGCCGTCGGCGGTCGCGCCCTGGCCGCAGGCCAGCGCGCTGCCGCCGTTGGCGGTGGCGCCGCCGGTGGTGGTGCCGCCGAAGCCGTCGTCGAGCAGGCAGGCTTCGCCGGCCCAGGCCGAGGCGCAGGCCAGCGAGAGCGCGGCGGCGAGAAGGGTCTTGTGCGTGATGTTCAAACTGTCCCCCAGGAGGATGTCGTGCGCGCCGCGCGACCGTGATCGCGCGCGGCGGCGAAAAGTGGCGTCGGCGCGGGCCGCGCTCGGCCCGGCCGGATGGAACGCGCCGGGTCCGCGGACGGACCCGGCGCGCAGCGCGGTCAGGGCGAAGGCGTAACGGTCAGCGCGACCCGCAGCGCCGCCTTGGGACGCAGCGGATCGTTGCTGGCCACGCAGACATAGCCGGAGTAGCTGCCCGGTGTGAGGCCGGCGGCGCTGATCTGCACCAGGGTGTCGACGTTGGCGCCGACCGCGAGGCGGCCGAACGCGCGCGACGGCGCGCCGATCCAGGTGGCGCCGCAGGCGTTGGCGCCCTGCAGCTGGTAGGCCAGGCCGGGCGCGCCGGCGATCGCCGACCAGGCGCCGCTGCCATCGGGGTTGATGATCGCGCCGCGATAGATGCTGTCGCCGCTGGTGGCGTTGAACCAGAACCAACTGGTCGCCAACGGCGCGCGCACCGACACCACCAGCCAGTAACGGCCGGCCGGCAGGTTGAGGTTCTGGCCGGCGGTGGCGAGATTGAGGCTGATGCTGGCGAAGCCCGAGGTCGACACGCCGGCGCCGTTCACCGTGGAGGTGTGGCTCCACACCGCCAGCTGCGGCGTCGACTCCGGATTGCCTTCGGGGTTGCCGCCGACGTCGCGGAAGATCGACCAGTTGATGTTGGTCGACGTCGCCAGGGTGCCGCCGTTGACGAAACCGTCGGCGACGATGCGGGTGATCCCGGTCGCGTCGCTGAGGGTGAAGTCGTCCGCCGACAGCTGCGCGCGCGCGCCTACCGTGGCCGCGTCGGTGAACCGGGTCGAGCGGCGGCCGTTGGCGTTGTTCGGCAACTGCGCCACCAGCGTGCGTCCGCCGCTGCCGGTGTTGTCGATCTGCCAATCCAGGTTGGAGCCGCCGATGTTGGCCAGGCGGAAGGTCACGTTGCCGCTGTTGCCCTGGGTCAGGGTCAGCGAAGTCGACGGCGTGGCGTCCAGGCGCGGCGGCTGCACTGCGACCGCGATCGGCAGGCGCAACAGCGGCTGGCTGGTATCGCCGCCGGACGGCGTCAGCACCAGCTTGCCGAAGTTGAAGTTGCCGTTGGGCGCCAGCGAACTGGTGCTGACGGTGATCTTGACCGTCTTGGTCTCGCCCGGGTTGAGCGTGAACAGCGACGGCGAGACCAGCGCGCTCAGCCCCTGCACCTTGCCGGTCCAGGTCTGCCGGGTCGGCAGCACGTTGCGGAAGGTGCGGGTGAACGAGCACGAGTTGGCGCAGCTGTACTTGGCCATGCTGGCCAGGTTCAGGGTCGAGACGTCGCCGCCCCCGGCCGGGTTGGCCGCGCGGAAGTTGGCCGTGGTCTCGTTGAGCACCAGACCGGCGCGGATCGCCTGCTCGAGCTGCAGGCGGCCGGAACCCATCGCGTGCGCGTCGGCCTGGGTGACGCCGTCTTCCTTCAGCACTTCCTGCTTGGCGGTCATCATCAGCGCCGACTTGACCTCGGCCACGGTCCAGTTCGGACGCGCCTGACGCACCAGCGCGGCGGCGCCGGCATGGTGCGGCGAGGCCATCGAGGTGCCGCTGATCAGGCCGACCGAGTTCTCGCTGCCGCTGATCGAGGTGCCGGCGGTGACCGCCAGGATGTCCACGCCCGGGGCGGTGATTTCCGGCTTGATCACGTCGAGCGTGCCGGCCGGGCCGCGCGAGCTGAAATCGGCGAGCTGGTCGGGGGTGTTGTTGACGATCACCGACGGATACGGAATGCCGCCGGTGCTGGTGTTGGCGTTGGCGGCGGCGAAGTCGCGCAGCAGGTTGCTGTCGGCCTGGCTGGCGACGAAGGCCGGCACGGTCGCGCCGGTCACGGTCGGGGTCAGGCCGGTGGGCTGGTTGTTGGCGATCACCACCGCCACCGCACCGGCGGCCGCGGCGTTGGCGACCTTGTCGGTGAAGTTGCAGGTGCCGCGGCGGACGACCGCGACCGCGCCCTGGAAACTGTTGGCCGGGAACGCGGCGCAACCGTCGTTGGCGGTGTCGATGCCGGCGCTGACCCGCACCGGGGTGTTGCTCGGGATGGCGACGGCGAACGGCGTGCCGCCGCTGCCCTCGGTCAGTTCGATCGCCTGCAGGTCGCCCGGCACGCTGCCCGGGCCGGACACCGACAGCACCCACGCGAAGGTGCCGCGGCCGTGCTGCGAGGCGGCGGTGGTGGCGACCCATGGTTCCAGATGGCTGGCGGTGTACGAGGCCGGGCCGTCGTTGCCGGCGGCGGCGGCGACGTAGATGCCGGCGTCGGTGGCGTTGAGGAACGACAGCGAGGTCGCCTCGCTCCACGGGTTGGAACCGCCGCCGATCGAGTAATTGATCACGTCGACCACGCCGTCGGCGATGGCCTGGTCGATCGAGCGCACCGTCGCGGTGTTCGGGCACAGGCCGCGGCCGGTGGAGATCTGGGTGTAGCAGGCGTCGTAGGCGATGATGTTGGCGCGCGGGGCGACGCCGGAGATGCGGATGTTGTGGCCGCGATAGGTCGCGGTCCAGGCGTTGCCGGCCGCGGTCGAGGCGACGTGGCTGCCGTGGCTGTTGGTGTCGCCGAAACCGGGCTCTTCGCGCACGTCGGCGACGCCGCACTGGTTGCCGGGCGCCTGGCAGACGAAGTCGTAGCCGCCGATCAGCTTGTCGTTGCAACGGCCCTCGTCGACGCCGCCGGGCGCGCAGGAGCCCAGGTAGGTGCCGGCGCCGAGCGGGTTGACGTGCTGGTAGCCGCTGTCGTCGACGGCGGCGAAGGCCGGACTGCCGAAGTTGATGCCGGAGTCGATGATGCCGACCACCATGCCTTCGCCGCGGAACCCGCTCGGCGCGGCGTTCCACAACGCCGGCGCGCCGATCAGGGCCGGACCGACGTCGGTGGCCTGCTCGTATTCCTGATAAGGCTCGACGAAACGCACTTCGTCGAGTTGGGCGATGCGGTCGGCTTCGGCCGAGGTCAGCTCGGCGACCATGCCGTTGAGGGCGTGGCGCATGCGGAAATCCACCCGCGGGCTACGGCCGAGCAAGCCGCTGATGCGGCGCTCGTGCGCGGACTGGACGTCGCCGAGGTGTTGCACGTAGCTGCGCGCCGACGCGCTTTGCACATCGATGCGGCCGTTGCCGCCGCTGACGCTGGGCAGGCGCTTGGGCGCCGGCATGCCGCGCAGTTCGCCCTTGTAGGCGCTCAGCGGCGCTTCGCGATAGACCACGATGTAGCGCTTGTAGCCGTCGAGGGCGGCTTCGCTCGCCAACGACGGCGACGGCGCGCCGCCGATCGGCCCGCTCTGTCCCGACTCGCGGCCCGACATCATCGCCGTCGCTCCGGCGATGGCCGCGACCGCAGCGATGGCCGTCGCGATGGACGTCCTCTTCATCACTTTCCGCATTCCCCTAGCCCCTCATTGCTGACGCTTGCGCTAAGCGCAACGCGGCCAACGCGACCGGCGTTGCGCACCCGTGTAGGGAGAGGTGGATCCATAGCGGCCCGGACTGAACACGGGCGCATAGCTGCGTCGCTCACTTCCCCCTGAGATGACAACGCAGGCGGACAGGGTTCCCCCTACCCGGCCAAGGCAGTATCTGCGGAATAACTTTGCTTGTTTTGGCGGAAACGCGGGAACGATGGCCGCGCCGGCCCTTGCCGGCGGACTCCTGATCAGCTAGGGCGATGCCAGGGACGCCGCAGGCCGCCGCGGTACACGACCAGGTAGACCGCCACTACCCAGGCGGTGGCCACCGCCCAGCCGGCGAGGATGTCGGAGGGGTAATGCACGCCCAGGTACAGGCGCGAGAAGCCGACCGCAGGCACGAACGGCAGCATGATCGCCAGCACCGGCCAGCGCCAGCGCGTCGGCCAGCTCAGCAGCAGCAGGGTGACCAGCAGGGTCATCGAACCCATCGCATGGCCGCTGGGGAAACTGTAGTTGTGCTCGGGCGCGATCGATTCCCACAGCGACGGCCGCTCGCGGGCGAAGAACTGCTTGGCGGCGATGTTGAGCAGGCCCGAGCCGCCCAGCGCGAGCGCGGCGAAGCTGGCTTCGCGGAAGCGCCGGCGCAGGGTCAGGATCAGCACCAGGCCGATGTCGAACGGCACCACGCCCCACAGATAGCCCAGTTGCGACAGCAGCACGAAGGCGGTGTCGAAGCCTTCGCGGGCCAGGCCGTGCGCGTACTGCAGCACCGGCAGGTCGAACACGATCGCTTCGCGTTCGTGGATCTCGTCGGCCAGTTCGGCGAAGGCCCACAGCGGCAGCAGCAGGCCGAGGAAGACCAGGACCAGGGCCCAGCCGTGGCGGCGCAGCAAGGCGACGCCGAAGCGCGCCTCCTGTTCCAGCGCGCTGTCGCCCGGCCCGCGCCGGAGCGCGGCGGCGTCTTCGCGGGTTGCGGCGTCGTCCGTGCGCCGGATCTCGGCCTCAGGCACCTGCGACACGGGCGGCGTAGTTGCGGTCGACGTAGCGGTCGATCAGATCGACGAACTCGCGGGCGATGTTCTCGCCGCGCAGGGTGACGGTCTTCTCGCCGTCCTCGAACACCGGCGCCGACGGCGCCTCGCCGGTGCCCGGCAGGGAAATGCCGATGTTGGCGTGGCGCGATTCGCCCGGGCCGTTGACCACGCAGCCCATCACCGCCAGGGTCAGGTTTTCCGCGCCCGGATGGGTGATCTTCCACTCCGGCATCTTCGCCCGCACGTGCTCCTGCACGGTCTGCGCCAGCTCCTGGAAGAAGGTGCTGGTGGTGCGGCCGCAGCCCGGGCAGGCGGTGACCATCGGCGTGAACGCGCGCAAGCCCATGGTCTGCAGCAGTTCCTGGGCGACGATGACCTCGTTGCTGCGCGCCTGGCCCGGCTCGGGAGTCAGCGAGATGCGGATGGTGTCGCCGATGCCTTCCTGCAACAGCACGCCGAGCGCGGCGCTGGAGGCGACGATGCCCTTGCTGCCGATGCCGGCTTCGGTCAGGCCCAGGTGCAGGGCGTAGTCGCCGCGGGTGGCCAGTTCGCGATACACCGCGATCAGTTCCTGCACGCCGCTGACCTTGGCGCTGAGCACGATCCGGTCGGCGGCCAGGCCCAGCTCGACCGCGCGCGCGGCCGAGTCCAGCGCCGATCGGATCAGCGCCTCGCGCAAGACGCGGCCTGCGTCCCAGGGCTCGGCGCGGGTGTGGTTCTCGTCCATCAGCTGCGCGGCCAGGGCCTGGTCCAGCGAGCCCCAGTTGGCGCCGATGCGCACCGGCTTGGCGTACTTGATCGCCAGCTCGATCAGGGTCGCGAACTGGCTGTCCTTCTTCTTGCCGAAGCCGACATTGCCGGGATTGATGCGGTACTTGGCCAGGGCTTCGGCGCAGGCCGGCTCTGCGGTCAGCAGCTGATGGCCGTTGTAGTGGAAGTCGCCGATGATCGGCACTTCGATGCCCATCATCGCCAGCTTGTCGACGATGCGCGGCACCGCGGCGGCGGCTTCCTGGGTGTTGACGGTGATGCGCACCATCTCCGAGCCGGCGCGCCACAGTTCGGCGACCTGCTTGGCGGTGGAGGCGACGTCGGCGGTGTCGGTGTTGGTCATCGACTGCACCACCACCGGCGCGCCACCGCCGACCTGGACCCCGCCGATCTGCACGGAACGGGTCAGGCGACGCGGCATCGGGCCGAAATCGGGGTGGGCGCAGGGCAGGACGGCATCGGAATTCATGGGCCGCATTGTAACGCCGCCGCGGCGGGCGCAGGTGCGGCGGGGGTGAAGCGCGGCTGACGCGACCAACCGCGCTTGGCCCGGCTACGCCTGGATTTCGGCGCGGCCGGGCCGAGAGCGCGGAGTTGAAGGCCTTCCAAGAAAGTCCGCGTCGCCTACAGGCGGTCATCCCGCCTCCGGGATGAGGCTGCGGGCGCTCCAGCCTTCTCATCCGGGAAGATCTCCCGGCCCGGTTCCTTGCGACCCGCCCCCTCCCCCGAAAGCCCCCGCCGGACGGGTTACCATCGCCGCACCTGTTTCGCTTCGAGCGGCTCGCCTCGCTCCTGCTTCGTCATGCCCCCCAGTTCTCCCGACGACGTCCTCACCCCCAGCCAGCTCAACGCGCTCGCGCGCAACGTGCTGGAAGACACCTTTCCGCTGATCTGGGTCGAGGGCGAACTGGGCAATCTGTCGCGGCCGTCCTCCGGGCATCTGTACCTGACCCTCAAGGACGCGCGCGCCCAGGTCCGCTGCGCGATGTTCAAGCCCAAGAGCAGTTGGCTCAAGTTCGTCCCGCGCGAGGGGCTGCGCGTGCTCGCGCGCGGCCGGCTGACCCTGTACGAGGCGCGCGGCGACTACCAGCTGGTGCTCGACCACATGGAAGAGGCCGGCGAAGGCGCGCTGCGGCGCGCGTTCGAGGAGCTCAAGGCGCGCCTGGCCGGCGAAGGCCTGTTCGACCGCGAACGCAAGCGCGAGCTGCCGCGTTTCGCCCGCCGCATCGCCGTGATCACCTCGCCCAGCGGCGCGGCGGTGCGCGACGTGCTCAGCGTGCTGGCGCGGCGCTTCCCTTTGGTCGAAGCCGAGGTGCTGCCGGTGCCGGTGCAGGGCGAAGGCGCCGCGGCGCAGATCGTCGCCATGCTGCAGCGCGCCGACGCCTCGCAACGCTACGACGTGATCGTGCTGGCGCGCGGCGGCGGCTCGCTGGAAGACCTGTGGGCGTTCAACGACGAGCGCCTGGCGCGGACCATCGCCGCCGCCGGCGTGCCGGTGGTCTCGGCGATCGGCCACGAAACCGACTTCAGCCTGTCCGACTTCGCCGCCGACCTGCGCGCGCCGACCCCGTCGGTGGCGGCCGAACTGCTGGTGCCGCAACGCGACGACCTGCTGCACCGCCTGCGCAACCTCGATGCGCGCCTGTGCAACCTGCAGGCGCAGCGCCTGCGCCAGGCCATGCAGCGCGCCGACCGCGCCGGCCTGCGCCTCAATGCGCTGCGCCCGCAGGCGCGGCTGGCCGCGCTGCGCGGCCGCCAGCAGGAGACCTGGCGCCGGCTGGAGCAGGCCTGGAGCCTGCGCCTGGAGCGCGAACGCGCGCGTCTGCGCCACGCCGATGCGGTGCTGCGCGCGCACCAGCCGCAACGCCGCATCGCCGCCCTGCGCGAGCGCCTGGCCGCGCTGGCGCCGCGTCCGCGCCATGCGATCGTGCGGCGCCTGAGCGCCGAGCAGTTGCGCCTGCGCGGCCTGGCGCGCTCGCTGGAGGCTTGCAGCCCGCTGGCGACCGTGGCGCGCGGCTACGCCATCCTGCAACACCGCGACGGCCGGGTGGTGCGCCGGGTCGGCGACGCCGCCGCGGGCGAGCGCCTGAGCGCGCGCGTCGGCGACGGCGAGCTGCAACTGCGGGTCGAGGCCGACGGCGGCGACGAAGCCGCGCCCAGCCAGGCCACGCTGCCGCTCTGAGCCGGCGACCGCGCCGCGGCGCCGGTCATCGCCCGCCGCTAACGCGGCCTGGGCGACCATGCCCGGCTTCGGGCCTTGCCCGCGATGGAGTCCGGCATGACCAAGGCGTCCGATCTGTTCGTCGCCGCGCTCGAGGCCGAGGGCGTCGAGTACGTATTCGGCATTCCCGGCGAGGAAAACCTCGACCTGCTCGAATCGCTGCGCACCTCCTCGATCGAGCTGGTGCTGACCCGGCACGAACAGGCCGCCGGCTTCATGGCCGCGACCTACGGCCGGCTGACCGGCAAGGCCGGGGTCTGCCTGAGCACCCTCGGCCCTGGCGCGACCAACCTGGTCACCGCCGCGGCCTATGCCCAGCTCGGCGCCATGCCGATGCTGATGATCACCGGGCAAAAGCCGATCAAGATCAGCAAGCAGGCCAGCTTCCAGATCGTCGACGTGGTCGACACCATGCGCCCGCTGACCAAGTACACCCGCCAGATCGTCTCCGCCGACAGCATTCCGGCGCGGGTGCGCGAGGCCTTCCGCCGCGCCGAGGAGGAGCGCCCTGGCGCGGTCCATCTGGAGCTGCCGCAGGACGTCGCCGGCGAGCCCACCGAGGCGCGGCCGATCCCGGCCGCGTTCTCGCGCCGGCCGGTGGCCGAGGACAAGGCGATCGAACGCGCCGCGCAGGCGATCGCGCAGGCGCGCCACCCGCTGCTGATGATCGGCGCCGGCGCCAACCGCAAGACCACCGCCAAGACCCTGCACGCCTTCGTCGCCAAGCTCGGCATCCCTTACTTCAGCACCCAGATGGGCAAGGGCGTGCTCGACGAGGAAGGTCCGTTGTGGCTGGGCAACGCCGCCCTGTCCGACCACGACTTCGTCCACCGCGCGATCGACGCCGCCGACTGCATCGTCAACATCGGCCACGACGTGATCGAGAAACCGCCTTTCTTCATGCGCGAGGGCCGGCGCGCAGTCATCCACGTCAATTACGACGCGGCCGAAGTCGACCCGGTGTATTTCCCGCAGATCGAAGTGGTCGGCGACATCGCCCATTCGGTATGGCGCCTGGGCGAGGCCCTGCAGCCGCAGCCGCACTGGGACTTCGCCTTCTTCGGCCGGGTCCGCGACGCGCTGCTGGCGCAGTTGCGCGAGCGCTGCGAGGACGACCGCTTCCCGCTGGCGCCGCAGCGTCTGGTCGCCGACGTGCGCGCGGCGATGGCGCCGCGCGACGTGGTTTGCCTGGACAACGGCCTGTACAAGCTGTGGTTCGCGCGCAGCTACCGCTGCCGCGAGCCGAACACCCTGCTGCTGGACAACGCTCTGGCGACGATGGGCGCCGGTCTGCCCTCGGCGCTCGCCGCACGCATCGTCTGCCCCGACCGCCGGGTGCTGGCGGTGTGCGGCGACGGCGGCTTCATGATGAACTCGCAGGAACTGGAGACCGCGGTGCGGCTGGGCCTGGACCTGACCGTGCTGGTGCTGCGCGACGACGCCTACGGCATGATCAAATGGAAGCAGGCCCACGAGCGCTATCCCAGCTTCGGCATGGACCTGGGCAATCCCGATTTCGTCGCCTACGCGCGCAGCTACGGCGCGCGCGGCCACCGCCCCGAGTCCAGCGACGCTTTCCTGCCGCTGCTGCGGCGAGCGCTGGACACGCCCGGGGTGGACCTGATCGAAGTGCCGATCGACTACGCCGACGACGACCGTATCCTCAACCAGGACATTCCGCGCCTGGCCGCCGCGCTGCGCTGAGCGCGCCGCGCTTTCCACTTCTCCGGAGCATTCCATGGCCAAGTCCAAGACCGCCACCACCGCCCGCGCCGGCCAGGGCCTGAAGCCCAGTTACCCCTACTACCTCGCCAACCGCGCGGTCGCCGCCAACACCGACCTGGACGTGCTGGACAAGTACAGCGGCAAGCGCGCCACCCGCGTGGCGATGGCCGACGCGGCCGCGGTGCGCAAGGCGATCGTCGCCGCGCACAAGGCGCGCGAGGCGATGGCGCGGTTCGCTCCCGACCGCCGCCGCGACGTGCTCGAACACTGCGTGCGCCGCTTCGGCGAGCGCTTCGAGGAACTGGCGCTGGCGCTGTGCATCGAGGCCGGCAAGCCGATCAAGGACGCGCGCGGCGAGGTCACCCGGCTGATCGACACCTTCCGCATCGCCGCCAACGAGGCCACCCGCAGCCCCGGCGAACTGCTCGAGCTGCAGATCTCGCCGCGCACCCGCGGCTACCGCGGCATGGTCAAGCGCGTGCCGATCGGCCCATGCAGCTTCATCACTCCGTTCAATTTCCCGCTCAACCTGGTCGCGCACAAGGTCGCGCCGGCGATCGCCGCCGGCTGCCCGTTCGTGCTCAAGCCGGCGATCAAGACCCCGGTCGGGGCGCTGATCATCGCCGAGGTGCTGGCCGAGACCGACCTGCCGGAAGGCGCGTTCTCGGCCCTGTGCTGCTCCAACGAGGACGCCTCGCTGCTGGTCGAGGACGAACGGATCAAGCTGCTGAGCTTCACCGGCGGCCTGATCGGCTGGGACCTCAAGGCCCGCGCCGGCAAGAAGAAGGTCACCCTGGAACTGGGCGGCAATGCGGCCTGCATCGTCGACGCCGACCCGGGCGCGAGCTTGGACCACGTGGTCCAGCGGCTGGTGTTCGGCGCCTATTACCAGAGCGGCCAGAGCTGCATCAGCGTGCAGCGCATCTACGCCCACGCCGATATCTACGACAAGCTGCGCAAGAAGCTCAAGGCCGCGGTCGGCGCGCTGCGCATGGGCGATCCGCGCAACGAGAGCACCTTCATCGGACCGGTGGTCGACGAGCAAGCCGCGCAGCGCATCCAGGGCTGGATCGACGCCGCGCTCAGGGGCGGCGCCAGGCGCATAGCCGGCGGCCCGCGCCAGGGCACGATGATCCCGGCCACGCTGCTGGAAAAGGTGCCGCGCGACGCCGAGCTGTACCGCAAGGAGGCGTTCGGCCCGGTCGCGCTGATCGAGCCCTTCGACGATTTCGAGCGCGCGCTGGATCGGGTCAACGACAGCGACTTCGGCCTGCAGGCCGGGGTGTTCACCGGCCGTCTGGATCGGGCCATGCGCGCCTGGGACCGGCTCGACGTCGGCGGGGTGATCGTCGGCGACGTGCCCAGCTTCCGGGTCGACAACATGCCCTACGGCGGGGTCAAGGATTCCGGCCAGGGCCGCGAGGGCGTGCGCTACGCGATCGATGACATGAGCGAACAGCGGCTGCTGGTGATCCGCGATCCGGCCGACTGAACCGGCGGGTTGATCGGCACGCTGAATCGGCGCGCCGAACCGCCATGGTGAATCGGCGCCTCGAATCGGCGCCGCGGCGGGGTCTGCGCGGCGACCTAAAATTATTTCCATCGCCCGCAACCCCGTCCGTCGCGACGGCGCGTTGATCTTCCCAGGTCCACACACCAGGGAAGCCGCCATGTCCGCTCGCGCCACATCCGCCCGTTACGCGTCCGTCTCGATCCCGTCCCATCCGCGCGCACTGCGCGTCGCCCTGCTCGCCGCCCTGGCCGTCTCGCTCGGCGCCTGCCAGGCGCCCGGCGATCTGGCCAAGCAGGCGCCGGAAACGCCGCCGGCCGAGGCCGAAGCGGCCGCTCCGGCCGATGCCATGGCCGAGGCCGGCTCGGTCGCCGCCGACGCGGCGGCCGCCATGCCGGCCGCCTCCATCGCCCCGCCCGCCCCCGCCGCACCGCCCGCACCGGCGCGCGCCGAAGCCAAGGCCGGCACCGCGCTGGAGCGGATCCAAGTCACCGGCT
Organism: Lysobacter sp. Soil_C_15; assembly: GCF_057657315.1. NCBI lineage: Bacteria > Pseudomonadati > Pseudomonadota > Gammaproteobacteria > Lysobacterales > Lysobacteraceae > Lysobacter > Lysobacter sp. Soil_C_15. The sequence continues at coordinate 850,110 of NZ_JBDGIR010000002.1, forward strand.
CGCGCGTCGCCGACCCACGCCTGCGGCGCGCGCCGTCCCAGGCCCTGAAGGCCGCGCCGACCGCGCTCGGCTACACCGCCCCGCCCGCGCCTCCGCCGCCGCCCGCGTACGCCCAAGCGGCCAACACCGAGAAGTACGCCGCGCGCGAAGACAACCCGGTGCAGCGCGCCAGCGAACAGCCGCTGTCGACCTTCTCCATCGACGTCGACACCGGCAGCTACGCCAACGTGCGGCGCATGATCAACGACGGCGTGCGTCCGCCGTCCGATGCGGTGCGCGCGGAGGAGTTCATCAACTACTTCGACTACCGGCACCCGGCGCCCGCTTCGCTGGCGACGCCTTTCAAGGTCAGCACCGAACTGGCGCCGGCGCCGTGGAACGCCCAGCGCCAGCTGCTGATGATCGGCATCAAGGGCTACGAGATGCCCAAGCGCGACCTGCCGCCGGCCAATCTGGTGTTCCTGATCGACACCTCCGGCTCGATGGAATCGCCGGACAAGCTGCCGCTGCTGAAGAACGCGTTCTCGATGCTGACCCGCCAGTTGCGCCCGCAGGACCGGGTCTCGATCGTGGTCTATGCCGGTTCCGCCGGCCTGGTCCTGGCGCCGACCCCGGGCGACCGCCAGGACGAGATCCTGGCCGCGCTGGACCGGCTGCAGGCCGGCGGCAGCACCAACGGCGGCGACGGCATCCGCCTGGCCTACGCCATGGCCAAGCAGGCCTACGTCGAGAACGGCGTCAATCGGGTGATCCTGGCCACCGACGGCGATTTCAACGTCGGCACGGTCGACAACAACGCCCTGGAAACCCTGGTCGCCGATCAGCGCAAGAGCGGCATCGCCCTGACCACGCTCGGCTTCGGCCAGGGCAACTACAACGATGCGCTGGCCGAGAAGCTGGCCGACGTCGGCGACGGCAACCACGCCTACATCGACACCGCGCAGGAAGCGCGCAAGGTGTTGGTCGAGCAGATGGGCTCGACCCTGTTGACCATCGCCCGCGACGTCAAGATCCAGATCGAGTTCAACCCGGCCCAGGTCGCCGAGTACCGCCTGATCGGCTACGAAAACCGCCTGCTCAAGCGCGAGGACTTCGCCAACGACAAGGTCGACGCCGGCGACATCGGCGCCGGCCACCAGGTCACCGCGCTGTACGAGATCACCCCGGTCGGATCCAAGGCCGCGCGCCTGCCGGCGTTGCGCTACGCCGCCTCCGCGCCGGCCGCGGCCGGCGGCCAGGACGAGCTCGCCCTGCTCAAGCTGCGCTACAAGCGCCCCGGCGAAGAACGCAGCCAGCTGATCGAGGCCCCGGTGCGCAAGGATGGCCTGCGCGCCGTCGCCAGCGACTCGATGCGCTTCGCCGCCGCGGTCGCCGCTTTCGCCGACGCGCTGCGCGGCGGCAAGCAGATCGACGGCTGGGACTGGGACCGGATCGCCGCGACCGCGCGCAGCGTTCGCCTGGACGATCGCTGGGGCCTGCGCGCGGAGTTCATCGGCCTGGTCGAGCGCGCCCGCGTCCAACTCGCCGCAGCCGACGCCGCAGCCGCCGAGGCGACCGAGGTCGCAGTCAGCCGCTGAGCGAGGACGAGGCGCCGGCGGCGCGCGAAGCCGGCGCGCCGGCGGCCGCCGGCAGCGGCGGCGCGGCGACCGGGCCGCTCAGCAGCCGCTCGGCCGGACGGCCGAACAGGAAGCCCTGGCCGTAGACGCAGCCCAGTTCGCGCAAGGCCGCGCGCTGGGCTTCGGTCTCCACGCCCTCGCCGATGGTGTGGATGCCCAAGGTGCCGGCCAGGGCCTGGATCGCGCGCACCACCGCCACGCTCTCCGGCCGCGATTCGCCGACCAGACCGGCGACGAAGCTCTGGTCGATCTTCAGGCATTCGATCGGGAACCGGTGCAGGTACGACAACGCCGAGAAGCCTGTGCCGAAATCGTCCAGTTGCGCCAGCACCCCGTGATTGCGCAGGGTGCGCAGCATCCGCAACGCGCGCGGCACGTCGTCGAGCAGGGCGACCTCGGTGATCTCGATGCGCAGACGCTGCGGGTCGGCGCCGGCGTCGTCGAGCAGGCGCAGCAGGCGGTCGGCGAAGTCGCCGGCGCGGAAATGCCGCGGCGAGACGTTGACCGAGATGTAGCCTTCGCCGCCGCGCGCCAGTTCGGCCACCGCGCGCCCGTACAGGATCCAGTCGACCTCTTCGATCAGGCCGCTGTCCTCGCCCACGCCGATGAACTCGCGCGGCAGCAGCAGGCCGCGCTTCTCGTGGCGCCAGCGCAGCAGGGCTTCGTGGCCGATCAGGGCGCGGTCTTCCAGGCGCACGATCGGCTGGTAGTAGGCGACGAAGGCGTCGCCGTTGATCGCCCGGCGCAGGTCCGCTTCCAGGTCGAGGATGCGCATCGCCTGCTCGCGCATCTCCTCGTCGAACACCGCGCAGCGGCCGCGGCCCAGGCCCTTGGCCCGGTACATGGCGGCGTCGGCGTCGCGCAGCAGTTCGATGCCGTCGCGATAGCGCGGATGCCACAGGGCGATGCCGATGCTGGCCGAAGGGAACACCTCGCGCCCGGCGATCCAGCACGGCTCGCCGAGCGCGCGCAGCACCCGGTGCGCCATCTCCTCGACCATGCCCTGGCCGTCGAGATCCTCGACCAGGATCGCGAATTCGTCGCCGCCCAGCCGCGCCACCGTGTCCTCGGCGCGCACCGCGGCGACGATCCGGCGGCTGCTCTCGATGAGCAGTTCGTCGCCGGCCGAATGGCCGACGCTGTCGTTGACCAGCTTGAACCGGTCCAGATCCAGGAACAGCACCGCGAACTCGCGCCGGTCGCGGCGCGCATGGGCGATGGCCTGGCCCAGCCGTTCCAGCAGCTGGCCGCGATTGGGCAGCCCGGTCAGGGTGTCGTGCAGGGCCTGGTGGGTGAGCTTCTGCTCGGCGCGCACGCGCTCGCCGATCTGCTCGACCAGTTCGGCGTTGGTGCGGGCCAGCTCGCGGGTGCGCGAGGCCACCCGCTGCTCGAGTTCGCCGTGCGCGGTGACCAGCCGGTCCTGGGCCTGCTTGCGCGCCAGGCCGATGCTGATGTGGTGGGCGACGAAGGTCAGCAGTTCCTGGTCGCGGGCATTGAAGGCGATCGCGCGCGAGTAGCTCTGGATCGCGATCACCCCGACCACCGCCTCGTCGCGGAACAGCGGCACGCCCAGCCAGCAATGCGCGGCGGCGCCGTGGCTGCGCACCTCGCCGCGCGCGTGCAGCTCGGCGATGCGGTTGCGGTCGGCCAGCAAGGGCCGGCCCTGGCGGATCACGTATTCGGTCAGGCCGTCGGCGAGCCGGCGCGACTCGCGGATCATGTCGCGCTCGTCGATCGAATACGGGAACTGCAGCCGTTCGCCGTCGTCGGACAGCAGCGCGATGTAGAAATTGCGCGCGTACAGCAGCTCGCTGACCACGTCGTGCACCTGGGAGTAGAACCGGCTCAGGGTGTCGGAGGTGATGGTCAGTTCGGCGATCCGGAACAGCGCGCGCTGCAGGCGCTCGGAGCGCTGGCGCTCGATGATCTCGGCCTGCAGGTCGCGGTTGCTCAGCTGCAGCGCATAGGTGCGCTCGGCGACCCGGCGCTCGAGTTCTTCGCGGGCGTGGACGCGGTCGAGCGCGGTGAGGATGTGCTGGGCGACGAACGACAGCAGAGCGCGGTCCTCTTCGCCGTAGCTGCCCGGGGTATCGTAGTTCTGCACCACGATCGCGCCGCACACCCGCTCGCCGCGGCGCATCGGCACGCCGAGCCAGTCGGCGCTGTCCGGGCCGTGGACCTCGTCCGGCGCCACTCCCAGCAGTTCGCGCAGGCTGGTCGAGCTGCCCTGCAAGGCCTCGCCGTGGCGCAGCAGCGCCAGGGTCAGGCTGTTGGGCGTGTCGGCGGCGCGGATCACCTGTTCGGGATCGGCGACGAAGGGATCGGCGCGGTCGGCGAAGTACAAAAAGCGCATCGTGTCGGCGACGTCGTCGTACAGCACGATGTAGAAATTCTCGGCGTAGGTCAGGCCGCAGACCACGCCGTGGATGCGGCTGAGCAGATCGCTCATTTCCAGGCCCGAACCGGCCAGGTCGGCGATGCCGTACAAGGCCTGCTGCAGGCGTTCGGACTTCTCCAGCGCCTCGGCGCGGGCGTGCGCGCGCACCGCGGCCAGGTCGGCGGCGACGATGCGCCGCGCCATCGCCAGCCAGGCCGCGCGCAACGGCGTCGGCATCGACTGCGGCAGGGCCGCGACCAGGGCCGCGCGGCTGCCGTCCTCCAGCCACCAGGCGGCCTCGATGCGGTCCGGGCGGGTGTCGCCGGAGGCGCCCACCGCCGGCGGATCGCGTTCCAGCCAGGCGGCGGCGTCGGCGCGCAACGGCGCCGGCGCGGCCGGGGTGGCCGAATCGGCCACCCGCCCCTGCGCATCGCGCCAGCACACCACGACCTGGGAACCGGCCGGCAAGGCCTCCTGCAGTGCGCAGGCCAGGGCGTCGCCCGCAGACGAGCGTCCGCCTATCGCCACTGGAAGTACGTCACTGCTCTGCACCGGATCGCCGCCTTCTGCGCAGGACGCAGGATAACGCGAGCTTTACGCAAGCGGCATAGGCCAACCCCATGCCGGTCGCCGAACCGTTAACCCGAGCATGTCGATGGCACTGCAACTACCGCTATACGAGGCTCCCCGGACGCGCAAGCGCTTCCCGTCGGGGCCGCCAGGCCGTACCCTGCCGCGGATGAATTCCGGTGCGGACGCCAGCGACGACGTGCTCATGCTCGCCTGGACCGGCGGCGATGCCGCTGCGTTCGAGGTGCTGTATGCGCGCCATCGCGGCCCCTTGTACCGCTTCTTGCTGCGGCAAATCCGTGATTCGGCGCTCGCCGACGAGTTTTTCCAGGACGTCTGGCAACGGGTGATCGCCGCCCGGCACGGCTGGAAGCCGGAGGCGGCGTTCAGCACCTGGCTGTTCCGGATCGCCCACAATCGCCTCAACGACCACTGGCGCGGGCTCAAGCACCGCCCGGCGGCGCCGGAGGACGGCGACGAGCGCGCCGCGCGCGTGCCCGACCCGACCACGCCAGAGCGCGAGCTGTCCGAGTTCGAGCAGCGCCGGCGCCTGCAGCGCGCCATCGAAGAATTGCCGCAGGAACAGCGCGAAGTCGTGCTGCTGCGCCTGGAACAGGAACTCAGTCTGGAGGACATCGGCGCCATCACCGGAGCCGGCCGGGAGACCGTGAAGTCCCGGTTGCGCTACGCGATGGACAAGTTGCGCGCGAGGTTGACCGAATGAACCGCCGTCCCGACGCCCCCGATCCGCTATCGGCCGAAGAGCGCGAGCTGGCCGACCGGCTGCTGCGGCTGGGTCCGCACGATGGCCCTTCGCCTGCGCTCGATGCCAGGATCCTGGCCGCCGCCCATGCTGCGGTGGCCCAGGCGCCGCGTGCGCGGCCGCGTTCGCGCTGGCCGGCGTGGATCGGCGTGGCCGCCTCGCTGACCCTCGCGGTCGGCATCGCCTGGCAGTTGCGCCCGGTCGGCAAGAGTTTCGAGGCGGTCGGCGAAGACCAGGCCGCCCTGCCCGCCTCGGTACCCGCTGCCGAGGCCGAGCAGGCCGCCAGCGCGCCGGCCGACAGCGCCGCGACCGCCGAGCTGCAGGCCCAGGACGCCGCCCCGGCGCAGCCGCCAAGCATCGCCGCGGACGCCGCCGGCCCGATCGTGGAAACCGTCGAGCCGCTGGTGGCCGCCCCGGCGACGCCGGCGCGGATGCCGCCGCCGGCCGAGCCCGCGCAGCGCGAACAGGCCGACGAAGCGGCCAAGGCGGAGCAGCGCGCCGAGCCCCTGCGCGCCCGCCGCGCCCCGCAGGCGTTCTCGCCGGAAGCGCCGGCGCCGATCGAACAGTCCGCGCCGCCGCCGCCGCCTCCGCCTGCCCCGCCGGCGCCTGCGGCCGCCGCGGCGGCTCCGCCCAGCGGCGCAGCCGCCCCGGGCGCGGCCTCCGCCAGCGCCGACAACGACGCTTACCGCGCCGCGGAATTGCAGCGTGCGCCCGCGCCCACCGCGGCGCACAAGGCCAGCGCCGCCAATGCCGCCGAAGCCAAGGCCGCGGCGGCGACCGCCGACAGCGCCGCCGAGTCGGTCGCCCTGGACCGCATCCAGGTCACCGGCAGCCGGATCGGCACGGTCGGCACGGCCGGCGTGCCCGCCGACGCCGATGCGGCCGACGCCCGCCTGGCCCCGGCGCAATGGCTGCAGCGGATCCGCGAGTATCGCGATGCCGGCCAGATCGAGCGCGCCCGCGACGGCCTGCGCCGTTTCCGCAGCGCCCACCCGCGGGTACGGATTCCGGACGATCTGCGGCCGCTGCTGAAATGAACGCGCCCGCCGGCGCCTCGACCCTGGCCGAGCGCGCCAGCCTGGCCCAGGAGGTCAAGCACAGCCGCTTCCTGGCCCTGGCCGCTCCGGTCGAAAGCCCGGCGGCGGCGCTGGACTTCTTCGCCGAAGTCGGCGACCCGGCCGCGACCCACAATTGCTGGGCCTATCGGATCGGCGCCCAGTACCGCTTCAACGACGACGGCGAGCCGGCCGGCACCGCCGGGCGGCCGATCCTGGCCGCGATCGACGGTCAGGGATACGACCGGGTCGCGGTGGTGGTGACCCGCTGGTACGGCGGCGTCAAGCTCGGCGCCGGCGGCCTGGTGCGCGCCTACGGCGGCTGCGCGGCCGAATGCCTGCGCCGCGCGCCGCGCCGCGAGCTGGTGCGCTACGACGAGCTTGGCCTGGCTTTCGCTTTCGAGGACACCGGCGCGGTCCATGCCGCGCTCGCCGCCTACGGCGCGGAAAAGACCGAAGAACGCTATAGCGCCGACGGCGTGCGAGTGCGGATCCGCCTGCCGGCGTCGCAGTTGCCCGCCTTGAAAGCGCAGTTGCGCGACGCCACACGTAACCGGGTACGTCTGGACGAGCCCGGCGCGAGCCCCCTTGGATGACCCTGACCCGATGAGCGACACGCCCACCGGCCGCCGCGCCGCCCCCGAGCCGCGCAAGAAGGCCCCGATCGGTAGCCTGCGCACCCTGTGGCCGTTCGTGCGCAAGCACCGCGGCCTGTTCGTGGCCTGGCTATTCGCGCTGGCCGCGTCCAGCACCGCGACCTTGAGCCTGCCGCTGGCGTTCAAGACCATGATCGACCAAGGCTTCGCCCAAAGCGCGGCCGGCGGCGGCAGCAGCGCGATCGACCGCGCCTTCCTGCTGCTGTTCGCGGTCGCGGTGGCCCTGGCCCTGGCTACCGCGGTGCGCTTCTACTTCGTCTCGGTACTCGGCGAACGCGTGGTCGCCGACCTGCGCGAGACGCTGTACAACCAATTGATCACCCTCGACGTCGGCTTCCACGACCGCAACCGCAGCGGCGAGTTGGTCTCGCGCCTGACCGCCGACGCCGAGCTGCTGCGCAGCGTGGTCGGCTCGAGCATGTCGGTGGCTTTGCGCAGCGCGGTCACCGTGGTCGGCAGCCTGGCGATGCTGTTCGTCACCAGCCCGCGCCTGGCCTTGTACGCGCTGGTCGCGATTCCGCTGGCGGTGCTGCCGATCGTGGTCGGCGGACGCCGGCTGCAGAAGATCTCGCGCGCCAGCCAGGACCGCGTCGCCGACGCCAACGCCCTGGCCAGCGAAACCCTCGGCGCGGTGCGCACGGTCCAGGCGCATGCGCGCGAGCCGTACGAGCGCGGCCGCTTCAACGCCTCTTTGCTGATCGCGATCAAGGCCGCGAGCCGGCGCATCAGCGCCCAGGCCTGGGTCACCGCGATCGCCATCACCCTGGTGTTCGGCGCCATCACCCTGGTGCTGTGGTCGGGTGCGCACGACGTGGTCGCCGGACGCATGAGCGCCGGCACCCTCGGCCAGTTCGTGCTGTACGCGCTGATCGGCGGCGGCTCGGTCGGCGCCCTGGCCGAAGTCTGGAACGACCTGCAGCGGGCCGCCGGCGGCATGAGCCGGATCGGCGAGCTGCTCGACGAAACCAATGCGGTGACCGCGCCGGCGCAACCGCGCGCCCTGCCGCAACCGGTGCGCGGCGAACTGGCGTTCGACCGGATCGGCTTCCACTACCCGATGCGCCCGGACCTGCCGGCGCTGGAAGATTTCAGCCTGCGCGTGCGCCCGGGCGAGACCGTGGCCCTGGTCGGCCCGTCCGGCGCCGGCAAGAGCACGGTGTTCTCGATCCTGCTGCGCTTCCACGACCCGCAGCAGGGCTCGGTCTCGGTCGACGGCATCGACGTGCGCCAGCTCGACCCGGCCGCATTGCGCCAGTCGATCGCCCTGGTGCCGCAGCAACCGACCATCTTCGCCAGCAGCGCGCGCGACAACATCCGCTACGGCCGCCTCGAGGCCAGCGACGCCGAAGTCGAACAGGCGGTGCGCGCGGCGCACGCGGCCGACTTCATCCAGGCCCTGCCCGAGGGCCTGTCGGCCGAACTGGGCGAACGCGGCACCCGCCTGTCCGGGGGCCAGCAGCAGCGCATCGCGATCGCCCGCGCCCTGCTCAAGGACGCGCCGATCCTGCTGCTCGACGAAGCCACCAGCGCGCTCGACGCGCAGAGCGAACGCGCGGTGCAGCAGGCGCTGGAGACCCTGATGCAGGGCCGCACCACCCTGGTCATCGCCCATCGCTTGGCGACCGTGCTCAAGGCCGACCGGATCGTGGTCATGGACCGCGGCCGGATCGTCGCCGAAGGCACGCACGAACAATTGCTGGCCCAGGGCGGGTTGTACGCCGAGCTGGCCAAGCTGCAGTTCCTCGACTGAGTTGGAGCCGGGGCGGGCTTGGACGAGCGAGCACACAGCAGCGAGCGCGCAGGAGCGAGAAGTGAGTGGGATCGAGCGCGGCGGATGCCGGATTAGCGCCGCGTCTGGGGCGCTCTGCCGCGACCTTTCGGTTTCGGGCGCCGCCGGAGTTGCTCCCTGCCTATGCGCGTCGGCGATTGCGCTGCCGGCCGCGTCTGCTGACGCCCGACGGGTCCGACCATGTTCAAGTTCCTGCTGATCCTCGCCGCCCTGCTCGCCCTGGCCATCGCCCCGGTCATGTACACCGCGCGCGCCGTGGATGCCCGGCGCAGCAGCCTGGGCACGGTGGTGTTCGCGCTGATCGTGCAGCAGGCCTTCGCCAAGGCAGTCGAGCATTTCGTCGCTTCCGAACCGCTGGCGCTGGTGATCGGCTTTCTCGGCGCGGGCTTGCTGTACCAGTTCCTGCTCGGCACGACCTTCGTCAAAGGCCTGATCGTCAGCGCGGTCAGTACCGCGGTGCTGGTGGTCGGCGCGCTGATCGTGGCGGCGGTCGTGGCCGGCTGAACGTCGAGGCGCCTGGCCGCAGCCAGGCGCCTCGATGCCGCAGGCCGATCAGCCGCGGACCAGGCTCAGCCCGTACTGGCTCAGGATCGGGTTCAGGCGTTCGAACAGGCTGCTGCGCTGCGAGGCCGGAATGCCGCAGTTGTTGCCGTTGGCCTGGACGTTGCCGCCCGACATCACGCCCTGGGCCTGGCCGGCGCTGGTGATCCAGGAACCGCCGGAGTCGCCGCGGCCCATGCAGGCGTTGCCCTGGGTCAGGCCGTAGACCGCGCCCTGGGCGTAGTTGGCGGTGACGTTCTTGGCGGTGATGGTGCCGCAACGGTAGCCGGTGGTGCGGCCGGAGCGGCACACCGCCGCGCCGATCGCCGCCTCGGTGCTGCCGCGCACGATCACGTTGCCGCCGCTGTAGTTGCTGACCCACGGCTGCAGGGTGTTGCCGCTGCCGACGCTGACCCAGCCGCGGTCGTTGCCCGGAAACACCGAGCCGGCGAAGGAGCCGACCTGGGCGCCGCCGATGCGCACGATCGCGCCGGCCGAACCGCAATGGCCGGCGGTGACGAAGCCCTTGGTCGTGCTGCGGGTGACCGAGAAGCCGACCGAGCACAGCGAGGCGTTGTTGATCGAGTACTCGATGCCGCCGACGATCGTCGCCGCCGTCTGCAGCGTGCCCGGCGTTTCCACGATCCGCACCGAACCGCTGTCGGCGCCGCTGAGGGCGACGAAGTCGACGCCGCTCTCGACCGCGCCCTGGTCGACCTTGACCACCACCGAATTGCTGACCGGGTCGACGTACCAGCTCTGCACGCCGGTCAGCGGCTTGGCGATGCCCTTGATCCGGGCGCGCGAGCCGGCATCGAGCAGGTCCATCGACTGCTGCAGTTGCTTGAGGCTGTGGCGCACGTTGCGCACTTCCACCCCACCGATCGACGAGGACTTGCGCGCGCCCGCGCTGGCGGCGACCAGCTTGAAGCTGCCATCGGCATTGCGTTCGATCCAGCTGCCGGCGTAAGCGCCGCCGAACTCGCGTTCGATCGCGCGGGCCTGGCTCTGGGCGAGGCGTTCGGTGGCCAGGTACTGCGCGTACTGGCCCGGGAAGATGCCCAGGTCGCGCTGCATCGCGAACTTCAGCTGCGCGTCGACGTTGTCGCCGGCGGCGGCGACGCCGGACGCGAACGTGGCCGCGGCGGCGAGGGCGAGGCAGGCGGACAGCGAGGCGGTGCGGGTGCGCAGGCGGGAAATCGAAACGGACATGTTGGAAAGCTCCTTGGAATGGGGAACTGACATGACTCGGATGAGGCCGCAGAGGCCTCGCGGCGCCGTCGCCGGGACGGCGGCCCGTCGTCGAATCCCGGCTTGCTTCGTGGCGTCGTGACGGACGGACAACGGGAGCGCTCAGTCAAGAAGATCGCCCACCGCCGCGGCAAGCCGCCGCTGCGAGGGCGCATCACACGCTGATCCCCAAGCGCGTCACAACTACGGCACGCGCAGCCGATCGCAGCGACGATGCGCCGGCGCATCCTTGCGCTGCAGCATGCGTTGCGTACAGGCAGATGAAGACACGCAGCCCAAGGCGAAAGCACATTCGCGGGCGATCACGACTGGGCGCACATGCCGCCACAACATGGCGTTTTCTTTGTGGCCTTTGACCGTAAGATATTCGGACGCTGGCGGACGGAAGCTTTGCTTGGGGCTTGGGGCTTTCGAACATCAAACGGCGCGAGAGCGCAGCAGCGCGGGTCGCGGCTTACGTCGCTCCTACAAGGGCGCAGGACAAAGCGCGGCGAAGTTGAGAGATGGCGGTCGCGGCGACGACGCGACACTCACTGCTCGCGATAGCGCTCGCCGATCCACCACGCCGCACACAGGCACAAAGCGACCAGACCGGCGCCGCGGCTGAGCAGCATCAGAGCCAGCGAGAAATCCGAGCCGTGCGCCGGCGGCGGCACGGCGGCCAGGGCGAGCAAGGCCAGCGCCTGGGTTTTGCGAGGACCACGCATGGCGACCTCCTGCGGCGGCGCCCAGGGCCGCCTCACCCGAACTTACACCCATCCGGCGCAGGATGCGGTCAATCTCCGCGATCGGGGCGACGATCGGTCGTCCGCGCCATTCAGATGCCGTCCTCGACGATGACCCGCTACCGCAATCTCTCCGGCGACTCCGGCGTGCGCGGCTACCGGATCGAACCGCAGGCGATCGCGGTGGAGTTCGCCGACGGCTCGCGCTACCTGTACACGACGGCCAGCGCCGGGGCCGAGGCGATCGCGCGGATGCAGGCGCTGGCCCGGGCCGGGCGCGGCCTGGCCACCTACATCAACCGCCATGCGCACGATGCGTATGCGCGCAAGTTGACCTGAACCAACCGGATCGAACGCGCCGAATCGAGCGCGCCAGCGCGCTCATTCGCCGCCTACGCGCTGCAACACCAGTTCGAAGTTCTCATCGCTGCGCAGGCTGCCGTACGCCTGGCCGCGGCCGGCGCCGAGCCGGCTGGCGCAGAACGCGCCGGCCAAGGGGCTGCCGCTGCGCAACAGGTTCGCCGCCTGAAGGCCCAGGGCCAGGCGCTCGGTCCACAGCCGCGCCTGCGCTTCGGCGATGGCGGTGCGCCCGCCCAGCGCATCGCGCAGCGGCGCCAGATACGCATCGAAATCGGCATCGCGCCCGGCCGCGGCGTCCAGTTCGGCCAGCAGCGCCTGCGCGGTCTGCGGCTCGCGGCCCAGGGCGCGCAGCACGTCCAGGCACTGGATGTTGCCGCTGCCTTCCCAGATCGAATTCAGCGGCGCCTGCCGGTACAGGCGCGGCAACAGCGATTCCTCGACGTAGCCGGCGCCGCCGAGGCATTCCTGGGCTTCGTTGACGAAGGCCGGCGCGCGCTTGCAGACCCAGTACTTGCCGATCGCGGTGGCGATGCGCGCGAACGCGGCCTGGGCTGGATCGGCGTGGGCGCGGTCGACCGCGCCGGCGACGCGGATCGCGAAGCCGGTCGCGGCCTCCGACTCGATCGCCAGGTCGGCGAGCACGTTGCGCATCAGCGCGTGCTCGACCAAACGCTTGCCGAAACTGCGCCGGTGGCGCGCATGGTGCAGGGCCTGCGCCAGCGCCATGCGCATCTCCGCCGCCGAGCCGAGCATGCAGTCCAGCCGGGTCAGCATCACCATCTCGATGATGGTCGCCACGCCGCGCCCTTCCTCGCCGATCCGCTGCGCCCAGGCGCCCTGGAACTCGACCTCCGAGGAGGCGTTGGACCAGTCGCCGAGCTTGTCCTTCAGCCGCATCAGCCGCAGCGCGTTCTTGCCGCCGTGCGGATGCCAGCGCGGCATCAGGAAGCAGCTCAGGCCCGCCGGCGCCTGCGCCAGGACCAGGAACGCGTCCGACATCGGCGCGGAGAAGAACCACTTGTGCCCGACCAGTTCGTACTCGTCGCCGGCCAGCGGCCGCGCCACGGTTTCGTTGGCGCGCACGTCCGAGCCGCCTTGCTTCTCGGTCATGCCCATGCCCAGGGTCAGGCCGGGCTTGTCGGCGGCGGCCACGTCGCGGCCGTCGTAAGCCGGCGTCGCCGCCTTGCGCGCCCAGTCGGCCAGGGCCGGCGCGTGGCGCAGCACCGGCACCGCGGCATGGGTCATGGTCAGCGGGCAACTGGTGCCCGGCTCGACCTGGTGATGCAGATAGCTCAAGGCCGCGCGCGCCACGTGCGCGCCGGGCCCGGGGCGGTGCCAGGACAGCCCGGCCACGCCGTGCTCGATCGCCGCGCCGATGATGGCGTGATAGCTGGGATGGAATTCGACCAGGTCGATGCGCTGGCCGCCGGCGTCGTACTGGCGCAGCCGCGGCTTGTCGCGATGCGCGTCGAAGCTGAGCCGGTACAACTCGTCCCCGGCCAGCGCGCCGTAGCGCGCCAGCGCCTCGCCGTGGCCCGCGCCGCCCTCGGCCGCGACCGCCTCGCGCAAGGCCGCATCCTCGCGCCACAGATCGCGCGGCGCGAACGCCGGCGGCTGGTTCTCGACCCGATGGGTGGCGAACGGCGGCAATGCTTCCTTCATTGGCGTTTCTCCTTGGGCGGGGGCGGGACTCGGGACTCGGGACTCGGGACTCGGGACTCGGGAAGAGCTTAGGGGCTCGGACGAGAGTCTGGGCCCAGTATCGCGCCGCTGTTGCCGTTGCCGTTCCCCTTTGGAACGTTGCCCCTTTGGAAAAGGAGGGCCAGGGGGATTTGCTCGTGCTCTTGCTCCGCTCCAACGCCGAGCGGACAAAAAGAAAGGCCCCGCGATGCGGGGCCTTGGAAACTGTCCGATGCGATCGGTCAGGCGCGGTCGTGCCGCGAGCGACGCGATCAGGCCGCCGGGGTGACCTCGGAGGCTTGGGCGCCCTTCGGGCCCTGGGTCAGCTGGTAGCTGACGCGCTGGCCTTCCTGCAGGCTGCGGAAGCCCTTGGCGTTGATCGCGGAGAAGTGCACGAATACATCCGCGCTACCGTCTTCGGGCGAGATGAAACCGAAGCCCTTGGCGTCGTTGAACCACTTCACGGTGCCGTACTGCATATCCTTATTGACCTCATGCTGGATGCGTTGACGTGCGTCGCCGGCGAGTGTGCCTCAAGACGCAAGGCGAGTATGCAAACTGCGCCCGTGGAAGACAACGGCCCAACGTGACGGCATCGGCCACGTATTTGCGCAAGCGAACCGGCCACGCGCAGGCTCGATCGCCCGCGCGCATCGCGGTTTATGCGAAACCGATCACTGATCCAACACGGCGCCCAGCAAGGCCGGCAGCCCGGCCGAGGCCGCGGCGACGTTGTCGAGCACGTCCTGCAGGGTGATGACCTCGTCCGGGTCGGGGCCGGCGCCGGCGGCCCAGTTGGCGACGATCGCCAGGCAGGCATAGTCCAGCCCCAGCTCGCGCGCCAGCCCGGCTTCGGGCATGCCGGTCATGCCGACCAGGTCGCAGCCGTCGCGGCGCATGCGCACGATCTCGGCGCGGGTCTCCAAGCGCGGCCCCTGGGTCGCGCCGTAGCAACCGCCGTCGACCAGGGCCACGCCGGCGCGCGCCGCCGCGGCCAGTACCGCCGCACGCAGGCTGCGCGTGTAGGGCTCGCCGAAGTCCACGTGCAGCACCTCGCTGCCGGGTTCTTCGCAGATCGTCGAGATCCGGCCCCAGGTGTAGTCGATCAACTGATCCGGGCAGGCCAGCACGCGCGGCCCGAACCGTTCGGTGATGCCGCCGACCGTATTGAGCGCCAGCACCCGGCGCGCGCCGATCGCCTGCAAGGCGGCGAGATTGGCGCGGTAGTTGATCTGGTGCGGCGGCAACGAGTGGCCTTCGCCATGACGGGCCAGGAACGCGATCCGGCGCCCGCCGAGAGTGCCGATCCGGATCGGCCCGGACGGCGCGCCGTAGCGGGTATCGGGCTGCTGCGACTGCACGTCCTCCAACTCGGCGAGGCGGTACAGGCCGGTGCCGCCGATCACGGCCAGGTCGATTGCGGGCGCGCTCATCTCAATCCTTCAGTGCGTAGATCGCGGGCAGGTTGCGGCCCTGCTCGTAGAAGTCCATGCCGTAGCCGAACACGTAGCGGTCCGGCACCTCGACCCCGACGTAGTCCGCGCGCAGGCCGTCGACGCAGCGATCGTGGCGCTTGACCGCGAGCGCGGCGATGCGGACCTCGGCGGCGCCCTGCGCGCGGCACCAGTCGCGGATGCCGAGCAAGGTGTGGCCCTCGTCGACGATGTCGTCGACCAGCAGCACCCGGCGCCCGCGCAGCGGCGTCGCCGGACGGTGCTTCCAGACCAGGTCGGCGCCGGTGGTCTGGCCGCGGTAGCGGGTCGCGTGCAGGTAGTCGAATTCCAGGTCCAGGCCGCGCTGGCCCAGTTCCATCGCCAGCTGCGCCGCGAACGGCAGGCCGCCGTGCATGATGGTCAGGTACACCGGGCGGGCGCCGGCGTAGTCGTTGCGGATCGACAGCGCCATGCGCGCGATCTCGCGTTCCAGGCTGCGGCGATCGTGGATCAGGTCGGCATCGGCGAGCGCCGCGGCCAAATCGTGCGAAGTCATCAGGCCAGTCCTTCCAGGCGTTGGCGGGTGGGTGCGTAGGCGGCGTCGGCGATCAGGCCGTCCCAGCCCAGCGCGCCGCGGCCGATCAGGCCGGTCAGCGCAGCGGTGTTGAGCCGGCGGCCCTCGACCGCGGCCAGGGATTCCTCGACCAGTTGCGGGTGGCAGACCAGGACCACGTCGCAGCCGGCGTCCAGGTGCGCGTCGATCCGCGCCTTGACCCCGCCGACCGAGAACGCCGCGGCCATGCCGATGTCGTCGCTGAACACCACGCCGCGGAAGCCCAGGCCGCCGCGAGCGCGGTCGCCGCGCAGGATCTCCTCGATCCAGCGCCGCGAGTAACCGGCCGGCTCCGGCGCGACCGCCGGATACGACACGTGCGCCATCATCACCGCATCGGCCTGGGCCTCGACGCCGGCGACGAAGGGGATCAGGTCGGTGGCGCGCAGTTCGTCGAGCGTGCGCGGGTCGGCCGCCTGGTCGAAGTGAGTGTCGGCCAGCACCGAGCCGTGGCCGGGGAAATGCTTCAGCGTGGCGGCCATGCCGCGGCCGTGCATGCCGCGGATGTAGGCGCGGGTGAACTCGGCGACGATCTGCGGATCGGCATCGAAGGCGCGGTTGCCGATCGCCAGGTTGCCGCGGCCCAGGTCGACCACCGGAGCGAAGCTCAGGTCGACGCCGCTGGCCTGGACTTCGGCCGCCATCAGCCCGGCGTGCTCCTCGGTCAATCGCAGCGCGGCGTCGCGGTCCTCGGCGTAGAGCTTGCCGAACACCTCCAGCGGCGGCAGCGCGCTGTAGCCTTCGCGGAAACGCTGCACCCGCCCGCCTTCCTGGTCGACGCAGATCAGCTGCGGCCGCGGCGCGGCGGCGCGGATCGCCGCCGACAGCTCGGTCACCTGCGCGCGCGAGGCGAAGTTGCGGCTGAACAGGATCACGCCGGCGCAGGCGTCGTGCTGCAGCCAGTCGCGCTCCTGCGCGGTGAGTTCGGTACCGGCGACGCCGATCACGAGCATGCGGAACTCCTGGGAAAAGTCAGCGCCGGACGCGCTGGCGCCATTGTCTCGCAGCGCCGTGGCCGGCGCACCCCGCCCGGCCGGGCGGTTCAGCCCGCGCCGTCGCGCTCGGCCTGGGTCCAGGCCGAGTACGGCCGGCTGGCCAGGGCCAGGTTGTAGTAGCGCTGCGCGTCGGTGACCTCGGCGCCGGCCCAGTCGGGGCGCTCGAACGGCGCGTCGGCGTGTTCGAGTTCGATCTCGGCCACGACCAGCCCGGCGTTGTCGCCGAGGAACTCGTCGACCTCCCACAGCCGGCCCTGGTGCTCGACGTAGTGGCGGCGCTTGTCGACCAGGCCGCCGACGCACAACGCCAGCAGCGCGCGCGCATCCGCGACCGGGATCGGGTAGTCGAACTCCTGCCGGGTGTGGCCGAGTTCGCGCGATTTCAGGTTCAGGTAGGCCTCGTCGCCGGCGATGCGCACCCGCACCGAGGCCTTCATCGCGCTGCGCCCTGCGCCGGGCTCCATCGCGTCGAGGTCGTTGAGATAGCCCTGCGCCATCGGCACGACTTTGTGCGCGCTGGCGCGCCACGCGTCGCCGACGACGAGGAATTTGCGTTCGATTTCGATGCCCATGCGCCATTATGACCGAGGGCGGCGAGCGAATGCGCGCGTAGAATGCGCGCTCCCGGCGCAACGCCGTTTCCCGCAAGGACGCCATGCGCCCCCTGCCCTTTCCGCTGCGGCATCGCGCTGCCCGGCTGAGTCTGCCGCTGTTGTGCCTGGCGTTGCCGCTGCTGGCCGTCGCCGCGCCGCCCGCATCGACGCCGGCAGCGCCCACGCTCGACCAGGCCATCGCCGCGCAGCGCGTCGCGCTCGCCGCCGAGTCGCCGGCGGCGACGCCGATGGGCCAGGCGCTGGTCGAATCGATCCGGCTCAGCGAGCTGCGCCTCTGCGGCCCGCTGCGCGAGGACCGGGTCGATTGCATCGTCCGGCTCGAATCGGGCCTGGGCGGCGCTTACCAGACCTACCGTTTCCAGCTGCGCGACGGCGCCTGGACGCTGCTGCCGCTGGCCGAGCTGGCGCCGCCGGCGCCGAGCCGGACGCAGGCGCAGGCGCTGCTGCGCGCGGACCTGTTGCTGCGCGCCCCGCGCCTGGACGATGCCGAGCAACGCGGTCGCTACGAGCGGGCCGCGGCGAGCCTGATCGTGTCGGCGCTGGAAGGCTGCGAACTGGACCGCGACGAAGGGCGGGTTTCCTGCGATGTCGGCATGCGCCTGCCCGAAGGCGACGACCAGGCCACGCTGCGCTTCGTGCCGCAGGCCGACGGCACCTGGCGCCTGGATCCGCAGCGCTGAGCGCCGCCCAGCGCAAGCGCGAGCCGCGCCTCAGCGCGGCTCGAACATCGCGATCGATTCCACGTGCGCGGTGTGCGGGAACATGTCCATGACCCCGGCCGCCCGCAGCTTCCAGCCCTTCTCGCGCACCAGGTAGCCGGCGTCGCGCGCCAGCGAGGCCGGATGGCAGCTGACGTAGACGATGCGCTTGAACTGTTTCAGCGGCAGCTGGGTCAGCACGAAGTCGGCGCCCGAGCGCGGCGGATCCAGCAGCAGGCGGTCGAAGCCTTCGCGCATCCACGGTTCGGCGCTGAGGTCCTTGCCCAGGTCGGCGGCATAGAACTGGGCGTTGTCCAGGCCGTTGTGCGCGGCGTTCTCTCTCGCGCGCTGGACCAGCCCGGCCTCGCCCTCGACCCCGACCACTTCGCGCACGCTGCGCGCCAGCGGCAGGGTGAAATTGCCCAGGCCGGCGAACAGGTCGAGCACGCGGTCCTCGGCCTGCGGTTCGAGCAGGTCGATGGCGTGCTGGATCATCCGGCCGTTGAGCGCGGCGTTGACCTGGATGAAGTCCAGCGGCCGGAACTTCAGTTCGAGTTCCCACTGCGGCAGCGAGAACGACAGCTGCGGATCGGCCGGCCACAAGGGGTGCACGCTGTCGACGCCGCCGGGCTGCAGGAACACCGCGAAGGCGTGCTCGCGGGCGAAGCCGACGATCGCCTCGCGGTCGGTTTCCGACAGCGGCGCCAGGTGGCGGAAGGTCAGCGCCATGCCGCCGTGGTCGGCCTGCGGATCGCCGCCGATGAACTCGACCTGCGGAATCTCGCGCCGCGCCTGCAGTCCGTCGATCAGCGTCGCCAGGGCTTCGATCTTGTCGCCGATCTGCGGGATCACGGTGTCGCAGCGGCGGATCTCGGCGACGAAACGCGGATCGGTCTCGCGGAAGCCGACCAGAGTCTTGTCCTTCTTCTCGACCCGGCGCACCGAGAACCGGCCCTTGCGCCGATAGCCCCAGGCCGAAGCGGTCAGCGCCGGCAGCACCCGCTCGGGCGCGACGTGGCCGATGCGTTCGAAGTTTTCCAGCAGCACGTTCTGCTTGGCCAGGATCTGCTGGTCTTCGGCCATGTGCTGCAGGGCGCAGCCGCCGCAGGTGCCGAAGTGCGCGCAGCGCGGCACGACCCGGTCCGCCGAGGCTTCCAGCACCTCCAGCGTCACCGCTTCGTCGTAGTGGCGCGAACGCGCGGTCTGCTTGGCCATGACCCGTTCGCCCGGCAGCGCGCCGGCGACGAACACGGCCTTGCCGTCCGGACGCCGGGCGACGCCGCGGCCATCATGAGTGAGGCCGGCGATGGCGGCCTCGAAAGGAGTTTGATCGATGCGGGCCACAGCTGCTGGCAGGAATCAAAGGCCGTCCATTGTCGCAGATTCGGGGCCGGGACTCGGGGCCGGGGCCGGGGCCGGGACTCGGGACTCGGGACTGGGGACTCGCAAAAGCGAAGGGCTCGCATGAGCGAGCCCTTGGTGTGCCTTCAGTGGGTCCGAATCCCGAGTCCCGAGTCCCGAGTCCCGAGTCCCCGATTATTTCTGCTTCCAACCGCCGCCCGCGTCCTGGTACCACCAGCCGCCCTTGGCGCTTTCGATCCATTGCCGGGCGAACACCTGGCGGATCTGGCCTTCCCATTCGGGGTGGCCGTTGGCGACGGCGATTTCGCGGTAGACCGCGGCCGAGTCGCGGCCCTGGTCGGCCACCGCCTGGTTGACCGCGACCCGCTCGCCGAGCGGGATCTTGCCGGCGTCGCGCACGCTGACGGTGCCGTTGCTGGTGAAGCCGAGCGCGCCGGAATCGAAGTGGGCGCGCAGCTGGCTGTCGAAGCGCGAGGCCATGCGCGACTGGATCGCCTGGATCGCCGGGGTCTTGATCGAGATGTCCGGCGATTGCGCGTAAGCGCTGCCGATGCCGACCAGGGACAGCCAGTCGATGCGCGCGGCGAACCGGGCCGCGTCGCTGGCCGGGGCCTGCGGCCGCACCGCGCCGAGCCCGCCGCCGGGCTTGGCCGGCTCGGGCTGCGGCGTCGCCGCCGGAGCCTGGTCGCCGATCACTTTCTCGACGAACTCCTTGGCCGCTTCCTTGGCCTCGGCGGCCGGGAAGTAGACGTTGATGGTCACGCAGGCCGTCAACATCACGGCGGCGACCGGTACTCCCATCCAACGGCGCATGATCGGTTTCCTTTTCGTGGGCGCGCGTCCTGCGCGGGGTCCCGCGCTTCCGGGCGCGGGCTGAACGAGTCGGCGCCTATTGAACCACGGCGCCGTTGAACGGCGGGATACGCGGACGCGGCCGTCCGCGCCCTGATCATTGCATCGCCGGTCACTGCACCACCGGCTTGAGCTCGCCCTTGCTCACCGCTTCCAGGCGTTCGAGCAGGGTCGGCCAGTCGACCCGGCGGTTGTAGCCGACCACGTCCAGGTGCGGCAGGCCGGCGCCCTGAACGATCAGGAAGCCGTTGTTCTTGGCCGGTCCCAGACCGTCCATATGGCAGACCTCCTCGGCCAGGCGGCAGGAAATGCCGATGCGCGCATAGCCGAAGTCGTCGAAGAAACCGATCAGCCGGTCCTGCAGGCTGCCGACGAAGGACGAGTCGCCGACGCTGGACAGGTCCTGCACCGCGCGCTGGCTGATCCGCTGGCGCACGCCGGCGGCCTTGCGCGTATGCAGCTCGGCATCGAACGCGACCGGCTGCCAGTCGACCAGGCGCAGCCGGTCGATGCGGCCGAACAGACGGCCGGTGATGCTGCCGAAACCGAACACGCCGGTCAGCGATTCCAGGTCCAGATTTTCCAGCGCCAGGTCCGAACTCAGGGTCGGCGCGACCCCGAACGGCCGCTCCATCGCCAGCGACGACACCGCCACCGTGCCGCCGAACAACTGCATGCTCAGGCCGCCGTCCAGTTCGAGCCGGTCGTCGGCGTAATGCGCCTGCGGCAGGCGGCCGCTGAGTTCGCCGACGAAGGCCGGGCCGTCCAGGGCCTTGGCCAGGCGGCCGATGTCGAGCCGGTCCAGAGTCAGGCCGAAACGCAGGTCCAGGCCGCGTCCGCCGGCCGGCGGGCGCAGCCGCAGGCCGTCGATGCCGACCTGGCCGCCCAGCATCGGGAAGCCGATCGCGCGGCGCAGGCGCAGTTCGCCGTGGTCGCTGGAGAACGGCAGCCGGGTCGGGCCGAACTCCAGCCCGTACAGCGCCCCGCCCGACCAGGCCAGTTCGCTGTCGACCGGATCGGCGTCGGAATAGCGCAGCTCGCCGTCCAGGCCTTCGAAGCGGAACCGGCCCTGCGGGTCGTTCATGCGCACCGCGCCCAGTTGCGCCTGGGCCTGTTGCAGTTCGCCGTCGCGCAGCCGCAATCGCGCCTGCGCGGCGCCGCCGAGTTCCAGTTGCGCCAGCCCGGCCAGGGCCAGGAAGCCGGACAGATAACCATCGCGCAGCGGAGCCAGATCGTCGCTGCGCACTTGCAGGTCGAGCGCGGCCAGGCCGGCGTCGGCGTCCAACGCGGCGCTGCCCTGCGCGTGCAGCAGGCGACCGTCGCGCCACAGCAGCCGCGGCAGGCGCCAGCCGCTCTCGCCGACGCCGCGCTCGGCTTCGATGCGCAGCTCCACCGGCCGCTGCTGCAGGGCGATGTAGGCGTTGCCGAACAGCAGCTCGCCGCCCAGCAGGCGGCCGTCGACGACGAACCGCTCGCCGCCGCCGAGCGCGCTGTCCAAGTTCAGGCGCGCGCCGAGGCGCTCGGCCGCGACCGAGCCGTCGGGCGTGTCGAAGGCGGCGCCGTCCAGCCGCAGCGGCCCGGCGATGCGCAGCGGCCCGCGCGCCGGCGCGGCGATGTCGAGCCGGCCGTCGAGCCGGCCGGCCTTGATCCGCGCCTCCGGCCAGGCCTGGGCCAGCAAGGCCTGGGTCCACGCCAGCGGCACACGGGTCAGGTCGATCCGGGTCAGGTCGGGGGTGGCCGCATCGCGGCGCAAGGCGATCGCGCTGTCGCCGCGGGTCAGTCGCGCATCGGTGCTGGCGACGCCCAGGTCCAGGGCCAGACGCAGCGCCGGCCCGCGGCCGCTGCGCAATTCGCCGGCGCAGGCCCAGCCGCCGCGCCCGTCGCGCCGCAGCGGGCAGCGCCAGCTCAGGTCGGCGAAGCGATAGCCCAGGTCCGGCGCCGTCACCTTGGCCGCGCGCAGCTGCAGCTCGCCCTGCTCGGCGCCGTCGGGCCACGACAGCCGCACCGTCACCCCGTCCAGCGTCGCCACGGCGGTGCTTACGCGCGCGATTCGGGCGTTCAATGTGCGCGCCTGCACATCGGCCGCTGCGATCCCGGCCAGGGGCAGCGACAAACCGATCAGTAGGCGTAACATGGCCCGCAGCATGGACGCAGGATAGCGGGCGAAAGCGAACCGGCAATGAAGAATTCCCAAGTCCCCCGCGTGCTGCTGGTCGAGGACGACCCGGTCACCCGCGCCTTCCTGACCGCCGCGGTCGAGGCGATGCCGGCCCAGGTCGACGGCGCCGACAGCCTCGCCGCCGCGCTCGCGCTCGGCGATGCGCACGACTACCAACTTTGGCTGTTCGACGCCCACCTGCCCGACGGCAGCGGCAGCGACTTGCTCGCGCGCCTGCGCATGCGCCACCCGCGCACTCTCGCGGTCGCCCATACCGCCACCGGCGAAAGCGAAGTGCGCGAGCGGCTGATCGCCTCGGGCTTCTGCGAGGTGCTGGTCAAGCCGCTGCCCGCCTCCGCGGTGCGCGCCGCGATCCGCCGCCTGCTGGCCCTGCCCGAGCTGGAATCCGCCGCCGAAGCCTCCGCGCCGGCCTGGGACGACGACAGCGCGGCGCGTGCGCTGAACGGCAACCGCACCCACATCGCCACCCTGCGCGGGCTGTTCGTGCAGGAACTGCCGAATGCGCGCCACGCGATCCGCAGCGCCCACCAACTCGGCAATGTCGATGCGGTGCGCGCCGAACTGCACAAGCTGCGCGCCAGCTGCGGCTTCGTCGGCGCGGTGCGGCTGGCCCAGGCGGTGCAGGACCTGCAGGCGCAGCCCGACTCGGCCGCCTTGCTGGCGCGTTTCGAAAACGCGGCCGACGAAACCGTCCGCAGCGCCGGCTGATCGGCGCTAGTCCGGCATCGGGCCCGGCTCGGGACGGCTGCGCACCCGCGCCAGCTCGGCCATCATCTCCCAGGATTTCAGCCCGCGCGGGCCGAGATGGTGGGTCAGCACCGCGCGCAGGGCCTGGCGCAGGCCCGGCAGGTCGGACGCCTCCGGCGCGAGGTCGCGCGCCAGGGCCAGCAGCGCGCGACCGGTCGCGGCGGCGCTGCGTTCGCCATGGCCGCGGTCGCTGAGCAGGCGGCGCGGCCCTTGCTCGGGGTCGAGGCGATAGCGCGCGGCCGGATCGATCGGCGCGCCATCGGCGTCGACGCTCCAGTCGAAGCCCGACCCCAGCGCCTCGAGCAGATCGCGCTCGAACCGGCGCAATGTCCAGGCCAGGCCTTCGCCCGGGAGCCGGACGCGGGTGTGTCCGTAAAGCTCGTACAACTCCGGGAACGGGTCGTGCCGCGGCACCAGCCGCAGCAGCAGTTCGTTGACGTAGAACCCGGCCAGCGCCGCATCGCCGTCCAGGCGCGGCGCCGCATCCAGGGCCTCGGCCGCGGTCAGCCGCGCCAGTTCGCCGCGCAACAGCGCATCGACGCGGATGTGCTGGAACGGCTGCAGGGCGGCCCGCAACACCTGCCGCTTCGGCCCCTGCACCCCGCGCGCGACCAGGCCGAGCCGCCCGTGCTGCTCGCTCAGCACCTCCACCAGCAGGCTGGTCTCGCGCCAGGGGCGCGCATGCAGCACGTAGGCGGATTCGGTCAGTCGCATGGACTCGGGACTCGGGACTCGGGACTCGGGACTCGGGACTCGGGACTCGGGAAAAGGCTAAATTCTCAGGGTCCAAGCGCAAGGCTTATGTGCGGCTTGGCGGCGCTTTGGCGCCTCGTCGAGTCCCGAGTCCCGAAACCCGTCCTCACTCGTAGCCCAACTGGCGCAACGCCGCCTCGTCGTCGGACCAGCCTTCGCGCACGCGGACCCAGGTTTCCAGGAACACCTTGGAACCGAACAGCCGCTCCATCTGCACCCGCGCCTTGGCGCCGATTTCGCGCAGGCGCACGCCGCCCTTGCCGATCACGATCGCCTTCTGGCCGTCGCGCTCGACCCAGATCACCGCGCCGATGCGCAGCATCGCGCCGTCGACGGCGAAGCGCTCGATCTCGACCGTGGTCGCGTACGGCAGCTCTTCGCCGAGCTGGCGCATCAGTTGTTCGCGCACCATCTCGCCGGCGAGGAAACGCTGACTCTTGTCGGTGATCTCGTCCTCGCCGTACAGCGCGTCCTGCTCGGGCAACAACGCCAACACGCTCTTGACCAGCGCTTCCAGGCCCTTGTTCTTCAGCGCCGAGACCGGATGCACGCTGGCGAAGTCGCGGCCTTCGCTGACCTTGGCCAGGTACGGCAGCAACTCGCCCTTGTCGGCGATGCGGTCGACCTGGTTCACCACCAGCACCACCGGCAGGCCGGCGCCGCGCAGGGCATCGAACGCCAGCGTGTCCTCGTCGTCCCACTGCCCGGCGCGCACCACCAGCAAAGCCGCGTCCACGCCCTCCAGCGAACCGCGCGCGGCGCGGTTCATCATCCGGTTCATCGCCCGCTTCTGCTCGCGGTGGATGCCCGGCGTGTCGACCAGCAACAGCTGGCCCTCGGGAAAGGTGGCGATGCCGAGCAGGCGATGGCGGGTGGTTTGCGGCCGCGGCGAGACGATGCTCACCTTGGCCCCGACCAAGGCGTTGACCAGGGTGGATTTGCCGACGTTGGGACGGCCGATGACGGCGACGTGGCCGGCGCGATGCGAAGAGGAAGTCATGCGGGAATTGTCCCCCTGGGCGGCGGCGGGGGCAATGGAGCCGGGCTTCCTCGGGACTCGGGACTCGGGACTCGGGACTCGGGACTCGGGAAAGGCTAAATCCGGCAGGTGCCGTTGCAAGCCACGGGTAAATTCGTTGCCCTGGGTCGCGGTTGCTCTGGGTCGCTTAGGCCCTTCGAGTCCCGAGTCCCGAGTCCCGAGTCCCGAATCCCGAATCCCAAAGCCCGGACCCGCTGGTCAATCGGCCTTCAACTGCCGCAGCACCTCGTCCGCGGCCAGTTGCTCGGCGGCGCGGCGGGAACCGGCTTCGCCTTCGGCGCTCAGCGGCGGCTGGCTCAGGCTGCAGCTGACCCGGAACGTCTTGGCATGGTCCTCGCCGCTCTCCGCCAGCAGGGCGTAGACGGGCAAGGGCTTTTGCCGGCCCTGCAGCCATTCCTGCAGCCGGGTCTTGGCGTCCTTGCCGACCTTGTGCGCGGGCGGCAGGGCCTCCATCGCCGGCACGAACCAGGGCAGGACTTGGGCGCGGCAGGCCTCGAAGCCGGCGTCGAGGTAGATCGCCGCGACCACCGCTTCCAGCGCGTCGGCCAGGATCGAATCGCGGCGGTGGCCGCCGGACTTCATCTCGCCCGGGCCCAGGGTCAGGCGGGCGCCCAACTCCAGGCCGCGCGCGATCGGCGCCAGCGCCGATTCGCGCACCAGCTCGGCGCGGGCGCGGGTCAGCGCGCCCTCGTCGGCTTGCGGCCAGCGCTGGTACAGCGCTTCGGCCACGATCAGATTGACCAGCGCGTCGCCGAGGAACTCCAGGCGTTCGTTATGCGGCGCCCCGGCGCTGCGATGGGTCAGGGCTTGCTGCAGCAACGCCGGATCGGCGAAGCGATGGCCGATCGGATCAGTCACCTTCTTTCGAGGTCAGCTGCTGGACCGCGTGGAAGCGGCCGACCACGTCGAGGTTGGCGATCAGCGGGCGGCGCACTTCGTAGGCCACGGTGATTTCCATGCCGCGGTCGGTGCGAACGATCTTGAAGTTTTCCTGCTTCACGCTGTCGACATAGCTCATGTCCATGCGCCGGAAGAACAGGTCGCGCGCCTTGGCGCTGTCCATCTGTCCGGCGCCCGGCTCCTTGGCCAGGTCGGCCAGCGAGCGCTTGACCGAATAGAACTCCGAATACATCGGCACCAGCTTCATGCCGATATAAGCGAACAAGCCGGCCACGGACAACACAATGATGAACCCGAGCAGGGTCATACCGCCTTGATTACGCTTCATACCTCGATCCCCTTCGATCAACCGGTTGGTCCAACCCAATCACGTCCCCGCCGTGCCGGCGCCTGCCGTCACGGAATGCCGCTGCCGATGCGCGAGAAGTCCACGCCCCCGTCGAAGTTCATCCAGATCAGGAACGCCTTGCCGCGCAGGTTGCGCTCCGGCAGATAGCCCCAGTATCGGCTGTCCTCGCTGTTGTCGCGATTGTCGCCCATCACAAAATACTCGCCCTCTGGCACTTCCCACTCGCCCTCGCCCTGGTCCAGCAGCGGCGACTCGGTGCGCAGCAGGATATTGTGCACGTGCTTGCCGACCTGTTCGCGCAGCTCCTGCGCGCCGGTCATTTCAGTGCCGTTGCCGCGGCCCTGGTAGACCCCGACCGGGGCGTAGGCGATCGGCTCGCCGTTCACGGTCAGACGCCCGTCGCGGTAGGCAATCTTGTCCCCGGGCAGGCCGATCACTCGCTTGATCCAGTCCTGCTCCGGATGGTGCGGCGGCCGGAACACCACCACGTCGCCGCGCTCGGGCTCGCCCATCGCCAGCACCTTGTGGTTGGTGATCGGCAGGCGCAGGCCGTAGGTGAACTTGTTGACCAGGATGAAATCGCCGGTCAGCAGGGTCGGCATCATCGAATTGGACGGGATCCGGAACGGCTCGGCGATGAAGCTGCGCAGGATCAGGACCACGAACAGCACCGGGAAGAACGCCTTGGAGTAGTCGACGACCACCGGCTCCTTGCCGTCGTCCAGCAGGCCTTCGCTCGCGGCGCGGCGCTTGGCCAGCACCATCTTGTCCAGCAGCCAGACCACGCCGGTGAAGATCGTCAGCGACACCAGGGCGATTTCGAACCAACGCATTGCCGTTTCCTTGCGATGTTGTGAGCCGGAACCGAGAAACCCGGGCAACGGGCCGAACGTGGTGCGCGACCGGGCCATGACGGCTCGATTGCGTTGCGTCTGTCCCTACCGCCGCCTGCCCTCGCCTTCCGATGATGTAACGGAAACTCCCCGAGCGAACTTCGCAACCGCCAAGCGCCGGATCGGGCGGCCGCGGTCCCTCAACCCCTCGATCCCTGTTTCCGCCGTTCGTTTACTTGTCGCCGGTGGAAAGCACCGCCAGGAAGGCTTCCTGCGGAATCTCCACGCGACCGACCTGCTTCATCCGCTTCTTGCCCTCTTTCTGCTTCTCGAGGAGCTTCTTCTTGCGGCTGATGTCGCCACCATAGCACTTGGCCAGCACGTTCTTGCGCATCGCCTTGACCGTGCTGCGGGCGATGATCTGCGAGCCGATAGCGGCCTGGATCGCGACGTCGAACATCTGCCGCGGAATCAGGTCCTTCATCTTCTCGCACAGCTCGCGGCCGCGCCGGTCGGCGTGGCTGCGGTGGACGATGATCGACAGCGCATCGACCTTGTCGCCGTTGATCAGCGTGTCCACGCGCACGAACGGGCCTTCCTGGAAACGCAGGAAGTGATAGTCCAACGATGCGTAGCCGCGCGACACCGACTTGAGCTTGTCGAAGAAGTCCAGCACCACCTCGGCCATCGGCAGCTCGTAGCTGATCTGCACCTGGCTGGCCATGTAGGTGATGCCGATCTGCACGCCGCGCTTTTCCTCGCACAGCTTGATCACGTTGCCGATGTAATCCGGCGGAGTGAGGATGTTGGCGCGGATCACCGGCTCGCGGATCTCCTCGACCATGTTCACCGGCGGCAGCTTGGCCGGGTTGTCCATCGGGATCGTGGTGCCGTCGGTCTTGAGCACCTCGTAGATCACCGTCGGCGCGGTGCTGATCAGGTTGAGGTCGTACTCGCGCTCCAGGCGCTCCTGCACGATTTCCATGTGCAGCATGCCGAGGAAGCCGCAGCGGAAGCCGAAGCCCATCGCCTCGGAGCTTTCCGGCTCGAAACGCAGCGCGGCGTCGTTGAGACGCAGCTTCTCCAGCGCCTCGCGCAGCGCCGGGTAGTCCTCGGCGTCGACCGGGAACAGGCCGGCGAACACGCGCGGCTGCATCTCCTGGAAGCCGGGCAGCGGCTTGGGCGCCGGATCGGCGGCCAGGGTCAGGGTGTCGCCGACCGGCGCGCCGTGCACGTCCTTGATCGAGGCGGTGATCCAGCCCACCTCGCCCGCGCCGAGCTTGGCCAGTTCCTTGCGCTTGGGCGTGAACACGCCGACCTTGTCGACCTGGTGGGTGCGGCCGGTCGACATCACCAGGATCTTGCTGCCCGGGCCGATCTGGCCCTGCATGACCCGCACCAGCGAGACCACGCCGAGGTAGTTGTCGAACCAGGAATCGATGATCAGCGCCTGCAGCTTGTCGGTGTCGCGCGGCTGCGGCGGCGGGATGCGATGCACGATCGCCTCCAGCACCAGCTCGACGTTGAGGCCGGTCTTGGCGCTGATCGCGACCGCGTCCTCGGCGTCGATGCCGATCACCGCTTCGATCTCGGTCTTGGCGCGCTCGATGTCGGCGGTCGGCAGGTCGATCTTGTTCAGCACCGGCACCACTTCCAGACCCTGCTCCACCGCGGTGTAGCAGTTGGCGACCGACTGCGCCTCCACGCCCTGGGCGGCGTCGACCACCAGCAAGGCGCCCTCGCAGGCCGCCAGCGAACGGCTGACTTCGTAGGAGAAGTCGACGTGGCCGGGGGTGTCGATGAAGTTCAGCTGGTAGACCTTGCCGTCCTTGGCCTTGTACGGCAGGGACACGGACTGGGCCTTGATGGTAATGCCGCGCTCGCGCTCGATCGGGTTGGAGTCGAGCACCTGGGCTTCCATTTCGCGCGCTTCCAGCCCGCCGCACAGTTGGATGATGCGGTCGGCGAGCGTCGATTTGCCGTGGTCGACGTGGGCGATGATCGAGAAGTTTCGGATCTGTTGCATGCGGGGCGACGCGAGGCTCGCCGGTTCCATGAGAGTTAACGGGGGATTATCGCATAGCCCCCGGCCCGACGCGGCCCGGGCCGCGACCGCGGGCGCGGCCGCAGCGGCACGCCGGCGCCCGGGACGGGCGCCGACGCGGGCCGGGCGGCCCCGGCGATCAGCGGCCGGCGCCCGACCGGCCGGGGCTCACTTGCCTTCGCCGGCCTGGACCGCGATGAACTGGGTCGCGCCGCCGCGGCGCACCAGCAGCATCACCGTCTGGCCCGGACGGGTCCCGGCCAGGGCCCGCTCCAGCGCCGCGACGCTGCCGACCGGGGTGCGGCCGACCGAGAGGATCACGTCGCCGGGACGCACCCCGGCCTCGCCGGCCGCCGCGCCCGGGTCGCGCACCGCCACGCCCTCGCCGGCCTTCAGGCCCAGGCGCTGGCGGGCGGCCGGGTCGACGTCCTGGGCGGCGATGCCCAGGGCGTTGCCGCCGCTGCGCGAAGGCCCGGCCTCGCCGCCGTTGCCCGTGGCATCGTTGCCGGCCAGCGCGCCGTCGCCGTTCAGTTCGTTGACCGCCACGGTCAGCTCGACCGTCTTGCCGTCGCGGAACACGCCGACCCGCGCCTTGCTGCCCGGCGCCAGGTTGCCGATCAGCGGCGGCAGGTCGCTGGACTCGTACACCGGGGTGCCGTTGACCGAGCGCACCACGTCGCCCGGCACGATCCCGGCCTTGTCCGCCGGACCGCCGTCCAGCACCTGGGCGATCAGGGCGCCGTTGCTGTCGGGCAGGCTCAGCGCGGCGGCTTTCTTCGAATCCATCGGCTGCACCACCACGCCGAGCTGGCCGCGGCTGACCTTGCCCTTGGCCCGCAACTGCTCGGCCGAGTTCATCGCCACGTCGATCGGGATCGCGAAGCTGACCCCCATGTAGCCGCCGGAGTTGGAGAAGATCTGCGAATTGATCCCGACCACTTCGCCGCCGGTGTTGAGCAGCGGGCCGCCGGAATTGCCCTGGTTGATCGCCACGTCGGTCTGGATGAAGGGCACGTAGCGCTGGTCGGCGTAGGGATTGTTGCGGCCGACCGCGCTGACGATGCCGGCGGTGACCGAGTGGTCGAGGCCGAACGGCGAACCGATCGCGACCACCCACTGCCCGGCCTTGGTGTGGCCGGCCTGGGCGGCGCGCAGGAACGGCAGGCCCTTGGCCTCGATCTTGAGCAGGGCGACGTCGGACTGCTCGTCGCTGCCGATCACCTTGGCCTTGAACTCGCGCCGGTCGGTCAGCTTGACCGTGACCGAATCGGCGCCGTCGACCACATGGTGGTTGGTCAGCACGTAGCCGTCCTGGGAGATCAGGAAGCCGCTGCCGATCGAGCGGCCGCCGCCGCGCGGCTGGCGCGGGCCCTGGCCGCCCGGGCCGGGGAAATCGGGGCCGAAGAAGCGGCGGAAGAACTCGGGGATCTGTTCCTCGTCGGGCATGCCGCCGCGGGCGACCCGCTTGGGCGTGGTCTCGGCGCTGATGTTGACCACCGCCGGGCCGACCCGCTGCACCAGGGCGGTGAAGTCCGGCAGGCCGGTCACGATCGGCGCAGCCGGGGTCGCCGACGGCGGCGGCGCGATCGGGGTGGTCGGCGCCTGCGCCGTGCACGCCACGGGCAAGGCGACCGCGATCGCGCCGACCAGGGCCAGGGAATGCAGGGGACGGTTGCGCGCGCGGCCGGCGGCCGGGGCACGGGTCGACAGGCGGGGCATCGGGAAGCGGGTCATGGAGCGGCCTCGTGACGATGGGGTTGGGGGCGGATTACCAGCAACAGGAGCCCGTCGCGCGGCGCAGCCGCGCAGGGACGGAAAGAAGACAGCCAAAGACAGCCCGACCGGCGGCGCCGGCCGGGCCGGGGTTCAGCGCTGCGGCGCGCGCTCCGGGGCCGGCGGGCGCGGACGGCCCTCGTCGACCGCGGCGGCGGGCTCGAACGGATAGAACGACGGCGACAGCGCGCTGCTGCCGTAGCTCGCGGTATAGCCGCTGTTGGCCGGGAAGTTCGGCAACACCGCGCGCGGCCACGGCCGCGCCGCCGGCGCTTCGCTCTGCTGCGGACGGAACGGGTTGTGCGCAGCGTCGGCCGAGGGCAGCGGCGAGGCGCCGCCGATCGCAGCGACCTGCACCGGCGCTTCGGCCTGGCGCTCGGCCGAGGCGCGCAGTGCGGCGCGCTGGCTCTGGCCGCGCGAACGGCGTTCGTTCAGGCGCCGCGGCAGCTCGGCCACCGCGACCGCGGTCGCGGCCGCGCCGCCGGCCAGAGCCGAGGCGTCGCCCGAGGTCGCGGCCGGTGCCGCAGGCGCCGCAGCGGGATCGGCCGCAGCGGGCGCCGAAGGCTGCGGCTGGGCCGGGGCGGCGGCCAGCGCCGGCACCGTGACCTGGGCCGGGTCGGCGCCGCCGGCGGATTCCTCGGAGAACGGACGCGCCACGAACAGGGCCGCGACCGCAACCGAGGCCGCCAGCGCGGCGCCGCCGAACCAGCCGCGGCGGCGGCGCGGACGCTCGCGGATCGCCTCGGCCGGAGCCGCGGCGATGCTTTCGCGCGAGCGCTGGATTGCGGCCTCGGCGGCGATCGCGGCGGCGACGCGGTCGGCGAAATCGGCCGGGGCCACGCCTTGGGCGCGGCCGCGCAGCACGTCGCCGCACAGCTGCCAGCGGCCGCAGGCCTGGCGCCATTGCGCGTCGTGGCCGAGGCGCTTGAGCGCGAAGCGCGCGGCGTCGCCTTCCAGCTCGCCGTCGAACAGGGCGCTCAGGTTCTCGCAATCATCGCCATGGAAGGTGTTCGACATCATCAGTGCGCGCGCTCCCGGGTGTCCTGATTGTCCAGCAAGGGCCGAAGTTCGGTGTCGATCGCCTCGCGGGCGCGGAAGATCCGCGACCGTACCGTGCCGATCGGGCACCCCATCTTCTGCGCGATCTCGTCGTAGCTCAGGCCGTCCACCTCGCGCATGGTGATGGCGGCCCGCAGTTCCTCCGGCAAGGATTCGACCACCCGCATCACGGTGCGTTCGATCTCCTGCCGCAGCAGTTCGTGTTCCGGCGTATCGGTATCGCGCAGACGGATGCCGGCGTCGTACTGCTCGGCGTCGCCGGCGTCGATATCGTCGGTCGGCGGCCGGCGGTTCTGCGCTACCAGGTAGTTTTTGGCGGTATTCACGGCGATACGGTGCAACCACGTATAGAACTGGGCGTCGCCGCGGAAGTTCGCCATCGCGCGGTAGGCGCGGATGAAGGTTTCCTGGGCCACGTCCTGGCATTCGCTCCAGTCGGGGATGTAGCGCCCGATCAACGCGGTGATCCGATGCTGGTACTTGCGCACCAAGGCATCGAAGGCCGCGCTGTCGCCGCGCTGGACACGCCTGACCAGCTCCTGGTCCAACTCATTCTCGGCCATACCGCGCCGGCACTCCTGTCAGCTCGGCCATGGCCGAACAATGGGACAACCCTGTCGGGGAAAAAGTTCAATCGCCGGTTCAATGGGGCCGGCGGAGAACGCTCGCAACCCTCAAGTGTCCCACAGCGGCTGGAGACTTGCCGTACGGATCGGCGCCGGAGCGAACGGATTTGACGGCGGCGAAACACAATCGGGATGATAGCGGCCTCCCCATACCTGAACGGATGGTGCGGCAATGACTGCAGCCCTCGACGGCCTCACCGCGTTTGACGGGCTCCGTGCCCGGCACTGGCACACCGAACTGCGCGCAGACGGCGTGCTGGTGCTCTCCTTCGACCGCGAAGGCGCGCCGGTCAACACCTTCGCCCAGGACGTGCTGATCGAACTCGACGGCCTGCTCGAGCGGCTGGCGCTGGACCCGCCCAAGGGCCTGGTGCTGCGCTCGGCCAAGAGCACCGGCTTCATCGCCGGCGCCGACATCAAGGAGTTCCAGTCCTTCGACCAGAAGGGCACGGTCGGCGACGCGATCCGGCGCGGCCAGCAAGTGTTCCAGCGCCTGGCCGAACTGCCCTGCCCCACGGTCGCGGCGATCCATGGCTTCTGCATGGGCGGCGGCACCGAAATCGCCCTGGCCTGCCGCTACCGCGTCGCCAGCAGCGACGGCTCGACCCGGATCGGCCTGCCCGAGGTCAAGCTCGGCATCTACCCGGGCTGGGGCGGCAGCGTGCGCCTGCCGCGCCTGGTCGGCGCGCCGGCCGCGTTCGACCTGATGCTGACCGGACGCAGCCTGTCGGCGACGGCGGCGCGCGCGATCGGCCTGGTCGACAAGATCGCCGAACCGGCGGTGCTGGTCGACACCGCCGCCGGCATCGCCCTGAACGGCGCGCAGCGTCCGTTCAAGCAGCGCTTCACCGCCTGGGCCAGCAACACCTGGCCGGCGCGCAAGATCCTCGCGCCGATGCTGACCAAGCAGGTCGCGCGCAAGGCGCGCAAGGAACACTACCCGGCGCCGTACGCGCTGATCTCGACCTGGGAACGCACCGGCGGCGGCGTGCAGGCCTTGCTGGCCGGCGAGCGCAAGTCGGTGGTCAAGCTGGCCTCGACCCCGACCGCGCGCAATCTGATCCGGGTGTTCTTCCTGCAGGAACGGCTCAAGGGCCAGGGCGGCAAGGACCACCGCATCAAGCACGTGCATGTGGTCGGCGCCGGGGTGATGGGCGGCGACATCGCCGCTTGGTCGGCCTACAAGGGTTTCGAAGTGACCCTGGCCGATCGCGAGCAGCGCTTCATCGACGGCGCGCTCGAACGCGCCCAGGCCCTGTTCGCCAAGAAGGTCAAGGACGAGGGCAAGCGCGCCGCGGTCGCCGCGCGCCTGCGCAGCGATCTGGCCGGCGACGGCGCCGACGCGGCCGACCTGGTGATCGAGGCGATCATCGAAAAGCCCGAGGCCAAGCGCGAGCTGTACGCGCAAGTCGAGCCGCGATTGAAGGCCGAGGCGCTGCTGACCACCAACACCTCGTCGATTCCGCTCGACGAACTGCGCGGGCATATCCGCCGGCCGGCCCAGTTCGGCGGCCTGCACTACTTCAATCCGGTCGCGCTGATGCCGCTGGTGGAGATCATCCGCCACGATGCGATGGCGCCTGAGACCGAGCAGCGCCTGGCGGCGTTCTGCAAGGCGATCGACAAGCTGCCGGTGCCGGTCGCCGGCAGCCCGGGCTTCCTGGTCAACCGGGTGCTGTTCCCGTACATGCTCGAAGCCGGCACCGCCTTCGCCGAAGGCATCCCGGGGCCGGCGATCGACAAGGCCGCGCTCAAGTTCGGCATGCCGATGGGCCCGATCGAACTGATCGACACCGTCGGCCTGGACGTCGCCGCCGGCGTCGGCGCCGAGCTGGCGCCGTTCCTGGGCCTGGAAGTGCCGGCCGCGCTGAGCAACGTCGAGCCGGGCAAGCGCGGCAAGAAGGACGGCCAGGGCCTGTACAAGTGGGAGAACGGCCGCGCCCAGAAGCCCGAGCTGGCCAAGGACTACAAGGCGCCGAACGACCTGGAAGACCGCCTGATCCTGCCGCTGATCAACGAAGCGGTGGCCTGCCTGCACGACGGCGTGGTCGCCGACCCCGACTTGCTCGACGCCGGGGTGATCTTCGGCACCGGCTTCGCCCCGTTCCGCGGCGGCCCGATCCAGTACGTGCGCGAAACCGGCGTCGAAAACGTCCTCGCCCGCCTGCAGCAACTGCAGGCCCGCTACGGCCTGCGCTTCGCCCCGCGCCAGGGCTGGGATTCGCCGTTGCTGCGCAAGTAAACACACGCAGCCGATGGCCACGAAAAAGCCGCGCGATTGCGCGGCTTTTTTCGTTGGATGCCGCCCGTTGCCGTTGCCGTTGCCGTTGCCGTTGCCGTTGCCGTTGCCGTTGCCGTTGCCGTGAACAGCTTGGCGCCGTCTCGAACTCGCGAGAACGCCTTGAAGCCCCGTAGGGCGGCCCGCAGGGATGCGGGCCGTGCGCAGCCAGGCCAGGGATGGCCTGTGCGGAGCAGCCCCGCGCCAGCTGCGCCCCATAGTGGCTTTTGATTCGAAACAGGAATGGCGTTTTCTTTGGTTTGCACTGTCAACGTACAAGTGCATCAAACGGCTTGAACACGTC